>CAYLXM010000184.1:0-2548 GCA_964387555.1 uncultured Rhodothermales bacterium | reverse complement strand
TGGTGCCTGGCCGAGATGGCCGGCCGCCACATCACGGTGGCGCTGTCCGGCGAGGGCGGCGACGAGGCCTTCGCCGGCTATCAACGCTACCGCAAGCACCAGATCGCCCGCCGTGCCTGGCTGCTGCCCAGGCCGCTGCGCCGGGCCCTGGGACAAATGCTGCACAAGGTCCTGCCGACCGCCCTGCCCGGCGCCCACCCGCTGCGCGGCGCCGCCGACCTGCTGACCGCGCGGGAAGCAACGCTGGACGAGGTGTACGGGCGCTGGCTGCTGCATTGCGACGAGGCCACCGCCGGGCGGCTGTATGCCCCGGGATTGCGCGATGCGGTCGAACTCGAGGATCCCGTGCGCCTGCTGGCCGGCCTGCTCGGCAGTTCCGGCGCGCGCGACCCGGTCAACGCGATGCTGGACGTCGATCAGCAGACCTACCTGGCCGACGACCTGCTGCTCAAGTTGGACGTGGCGGCCATGGCGCACGCGGTCGAAGGCCGCTCGCCGTTCCTCGACCACGAGTTCGCGGCCTTCGTCGCCGCCATTCCAGGCCGTTACAAGCTGCGCCACGGCACCGGCAAATGGTTGCTGCGCAGAGCCTTGAGGGGGCGCCTGCCGCCGGCCGTGCTGAGCCGCGGCAAGCGGGGGTTCGGTCTGCCGCTCGACCAATGGCTGGCGGGCCCGCTGCGGCCGCTGCTGCACGATACCCTGGCCAGCCGCGCGGCCCGCGAGCGCGGGCTGTTCGAACCGCGCGCCTTGCAGGCCATGCTGGACGAAGGGCCGTCGCACAAGCCGCAGCAGGCCCACCTGCTGTGGAACCTGCTGGTGCTGGAACTGTGGTTCGGCGCGGCCAAAGGCCAACCTACCGGACCGCAGCATACCGCCTGAGGCCGCCCAGGCAAGGTCATCCCTGCGGGGATCGCTCCCCCAGGATTTCCCTCAGGTAGCCGGCGGTGTGCGCCGCCTGCGAGAGTACCTGCGCCAAACACAGGGCGCTGGCCTCGCCCGCGGACGTCCGCCGGAAGGGATAGACGATCAGGCCCCAGTAAAAGCGGCCCGGCTCGAACGTCCGGTGGACGCTGTCAGCGGACTGCTGGCGGCGGAAGCGCCGCGCGCCGCGGCCGTAATGGAAGTGCATCCGCAGGAATGACCTCAGGCCCATGACGTGCTGGTGATACACCGGCGTGTCCTTGACGAAAATCAGGCCGGCGCCGTGCGCCGTCCAGCGCGCCGAGAATTCCCGGTCCTCGCCGGCCGCGAAGCGAAACGAGGTGTCGAAGCCGCCCAGCTCCAGGAAGGCCCGGCGCGGGACGGCGAGGTTGTTGGTGGGGCAGAAACCGGCGTGGCGCGCATCGCCGTTGTAATATTCGTAGAGGTAATCCATCAGCATTTGCTGCGCGGCCGAATACAGGCTTTCGGTGAGGCTGTTGTGGCAGGTGCCGCCAACGGCACAGGCGGGATTCTCGCCCAGGTGCGCGGCCAGGCGCTCGAGCCAGTCGCGGGTCGGAATGCAGTCGTCGTCGATGAACAGCAGGTAGTCGCCGACGGCACGGGCGGCGCCGGTGTTGCGGGCCGAGGCCGGACCGCGGTTTTCGGGCTGGCGGACGAGGGTCAGGTCGAGGTCGCCCCGGAAGGTCTCCACCACGTAGGCGGGATCGACGGCGCTGCCGTCGTCGACCACGATCACCTCGAAACTGTCGCGCGGCGCGGTCAGGGCCAGGATGCCGCTCAGGCAGTTGCGCAGGCCCTCCGGGCGCTGGTAGGTGGGTATGACGATCGAAAACCGCGGCGTGGCCAAATTGTTTATCCCGGTTATTGCAGGCTTGCGGCCTTTGCGCCGGCCTATTGTTTCCTACGAACACGCGTGGAGGCAATTGCGGGCAGCAGTTTTTCCGTCGGCCGCGGACGGTTAGAATGGCGCGGTGGCATATCCCGAGGTTCCCCTTTGGCTTGACCTGGCCCGGCTCGCGCGCGATTTCGCGCTGTCCGGCGCGGCGGCCCTCCGCCCCCGTTCTGCCTTCCGCGGCATCGAGCGGCACTGCCTGTTCATCGGCGCGCCGCGCAACGGGCACAGCCTGATCGGCGCGCTGCTCGACGCCCACCCGCAGATGGTCGTGGCGCACGAGCTCGGTGTTCCCCGGTACCAGGCGGCCCGTTTCAGCCGCCGCCAAGTGCTCTGCCTGCTGGCTGCAAATGCCCGCCGCGAGGCCGCGCGAGGCCGCCGACACATCCATTATTCCCACGCGGTCCCGGGCCAATGGCAGGGACGTTTCCGTGACCTTCGGGTGATCGGCGACAAGCACGGCGAGGGCTTCCTGCTGAGCGTGCAGGCGCGCCCCTGGCTGACCGCCGCGTTGCTCCAGCGGTTCGCTCCGGCCTACTTCATCCACGTGGTGCGCAATCCCTACGACGCCCTGGCCAGCGTCGCCACCAGCAGCAAGCGCGGGCAATCGCCGGAGCGCGCGATTGCCTATTTCGAGGGACTCTACCGAACGCTCGAACTGGTGCGCGGCCAGGTTGCGCCGGAACGGCTGTTCCTGCTCCGTTTCGAGCAGTT
>CAYLXM010000183.1:0-2577 GCA_964387555.1 uncultured Rhodothermales bacterium | reverse complement strand
TTTTCTTACCACTGAACGACACCCCTTTGTTTTTTGGAGTGCAGTGGCCAAGCTCCGCTTCCGTCCGAAGGACGATGTGCTTACCACTGAACGACACCCCTAGATAAGTTCGATTTTATCACAATAGAGGATTGGGGAGCGAGGGTAAAGCCTGGGGTGTTTCTAAATTGTGTTTTTTAAAAACACCCCAGTTTTGGTGGCTTTAGACGACTAGCGTCTTTTTTCCTTCATTATTTCGACCGGCAGGGATCGAACAAATTCGTCCCTTTTTGTTTCCAAAAACGCAACTATAGGTACAGAATCGACATTGCTGCCCGAATACTTTTCCAGCAATTCTCGCCGAACCTCTGCCACTAAATTGTCTATCAGCTCGATTGCTGACTCATTGGTTTTGTTTTCATTATGAAACGGAATCCCGTTTCTGCTAAGAGTTATAGCTGCCATCCAGTTATATAATAGCTCCACCCGCCTTCGGGCATCGACGAGAAGAAAACAAACAGATACCACTGATTCTTTTCCCCCATGGTTTGGTACAACCGTTTCGAAAGATTTCGAAAAATTTGCCACACTAGCCTCCTTATTAAAGAACTTAATTGAATTTCACCGCAATTGGTGATAGGGGAATAATAGCCTAAAATGAGGCAAAAGTCAATAAACTATAAGATAAAATCTTGCAGATTTTTAAGATAAATTACTTCAATTTTGATATTTCTCACGACTTATAAGTAGTGTGTGCGGGTAGGTTATGAAGTTACTTTAGCTTAGACGACTCCTTGTGTAATTGCATTTTTCTGCAGAAGCGGCAGTATTTTTTGAGCTCCAGTTTAGAACCTTTTTTTGCTTTTGTTTCCATGTTAACCTTGTTCCTCTCTGTAATGTAATTTTGATTTTTACAGACGGAACAAACTAAAGCTACAATTTCGCGTGCACCTTTCTTGGCCATGGGAGTATTCTATCACGAACAAAAAACAAGTTAAAGAGTGAGCCTGAGGTGAGGATTGAACTCACGACCCCGTACTTACCAAGTACGTGCTCTGCCACTGAGCTACCCAGGCGTGAAGCTAATTATATCAAATAAATAAAGCTGTTTATATGATTAGACAAGCATCTCCAAATGAATAGAATCGGTATTTTTTTGCTATTGCTTGGCGGTAAGCCTTTCCCATAAGCGAGTTTTTAAAATCGTGGAATTTTTCACTCGAGTTTGGATAGCTAACAAATGCTGAAATTAAAGCCAAAAGGGTTGATTTTGGCAAGTGAAAATTAGTAATAAGGGAATCAACAAACTTAAATTTATAGGAAGGATAAATAAAAATGTTTGTGGACCCCTTCATTTTTTTGGAATTCAACAACCCGTTGTTATTTGACAAAGCCTCGAGGGTGCGGGTGGAGGTAGTGCCGACAGAAATTATTCTTTTACCTTCTTTTTTGGCTTTGTTTAACCTTGTTAAGGTAAGGCTATCAATAAAATATTCCTCCAAATGCATCGGATGATCTTCGAGTTCTTTTGTTTTAATTGGGGCGAAGGTTCCAAGACCAACATGAAGGGTTAGGTATTCAATTTGAACCCCTTTGTTTATTAGTTTATCCAACAATTTTGGTGTGAAATGAAATCCGGCCGTGGGAGCTGCAACTGAACCAACTCTGTCGGCATAAACCGTTTGATATTTTTTTCTAAGATCGGTTTCTTTCTCCAAAGACTGAATGTACGGAGGAATGGGGGTGTGTCCATAAATCTGCAACATATGCATTAATTTGCTTTTTGGTAGGTGGGTGTCAATTAATGTTTCCATCCTTTCCTGCCCAACAACTTCGAAAAGATTTTTTTTAATTACCAGACCGGCTCCAATTTTAAGTCCCGGATGGGTAAGAGCCTTCCAAATTCCGGGTTTAGTCTCCTCAAGAAAAAGAATTTCAACTCTGCCTCCACCGACTACTTTATTTACAAACAGTCTTGCTGGAAACACCTTGGTTTTGTTCAATACAAGGACATCGTTTGGTGTCAGATACTCAACTATGTCATAAAAGTGTTTATCCTCAAATTTTCCGGTTTTTCTATCAATTATCATTAAGCGTGAATGATCACGAGGACTGATGGGAAAATTGGCAACTAAATTTTTGGGAAGAAAATAATCGAATTTTGATACTAGCACATGGTGCTGAGGTCAGGATTCGCCGTGCACACTTGATTTATGCACCGAGACTGAGCGAAGTACGAGACCGCAAGTGCTGAGGTCAGGATTCGAACCTGAGTAGCCCTTTCGGACGCGAGATTTACAGTCTCGTACGATTGACCGCTCCGTCACCTCAGCTTGTCGTAACACGATTCGCTAATCGTATCTCAAAATTTACATTTTGGATACTACCGCTCATTCGGTTTCTCATCTCAAAAACAAAAAGAAAATTCGGAGCCGACGACTGGATTTGGACCAGTGACCTTTGCTTTACAAAAGCATTGCTCTACCGCTGAGCTACGCCGGCGCTAATGTGAATTATATCAGCAAATGAAGCTATTTTCGAGCAAAAAATGACCCCGCCAACAGAAGATCGGCTGCATTCCTGGATAATCCAGGTGGG
>CAYLXM010000182.1:0-2589 GCA_964387555.1 uncultured Rhodothermales bacterium | reverse complement strand
GTATCCGCTGCACGAACACCGTCTGGAGGCGGGCCAGTGCCGAGGCGTAGCATGACTCAACCGTTGAGGAGGTGGTCATGCGCGGTGTCATCCGAAGTCTCGCTGAGCGGAGACGTCTCATCGTGGCCTGTAGGGCAAGCGGCCTGAGCACCAAGGCATTTGCCCAGCGTGAACGCATCCCGCCATCGACGCTCTACCAATGGCTTGCCGATGACCGACCGCTACACCCCGAGCTGCGCATCGCTCGCGTGCTGCGCCGGCCTTCGCCACCTGCCCAGGCGATGCCCCCCGTTTCGCCGCCGCCGCCCGTGCTCATCGAGCTTCGCAGCGCCCGTGTCGAGGTTGCCGCCGGTTGTGACCGAGCGACGCTCGCCGCAGTCCTCGAGCTACTCGATGCTCGGGGTCGCCAAGACACGCGATGATCCCCCATGGCGTCGAGGTGTTCGTCGGGCTCGAGCCTATCGATCTTCGCTGGAGCTTTGATCGGCTTGCCGGCATCGTGGAGGAGCGCATCGGCCGCGACGCGCGCTCCGGTGCACTCTTCGTTTTCTTCGGCAAACGGCGCGCTGCCCTCAAGGTCTTTTTCTTCGACCGCGGCGGGCTGGCCGTGTTCTACAAGAGGCTCGACAAAGGTACCTTCGTCCTGCCTGAGCCGCTCGATCCGCAGGGCACGACCGTGCTCATCAGCGAGCGCGCCCTCGACGACCTCCTCGACGGCATCGCCGTTGAGTTGCGGCGACAACGAGAGTCGTCGCGCGTACGCCTCCATTGAGGGCGAGACGATTTTGTGCGTTTTCGAGATCCAAGATGCGATCTCGTGTGTCTATTGCTGTACCCACGATGCAGGCGCAAGAGACGACAGCCGCCACCAGTGCCGAGAGCCGGATTGCCGAGCTTGAGGCCGAGCTCGCTGCGGTGAAGGCCGAGCGAGATGTACTGCGCGCGGCACACGAGCGATTGCGACTGGAGCTCGAACTTCTTCGACGACGCATCTATGTCGCGAAGGCGGAGCGCGTGGACACGGCGCAGCTTGAGCTCGAGTTCGCAAAGAAGCTGGCGGAGCTGGACCGATTGAGTGGGCTTCCGGAGCCGACCCCGGAGGAACGCGCGGCCGGCACGCGTCGCCCGAGGACAAAACCGACAGGCCGGCGCGACCTGCGGGCCGCGCCACTCCCAGAAGAGCGGGTAGAGATCGCCGACCCGCTGTTCGAGGAGCTGGTGGCCAAAGGGAAGGCCGAGCGCATCGGCTTCGAGGAGAGCAGCAAGCTAGCGTACCAGCGCGGGGGCATGCGGCGGTTGGTGGTCGCGCGGGTGAAGTACCAACTGGTCGACTCGCGCGGCGAGTCGACGATGGCAACAGCGCCGCTGCCGGCGGAGACATTCCCGCGATCGATGGCGGCGCCGTCGATGTTGGCGCACATCGCGGTCGAGAAGCACTGCGACGGCCTGCCGCTGTTCCGCATCGAGGACCGCCTGGACCGCGACGGTTTTCCGGTGGACCGGGGCACGATGTGCCGCTGGCTCGAGGACGTGGGCGCGACTCTCGGTGCGACGGTGGTCGCGGCCGCACGAGAAGAGGCGATGCGCACGGCGTTCTGTTTCGCCACCGATGCGACGGGAGTAGCGGTGCAGCCGGAGCCGCTGCCGGATGGCCGACGCCAGGCGTGCCGGCATGGGCATTTCTTTGTGCTGATTGCCGACCGGGACCACATCTTCTTCGAGTACACGCCGAGGGAGACGAGTGCCCTGGTCGCCGAGATGTTCAAGAGTTACTCCGGCTACGTGCAGGCAGACGCGAAGAGCGTTTATGACGTTCTGTTCGAGAAGCCGGACGAGAAACCGCCGGACGACTTTTTGATTCGGGTCGAGGTCGGGTGCTGGAGCCACTGCCGCACGCACTTCTGGGAGGCAACAGTCGCCAAGAGCGTCGTGGCACGGGAAGGCCTCGCGCGCATCGGCCGCATGTTCGGTGTCGAGGCCCGGATTCGGGGAAGGCCGCCGGATGAAATCAAGCGGCTGCGACAACTACACCTGCGGCCGCACATGGAGTCATTCTTCGGCTGGGCCGAGGAGCAGCACGAGCTGGTGAAGGAGCAACGAGGTTTGCTGCGTTCGGCGCTGGGGTATGCAGTGCGGCAGAAGGACCCGTTGATGCGGGTGCTCGAGGACGGTCGTTTGGTGCTTGAGAACAACCGCTCGGAGCGCCAGCTGCGCAGGATAGCAACGGGAAGAAAGGCGTGGCTTTTTGTCGGCAGCGATGATCACGCAGTGAGTGCCGGGCATCTCTTCTCGCTCATCGCCTCGGCACGCCTGCACCGACTCGACCCCGAGACCTACCTGCGCGACGTGGTCCGGGTGCTCGCGCATTGGCCGAGGGATCGGTACCTGGAGCTGGCGCCCAAGTACTGGGCAGCGACGCGCGCCCGGTTGAATCCGACCGAGCTGGCCGCGGAGATCGGCGACCTCACCGTGCCGACACCAGCAGCGCCGGCGGAGATCTGCCCAGCGTCCTGAGCCCCACGCACGTCCCCCCGCCCATATTGCCTCTCGCCCAGATCATCCGAAAGACGTCCTCCGTGCAGCGGATAC
>CAYLXM010000181.1:0-2622 GCA_964387555.1 uncultured Rhodothermales bacterium | reverse complement strand
GCATGAGCCTGATCTTCATCGTCGTCATGCTGACCATGGTCAACGTGGTCTTCAGCCTTTAGATGCCCTATCGCTTGTCTCCACCTCCGTCGAATCCGCTGGCGCGGATCCTGGCCGGGCTTTTGGCCCTGCTGGCCCTCGCCGGGGCGTTTTTCTTCGGCCTGGTCGTGCTCGCCCTGGCCGTGGGGCTTGGCGTGCTGGCCTGGTGGGTTCTGCGGCTGCGGGTGTGGTGGCTGGGGCGCCAGGTGCGAACGGGGGCCGGGGGCGTCAGCAGTGCGGGGGCAGAGGTCCGCAGGGGCGAGGTGATCGAAGCCGATTACGAGGTCGTTTCCCGCCGCGACGATCCGTAATTTCAATTTCGCCGGTCAGCGTCTAGAATGAATGCAGGGCCGCCAGGAAACGCCAGGAACAGCATATGTCGACAATTCGGGAAGTCCTTGAGCGTAAAGGGGGTACGGTACTGACCATCGACCGCCGCGCCTCGGTCCTCGAAGCCATCGGCACCATGTCCAAGGCCAACATTGGCGCGCTCGTCGTTGCGGAGAACAACCGGCCCGTCGGCATCTTCACCGAGCGCGACTACCTGCGGAAGATCGCCCTCGAGGGCCGTTCATCGCGCGACACGCGGATAGAGGAAGTCATGTCCGCGCCGTTGATCACGGTCGCGCCGGCCGAAGCCTCGCACCGCGCCATGGAAACGATGACGGAGTGCCGCTGTCGCCACCTGGTCGTGGTCGAGGCGGACGAAATGGTGGGCATCGTCTCACTGGGCGACCTGGTCAAGCACATGCTCGTGGAGAAAGAGGCCGAGGTGCAGCAACTCTCGAGCTATATCTCCGGTTCCTATTAGGCAAGCGCACGAAGTGGCCATCGACACGCTGGCGGGCTGGCACGACATCGTTCGGCGCGGCGATTTCGCCGGCCTGCGGCGGCTTCTGGCCGATGACTGCGTATTTCACTCCCCGGTCGTGCACACGCCGCAGCGGGGCAGGGACCTGACCGCGGGCTACCTGGCGGCGGCCATGCAGGTGTTGGGAAACGGGGCCTTCCGCTACGTGCGCGAGGTCGTCGGCGAACGCGACGCCGTGCTCGAATTCGAGGCGGAACTCGACGGTATTCATGTCAATGGCGTCGATCTCATCCGCTGGGACGAAGCCGGGCGCATCACCGATTTCAAAGTGATGGTCAGGCCGCTCAAGGCCATTAACCTGCTGCACCAGAAAATGGCCACGGCATTGGCCGAACGATAGGAGCGACCCTCGTTCCTACGGTCGGTCTTCCGGCCGCGCCGGGGATTCTGCGTCGCCGGCCCTCCTGCCCCGACGGTACTGGTCCAGCACGGTGCTCTCCACCTGCTCGATGATCGAGTCCATGGAGCCGGCCGGGCCCGAACGGCCCAGGGGCTTGTGGTGACCGAACAGGTTGATCCAGCGCTCACTGCGCAGTCCCAGCTTGATGACCCGCCGGAACTCCCGGTCGCAATCCGGCCCGCCGCGCGCCAGCCCGATCAGCGCAGCGACCAGCGACAGTGGGATGAGCAGGGCATCGCGCAGCCCATCGGTCAACAGCTTGAGCTGCAGTATGGACGCTTCGCGAACCAGGTGGGTGCGCGGGTTGCGGTTAGTGCCATCCATGTCGTTCAGTTGGGGTTCGGTCATTTGGAATCTCCACCGGCGGGATGGCCCATACCGTAGAATCGGGGCCGGAGAATCGGGCTACACTTATCGTACTCTGCGGAGAAGGACGATGAAATATCTGCATACCATGGTGCGCGTCGGCGACCTCGAAGCCTCGCTGGGCTTTTACCGCGACCTGCTGGGGCTGGTGGAGTTGCGCCGCAAGGATGTGCCGCAGGGGCGCTACACGCTGGTGTTCCTGGCGGCGCCCGGCGATGCAGGCGCCGAGCTGGAGCTGACCTACAACTGGGATCCGGAAGCCTATGCGGGCGGCCGCAATTTCGGCCACCTCGCCTATGCGGTCGACGACATCTACGCGACCTGCCGCCGCCTGATGGAGGGCGGCGTCACCATCAACCGGCCGCCCCGCGACGGCCGCATGGCCTTCGTTCGTTCGCCCGACGGCATTTCGATCGAACTGCTGCAGAAGGGTGAAGCCCTGCCGCCGGCCGAACCGTGGGCTTCCATGGGAAACACCGGAGGCTGGTGAGGGAAGGAGATGACGCGATTATTCCGGTAGGTCCTACAGCAGAAACATCGTGGCCAACAGGCCGGTGAGGGTCATCGTGATCGTGTAGGGCAGGGCCAGAAGCACCATGCGCCCGTAGCCGAGCCGGATCAGCGGCGCCAGAGCGGAGGTGAGCAGGAACAGGAAGGCCGCCTGTCCGTTCGGCGTCGCCACCGAAGGGATGTTGGTGCCCGTGTTGATGGCCACCGCCAGCAGGTCGAAGTGCTCCCGCGTGATTTCGCCCGCGTCGAGCGCGGCTTTGACCTCGTTGATGTAGACGGTCGCCACGAACACGTTGTCGGAAATGGCCGAAAGCACTCCGTTGGCGACGTAGAACATCGGCACCTGCGCGTGCTGGTCGAGGTTGAACACCCATTCGATGACCGGCAGGAACAGGTGCTGGTCGTGGATCACGCCGACGATGGCGAAGAACACCAC
>CAYLXM010000180.1:0-2697 GCA_964387555.1 uncultured Rhodothermales bacterium | reverse complement strand
GGGAAGGAGCCTCGATCGAAGCCGTTCGGTTTTGTGGATGAGCGGGCGATGAACGAGGCGTGTGCCCGCGCGCTCGAGCCGTTTCCGATCGAGATCGATCCGCGGCGACCGCTCGGCGACCTCAGCCTCGCGCAGCAGCAGATCGTTGCCATCGCCAAGGCGCTCTCGACCGGCGCGGACCTCATCGTGCTCGATGAGGCTACCACCGCTCTTACGCGCCAGGAGGCGGAACGGCTGTTCGGGATCTTGCGTGATCTGAGAGAACAGGGCAAGACCTTCATCATGATCACCCACAAATTGGACGAGGTGTTCGAAACGGCGGATCGGACCACGGTGCTACGGGACGGGCGGACCGTTTTCACGGCGGCAGTGGCGGACACGGACACCCAGGAACTCGTCCGTCACATGGTCGGGCGCGAGTTGACCACCCTGTTTCCCGCGCGGGACGTCGAGCCGGGCCCGGTCGTATTCGAGGTGCGCGGTTTGTCGACCCGGCACGTGCATGACATCAGCTTTTCCGTGCGTGCGGGCGAGGTATTGGGGATCGGCGGGCTGATGGGTGCGGGGCGGACCGAGTTGTTTGATGCGCTCTTTGGGGTGGATGAACCGCTTTCGGGCGAGATTCTGGTCAAAGGGAAGGCGGCCGATATCCGATCGCCTCTCGACGCCATCGAGCACGGCGTGGCGTATGTGACGGAGGATCGGAAGAAGACCGGGCTGGCGTTGCTGCTCGGTATCGAGCAGAACGTGGGGCTCGTCTGCGTAAAGGACCACGTCCGTTTCGGATTTGTGGATGATGGGGCGCTCACCGAAATCGGCCGGCGGTATGCCGCGAAGTTCGACATCAGGGGGAAGTCGGCCACAAACGTGGGCCTGTTGAGCGGAGGAAATCAGCAGAAAGTCGTGCTGGCGAAGTGGCTGGCGACGCAGGCGGAGGTGTTTCTGCTGGACGAGCCGACGCGCGGGATCGATGTGGGCACGAAGCGGGAGGTGTACGACCTCATCAACGAATTGAGTGCCGCCGGCAAGGCTGTCCTGCTGGTCACCTCCGAGTTGCCCGAGTTGATGGCCATGTCGGACCGGTTCCTTGTGATGTCGGGAGGCCGGATCGTGCGCGAGTTGAGCCGGAGCGAGGCCACGCCGGAGTCCATCATCTATTTTGCCTCCGTCAAGCCCGAGACGGCGGCGGCATAACCACCTTTCCTCTGAACCGTATGCCTTCATCCGGGTCTTCTTCGTCCGCCACCACAGAAGGACGTGCCGGGATTGCCGTGCGTGGATTGCTGACGCGCCTGGCGCCGTTCGTCTTCCTGATCCTCATTTCGGTCGGATTGTCGATCGCGTCGGAGAGTTTTCTGACGTTTCGCAACATCGTGACGATCCTCCTGCAGATCTCGGTGATCGGGATCATTGCGGTAGGGCAGACTTTCGTGATGATTACGGCGGGGATCGACCTCTCCGTCGGCGGGATCGTCGGACTCGCGGGTGTCGTGTCGGCCTTGTTGATGACCGGTTTCGGGGTCCCCGTGTGGCTCGCCATCGTGGCGGGTGTCGGGGTTGGGGTGGTGATGGGGATGGTGAACGGATTGCTCGTTACATCGACCAAGCTGCCGCCGTTTATCGCGACGCTCGGCACGATGAGTGTGACGCGGGGTCTGGCGCTCGTTTTGACGGGCGGGGTGGCCGTGTACAACCTGCCTGCAGCGTTCGAGTGGTTTGGCGGGGGACGCTGGGCGTCGATTCCGGTGCCGGTGTACATCCTCGCCGTCGTGGCGGTCATCTTCTCCGTGGTTCTGCTCAAGACCAGGGTGGGGCGGTACATCTACGCGATCGGCAGCAACGTGGAAGCCGCGCGGATGTCGGGCATCAACGTGTCGAGGCAACTTCTGAAGGTGTACACGATCTGCGGCGGGTTGGCGGCGCTGGCCGGGGTGATTCTGTCCTCGCGCATCATGACGGGGCAGCCTACGGCCGGCTTGAGCTACGAACTGGACGCCATTGCGGCCTGTGTGATCGGCGGGACGAGTCTGTTCGGGGGTGTGGGGACGATCGTCGGGTCGGTAACCGGCGCCGCGTTGATGGGGCTGATCCGGAACGGGTGCAACCTGCTCAACATTTCCGCTTTCTGGCAGCAGATCGTGATCGGGGTGATCATCTGGATCGCGGTGGCATGGGATCAGTACCAGCGAAGACGAGTTTAGGAGTTTGGAAGTTTAGGAGTTGAGGAGTTGGTCGCCGCTTCGGTTCTCATCATTTGTCATCCCGGGCGAGGCGAAGCCGAGACCCGGGATCCCGGCCATGTCGTACTGCAGAATGCTGCAAGCGGTATCCATCGGGCGAGGCATTGTCGACTACTCCGGCACGCACGCGTAGCTTTCTGAGGTGTCCTGCGACCGAGATCCCGGATCAAGTCCGGGATGACAACTATTGGACCGAAGCGGCGACCGTACCCCTGGTGTCTCAAACCCTTAAACTCCAAACCCTGGATCCCGGGTCTCCGCTTCTCCGGATCAAGTCAGGGGCAGGCTCGGCCGGGACGCTCCTTACGGTCGCGACTCCAAACCCTCAAACTCCAAACCTCGTGACGTCTCGCCATCGCATCGCCCGCGCCATGGCTTTGGGCATGCCCGACCGCGTCCCGGTTTTGTGCCAGCTTTCGATCGGGCACTATTTCCTCCATTCGGGGGTCGATCCGCT
>CAYLXM010000179.1:0-2731 GCA_964387555.1 uncultured Rhodothermales bacterium | reverse complement strand
CGAGGTTGATGAGCGATGCGGTCGCCTCCGCTTTGTTGGCGACCACGAGTGTGGCAGCCCGGGCAGTTGGCAACATGAAAATGGCGACAAAAAAAGCTGCTAAACCGGTGACCACGCGATCAGAAAAATTATGGTGCTTCATTGAAACTCCTTTAAAAACCGAAAAAATCAGTGCTATTCCTTGACAAGAATTGCATCAGCAGGCAATCAGAATGAGTCCGACCCTTTTACACACAGGATATTCCATGCGATGTGGGTGACTCGGATTTTCTTCACTTAAACCCACCAAGCCGCATCGAGTTTTGCACCCGCTGCATGGTGGCCTCCGGCACGCCGGCCTTCTCAGCATAACCCGACCATCGCGCCGCCACCTCCAGCACCTCGCCCAGGATTGTCTCTGCACGCCCCTTTTTCATCAGCGCGGCCCGCGCGCAGGCCTTGAAATCCTCGAGCGCAAAGTCCTCTCGCTTGCCGTTCATGGACATCTGGTGTTTCGCGGTCCACTGCCCATCGGGGTTGAAGCTGTAGGTCATGTCGAAGGCGGGTGATAGCGACCAGTTGCCGGCCTTGTCCATCAGGAACGCGATGTTTTTCACGTGGTCGTCCTGGTTGCGGATGACGATGTTGAACACCGTGCGCCGGAATTGCTCCTCGATCGCGCTCATCGGCAATTGCAGTTGCCGCATGGCCAGCAACGCCTGCTCGTAGCTGTACGCGCCGGCGAGGTTGAAGTCGTAGTGCGCCAGGGCGCACAGCGACTGCATGTGCAGCTTGCCGCCGTCCGGCGTGCGGTCGAAACGCCGGGTCATGAAATGCCGCCGGTCACCTTCCTCGAACAGCCTGCATTCCTCCATCGCTATGCCGCAGTCCTGCGCCATCAGGTAACAGGCGTACTCGATTGCGCCGTAGCCTTTCGGGTCTTCCATCTCCTTGTCGCGGTTGCCACGGACACCGTCGAATTTGAGCAGCCAGTATTCGAAGCCCGGCCCTGCCTCGACCTGCCCCGAGCGCACCTCGTTGGTCGCCGGGTTCCAGGCGATCAGGGCTTTGGCCCTGGCGCCGCCGGCGGAAGTGCCGACGCGCAGGATCTCGGTCAGCGCCTGTTTGCGTTCCTGGTGCTCGAACGAGACGCTCAGGTCGTTGCGTTTGGTCAATATCTCCGAGGCCAGTTCCACCAGCAGGTCGAGCTGGATGCTGTGCGCGCTTTTCGCCCTGGGACCGGTCACCGGCGCGAACTCGAGCGCACCCATGCCGCGGTTGCCGATATAGCAAAGCCGCTCGACGGCGTTGAAGGAATCCGCCGTGCGGCCCTGCGTGGCGAGCCAGGCATCGATCAGCGCGTTGCCGAAGCGGTCCGGCAATGAATCCGCCAACAAGCCCGGCAGGCCGCGAAACGTTTCTCTTGCCAACTCGGGGAACGAATAAACCCGGTTGGACAAGGGCATGGCCAAGGGCGCCACCTCGATGCCGCTGGCGACGAATGCCGGGTCGTATTCAAAGGCCGCGACGTCTTCCCCGTCGTTCAGCAAAACCGCGCCGATGGTCCTGCCCCAAAGCCGGACCCAGGCTTCGGTGCTCATTCACCCTCTTCCCACGACCAGGGTTTGTCCGCTTTCGATTTTGCCCGGCCCGAAGCCCTTTGCCGCGCCTTACCCTTTCTCGCCGCCGCCTCCAGCGGTCTGAGCGGGGACTCTGCCAGCGCCTGGTCCAGATTGGGCAACAATCCCAGCACCCGGAATATGCGGATCATGGTGGAAAACTGCGCCGTCAAACCGGCCTCCACCCGTTCCAGGGTGCGCTTGCCGATGCCGGCCTGCTCGGCCAACTCGGCCTGCGTCATCTGCTGCGCCAGGCGTCGGCGTGTTATGCGCCGGCCGATTTCGGCGAGGATGGCCTCATCTGTATGCGTTTCAAGTATCTTCATATTCGTCGTATATTACGATATATCCATTATTTAAAGTATTATTCGTAATTAATTGCGACTTAATATAGCGTAAATTAAAATCAATTATATCGTCTTTTATTACGAAATAACCTAAATAATATGCTTATTTCGTAATATATAACGAATTAAAGATATCGATAATCCTCACTTTTCACAAAGAAACCCAGCCTGTCAGCCTCAATCCTGATCATGCCGCCGTACTGGGCAACAAAGTTTTGAATCCTTTCCGGGTTCCGGTTGAGGCTTACCCTGCCGTTGGCGTGCAGCAGGCAGCTCCTGATGTCCTGGCAGCCTTAAAACCATCCAAATGCCGCGCTGTTGTCATGCGGAACGCCTTCACCATGTTCGCAGAGTGCGCCGAGTACAAATTGGGCCGAAGCGTGACCCTGCTCGGCGGCGCATTGCAGCCATTGCGCCGCCCGGGAATGGTCTTGCGCGACACCATCCCCCTCGTAAAATTTACAGCCAAGCGCATATTGCGCTTTCGGGTCATCCTGGTTGGCCGCGGCCATTAATTTCAAGAAATTGGACATCGACGCGTTCCGAAGCCGACCTACTTCTTCGGCCAGGCAACCCCGTGGTAGACAAGGACAATGCGTGTCATGGCGTGGCTTCCGGTGGGCGTCGGGAAACCATGTTACCACTTCAAAACGGCCCGGCGCACGGGTCGCGCCGCGAGTCCGGCTTCAGTTGGCCGCTTTAGTTTCAGCCACCCTGAAGCCGGTTAAAGTTATTCCTGTCGATCACCCAGATGATTGAGCGTTTGCGCTTCGAACAGCGCGAACA
>CAYLXM010000178.1:0-2740 GCA_964387555.1 uncultured Rhodothermales bacterium | reverse complement strand
AAATGTTTAAAAAGGCTGTAACAATTATATTTTTACTTTTTTGTTTGACCGGAATTATATATTTAGCATTGCCGAATTATGACTTTCCGGCACCTCCTCCAGACTCAATCCAATCGCAGGAACCGGCAGATTTGGAATCTCCCCTGCGAAGAGGTTATTTTACGGATTATTCGCGAGAGGAAGTCTTGGATTGGTATGGGGAACAATTTAATTCAGCTAATATTTTTGGAATTAAAATAAAAATACCAACTTTTCTTCTAAATTACCCCCCCGAGTATTCTCAGACTTTGATTCGCGACCAAACCAGTAGCACATTTTTGCAGGAATATGTTCATCCTTTTAGAGAGGGAATTTATATCAATGGTTTTGAGCCTACAACAGCAAACAATATTCCCGCATTTACCATTGATGATAAAGAAAGAAGACTTAAGATTATAGTACGGCAGGTTCCAAGCAGTCTTTTATTAAGAGAATTGCTGTTTATATTGTCCGCTCTTTTAATGGTTGTTGTTTACAACGCTTTTAGAAGGGTGTTTGATAAAAAATGATGAGCAAACTACCTGATTTATCAATAATAATAATTGCTTCAAAAAAAGATTATATTTTTGACTGTTTAAAATCCATTAAACCGGCCCTTTTTGGCATTGAAAGCGAAATAATTCTTATAGACAACGCATCATCCGATAAAGTTGGAAATATGGTTAAGGAAAAATATCCTTATATAAAAATATTAAGGCGCGAAGTAAACGGAGGTTTTGGTGAAAACAACAACATGGGTATGAAGATGGCAAAAGGCAAATATATTCTTTTGCTTAACGATGATACAGAAATAATTGATGAAAATATTTTTAGAGAAATGATTGTCTGGATGGACACCCATCCAAAGGTTGGAGTTAGTAGCTGCGGTCTTGTAAATTCTGACAAAAAAACATTTCAGGGTTCGGGCGGATATTATCCGACTCTTTTAAGAGTTTTAGCTTGGATGAGTTTTGTTGATGACATACCGGGTTTGGATAAACTGATTAAACCCTACCATCCGCTTCATGGATCATCTCCTCTATATAAAGGAGGAAATTATTATAAGCGCGAACATAAACAAGATTGGGTTACCGGAGCATTTTTCTTAATGCGAAAAGATGCCATGGATGAGGTAGGTATTTTTGATGAAGAATTCTTTTTATATGTAGAGGAAGTAGAACTTTCCGCTCGGTTTATCAAAAAAGGGTGGGAGATCTGGTATCTTCCGGAATGGAAAATCGTACATTACGGAATGGCCACAACCGGAAGCGAAAAAGCAACAATTTTTGAATTCCAGAATTTAATTTTGATGTACAAAAAACACGAACCAAGGTGGAAAATTCCAGTCCTTAGATTAATATTAAAGTATGGAGTTATTCTAAGGATTGCAATCTGGAGTATTTTAGGAAAAAGGGATGTTGCAAAAATATATGAAAAAGCTTTTAAATCTTTCTGAAAGGTTTTCCAAGTATTTATTGGCAGCGGTTTTAGTTATCGTACCGCTTCTGCCGAAATTTCCTTTGGTGCGTGTTCCCGGAACATATGTCTCCGTACGTTTTGAAGATTTGCTAATGTTTTTTTTGGCAATTACGCTAATTCCAAAGCTGGTATTGGATTTTAAGATCATCAAAAAAGACAAAATACTTTTTTCATTTATGATTTTCTTTGCTGTGACGTTTCTTTCCCTCCTTTCCGGTGCATTTTTAACTAAGACTGCAGAGTTACATTTGTCATTCTTGCATTGGGCAAGGCGCATCGAGTATGTAGTACCTTTTTTTGTAGCTTATTTACTTATTCCAAGGGAAAAGATATCGGAAAGCATATTGTTTTATTTCAAAATTTTGGCAATTGTCGTAATCCTTGCCTTTGTTTACGGACTTGGGCAGCGTTATCTTAATTTCCCGATTGTAATTACGCAAAACGAAGAGTATTCAAAAGGTATTGCACTCAGATGGACTCCGGGGGCTCATATCAATTCTACATTCGCCGGTCATTATGATTTGGCTGCTTTTGTAGTTTTAGTGCTACCGATTCTAATAGGGTCTATTTTTATTTATAAAGATATCTTTGCAAAACTGGGTATATTCATAATTTCCGGAATGGGTTTATGGCTTTTAATAAACTCAGTTTCAAGAATGGCTCAGGCATCATATCTTTTAGCTGTAACGATTGCGCTTCTATTGTCTAAAAAAATTAAGGGGTGGTTAATAATAGTGATTATTAGTCTGGCGTGCATGTTTATGAATTCCGGACTGGATGCGAGATTTACTCAAATGATAAAAGTGCTCTACGAGCATGTTAAGACGGGGCAAAAACTGGGTTACGTTCCGGGATTTTCTGCGAGAGCAGATGAAGTGATGGTCATGCCTCGAGAAGTTTCAACTCCGGTACCTACACAAAAATCGAATGCAATAAACGATGTCTCAATAGCTATTAGATTAAATGTTGAATGGCCAAGAGCCGCAAGAGCATTTATAAAAAACCCCCTACTGGGTACAGGATATTCCTCTATTAGTCTAGCCACAGACAATGACTATTTAAGAATGCTTGGGGAAACGGGAATTTTAGGGTTTTTGTCATTCGTACTCGTAATTTTTTCAATTGCCAAAGTATTTTTAAGAATCCTTCCTGTCAAAAGTCTTTTTTCCTCTTTTGAAAAAACTTTTATATATGGAGTTATAGGGGGTCTTGCGGGCACATTTGTAAGTGCATTTTTTATAGA
>CAYLXM010000177.1:0-2805 GCA_964387555.1 uncultured Rhodothermales bacterium | reverse complement strand
TACTGGCTTTGGTACAGGCCGAGGAACTAGCGATGCTCTGGCTTGACGAGGACGAGCTTTATACCCTGACCGGGTATCGCCAGCGGGCGAAGCAGCGACAGGCGCTGCTGGAGCTTCAGGTACAGTTCCGCACGCGCCCGGCGGATGGCTTCCTGCTGGTGCCTCGGGCGCAGTTTGAAGTGCAGCGGGGCAAGGCGGGCCGCGAGCCGAATTTTGCAGCGGCGGGAGGATGACATGGGACGGCCACGGACCAGCCACAAGCACCTGCCCCGGTATGTCTCGATCATTCACGGGGCGTACTGGTATCGCGCCCCGAAGCAGAAAGCCGTGCGGGTGTGCGAGGCCGGCAACGAGGTGGCGCTGTACAAGTGGCTCGCCGACAAGCTGGAGCCGAAGGCGATCACGCCCAAGGCAACGTTGTCGGACATCTTCGACAAGTACGAGCGTGAGGTCGTCCCCACGCTCCAGGCCCGCACGCAGAAGGACTACCGCCGGCACCTGCTCACGCTCCGCAAGGTATTCGGGCACATGGCCCCGGACGAGGTGGAGCCGCGCCACATCGGGCAGTTCCTCGACGTGGACAAGGGCAAGATTCAGCGCAACCGCATGGTGGCGGTGCTCTCGGCGGTCTACAGCAAGGCCGTGGGCCGCTGGTATGTCGCCAAGCGCAACCCCTGCCGCGACGTTGAGCGCAACGAGAGCCACAAGCGCACGCGCTACGTGACCAACGAGGAATTCAACGCTTTCCGCGAGTCGGTCAACCCGCGCATGAGGATCGCGATGGACTTGGCCCTGCTCACCGGCCAGCGGCAGGGCGACTTACTGCGGCTTACCTGGCGGCAGGTGACGCCCGAGGGCGTGCAGTTCCGGCAGGGCAAGACCGGCAAGAAGCTACTGGTGGAGATGTCCCCGGCGCTGGAGGAAGTGCTGGTGCGGGCGAAGAAGATGCTGCCCCACCTCCCCCGTGAGTACGTCCTGCGGCGTGAGGACGGCCTGCCCTACACGGAGAACGGCTTCCGGGCGATCTGGCAGTACGCGATGGCGCGGGCGGTCAAGGGCACCAAGAAGCGCAGCGGGGAGTGGAAGCGGGCACCGATTCTTAAGGAGCGGTTCACATTCCACGACTTGCGGGCCAAGTCGGTGAGCGATTCAGACACCATCCAGAACGCTTTCGAGCGGGCTGGGCATACCTCGATGGCCATGACGCGGGGCGTCTACGACCGGGGCGTGCGTAAGGTTAAGCCGCTGCGTTAGCAACAGGTGCCGTGAATGAACAACCAGCGTGGATATACAGACAGTATGCAAGTGCCTGAAAAGATTGGTGGCCAGGGACGGAATCGAACCATCGACACGCGGATTTTCAGTTACCACAGCGGAAATGAGGTAACGCCGCGTAGCGCAAAGCGAAACCGCAAGCGGGAGAGTTGCTTATCCGGCGTGATTTGGCAGGCCGAGGACGGGTCTTTTCGTGTTTTTCATGGCCCGTTTGCAACACCGTTTACATCCTCCGGTGTTGCCGAATGAGGGTGCTGGTCGGCATGGAGTTTTCGGGCGTCATCCGTGACGCGCTGCTCCAGGGGGGGCATGAGGCCATGTCCTGCGATCTGCTCCCCACCGAATCCCCCGGCCCGCACTATCAGGGTGACGTGTTCGACGTGATCGACTACCCGTGGGACATGGCAATCTTTCACCCCGAATGCACGCACCTGGCCGTCAGCGGGGCGCGGCACTTCGCGGACAAGCGTATGGACGGTCGCCAGCAGGCCGCAGTGTCGCTTGTAATGAGGCTGGCGAGGCGCACGGCGCACATCCCAAGGGTAGCCATCGAGAACCCGGTGAGCATCCTGTCGAGCCTGTGGCGCAAGCCGGATTGTATCGTGCAGCCGTGGTGGTTCGGCCACGGGGAGACGAAGGCGACGTGCTGGTGGCTTAAAGGATTGCCCCCGCTACAGCCGACGAACGTGGTGGACGGGCGGGAGGCTCGCGTTCACCGGATGCCGCCGAGCGCGGATCGGTGGAAGGAACGAAGCAAGACTTACGCTGGCCTGGCGGCTGCAATCGCGGCGCAATGGACAGCTTCGGATGAGGCCAGCGCCATTGCCGGTGGCAAAATGGCAAACGGTTCTCGGGAGAACGGACGTGAGTGACATCGTGGAAACGCTGCGGACGTTTGTGCGCCCGGACTGGGCGCGGGACATGAAGAAGGTTCGCGGCGTGATGGGTGATGCCGCCGACGAGATCGAGTCCCTGCGCTCGCGGCTGGCCGAATACGAGAAGCTACTCGCTCAGGCTGGTGATGCTTTTACAGAAGGGACTGCCGCCGTCGCCTCTTTGCAGGCGCGGCTGGCCGAGGCCGAGGCGTGGATTGCCGCCGTCAAGTCGTGTGCCGATGACTCATGGGAGTGTCCGCGCTGCGGCCATTCTGAGGACTGGTGGCACGGGTCAAACGCCGATCATCTGACCCGCGCACCGGACAGCGCAACAGCGTGCGACTTCTGCCGTGGGCGGGGGATGGTCAACGGGATTGAGCCGGGATCGGCGGCACCGTGTCCAAAGTGCGCTGCGGATCAACCGCCAGCAGTGGTCAAGTGCGAACACGGCATAGTCGTGATGCCGGGGTACATCTGTGCCAAATGTTTCAACGCTGGTAAGCCTTGGCCGGGAATCGCTGACACCACGCCACCCGCTCAACCGACAGTCACTGTCAAATCGTCCTGAATGCAATGCACTACTTGGGCTGTACGGCCCGAATGCATTGTATCCGCGACTCCAGGCACGCCACCGCCGTCTTGAGATCATGCCAAT
>CAYLXM010000176.1:0-2821 GCA_964387555.1 uncultured Rhodothermales bacterium | reverse complement strand
GCCGCCGGGGCATCGTCCTTGAACTATTACGGCATCTGGATAAACTCCGCTTATCGGCAGTTGTGTACGCAGGACAAGGTTCTCGGGCTGAAGAAGAACCTCTTTTTCCCCGAACTTATGACCAGCACCACGGACACGACTGTTGACGGCACGGCGTACATTGACACGCCTTCCGATTGTCTGTATGTGGAGGACATCTTTGACACGACGAACGGGCGCAATCTTGATTGGATTTCGTGGTCAAAGTATCTGGACTATACCGACCGCACGACGGCGGCGTCCGAAGGCGACCCAACTGAGTGGACCCGGCGGGGTTCGCGGATTTACCTTCACGCGACCCCCGGCACGACCGGGGACACGATAACGATTTACTACAAGAAACTTGTGTCCGACCTGAGCGGGACGCTGACTACCGACATCGGGGCCGAGTGGGACGATGTTATCATTGAACTCGCCGCCCACAGGATGTTCAACTGGCTCCACGAATACGACAAAGCGGCGAAGTGTAAGGAAGTGTTCCTTGAGATGGCGGTCGGCCTAGCGGATGTCTACAACAAGGAGGAGAAGGATAACGACGAGTCCTGGCAACCTAGTGCGGCGTATATGCCTGGACGAAGATAATGGAACGCAAAGTCCTCCAAATAAAGCCGTTAGGTCACATTTACGACCTATCGCAAGCCGGTATGAACGCCGACCCCCGCACGGGCCAATGGCCGTGTATGAATGTCATGGTGTCGTCCAACCGGATAGAACGGCGGTGGGACCACGAAACATTCAGGACGTTCGCTTCCACGGACACCATTCAGCATATCCCGGTTTTCAGGACGAACACGGGGACGCAGTATGTTCTCGCCCTGACGGAAACGGACCTGACGAAACTGATGGGCGGGACGAGCGAAACATACCAGTTCCTCACGAACACTTGGACTACGGGTTCTGTGACGGGGATTACCGGGGCCGTGGTCACGGGGAACGAGTGGTGCCAATGGCTTGATTCCAGCGGGTTAGCCGCCGGGGACAAGTTCATCCTAGACTCCGACCACTCGGCGGCGATAGAGCCGGACACTCATTGGGCGACCATCTCCTCTGTTGACAGCAACACGCAAATCACGCTGACGGCCTCGTACGGCGGGGCGGCGACCACGGGGACATACAAGGCGAGGAAAGTCCACACAGTCCCTAGCGGGGAAAGGTGGCAGTATGCTTCGGTCAACGGGAAGTTCTGCTACGTCAACGGGAACGTCCAAGGGCAATACTGGAACGGGACGGACACCTACTCCACCGATATCAACACTACTTACGCTAATCAGGTCCGGTATTGTGTGTCCTTTGCGAACCGACTGGTTACGGCAGATATGTACTATGCTGATGATTCGGCAAGGAACCCGTGGCTTGTGCGGTGGTCAAAGGAAGGCGACCCGACGGACTGGACGGACTCCACGGCGGGGTTCAACGAGTTCATAGACTCCGAGGAGCCGATAACCGGGTTGGGGGTTGCCGGGTCCAACATCATCGTATTCAAGAAAACGTCCTACTACATAGGGTACAGGACTGGCGAGGCGACAAGCCCGCTGACATTCCCGAGCCACAAGCGGGGCATCGGACTCTACGCTCCATACAGCCTAGTTCACGTCGCCGGGACGGTGGCGTGGATGGGCCTCAACGACTTCTACTACCTGAACGGGGACACGGCAGAGTCCATCGGGGAACCAATCAGGAAGAAGTTCTTTGACTTGGTAGCGGACGACGAATTGGAGAGCGTGTTCGGGATTAACAACGGGCGGTATAACGAAATCCTGTGGGTGGCGAATACTAGCGCCGGGCAATACGTCTTTTCATATAATTGGAAGGAGAAGGTCTGGGCGTCGTATTCGTTTGACAGCAATCTTACGGGGCTTGGTGCGGCGGGGTTCTAAATGGCTACCATATCCTACGAACAGCCGACTTCGCTTGCCGCCGCCGCTACGACCTATTTCAGGATTGGCCTGACTTGGATAGACGGCTCGTCTGCTAGGATTGAGGTACAGCGGAAGGCAAGCGGGGGGACATTCGGGACTATCGGGTACGCTACCGCCGGGGCGTTGATTTACACGGACTCCGGCTGTTCGGCCAACACGCTTTACTACTACCGGGTAAGGCACAACGACGGGGTAGGCGGTCTGTCGGAGTGGTCTAGCGAGGCCAATGCCTATACGCTCCCGGCCCCGCCGACATCGTTCGCCGTGTCGTTCTCCGGCAAGACGGCTACGCTGACTTGGACTAACGGCTCAACCTACGACTACATCGGGGTCTACTACAAGTTATCTGCCGATAGCGCGTGGACGACAAGCACGACCACGCTGACGGGGACGCTTGCGACAACGACCGTCACGGCGGCGACAGAGAGCGTGTCATACGACTTCAGGATTCGGGGGTACAACTCCACCTCTACGCTGTGGTCAACCTACGCCACGGCGAGTGACGAGATTTCGGGGGTTATGGCCCCGACCGACCTTCTGCTGACCTCGGCCTCAACGACATCAATCACGGCGACTTGGACGGATAACTCTGCCGTGGAGGACGGGTACGAGGTCTACTACGACGACACGCTGTTTGAGACTACTGCCGCCGATGCCGCTACAAGCACCATCACGGGGCTGACGACGGCGACGGAATACACCATCAAGGTCAGGGCGAAGGACGGGACATACTACTCGGCCTACGCCACGGACACGCTGACGACGGGTTCCGCGCCTGATGCGCCGCCGGTCATCGGGGCCGTGACTGTCGTTTCGCAGACGGCGCTGACGGTGGCGTGGACTTGCGCCGCTACCAACGCCGA
>CAYLXM010000175.1:0-2837 GCA_964387555.1 uncultured Rhodothermales bacterium | reverse complement strand
CGACCGGTACATTGAGCGTTGCACTCCGGCTTCCCCCGTCCAAGGTGCGCCGGTCCATCGACCGGATCAGCGCCGGCGATGCCGGAGACGTCTACATCCTCCTCCAAAATGATTCGACCCATGATCCGAACGTTGCTTTCCTCCCTCCTCCTCGTTTTCCTGCTATCGGCCTGTGCCGAGAGGACCGCCCCCGACCCCGAAGCCACCGCGCCAATCGAGGTTCCGCCTGCAGACCATCCCGACTCGTCGACCTGGGCCGATCTCTTCGCCCCCGACTTTTCGAACGCCCTAAACGCCGATACGGTGTGGTCTTTCCAGGACGGCGTGTTGACCGCCAGCCACGATGTCAACATCTACACGACCGACACCTATGACAACTTCATCCTCGACCTCGAATACCAGGTCGCATCGCACACGAACAGCGGTGTGATCGTCTATGCCTCAAACCTCGAGGATTGGACCCACTATTCCCTCGAGATTCAGATCGCGGACAACTATGACGCCGAGCGAACCGAACCTCCTACGATGTTCGAAAACGGCTCCATTTTCGGGCATCAGGCTCCCTCGGTCCAGACCGTGCTTCCGGTTGGCGAGTGGAACCGGATGACCGTTACCTGTCAGGGACAGAACGTCTGGGTGATGATCAACGGCGTGATGGTCAACGAACTGGATATGGCGCTCTTCACCTCCGGCGAAGTGAACCCCGACGGCAGCGAGATCCCCGAGTGGCTCTCCGTCCCGCTCGCCGAGTTGCCGACGAGCGGTCATATCGGCCTGCAGGGGAAACACGGCGACGCGGACATCTTTTTCCGAAACGTGAAAATCAACGTGCTGGAATAATCGACGTCTGTTGACCCGCTCTCCCGGAACCTGGATCCCGGGTCAAGCCCGGGAAAACAGGTGCGGGGAGTCGCCCATACGCCCACACTCCACATACTCCCCATACTCCATATACTTCCCACACCGAGATCCCGGGCTTCGCTTCCCCGCATCGAAGTCCGGGGCACGCTCCCGGGATGACTGGTGCGGGGGGTCGCCCATACGCCCACACTCCCCAAGCTCCGCAGTCTCCCCATACTTCCCACACGCTCGAAACTCCCCAAACTTCCTACACCAATATCCCGGGTCTTCGCTTCGGTGCGCCCGGGATGACAAGCGGAGGAGGCCCGAACGCCCTTTCGCCCAAACGCCCACACCCCCATGCCCTCCCCCTCCCGCCCCTCAGGCTCGACCCTTTCCCGTCGCGCCTTCCTCGGCCGATCCGCTTCGGCCGCCGCCTTCATGATCGTTCCGCGTCACGTGCTCGGTGGACCCGGCTTCGTGGCACCCAGCGACAAGTTGGGTATTGCCGCCGTCGGGGTCGGAGGGATGGGCCAGTACAATGTCGCCGAGGTCGTCTCGGAGAATATTGTCGCACTCTGTGACATCGACCATACGTTCTCCGCGAAGGTGTTCGAGAAATACCCCGGAGCAACGGTCTACTCGGACTACCGCGTCATGCTGGAGCGGCAGAAGGACATCGATGCCGTCATCGTTGCCACGCCGGACCACACGCATGCGATCGTCACGCTGGCGGCGATGGAAATGGGCAAGCATGTCTACACGCAGAAACCGCTGACGCGTCTGGTGTCCGAAGCCCGGGCGCTCACCGAGGCTGCGAAGCGCTATAATGTCGCCACCCAGATGGGTAACCAGCAGAACTCTGCCGAGCGCATCCGGCTTACGGCCGAATGGATCCGTGACGGAGTCATTGGCCCGGTGCGGGAGGCCCATGTGTGGACCGACCGGCCGATCTGGCCGCAGGGGATCCCCACGCCAAAGGAAACGGCGGCGGTTCCGGAGGGCATCTCCTGGGACCTCTTCCTGGGTCCGGCTCCCGTCCGCCCGTATCATCCCGTGTACCATCCCTTCTCGTGGCGGGGCTGGTGGGACTTCGGGAGCGGCGCGCTGGGTGATATCGGGTGTCACTCCATCGACTTCATCTACCTCTCGCTCGGACTCACCCAGCCCACCAAAGTCTGGGCCACGAACGCGCGCAAACAGGGTGACGAAGATCCGATGGACGTCTTCCCGCGCGCGTCGATCGTGCATTTTACGTTCCCGGCCCGTGGTTCCCAGCCACCCCTGGAACTCACGTGGTACGACGGAGGCCTGATGCCCACGCAGATGGCCGAGCTCTTCCCCGAAGGTCAGATGCCCGGAAACGGGATGATCATGGTGGGAGACAAGGGGATCATGTCGATCGAAGGCGAGGAGCCCCGCCTGTATCCCGATTCGCTCGCCGAAAGTTACGTGCGTCCGGCCAAAACCCTCCCGCGCATCGAGACGACCCACGAAATGAGCTGGGTAAACGCCTGCAAGGGCGTCGGCACGCCTTCCTCACAGTTCTCCTACTCCGGCGCCCTCACGGAGGCCGTGCTCGTGGGCAACCTCGCGGTGCGCTTCCCCGAGCAGGTGCTCCACTGGGATGCAGAGAAGATGGAGGTGACCAACCATCCCGAGGCGAGCGCGTATGTCCATAGGGACTACAGGACGGGGTGGTGAGGCGCGAGCGTGTGGAGAGTATGGGAAGTATGGGAAGTATGGGAAGTATGGGAAGTATGGGAAGTATGGGAAGTATGGGCCTATGGGCGAACCGCCGCCTCATACCAGGGTACTAGTCTTCAACTCCTAAACTCCTAAACTCCTAAACTCCTAAACTCTGTATAGCCCCCAATGTCTCTTCCCCGCGCCTACTGGAATCGCCTCTACGCCGAGCGCGCGCCCGACACGTTGAGCTGGTACCAGCCTGAGCCGGCCATTTCGCTCGAATTGATCGAACGATGCCGGCTTCGGCC
>CAYLXM010000174.1:0-2862 GCA_964387555.1 uncultured Rhodothermales bacterium | reverse complement strand
CCCTGGATCCCGGGTCTCCGCTTCGCTGCGCCCGGGACGCTTCCCCGGATCGGAGTCCGGGGCAGGCCTTCGGTCGCGACTCCAAACCCCCAAGCGCCTCTCCACACACGTGAAGCGTGGTACAAGAATGGAACACAAGGTATCATTTTGATACGTAGCGTTGCAACACGTCGGGTTAATATGTGTCATTGGGTGTCGTGAATCGGCCCTGGAGGCCCATTCTTGCATTTGGCACGCTTATGGATAAGAGGCGGGTGCCAGCCGGGCGCAGGCCCGGGACCTTTCAGACCACCGGAGTCCCACCTTGAACTCCATCGCCCTTTCACGGAGACGCTTTCTGAAGATTTCGACGGGGGCGGTCGGCCTCGCTGCCGCGGGGACCACCCTCGGAGCGGCCCTTCCACGGCTCGCCGGGGCGGCCGTCGACCCGTCGAAGATCGAAACGATCCCCACCTACTGCGACATCTGCTTCTGGAAATGCGGCGCCATCGCCTCCAAACGGGGCGGCACACTCTGGAAGATCGAAGGGAACCCCAATGATCCCCTCAGCCGCGGACGCCTCTGCCCGCGCGGCACCGGCGGCATCGGAGCCCATTATGACCCGGACCGGTTGACATCCCCCCTGATCCGTAGACGCGATCGAGGCGAGGAAGAATGGGTCGCGGTGACGTGGGATGAAGCCTTTACCTACATCGCGGACAAGATGAAAGCCATTGCCCAGACCTACGGTCCGGAATCGATGGCCTTGTTCAGCCATGGGATCGGCGGAGACTTCCTCAAACACACCCTGCGTGCCTACGGCTCGCCCAACAT
Source organism: uncultured Rhodothermales bacterium (assembly GCA_964387555.1). GTDB lineage: Bacteria > Bacteroidota > Rhodothermia > Rhodothermales > CAYLXM01 > CAYLXM01. The sequence goes on along the minus strand of CAYLXM010000174.1, from coordinate 2,049 downwards.
CGCCGCGCCCTCCTACGCCCAGTGCCGTGGACCCCGCGACGTGGGCTTCAACCTGACGTTCGGCGACGGGGTCAGCACGCCGGAGCGGACCGACATCAAGGGTGCGAAATGCCTCGTCCTTATCGGCTCCCACCTCGGCGAGAACATGCACAACTCCCAGGTGCAGGAGTTCTCCGAAGCGATCGGAAACGGTGCGTCCGTCATCGTGGTCGATCCGAGGTATTCGGTAGCGGCCTCGAAAGCGAAGTACTACCTGCCCATCAAGCCGGGCACCGACATCGCCCTGCTCCTGGCCTGGATGAATGTGATCGTCCAGGAGGAGCTCTACGACAAGGCCTACGTGGAGGCGTATGGGTTCGGCTTCGATGCCTTCAAGGCCACCATCGCGCAGTACACGCCGGAATGGGCCTATCCGATCACGACGATCGAGCCTGAACGCATCCGGGAGACGGCCCGCGAAATGGCCCGCCACCTGCCGGCCACACTCGTCCACCCCGGACGACACGTCACCTGGTACGGCGACGACGCACAACGCAGTCGGGCCATCGCCCTGCTGAACGCACTCCTCGGAAGTTGGGGACGCGAAGGCGGCTTCTACACGCCCGTTGGCCTGGACGTGCCGGAGTACCCGTATCCCGACTACCCGAAACCCGCGCAACCGCGCGTCTGCAATCCCGACAACCGCTACCCGTTCGCGAACGGCGCCATCACGACGGGGATCCGTGAGGCGACCCTCACCGGTGAACCCTATCCGATCAAAGGGTGGATGGTCTATGCGACGAACCTCCTCCAGGCCCTACCCAATCAGGAGGAAACGATCCGCGCCATCCAGAATCTCGACCTGCTCGTCGTCGTGGATGTCGTCCCCAGCGAAATCGCCGGATGGGCCGATGTGGTCCTCCCGGAGTCGGTCTACCTCGAGCGCCACGACAACCTCAACGTTGAATGGTTCAGGGAACCGTTCATCGCGCTGAGACAGCCGGTGGTCGATCCTCCTGCAGACCAAAAACCGAACTGGTGGATGGCCCGCGAGCTCGCTCTCAAACTGGGCCTCGGCGCCTACTATCCGTGGCAGCACATCGAGGAGTATCTCGACGTCCGGCTGACGGCCGCCGGGCACAGCCTGGCAGACCTGAAGAAGAACGGCATCATCCGCGGGGAGAAACAGCCCATATTCTATGAGGAGGGGGTTCAGCCCGAATTCTACACGCCGTCGGGCAAAATCGAGTTCTACTCGACACAGCTCGAGGCCGCAGGATTCGACCCCGTCCCGAAATACACCGCTCCGGAAGAGCCGCCGCCGGGCTCTTTCCGCCTGCTTTACGGGCGTTCGCCCGTGCACACGTTCAGCCGCACGCAGACCAACCCGGTCCTCCTCGACATGGTCGACGAAAACGAGGTCTGGATCAATGCCGACGTCGCACGGCGGTACGGCCTGGAAAGCGGCCACCATATCCGCCTTCGCAACCAGGACGGGTCCGTGAGCGATCCCGTCAAGGTCAAGGCCACCGAGCGCATCCGCACGGACTGCGTCTACATGGTGCACGGCTTCGGCCACAAGGCGCGCGGATTCCGAAGCGCCGCCCGAAAAGGGGCCAATGATGCCGAACTCATCACCCGGTACGTGGTCGATCCGCTGATGGGCGCCACGGGGATGAACATGAACTTCGTATCCATCGTCCAGGAGGCCTGACCCATGCCGCGATTTGGAATGGTCATCGACACGGCGAAATGCGTGGGCTGTATGGACTGCGTGGTCGCCTGCAAGACCGAAAACGACGTGCCGGACGGCTTCTGCCGCGATTGGATCGTGGAAGACGTCAAAGGGTCGTTCCCCACACTGCAGATGGAGATCCGCAGCGAGCGGTGCAACCACTGCGACCACCCGCCGTGCGTGCACTGCTGCCCGACCGGCGCCAGCCATGTGGAAGATTTCGGGCAGACCGTCAAGGTGACGGCCGACCTCTGCATCGGCTGCAAGGCGTGTCTGGCTTCCTGCCCGTACGATGCGCGGTTCATCCACCCGAAGGGCTATGCGGACAAGTGCAC
>CAYLXM010000173.1:0-2887 GCA_964387555.1 uncultured Rhodothermales bacterium | reverse complement strand
AGTACCGGGAAACGATCTGGTCGGATGTGTTCCCAGGCAATTACCACACGGTACATTGTCTCCAGCCAGCCGTGCAAGCCGCTGAAAATGCTTTAGAGTTAGCCCCGAGCCAGCGCAGTCGCATTGTTTGGCGTCTGGATGGAGGCTCCGGGAGCGAAGAGAAACTACGCTGGCTGGTCAGTCTCGGTTACCATATCCTGGCTAAGGGCATGAATCACAACCGCACGATGAGTTTGGTGCACCAGGTACGCCGTTGGGATACTTATGGGCAGGATTGGGTCGCTGAAGTTCCTGCCCCCCAAGATTATCCCCGCCCAGTGCGTATATTTGTCAAACGCCGTCAGAAGGATGGTGACTACCATTACAACTACTATGTCACCACACTCTCGTTTCCTTCAAAAGGGAACTTCCTGGCCTTCTATGATGCCCGCGGTGGGGCAGAAGTCGAGCAGTTTCGCAACGACAAGAGCGGCTTGAGCCTGGCCATCCGCCGTAAACATAGCTACTTGGGTCAAATCGGCTATGTGCTGCTGACCGACTTGGCTCACAACCTGCTGGCTGATTTCTATCATCGCGCATTGCTCGGTACCCGCTTCGAAGGCTACGGCCTGAAGCGCATGGTGCGAGATTTGCTGGCTGCACCGGGTAGATTGATCTTTGACCACGGTCAGCTCCAGCGCATCGAACTGCTAAGTCAAAAGCAATTTACGGAAGACCTGCGTATTTGTTTGGAAAGGTACTGTTCAGCTTCTTTTTTGTGAGTTGAAATGGCCTGTGTTTGCGTTATCGAGTCAAAATGCCTTATTTTTGCGCAAAAATAAGGTCACAGGTTTTTGCAGGGAGATCAGAGATGTACCGGTAGGGTACGTATCGTAATCCTGCCTTAACCCAACCCTTCTTTCCAAATAAACACCAATTTGTAAATTACTAGTTTACAAAAACGGTATATTTTTGTAAAATAGTAATATGAAAACCATTGAACGCGCGTTATTTCCCCAATTAAAAAATGCCCTGCTCGACCGGCGCATTGTGGTATTAACCGGCATGCGCCGGGTGGGCAAAACAACCACCCTGCAGTGGCTGTTGGAGCAGGTTGACTCACCCAATAAGATCTACCTCGACCTGGAACGCCTGGATCAGCGCGCGGTTTTCCAGGAAAGCAACTATGATCTGGGGCTGGATTACCTGCGCAACCGGGGTTTAGATAGCTCTCAACCAATGACCGTCGCCCTGGATGAAATCCAATATGCACCAAATCTACCCAGTGTGGTCAAATATTTATATGATCACTACGGGATCAAGTTTTTACTCACCGGATCCAGCTCTTTCTACCTGAAGAACTACTTCAGCGAATCAATGGCGGGGCGAAAGATCGTTTACGAGATGTTCCCGCTGGGCTTTGGGGAGTGGCTTGATTTTCGCGCTGTCCCTTACCGGCGGAGGACAGCCTGGGCGGAGATGCGTTTTGATCCGCATGAGTTTGAGCGCCTGAAAAGCTGCTATGACGAATACCTGACCTTTGGCGGCTTACCCGATGTGGTCATGGAGCCGGATGCGCAAAAGAAGCGCGAAATCCTACAGGACATTTTCTCGTCGTACATCAATGTGGATGTGCGCGCCATGGCTGATTTCCGTAAGGTGGGTGAGTTCCAACGCCTGTTGGGGGTGCTGGCCCTGCGCATTGGCAATAAGCTGGACAACACCAAACTGGCACAGGTGGTGGGAATTTCTCGGCCCACGCTGCAGGAATACCTGGAATTCCTGGAAAAGACGTATCTGATCTATCGCCTTCCAGCCTTTGCCAGCCCTGACAAGGCTGCCTCCTTAGGGAAAAAATTGTACTTCCGGGACAATGGGATTGCCAGCATCCTGGCACAGCCGGGGGTGGGCGCTTTGTTTGAAAATGGTGTCTTCAACCAGCTGACCAGCTATGGTGAGCTGGCCTACCTCTCAAAGGGCAGCGAGTATGAGGTTGATTTCGTGGTCGCCAGGCCGGGGGAGGGAGCGGTGGGGCTGGAGGTGAAATATCATCCCGTGGCTTCGGACGCTCAAAAATTGAGCTGGATTGCACAGAAACATGGCTTTACCAGCTCCTGGCTGGTTGGGCGTTACCCCACGCCCGGTTTTGAAAATTTCATCTGGGGTGGCAGCCTGTTTTAGTATCCAGCGGTCATATTAATGCTGTTGGGTTTCGGGCTGGGCAATCTGAGGGCAGGGTGCCGTGGAGTTACTGCCCTCAACGCCAATGCACTTTAAGAACGCCCTGCCGCAACATTAACAACGCTTGACTTTGATAATGAATTTTGCTATGATGAAATTTGTCGAGGTGGTGGGGATCGTACATCTTCATCCACAACAAAAAATGGTTCATTCCATTATAAAGGGAGGTAATTATGATAAAGCTCAGTATTCTCATAAGCTTGCTTTTGGCATTCATATTTGGTTCTGTTGTCCCGCTTCCGACGCTAGCCAGTCCAGACTTCACCTGCGATATAGTGACCGAGATTCCGAAGATCGAGTGTGAAGCACTGGTGGCGCTTTACAACAGCACCGGTGGCGCAGCTTGGATTGACAATACCAATTGGCTGACGAACACATGGCCTTGGTATGGGGTGACACTGGAAGGCGGACATGTTACCCAATTGACTATTAGCGACAACCAATTAAGTGGCCCCATCCCACCCGAGTTGGGAAATCTGACCAATTTGTGGCGGTTGGATCTTTTTAGAAACCAATTAACCGGCAGCATCCCACCCGAACTGGGTACCTTGACCAACTTGAGTTGGTTATCGTTGGGACGCAACGCGTTGACCGGCAGCATCCCGGTTGAGTTATGCAATCTCACCAATCTGACATCGTTAGGTCTGCAGCTCAACGATTTGACCGG
>CAYLXM010000172.1:0-2908 GCA_964387555.1 uncultured Rhodothermales bacterium | reverse complement strand
CAAGCTGAGCGACGATCCGATCCTGAAGTTCCTGGTGACCTCGCTGGCCTTCTACGGCATGTCGACCTTCGAAGGCCCGATGATGTCGATCAAGACGGTCAACTCGTTGAGCCATTACACCGATTGGACCATCGGTCACGTGCATTCCGGCGCCCTGGGCTGGGTCGCCATGATGACCATCGGTTCGCTGTACAGCCTGACGCCCCGACTGATGGGGCAGAAGATCATGTACAGCGTCAAGGCGGTCGACGCCCATTTCTGGATCGCGACCATCGGCATCGTGCTGTACGTCGCCGCGATGTGGATCGCCGGCGTGATGCAGGGCCTGATGTGGCGCGCCTTCAATGACGACGGCACGCTGACCTACAGCTTTATCGAAACCATCGCGGCCACCAAGCCCTATTACGCGATCCGCCTGCTCGGCGGGACGCTGTTCCTGGCGGGCATGTTCATCATGGCCTGGAATGTCTTCAAGACGCTGGGGCAGGGGCAGATGCAGGAAACCAAGGCTGCCGAACCGGCTTACTGGGGAGAGCACGCATGAGCAAGGGTCACAAAAGGCTGGAAAAGAACATCGTCCTGATGTCCGTTTTCATCGTCATCGTGGTCAGCCTGGGCGGGCTCGTCGAAATCCTGCCGCTGATCTTCCAGGACCAGGTGCGGGTGCCGGCCGAGGGCGTCAAGCCCTATCCGCCGCTGCAACTGGCCGGCCGCGACGTCTACGTCCGCGAGGGTTGCTACAACTGCCACTCGCAGATGATCCGGCCGTTCCGCAGCGAAACCGAGCGTTACGGGCCCTATTCCGTGGCCGGCGAGTCGGTGTATGACCGGCCGTTCCAGTGGGGCTCCAAGCGCACCGGGCCGGATCTCGCGCGGGTCGGCGGGCGTTACAGCGACGACTGGCACGTCATCCACCTGATCAATCCGCGCGACGTCGTGCCCGAATCCAATATGCCGGGCTATCCCTGGTTGCTGGAAAACACGGTGGACGGCGCGCTGGTGCAGAAGAAGATGCAAGTGCTCAGGACCCTGGGCGACCCCTACAGTGACGAAGAAATCGCCGCGGCCGCGGACGCCGTAAACGGCAAAACGGAGATGGAGGCGCTGGTCGCCTACCTGCAGGGACTGGGCCTGGCGCGCAGCGGACGCTGAGCCATGTTCGAAGCGATCGACATCAACCTGGCCCGCGGCATTGTGCTGATTCTCCTGATCATCGCTTTCCTGGGCATCTGGGCGTGGGCGTGGAGCAAGAAGCGCAAGCCGGAGTTCCACGCCGCGAGCATGCTGCCGCTGGAAGAGGACGATGGCAAAGTACCTGACGACGGCGCATCGAGAAACGGCAATACGGACAATAAGACCCATGCGGGAACCAAGGAGTAATCCATGCTGAATTCATTCTGGAACTGGTTCGTGATCCTCATCAGCGTCCTCACCATCCTGGCCTGCTGGTGGTTGCTGCACTGGACCAAGGGTGTTTCCGGCCGCACGGATGACAAGCCGGGCTCGACCGGTCACGTGTGGGACGAGAACATCACGGAACTGAATACGCCGCTGCCGCGCTGGTGGCTGCACCTGTTCAACATCACGATCGTGTTCGCGCTGGTCTACCTCGCGCTGTATCCCGGGCTGGGCAACTTCGGCGGCGTGCTGGGCTGGACCCAGGAACAACAGTACCAGGAAGAGATGGCCGCGGCGGAAGCCGCCCAGGCGGAGGTGTTCGCGCGTTACCGCGAGATGGAACCCGAGGCCCTGATGGCGGATGCCGAGGCAATGGGGACGGCCGGCCGGCTGTTCCGCCAGAATTGCGCGATGTGCCACGGCTCCGACGGCCGCGGCGCCACCGGCTTCCCCAACCTCGCCGACGACAACTGGCAGTGGGGCGGCTCGCAGGAGCAGGTCATGGCGACACTGGCGAACGGCCGCATGGCCGCGATGCCGCCGTGGGCCGGACCGCTGGGCGAAGACGGCGTCAAGGAGGTCGTGGCTTACGTCCTGCAGATGTCCGGGCAGGACGCAGACCCGCAACTGGCGAATGCCGGCCAGGCCCGCTTCCAGATGTTCTGCGTGGCCTGCCACGGCGCGGACGGCAAGGGCAACCCGATGCTGGGTGCGCCCGACCTGACCGACGACACCTGGCTCTACGGCGGCAGCGCCGATGACATCGAGTACGCGCTGCGCAACGGGCGCAACGGCCAGATGCCGGCGTTCGGCAACAGCCTGTCGGAAGAACACCGCAAACTGCTTGCGGCCTACGTGCGGAGCCTGCCCGAATCGTGACGGCCAAATGAGACGCCACGCAGCATGAATGAATCGGCAGCCGACGAGGGCCCGGAGATTCCCGGCCGCTGGGGTCAGCGCAAACGCGACACTGGCACGGTGTTGTGGGTCGCCTTTCTCGCGGCCTGCGTGGGTACCTTCGTGATCTTCGCGCTGATGGACCCCGAGGCCCTGAACGAGGCCTGGGTGCTGCCCTGGGAAATGGGCCGCCGCCTGGCCTATAGCCTCGGTTTCCTGTTCCTTTTCATGGTCAGCCTGGTGGCCAGCGTGCTCACGGCGTTCATGATCCGCACCGGCCCGCCGCGCGGCCATGCCCACGGCGACGGCAAGCCGCCGCGGCCGGTCATTCGCTCGCCCGAAGAGGATAACCCGGACCTCGATCTCGGAGATTTCCGTTGACGGAACTGCAAGCCGGCGAGTCGCTCTACCGGAAAGAACCCAAGATCTACCCCCGCCAGGTCAGCGGCCGCTTCGCGCGCCTGCGCGTGATCGCGGTCTGGGTTCTGCTGGGCCTGTTCTACCTGCTGCCCTGGCTCGAGATCGGCGGCAGACAGTCCGTGCTGTTCGACCTGCCGGCGCGCAAGTTCTACCTGTTCGGCCTGACCTTCTGGCCGCAGGATTTCGTCTACCT
>CAYLXM010000171.1:0-2934 GCA_964387555.1 uncultured Rhodothermales bacterium | reverse complement strand
GGAGAGATCTCATTACCGTCGATCCGCACATCTGTCACGGAAGGGCGTGCATCAAGGGCACGCGGGTGCTGGTTTCCGTCATTTTGGACAACCTGGCGGCTGGTCTATCCGTGGAGGAGATCGTGCGGAGCTATCCCTCCGTATCTGCGGATGCGGTCCGCGCCGCGCTGGCCTACGCCGCCGATCTCGCGGGCGAGCGCATCGTCGCCGTGCCTGTTTCCTAGCGTTCAATGAGGTTCAAGGTCGACGAGAACCTCCCGCTCGAGGGGCGGACATCCTTCGGGAGGCCGGGCACGACGTCTCCACGGTGTTGGGTCAAGGGATGGGTGGATGTCCGGACAACGAGATTGCCAGTGCCTGCGTTGTGGAGGGTCGTGCGCTCCTCACGCTCGATCTCGACTTTGCCGACCGCCGTACGTATCCATCGGAAGATTTCGCGGGGCTCGTTGTGCTCCGTTTGAATCGCCAGGACAAGCTCCACGTCCTTGAAGCGATCGGGAGACTGCTGCCCCTTTTCACTCGCGAACCGGTTATCGGTCGACTCTGGGTAGTCGAGGAGGATCGGGTGCGGATCAGGGGAGGTGCCGTTCGGTAAGCCCTCCGGCCGATCCGGATTTCACTTCACCCTCCCGCCTCAACGTGTACCACGAACTCGGCGTGATGGTAACGCGACCTCAACTGCCGGAGCATTCGTTACGCCGTTTGCACGTCGGTTCGCCAGCATCACGAGGGCAATCCCGCCGAGGATGGCGGCAGACGCCACGAGCAGGCGAGGGGTAAGGGCTTCTCCGAGCAGCACCACGCCGCCCGCGGCCGCGATCACCGGCACGCTGAGCTGCACCACAGCGGCATCGGTGGAACGCAACGCCGGCAACACCACGTACCAGACCACGTAGCCGGCACCGGAAGCGAGGGAGCCTGAGAGCAGCGCATACCAGACGCCCGCGGCGTCGAATGAAATGCCTCCAAGACCGATCACGCTGAGCAACACGGTCATCGGGGCCGCCCGGATGAAATTGCCTGCCGTCACAAGGGAGGGATCACCGCCGGATTTCCCCCGCAACGAGTAGATACCCCACGCGCATCCGGCGCCAAGCATCAGGAGAGATCCCGCGAGCGGCGGCGCGGATAACCCCGGAAGGAGGAGGCCCACCAGTCCCGCGAAGGCGAGCACCAAGCCGATGAGCCGCCATCCTCGCAGCCGCTCTCCGGCCGATAGGGCGTGGCCGATCATGGTCACCTGAACCGCCCCGATGAGGAGCAGTGCCCCCGTGGCGGCCGAGAGCGTCACATAGGCGAAAGAGAAAGCAGCTGCGTAGACGAACAGGGCCAGCGCCGATGGCCAGTTTCCGCTTCCGGAGCGCACACGGCTGGCCGGCCGCGTGAGAAGCCAGAGCGTGAGCGCACCGGAGACGATCCGGAGCATGGTGAAACTCGCGGGGTCGATCGCGGTGTCCCTCAGCGCAGCACGGCACAGCAGCGAATTGGCCGCAAAGGCCGTCATGACCAGGGTCGTCAACGCGACGATACGCGCCGCAGGCAGGTCAGACCGTGAAGAACGTCGCGGAAGGGCGCCTGGCACAGGTCCTCAGGTTTCGGGATGCGGGGAAGCGGTTCGTCACATCCCCAAGAATGAAACTACGGGCAAGGCCGCCCGGAGCCGGAGGCCCCGGACGACCCGTCCGTTCAAACGAATGCGCTCCACGGGCATATCGACCACATGTTCCGTTGGTGAGCCGTCCAGAAACCTGTTTGCTACGCGCTGGGGCGAATGTTCTGGTTGACGCGAAACAGATTCGAGGGGTCGTATTCGTCCTTCACCCTGACCAGACGGTCATAGTTGCCCTGATACGTGGCCTTGATGCGCTCCGGACCCTCATCCATCATGAAATTGACATAGGCGCCGCCCGCCGAGTGCGGATGAAGGGCCTCCCAGTAGGCCTTCGTCCAGGACGTTATCGCCTCGGCGTTTTCCGGATCGGGATCGACACCCACGATGACCTGAGCAAATCTGGCCTGCCGGTAGCTCCACGCGGTTTCGTTGCTCGACACCCGGTGCGCCGCCCCATCAATCGGGTAGAGATGCATGGAGGACAAGCTCGTCGGAATTGACGCGCCGAAGTGCGCATGAAGCCCGGCCGCCTCATCCGTTACTTCGTTCACGAAATCGGCCCGCCAGTACCACTGAAGTCCTGGAGGGTACAACGCGTCGAATGCGGACTGTAGCGCCGGAAGGGGCATCTCATGAACTCCAAAAAGCAGGGGCGGACCGAACTCCTTCACCGGCCTGAACACGTCGTCTGCCTTTTCGGTCGGCCCGGCATAACACCACACCACGCCACACACCTTTTTCAGATACAGTTCCTCGGGGAACGGCGGTGCAGGAGGAACGACGAGGATTACGAAGAAGCCGTTGAGGTCCTCGGGCGCCTGCGCAATGAACTCCGTGTACCATTTCATGACCTCTGCCGTGTGCTCGACAGGCCAGAACGTGGGCCCTCCCACGATGGTATGGATGGGGTGCGTCCTGAAAAGAAAAGAGGTCACCACCCCGAAGTTGCCGCCGCCGCCTCGGATGGCCCAGAAGAGATCGGGATGTTCCTTCTCGCTTGCCCTGACGATACGCCCGTCCGCGAGCACGACATCCGCCTCCAGAAGATTGTCGATCGTGAGGCCGCACTTTCGTGTGAGATGGCCCAGCCCGCCTCCGAGCGTAAGTCCGCCGACCCCTGTCGTGGAGATGATGCCTGTCGGAACGGCCGATCCCGCGGCGTGCGTGGCGTGGTCCACATCGCCCCACGTCGTTCCTCCGCCGACCCTCACGGTGTGATCGAGCGGGTCCACTCTGGCGTACCGTATCTGTGAGAGGTCGATGACGAGCCCGTCGTCGCACACGCCGAGTCCGCCGCCGTTGTGGCCGCCCCCGCGCACGGC
>CAYLXM010000170.1:0-2957 GCA_964387555.1 uncultured Rhodothermales bacterium | reverse complement strand
TGCTGCTGAACCTCTAAAATAAATGTATGTTGTAAAGGTTAAAGAATTAGCATCATCATTGACTAACGCATTTAAATAATTTGAATTTAAAATACCAGTTAAGCTCACATTGTAAGTTCCTGGTGTTGTTCTACAAGGAAACTCTGGCAATTCAGATGATGCTACTTGAACAACACCAGTACCGGTATAACCAGCAAACAAACCCCAACGAGCATCTACTTGCGTTAAACCAGTACAAGTGTCCATGTAATAACTACCAGTATAAGAGAAATTATATTCAAGAGTTAAATTAGAAGTATCTTCATTAAAAGTTTGGTCATAAGCGGAAAAATTGGCAACTTCTTTTGTACTAAATGGAACAAAAAAATTATATGTTGCAGCTTGAACTTGAATTATGCCAGATGCTGAGGAAATAATGCCTATTGATAATGCTATTAAAAGATTTAATTTTTTCATTGTGTTTTTGCCTTTAAAGTATCAATGCCAAATACAATTAAATTTCTAAATAAAAAATAACCAATTACTAACCAAACATTAGGATAATTTAAAAGTATTTCAAAAGGTATTGTGATTTCTGAAAGTTGTTGAAAAAAAGCAACGATTAAAGCTGTATCAAGTAGTCCCAAAATGGTAGCAAGAATTGTTATCGCTCCACCAGAGAGCAAAACAATTGCGGCTATTTTTATTGCTTGTACTAAAAATTTAATCATAAATTATTTGGGGGGGATAAAGGGGGGGTACTTTCTTCCTCCTCTTGAATTATACCCAATTCAGTTAACAATGTCCTAAGAAAATCGTATGTCGCAAGAATAAACAACAAAGGTACATCCAAGATAGTCCAAGCGATCATGATACCTATGACTTGGTTTGTGATATTGAGGAACCCATTAAGGGCATCTGATACAACTTGAAAGAATTCACTCATAGCATTAGTTTAGCATAAGGGGGGTTAGTTTAGTACTACCCTATCTCCTTTCGTTGAAATTAGAGGGGTTTGTGTAAGTCATTTTTTTCCACTTTCAAGAAAAAATGCCCTATCGGGGGAGATAGAGCAATTTTCCAGAAAAAGGAGGACTTAATTAAGATTAACGACCTTTGACCTTAGTACCAGCTTTGAATAAGCCAACGATGTAGCTTAAAACGTTCCAAGCAAGAGGAACAGCTGCGACTAAAATCACAAGAGTACCAAAGTCAGTTAAAGCACCAGCCGTATACATAGTTCCAATTAAATCACCAAATAAGGTGGCTAAACCAGATACAACTGAGGTTGCTGTACTGAACACTTCGGAGATAATATCTGCGATCATGTTTTGTTAATCTCCTTTCGTAAATCATTGTACCATAAAATTTATTAATTTAAAACTTATTTATTTTTAAAGAAAGGAATAAGGAATAATACCACATACTAAGTTCCTTACTTAAACCTATTATGTGTATTACATATTATAGTCTAACGAATTGTTATACATTATGTTTGACAATAAATTAACATTGTTATACAATTGCTAACAAGGAGGTAAAGTATGAAACTTTACAAAAAGCATAAGTTGATAGCAATTAGGATTAATGATTTTATGGATGCCAGAATAAGTAGGGTTGGGGAACATTTACAGCTTGATAGGTCTGACTTAATTCGTATGTTTGTTAATAACGCTTTACGCTATTGGGAAAAAGAATTGGTTAAAAGCAATTTAAAAGACACAGCACATGATCCATATGGTAATGGATACACTAATCAAGACTTAGAATATATTGCTAATAAAGAAATTAAAACACAATTGGTACAAAATCAATTTGTCCAAAAAGAAACAAAACCAAAAAAAGAATTGAAAAAATAAAACCTATCCAGATAACACTATCTTTTAAGTCTTGGAGAGCAAATAAAATTGCTCTCTTTTTAGTCTTTGTCATAAAAATTCCTCGCTCTTATTCGGGTTTTAGGTCCCCCGATAGCCTTAAATTGAGCTGCTGATATCTTAAACAAAAAACCAACTGGTGCTAACATAAACCTAAAAATTATAGCAGAGAGGAATATCATTAGCAACTCCAAAAACATTTGTCCCTCAGCTGATAATAAAGTAGGGTCAATAAACAATGTAGTAATCAAATCATAAACATATTCATAGATCATGGTATATTCCTCCACCAATTCTTTATGTAAATAATTAATTTAATAATTAAATAAACACATCCAAGTAAATAAAATAAATTACTAATCATTTTTTAATAACCATTTAACAGCAATAAAACCAAAACCAACTAAAATTAAAAAACCAAATATATTATCGTCAGCAAATTCTCCAATGATGCCAAATGTTTGAGCCGCTAACTCTATTCCAGCGTTTAAAAGGGTAATAGCATCAGATATGATAGGAGCATCATTTGTTATGTAGGCAAGACCATTGTTAATGAAACAACCAACATTTAAAGCAAGAAAAGACCCGCAGTCTTGGTAAGTAAAATTAAATATAGGAGCATCCACTATTGCTTGTGCTACATTTGAAACATTTAAATAATAATAAACATAAGCATATCCAAGATAATTAGTCCCAGATGCTGGTAATAAAAGATTATCAGTACCAGTTATATTTGTAGTAAAACCAGCACCCACGCTTTGTCCTCTAAAAAATTGTTGGTTATAATCAATAGCATATTTTTTTCTTATGTTGCCAATATCTGATGGCGTTTGATTATAAATGTAATAACTATCATTACCAGCTGTTGTATAAACATAATTAAGATAATTTGAACGAGTACCATTAAAAGTCCATGAACCCGCACTATCTCTTAAAAAGTATTGTTGATCAGATAAAAAGTAATTAAACAAATAAGTAGTGCCAAAATCATATGTTAAATCAAAATAGTATCTATATCCACTTAGGTATATTCTCTTACCAGATCCTGCTGCTGAACCTCTAAAATAAATGTATGTTGTAAAGGTTAAAGAATTAGCATCA
>CAYLXM010000169.1:0-3016 GCA_964387555.1 uncultured Rhodothermales bacterium | reverse complement strand
TCTGTGGGGCTTCGTGCAGATGCACGTCTACGAGACCGGGCGCGAGATCCTGGAGCTCGGGGTCGTGCCGCTCGCGAACATGCTCCCCGAGGTAGCCTACATCAAGCTCGCCTGGGCCCTCGGCGTCCACCCCAACGATCCGGCGGCGGCGACGCAGCTCATGCTCACGCCCATCGCCGGTGAGACCACCCAGCGCGAGCCGCACGACGGCTACCTGGTCTTCCAGGGAGGCGTACCTGAGATCGGCGAGTTCCTCGGCAAGGTGTGGAAGTAGCGACGGGGCAGCGTCTCAGCCCTCCCCCACCCCGTCGATCTCGATGGTGAGCTCGTCGCCGACGGCATCGGCGAAGCGAAAACGCAGCCCCGCATGCCGGAAGCGGTCCCCGACGATGTGATGGGCGCGGTAGGTGTGGCGTCCGCCTCGCATGAGCTCCAGGGTCGCGGTAACCATGCTGCGGGGATACTTGTCGGTCGCGGTCGAGCCGATACGGTGGGCGACGTAAGAGGTTTGTATCGACAGGTCGGTCCCTGGGATCTTGACGATTTCACCCTGTTTCAGACGAACCGTCGTGGTCATGCCGCAAGTATCCCGGCAACCTGGCCCGTTGGGCAAGATTCTCGCCAGCCGCGCGTTGCCGCCTGCTCGGCTCCAACCCTGGTCTCGTGTGGCCCCCCTCCCAGATCCGAACCCTCAACCGGCGGCCCCCTCGCCGTGGCGCCGGCTCTCCCCACAGCCCCGGAGGGCCGCGACCGCCGGTGGGGCCGCCGGCCCGGCACGGGGCCGAGGGAGTACCGCCGATTGGTGTTCGCTCCGCTGCGCTTCGCGAACACCATGAGAACAGATCGGTTTCCGGCGCGGGATGCCGGTGTCAGGTACGTGCACAAATTCGCAAGGCGTGTTACATCGGCTGGATGGCAAAATCTGCAAGTAAAGAGACCCACAGGCTCGCCGATTTCCGGCCAAAAGGCGTTGAGGCTTCACACGTTAGGCGTCACAAGCATTCACTGGTTCGCGACTTCGGAATACCCGAAGACCTCCTGGCCGGCTCGCTGACGCTCACGCACCGAAAGTGTGGCAAACCCACCTGCCGCTGTGCGTCAGACCGGGGGCACCCGATGTGGACCCTGACCTACAGCGTCGCAGGCGATAAGTACGTCTTGGTCATCCCAGAGGATTGGCTGCCGTGGCTTCGCCCCCTCGTCATTGCCGGCCGCCGGTATCGACAGGCGGTCGCTGAAGTGGCCGCTCTGAACGCTCAGCTTCTCGCCCTCTGGCGCCGCCAGAACACCGGCCGCAAACCGCGCCGGCATTCCGCACGCGCCCGAGTGCGGTCTTGACCTGACCGGCGGTGCCGCTCAATAGCGCACGCCCCTACAGCTGCGCGCAGCGGTTCGCCGATCAACTTCTCTCGAATCTCTGCCGAAAAAGAATGGGCCAGGCCCCATTTTCTGTTTGGCGAAGGAGCCCGGCCCAAACGAATCCGCGGGCGTCGCCGATGAAACGGCGCCCGCAAAGGAGGTATCGATGAGAGATGCACGAACGTTGCGTAGGACCGCAGGATTTCTTTCCCGGTTCTTGTCGAATGCGCTCCTCCGGTTTGTCGGTGACCCACGTAGTGAGCGGGGCCGTCGGTGGAAGAGCTCGCTGCCTTTGCTCAGGACCGTCTGTGTCGGACTGGCAGCCGGCTGTAACGGGCTCCTTGCACTGGAGAAGCTGACCCAGAGGATGCCCCAAAAGGTGCGCACCCTCATCGGCATCATCCGCTTCACACCGGACACCACCCTCCGCGACCTCCTCTGCCAACTCAACCCGTACGACATCTGTCGACTCATTTGGATTGCCGGCTACGATGCCATTCGTCGCAAGGCCATCCGCACGATGAGCTTGTTTCCCTGGGGCATCATGTCGTTGGATGGCAAATATCCGACCGTGAGGGACGTCGGCGATGGCGAAGACGGTCCCGACCGGTATCTTCAGGTCTGCCACGACCCGGACACCGGCGAAGCACTCTACGGCGTCATCCGCGTCATCACCGGTGTGTTGATTACGGCCGTGGGCCGCCCAATCCTCGGTGCCACTCCGGTACCGGGTGACACCAACGAAAACGGCCACTTCCAGCAGGCGTTCGGTGAGCTGGTGCGAGCCTACGGCCGCTACTTCCGCGTGGTGCTGTACGACGCGGGTGCCGCATCGCTGGCCAATGCCAACGCCGTCATCAAGGCCGGCAAGGAGTACTTCTTCCAGATCGCGGACCCCCAGTGGGTCATGCACAAGACGATCGAGCTGTTGCTTCGGGACGTGACGCCCGGGGTACGCACCGAGGAGGTGTCGGGCCACGCGCGTGTTGTGCGCGAGCTGACGATGCGTACGGTCACCGACCTGGGCACGAACCGAACGCTGTGGCGGCACACCCGAACGATCATCAAGGTCTACAGCGAGACGTATGCGGAGGGCGTGCTCACGAGCACGAAGACCCGTTACTTCGTGACCAGCCTCGCGGCGACGGAGTTGTCGGCCGAGAAATGGCTGGAGCTGGTGATCCTGCGTTGGTGCGTCGAGACGGCTCACCAGATCCTGGATTGCGCATTCGCGGAGGACACGCACCCTTGGATCACCAAGGACGCAAACGGGGCACTGGTGGTGATGCTTCTACGCCGACTCGTCTACACGCTGATGACGCTCTACAAATCGGTGACCCTGCGCTCGGAGGAGAATCGAGAGTTGACGTGGCGCGATCTGATGAAACAGATCGCGGATACTCTCGAGTGGGCGCAAGGAAAGCTCCTGGACGGGCTCCGGCCACGGACCTTCGCGGTGCCACCAGCCCTGGCCTGAACAAGGCTCCTTCGCCCGAGGGGCTGGGCGGTGACAAGTAGGTCTGTGCCGGAAGTCGGCACGAACGGCGGCGCCGGCCGCCGCGCGCACTGTCCTGCGGCCAGACCTAGAACCTCCGAGGATCACGATGGTTATCGCGGCGGCCGGCGTCCGCTCCGAGTGAACTCCGATCGGCAATAG
>CAYLXM010000168.1:0-3030 GCA_964387555.1 uncultured Rhodothermales bacterium | reverse complement strand
CGGTCCACCATTCTCCTGGCTCGTGGCTATTATTCCCACTTCTAGAGAGACGACCGAGAATGGAAATGAGGTAAGAGGTTTGGAGTCGTGCCAGTGCGTGAAGACTACGAGACGCCCTGCTGCTTCTTCTCGCCGCTGTAGACATAGACGGTGCCCGAGTCCGACACCTCGTGACCCGGGAGGCCCGTCAGGTCCGACACCGTCACCGTGAGGGTGAAGGTGCCCCTGGTGGAGTAGGCGTGCATCGCGAAGGGCTCGTAGGTCACGCTCGCTGTGCCGTCACCCCAGTCCCAGGTGTACATGAGCACGTCCCCCGCGTCAGGGTCGGATGCAGTGACCGTGAAGGTCGCCAGCTCCTTCGCCTTCACGTCAGCGAAATCCGCCACCGTGATGGATGGCGGGCTGTTCGAGGTGACGACCAACAGAATGGTGCAGGTCACGGGCCTCGAGCCCTCGACGCCAATGTGCATGTCGTCCACGGACAGCACGACATCGTAGATGCCAGCTTCAGCGTACTGGTGCCGGACATACTGACCGTAGGCCGTCTCCCCGTCTCCGAAGGTCCACGTGAAGTAAATCGGGTCGTCCTCCGGGTCGGTGGCGGTGGCATGGAACTCGACCAGCGTGCCGGTGTCAGGGCTAGACGGTTCGATGGTCATCGACGTTATCGTAGGCGCGCCGTTGCTCAGGTCGCGCACGGTCACGGTGAAGGTCTCCGAGGTCGCGAAGAAGTCGTCGAATCCGTTGGAGCTGGATGCCTCCCTGACCGCCACGTCGGCCTGGTACATCCCGTCCTCTACGTAGGTATGATAGGCGGAGTTCGAGGTGCTCCAGGCGCTGGCCGTCCCGTCGCCCCAGAACCACCTGTACTCGAGGACGGTCGCGGGGTCATTGTCCATGGCGGATGCGACGAAGAACGTCGGCACGTCGATGAACGCCTCAGCATCGACGGGGTAGCTGTACAGGTCCGGAGCAGGGTTCTCGTAGGGGTACATGTTCAGTGAGATCCAGAGGTTCGAGACATCTGGCAGCAGCATGTACTTCGAGTTGAGGTCCCCCAGCCCTGTCCACTCTTCGGTCGAGGCGGCGTACAGGCTGTCCTTGTAGGCCACGCACTGGCAGGCCATGTCCTCATAGGCGATGGCCTGCATCTCGTCGACGATTGCCGCACGAGCGACGGGGTCCATCTCGGTCAGGGACTCATAGTACAGGGCGTCGTACTCAGGTATCGAGCAGAACACGTCACTGTTGGTGCCTATGGCCTCTGTGGTGAGGACCTGCAGGATCCCAACCGGGTCCGACAACGGAGACATCACCCAGTCCCACAGCCACGCATCGTAGTCGGCAGCGTACCAGGCGCTGTTCATCTCCGTCACGCTGCAGACCTCGAGTTCCAGCGAGATCCCGCTCAGCCTTGTTCCTTCGACTATCAGGTTCGCACCCTCTACCCATTCGACAGCGGTGTTCAGCGTGCAGAACCTGAAGGAGAGCGGGTCCTCCCCCATCTGTCTGCACAGCGGGTAGTAGCCTGGGGCGCCGTCGTCCAGGTCATTGTCATAGTCAGCGTCTGAGGGGTCTATCAACGATCCATCCAACCTGTACTGCCATCCGGCATCGTAGAGCGTCTGCCTTGCAGCATCCGGGTCATAGGGGATGGGATCGGGATAGGTGTAGTGCCAGGGGTTGGACGGCGGCACCAGCGAGTCCGCGACCGAGCCCAGTCCCTCGACGACGATCTGCACGAAGGCGTCCTTGTCGACTCCCATGGCCATCGCCCCCTTGACCACCGGGTCCAGGAGAAGCTGGTTGTTCGTCCCGGCTCTGAACTGCCCGCCGAGGGCCGCCCTCAGCGCATCGCTCATCTGGTTGAGGTTGAATTCGTAGATGAACCCAGTGTTATGGTGGAACCCTTCCACCATGGGCGTTTCGGGTATGACATCGACGAACACCGGCGCGGGGACATTCAGCATCATGTCTATCGCGCCCGCCCTGAGGTCGAGCCAGGCGACCTCGCTGGCGAGTTCCTCCTTCAACACCCACTTGTCCACCCTGAGGGACCAGCCCCTCTCCTCCGTCATGTACCATATGGGGTTCTTCGCAAGCGTGACCTGACCCATGTCAGGCAGGCCCGGGTTCGCGTAGAAGAAGGGCCCCGAGCCCACCGGAGGCAGGTTCGAGAAGGTGGTGAAACTCTCGCCCTCCCACACATACTTGGGAAGGATAGGGATCGAAGTGAAGGCATCCCCTATGGCGGGGAACGGACGGGCGAGCTCCATCCATACGGAGAACGCCCCCTCCGCCCACATCGAGGCCACCACGCCTGGCAGGCTCGAGTACAGCCTGCTCGACGGGTTGTCCTGGACGCCCGTGTATGTGAAGATCACATCCTCGGCCGTGACCTGGTGGCTCATGTCGGTCGGGTTGTCCGGGTCGCAGAAGTACGCAGTGTCGACGAGGTCGAAGCGCCACGTCAACCCATCTAGTGACGAAGACCAAGAGCGCGCCAGGTCGCCGATGACCTGCGAGTCCTCGTCGTACTGCAGCAGGGTGCTGTAGCACGGGAGTATGACCATCGCCTCACTCATCGTCGTATACGTGTTGGGGTTGAGCGAGTCGACGGTCAGGCCAACCACGCCCACGACGTACGTCCTGTCCACGTCCGTCCCGGCCGAGGCGGACCCAAGAGGCCCCGAGAATGTCCCGAGAAGGGCCGGGAAGCCCGCGACCAACATCAGACACACGACGGCTGACAATGCGAGTACTCTAGCTATGCGCATCTCTCCAATTCCCCCTCGCGCCGAGACCCGGTCCTCGTAGGACCGGGACGACACATCCCAGAATCACCGTACGCTATTTAACGGGTGGGGCGGCCCACCTCTCGGCGGGGCCCCGCGGATCATCCGGAGCGAGGATTGGCCGCGCCTGGGGGGTAGATAGACCTTTCCCGTCCCACCCCTCCAAGTAACCTTGTTTGGTGCGCTGATATCATATACTAGGACGCCTTGACTACCCTTGCCTTGAGCCGCGAGA
>CAYLXM010000167.1:0-3063 GCA_964387555.1 uncultured Rhodothermales bacterium | reverse complement strand
TGGGACGCAAAGGCGTCTTCCTAAAGGTCGGTCAGCGGTGGGGTTGGCGCAAGGGAAATCCGCCGTCCGTGACGCCCGGCCTTACCCTGCCAATGCCGTTCGCCGGCTGCTATCCCGTCCGGTCGCCCTGCTTAGGGCGATCCTCCGTCCCCCTCCGCTGTGTGTAGGAGGTTCGTGACGGCCTCGGGTTGGGTGTCGAAACGAGGCCCGAACGGTCTCCAATTTGCCGGAAGCCCGGGTTTGGCCGTGCGCCGAATACACGACGGCCCCCGTCAAGACGAAGTGTCCCTCCGGCGGCCATCCGCCATCAGGACTCGTCCCGAAGCCACGTGGCCAAGCGCTCCCGTATTCGTCTCAATCGGTCAGAAGAGATTTCCCCCAGCACCCCTTCCAGCAGTGATTCTTCGACGACGGCAAGGCGCCCAACCCGGAAAACACTCCTGACCTTCAATCCAGACCGGGCAAAATCCGAATCCTCCGTGTCGACGATTTCGTCGAGAGGCTCAGCATGTTGCCTCAACCGCGAAGAGATCATACAAATGAGCCAGTCATCGTACGGACCCGGAATCTTCGCGAGAATCAGAGCCGGACGCAGCCTGCCGGCCGCGAGGTCAGTCTGAGGAAAC
Organism: uncultured Rhodothermales bacterium; assembly: GCA_964387555.1. Taxonomy (GTDB): domain Bacteria; phylum Bacteroidota; class Rhodothermia; order Rhodothermales; family CAYLXM01; genus CAYLXM01. The sequence continues at coordinate 2,437 of CAYLXM010000167.1, read as the reverse complement.
CGAATCAACGTGATCGTGCCCGGGCGCTTCACGACGAGAACCGCTCCTTGAGATCTGATTCGGAGTAGGCGGGCTCATCTTCGTCTTCCATTCCCCGCACCGCATTCGCAAGCGAGAAACGGCTCCATTCCTGGTTATCCTGAGTCTCCGCTTCCCGCTGCACTTTCGAGAGCAGATACTCCGCGTAGTCGAGAAGCTCCTCCTGCATTCGGACCGGCATGCGATCGATCGATCGTCGAAGTTTATCCGCTACGGCCATGGCAGATCCATCTCATGGGAACACTACTATGCTATCATTAACGACGATCGAATCCTTTCGATTCCAACATTTGATTCCTGGGGCAGCCGCTATGCTCTCTCTTATCCGACGGCGGGGCCTGGAAAGGAACCGAAGATATTGATCTGCAGGTATATACCAATATACAAAAAGAATGCCGATGGGGCGCGGTTGGTTTACACGATGATCTGTAGCGCGGACGGATCGGGCCATGAGTAGCCGAGTACACCCCTTCGCCGGCCGCTTCCCCCATGCGCCCTCGACTCTCCCCCCTCACTCCCGCGAACCACGTCCCCGCCGCGCCTCCATCGCCTTCAGATTCTCCTCGGAGAGAAGCCCCTGCACGAGATGGATGCGGTCGTAGGTCCGGGCGGGAGACGACGACTTGGGCGCGATGATTCTGGTGCCGTCCGGCGACAGATCCCAATCTCGACCGTACGTCTCCGCGTATTCTCCCTCAAACCAGATCCTGGGAGCACCAGGATGGGACATGTCGCCGTCTTCAAAGGTAACGGATTCCCATCGGAGGCCATTCTCGGTGGGCCTGGAATACACCAACTCAAGGCCTTGAGGACCCCAGAGCGCCTCTCGGGCTCGAGTCGCCACAAGCTGTGGCCTCACGTTTTCCGCTGGAAATGGAGCGACAAAAACCGACAGGAAGCCCTGTGCGGTAGAAAGGAACGACATCCATTTTCCGTCGGGCGAGATATCCGCAAGATTCTCTCCGGCATTCGTCTCATACATTCGAGAGGAGACTTCGCCGGATGCAACCCTTAAGGTCCTCAACCCAAAATTCGGCATGTTTGTGGCATACACGAGCGTGGTCCCGTCCGGGGTCCAGGCTGATGGCTGGTAGTACTCCCCTTCGACGTCCGCTACCTTCTCGGTCAGTCGCACGGAATCCGAGCCGCCAAGAACGGTCAACAGCATCAACTCATAGCCTCCGGGTTTTCCCGAGGTGTAGGTGATCGATCGTCCGTCCGGATTCCATACCGGGTTCTCACCGTCGGCCAATCTCGTTTCCACTCCGGTTGCAATATCATAGAGATATAGCGTCGGAACGCCGAGTTCGAACCGGGAGAAAACCAGATTCCTGCCGTCCGGCGATATGTCGAAGTGCAGATATTCCGCAGGTCGCAGCGGCAACGGCTCTTCCACACCGGCCCGTGTTACGAACACCGGTTGCCCAATGCCCTGATATCCTCCTTCTACGTATGCAAGCAGACCACTCCTGGAAACGGCGAACTGGGCGTCTCGAGTGTAGCGCTCCACCCGCACATCATTCAGAATCCGAACCGGCTGCCCGATCACCTCCAGTCGCCGCTCGTCGAACATCACGACCTCCAGCGCACCATCCCTTTCGAACAAGAGGTATCCCGATTCCAGAAGATGGGGGCTCGCAGCATTTTCCAGCAGGCGCTTCTCTGCTGGATCCGTGAGCGCAAGGGTCGAAAGATCACCGTCCCAGCGCCCGGCAAGCAGAATCTCCCCCTCCCCAATCGCATCCATGGTTTGCACAGGGTTGGAGAGGATACGGCTCTCCGCACTCCCTCCCGATGACGGGATCCAAGTCAGGAATCTCTCGTCGGCCATGAAGACAATGCGGTCCGTTCCCGTCCAGACCGCATCGCGAGGACCCGTAACTTCGCAGAGCGTTTGCGGTCTTCCGCCGTCAATGTGAACCTTCTTCAGTTTGTCGTCCGCAAAGAACCCGATCCATTTCCCGTCCGGAGAAAAGAAGGGATGATACGCTCCTTCGGTCCCGGCAATGGGAGTCGTCTCGACTGAACTGAGAGGTCGCCGAATCAACTGCGTCGTTCCGTCTGCCCCGCCGACGTAAACGAGCATGGATCCATCCGGAGATAGTGCAATGGCGCGTGCGCCGTTCCTGAGGATCGTCGACGTAACTGGATCGAGGGGCTGTCTCTCCGGAAGTACGATTTCAGTTCGAATGATCGATGAGCCTGCAGGCGTAGGCGAGGTTCTCGGCACCAGCCAGCCAACAACACCGACTGTTATACCGACCACAGCCGCTACCCACGCAGCTAGCTGTCGTGGAAGCGACCGATCCATTGCCGCAGGGGCCGGTGGGCTCTGTGTAGTCATGACCTTGCTGCTGCCAGGCACTGCAGGGGATGAGGCCAAATCCACCCCCACCTC
>CAYLXM010000166.1:0-3093 GCA_964387555.1 uncultured Rhodothermales bacterium | reverse complement strand
CATGAAAATCGCCCCTGGCGAAATCCCGTCTTCGGCGGATAAATGGGCAGTGAAGACCACCCGGCCTGTCGAGCGCACGGCATGAAACTACACCACCATAATGCTAATAGCCTAACTGAAAGTACCCGTAGACAGGTTTCACCGGAGAAAAAGAAGCGCCTATATATCAGGCAGTTAAGATTGAACGGGGTATTTACGGGTGAAAATCCAGGGTATTGTCACCCTCACTGATCCTGATTCAGCCAGGTCCTGATTTGCAGGCCGATTTTGGTTGAATAACCCACCGACCGGCTGACAATCCTGCCGTCACCGTCGATCACGAAATAGGTTGGAAAACCGCGAATTTGCCAGTCTGTTGAGGTTTGCGGACTACCCAGCAATACCGGCAGGTGAACCCCGGTCTCCCTGATGAAGTCACGTACCTCATCGAGGCTTGCGTATTCGAGCGCAACCACCCGGGCCCATTTCAATTGACCGCTGCTCGCCAGTTTGTCGAGATTGTCGATGCTGTGACGGCAATAAAAGCACCAAGGGGCAAAAAAATACACGACACCGACCTGACCCGGAACCATCACGCTGTCAGCGCGCATATCATCCAGCCAGGCAAGCTCCAGGGAAGGTGTGTTCGTGTCATCAGGCAGATTACGCGTCTGCCACATGCTGATCAGGACAAAAACGGCAATGATCAGCACTACATCTACCACTAACGAGGCCCAAAAATTTGCACGCAAGCCTCGCCACGCGGACTTGAGTTTGCCGGTCATGGCTACTCCTCCCCCCACAACAAGCGGTCAACGGCGCCACGGTATCCGAACCGGTCGAGGTTGATCCTGCCTTGCAAAAATATGACACCTTCGTTTTCAAGCAGGTCCTTTTGCCGCGTCCAGCCACCTGAGTCTTCCGGAAAAGAGATCTTCCCCTGCGAGTTGATCACCCTGTGCCATGGCAGTTGCATACCACGTGGCGCGTGCCGCAGGGCCTGGCCGACACGTCGTGCCGCACCCGCGTTGCCGGACAAACGCGCTACCTCGCCGTAGGTCAAAACGTGGCCCCGCGGTATCTCGGATACCACCTTCCAGACCTTTTTATACCAGTCCGCTTCGGCAATTTTTTGAATTTCCTCTTCTGGGTTCATGCTGGATTACCAATCTGAAATTGTCCGGTGTCCATTAAAGCACAAGGATGACATTTAACCGCGCGACAAGGTAGCATGTCGATCACTGCACGAAAACAAGAAGACCGCGCGATGGCACAAAAACCTGACACTAAATTCAAACGCGAGCCAAAACGCGGCAGCCATGACTTCAAACTGGCGTGCGCAGTGCTCGATGCCGGCAGGATCTGCCATGTCGGATTTGTCCAGGATGGGCAACCCTACGTGGTGCCCATGGCTTACGCGCGCATGGGCAGGCAGTTACTGCTGCACGGTTCGGTCGCAAGCCGCCTGATCAATAATCTCGCAGCCGGTTTGCGTTGCTGCGTGACCGTCACGCACTGCGATGGTCTGGTTTACGCACGCTCGACCTTTAACTCATCCATGAATTACCGCTCGGTGATGGTGTTTGGCATTGCCCAACCAATAAACGATCCCGACGAGAAACGGCGCTGCGTACAGGCCCTGGTCGAGCACCTGATGCCCGGCCGCGCGGCCGACCTGAGGGAATCCACTGACAAGGAACTCAACGCCACCGGCTTGCTGACCCTGCCGATCGATACGTTCAGCGTGAAACGCCGGACGGGACCGCCGGTGGATGCAAAATCAGACCTTAATGCGCCGGTCTGGGCCGGGGTCGTACCACTCCAACTGAACCGGGGTGAACCCGTGGACGCGCCGGATATTCTGCCTGGCGTCACCCGGCCGAGTTATTTACGCGAAGATTAGCCAGGCTGCGAACAGCCCGGACTCAAAATAAGCGATCCGGTCCCGAGTGGTTCGGGTCCTTGCGGTTACCTCAAATATTGCGCGGGTTCGCCGACAGTCAAACCGGGGCGAACCTGCGCCTATACAAGGTCAGGGCGCAAACTGGCGTTTGACTGCCCTTATTTTTTCTCACTCAGGACTGCATCGCCCGAAGACAGCACCACTTCTGCGCCGCTGAGCAACTCGATCCTGCAGTTACGCGGATCAAAGTTTAGGTCGAGCTTGTCATCACTGACCGGGCTGCGGAATTCCAGTTCGCCTTCGCCAAGCACGACCGGCATTTCGAACTGCACCACAGCATCGGTCCCGCCACAGATTTCCAGCGTGTAGCTGCCGTCGACCAGGTTTTCGACCTCGACCTTGAAGTCGACCCTTTCAGTCCGCTCCCAGAACTTGGCCTTGCCGCGGGCGTTGGAGCCTTCAGCCACGGGCAGCAAATCCACATCAAGATCCAAAGGCATGCCGCCCTTTGGCGTATCATCCGAAATACCACCACTGCAACGCTGGTGGTAGATACTGCTGATGCGTTTGATCGGAAACTCGCCGGCACTGGCCTCGACCACGACTTGATCTTCCACGACCACCTCATCCAGCGTGTAAGTGGCATCACCCTGGTTACAGTTATGGAAGACGAGATTCAAGCTGCCTACCGGCGCGACATTTTCATTACCTTCCAGGTTTTCAGCCATGAAGCCGATATCCGCGGCGGTATAAAGTGTCATGCTGATTTCATTACCCGTAACCGGCCCGATACCGAGATACCATGCCGTGTGCAGGTCCGGTCCATAGGTAAACCAGTAGGCGATACCGACTTTCTGATCGTCGTCCTGTTCGCCGATCTGCAGGATGATGCCCTGGCTTTCCTGTTCGGGCTGATCCCACACGCCTGAGAAACTGCTGGTGATGAGCGGATTACCGGCAAAGGCAATCATGCTGAAGAAAAGTGAAAAAACGAGGGAAAACACTTGTACCCATTGCTGGGAATTAATACGTTTCATTTGCTATCACTCCTTGTCGTTGAAAGACGATTCCGTTCGTCCCTGGTAACCTGACTTCCCACCGACATTTAAACAGTGTCAACGGCGGAATTCAAGTTACGCAAGCCGGTTTTAACCAATCTTTTAAGGAAACTCTGATTAATTCAGAGGTTCCTGCGACACATGGATGTGTCG
>CAYLXM010000165.1:0-3094 GCA_964387555.1 uncultured Rhodothermales bacterium | reverse complement strand
GAAGGGTACCGGTCCGGCCAGAGAACCCTCCAGGGTGTGCACGTTGAGGCGCAGGCCGTCGGGTCTCCAGAACAGGTCGCCATGCCGCGTGAACGTGTCCCCGCCATAGGCCGAAAACGTGCCTTCCAGCCGATCTCCCCCCTCCTTGGTCACAAGGTTCACGACACCGGACATCGCCTTGCCGTGCTCCGCATTAAACGCCCCGGAGATCACCGTCATTTCCTGAATCGCATCGGCGCCCAGCGAAGTGGCCAGCCCGTTCGTCTCGAACGGGTTGCCCACCGACAGCCCGTCGACCAGATACGAGATTTCATTGCTGCGGCCCCCGCGAATGTGGATTTCACCGCTGGGCCCCTGGTTGACCCCCGCCTGCGTCACGAGCACGCCGAGAAAACCCTCAACGGGAAGGGCATCGATTTCCTCCGCATCAACCGTCTTCTTGGAGGCGGTAAGGTCCTTCTGGATGAGAGGACGCTCGGCCGTCACGATCACCTCGTCTCCTTCGATGACCTGCGAACGGAGAACGGCGTCGTATCGGGTCGTCTGTCCGGTCGTAACCTGGATCCCGTTTACCTGCTGCAATCCGTACCCGATGTAGGAGAAGAGCAGGGAGTACTCCCCGGGACGCACGTTCAGGATGACGTAGTTGCCGGACACGTCCGTGGTCGCACCCTGCTGCGTGCCCTGAATGAGTATGTTCACGCCGATGAGTGCCTCGCCCGTTAAGGCATCCGTGACACGGCCCGCGATTTTGCCCTGACCGAGTGCGGGTGCGACCAACACGGCAAGCAGGATTACCGCGCGCCGAACGCGTTGCAGGGTTTCAGTTCTGATCCTCATGTTCGTGTTTATGACCATCTCCTTCCGATAGACCTTCTTCGGATCCCTCATTGCGCCCGTATCGAGCGGCCAGAACCCATCCGGTCCGATCGACCTTGACGCAGTTTGGTCACGGCCCCCGGTCCGTGTCGATCCGGAGGCCGTGACCAATGCTGTGACGCCGCTGGCGGAACGAAGGGTTCCCCCTTCATCCTTCCTGGGCCGATTGGACCGTCGTCGGACGCGGCTACTTCAACAATACCATCTTCCGGGTCTGACGGAAGTTCCCGTACTCCAGTGCGTAGAGGTACGTCCCGCTCGCCACCGGCGAACCGGCGTCGTCCAGTCCGTTCCACACCACCTCATGCATCCCTTTCGTATAGAGTTGGTTCGACACCAACGAGCGCACCACGCGGCCAGTCAAATCGTACACGCGCACGGTGACCGCTTTGTCGAGCGGAAGGGTAAAGGAGAGCGTCGTGCTGGGGTTGAACGGGTTGGGATAGTTGGCATGCAGTTGATAGTCCGAGGGCAAAATGATCCGGTTGTCGGTCGTTGACGTCCCCGACGTCGGGGTCGACAGGATCCGAACAAACGCCCGCGTATCCACCGCCACCGCTTCGCGCATCATGCGATCGTACCGGAGCGAGTCCGCATTCCAGACCTCGTCGACCACCATCAGGCTGTCATCGACCCCCTGGAAGGAGATGGCCACCTCACGGAACCCGTCTCCATCAGCATCGCCCAGATAGACGATCCCGCTCGGGAAAATCGGGTCGGCATCCGGCCGGAAGACGCCCTGCTTGGCGAGCACGGTCTCGAAGTACTTCGTCTCCACGCCCGCCGAGTCGCGATAGACCACGTTGAAGCCCAGCGTGTCGATGGGGCTGCCCGTGTCGTAGACGGTGACTTCGTAGTTGGCGCCGTCGGTCGGGTCACCCCCCTGGAACTCGGCCGTCCTGACATACCGGGACGGGATGCCCTGATTGTACAGGGCGCCGGAGTAGCCCGATCCCCCGATGATCAGTTCGATCTTCCCATCCCCGTCCAGATCTCCGCTGGAAATCCCGCCTGCACTGCCCACCGGAATCGCCTCGAAATGGAAGTTGTCGGGAGAGATCTGCAGGACATCATCCTCGGGACCGTAGTCCAGAACCGACACGTTCCCCGTGAAGAAGTTCGGGTAGAAGATCTCATCGTTCCCATCCTCGTCGATGTCGAGGACGAGGCCTCCGAAGAGGGCCACATCGTCCTCGGGGAACGAGGCCTGAAGGAACCGATTCTCCGCGTCGATGGCGGGCATTTCATACTCGTCGGCGCCCACCACCTTGCCGTTGAAGAAGTTGAAGTAGTTCCAGGAGTGGAAGGATAATTCCATGTTGCCGTCGCCGTCCAGGTCCGCGGCGTGGACCTCGTTCGGGCTGCCGCCCCCGAAGGCGTTTCCTTCATCGCGGGGATTCACCCGATGTTCGACAACCCAGGTCTCGAACCCGCTGCCTGCACCGCCCGGCTCAAACGTCCCGTTCACCGATAGCACGTAGAAGACGTCCGCCGCGCTGGGCCCATTTGCAGGGATGAGGAGTTCCTGCGTTCCGTCTCCATCCACATCCTTCGCCTCCAGAACCTGCGAGTAGACGAACGTAAACGTCTGTCCCACCAGCGCCGGGTCCACATCATAGAAGTTGGCGATGGAGGCCGGGTACGTGCCGTAGTTATCCGAACCGACGACACCGTCATGCTCCCAGATGTAGGCTCCCAGCCGCCAGTCCGGGTTCTCTGCACTGTAGCCGTTGCCGGCCACGTAGATGATCTCCCAGTTGCCGTCCCCGTCCAGATCACCGGCGGTCGCATACCGCGCATTGTTACTGGAACCCGAGGAGTCAATCAGCGCGGTGGAGTAGACCAATTCCCAGGTGTTAACGCCCACGTTTTCTATCACATGGATGCGTCCCCCCGCCCCGCTGTGCTGCGAAGCGAGAATCTCCACCTTGCCGTCCTGGTCCATGTCGAATGGACCGGAGAGGCCCCTGATACCGTTCTGAATTCCCGGAGGCAGGGCGTCGTCGAAATTGAGCCCGGTGGGCGCGAATACGTATTCCGTTTCCAGCTGGGCCATGGCCGAGCCCGCCAACAGACCAAACAACGCGATGAACGTAACGAAATGTCTCATGGTTAATGGAGTGCTGAGGTGATGCCGGTTCGCACGTGCAATCCGGCGAAAAAACCAAGAAATTATCTCTGGAGTATATAGAAACCGGCTCCGGATGTCAATAAA
>CAYLXM010000164.1:0-3138 GCA_964387555.1 uncultured Rhodothermales bacterium | reverse complement strand
GTCTGCCAGTCGGGACCAATCTCGCACTTTTACAATTTCTGTGGATGCTGGTCAGTGGCGCTTTGCTGCCGCAGCGTGGAGCGATATTTCCGGCGCTACAATCGATAGGACTAAGCGAGCAGGCCACTCGGCGATCCTGGGCCGCCTTCCGGGGTGGCGTCTGGCAGACTGCGGTAATCTTGCGTTTGTGGCAAGAGCAGATCGAAGGATTGCCGGGCTGGCAGGTGCATCGCCATGAAGGTTATCGAGCCATCACGGTGGATGTAACGGCATTCTGGCGTCCGGCGTTGCAAAACTGTCCGAGCAAGCACTACCATCCGGCAGCCAACCGGGCATTGCCAGCAGTGATCATGGGCATCATCGGCGAAGTGGGCGAGATTGGCGGTCAGCGCCTGGCCTGCCCACTGGCTTTTGAGCGAGTGCATCCGAAGGACCCCAGTGAGAGCCGGTTGTGGGAGGGGCTGCTGCGCTGGGTGCGGCGTCACTTGACGGACGAGGATATTGCGGTGATAGACGCTGGGGTCAAGCTGGCGGATGTGCATGCGGCTGGGCTGGAGCGATACTTGCTGCGCCTGGCGACGAACTTCACAGCTTGCCGCAACCAGCCACTGCCGTATGGAGGCAAAGGCCGCAAACCAGTCTATGGCGAGAAAATCCGCCCGCTGGAGCGCACTTACAAGGGCAAGACCATTGCTGCCAGCGCTCCGGATCGGGTTGAAACCTGGGTCGAAGACGGTGTTGAGTTGCGAGCAGAGATTTGGGATGACCTGATCCTGCCGGGCGTCGTCCCGGGCCCACAGGCTAAGACTTTCCGGGTCTATGCCATCTATGACCCAGATTACAAAACGCCCTGGTTACTGGCGACGCCCCTAAGTCTGAAGCCAGTTACCGTGCGGGCCATCTACCGCGATCGTTGGCCAGTCGAGCAGATCCCCCTCGCAGCCAAGCAAATGGTCGGCGCTCACCGCCAGTTCGTGCATGCCGACGAAAGCATCCAACGATTGCCTGAACTGGCCCTGCTGGCAGGCTCGATCCTGAGCTACCTGGCTGCTACCGCCCCCCTGTCGCCCACCGGTTTCTGGGATCGCCAACCAAAGCGCACACCCGGCCGCTTCCGCCGCATGCTGATGGGTAAGCCATTTCCGCAACTTTACCCATTGCCAGAGCAAATTCGTAAAAAGACCTCAGCAACCGGGCATTTACCCAAGGGCAGCCTGGCACCCAGGCGAAAATCGACCGCTTCTGCACCGCTTTCGGCGTTGTGAAGCAAAAAATGGACTCATTTTTTAAGGTTCGCGTTCCCCGGAGGTCAACTCCGGTAGTTTGTTTTTCCGCCCTTAGCGGAAACTAAAGTGATATGACATTTGATTTGGGTACATTCCATTTGAGTTGGAGAATGGTCAAACAGCCAGGGGCAGCGATTCATAGTTTTGTTGTCCTCCAATCAGTGCGACATCTAAAGTAGTCGTTGGAGACAGGTGAATGGCCCGTGTTTCGACGGTAGTTGAGGCGGGTGTAGGTTTGCCATAGAGCCGAACATGGCGTTGGGCTTTGCGGAAGGTATGGTAAGCATCCCAATCGCCGTTTTCAGCGACGGCGCGCATGCGCAGTAAGCTTTCTGCACCAACCTGGGTCCAACGCATGCCAGAGAGTTCGCAACGGTCTTTGACAAAATGACGGCAAGCGCCTTCAATCACGCCGGAGGCAATCGGCCAACCTTTGGTCAGATAGGTTGGGTAATCCATGTAAGGCAAGTTGCGCTCGAAATAGTTGGCTGTTTTCTCGAGTTGCTTGCGTTGAGCGGTGGATGTTTCGGCGATCTGGCATTGGCTGCGAAAGTCAGTAATGAGTTGGTCTGTCTTTCCAGAGAGCATGAGTAAGGTTTTTCGGGCCATCCATTCGATTCGTTGTGGATTGGTTTCGCCGAGCAAAGCATTGGCAACATCCCACAAGTATTCACTGGCATGGATGAAATCCAGCAGAATGGTGAAACCTGGCAGATAGGTAGCCAGGCGGAGTTGTAACGCTTCGCAGCCATCGCACAGGGCAACCCGCTCCTGGATATGCTCTCCTTCGAGCAGATCGATGCGCTGGGATAGACGCGACAAGGCAGTGTCTTTGCCGTCCAAGGTGGCCCAAATATGTTTGTTCTGCGGTCGTGAGCGTTGGGCCTCGACTGAAAACTTGGGTTCCGCCAGATCAAAATAACTGGCTACCACCGATTCCGGCGTCCGCACAGCCGTCTCAATTGTGTAAGCGCAGGTAACGATGGCTTCTTTCTTTCTGCCACGTTTTTGCCCTTTGCCAAGACGAACCGGTTCGGCCTCTTCTGTATCTTCCATTTCTTCAACGATCATCGGCACGCCCTTGCCGTCCGCTTGAGCCACTAGAATGGTGGCTCCCAACACAGGTTGAGGCGCTGGTTTCTGAGCATAATACGCTTCCACGTATTCCGAATCTTCGACCATATTTTCATGTAGAGAACGCGTGGAAAGTGAGAGGCCCAGTAAGCGCTCGAATATATCCGCAGTTTTTTCGTAGACCGTGTAAACATCCAGGTAGCCAGACATTTCGCGTAACAAATCTGAATAGCCATCCCTACCCAGGCTCAGGGCTTCATCCAACGGGATACACTGCCCCACGCCTTGCTTGTAAAAGTACGGACGCTCAAAGACTATTTTGCCAAAGATCGAAAAGTATTGGCGAGCCGTATCCCGGTGATACGGTAGTTCTTGACCCGTTTCGCTGCGTAAGGATTGTCGGGAACTGGCTCTTGAACGCATGACGAAAAACAATCGCAAGAGGCTGGCCCCCAAAATCACCAGCAGCTTGAATATGCCTCGTTCCACGTGATCCGCCGTCGCAGTTTTTGCCTGCTCTCCAGTAACAAAATCCAAAAGATGCTCGAATTGCTCGCGAACCTCTTGTATAATCTCTTCTGAGTTGGAAGTCATGGTTTCTCTCCTGAAGTGGTTTGTGGAAACTCACTTTACCAGATTGAACCCTGGCTTTCAACTCAAATGGAACACACCCTACTCATTTGATGATTGACAGATGGGATGGCTTCAGCCAGGCTGCCCCCTACCTGCCCGATGTCAACCTCGCTGACGCTGTCGCGCGTACCATTCAGCAGCCTGA
>CAYLXM010000163.1:0-3297 GCA_964387555.1 uncultured Rhodothermales bacterium | reverse complement strand
GCGTTTCCCTGATCTGCCGCCTTGCGAAACCACCTCACAGCTTCGGCTGAATCCTTGGGCACGCCCTCGCCGTTGGCATAGATCACCCCGAGATTGAATTGAGCAGTGGCGTTTCCCTGATCTGCCGCCTTGCGAAACCACTTCACAGCTTCGGCTGAATCCTTCCGAACCCCCTTGCCGCTGGCATACGCAACGCCGAGTTGGCACTGAGCGATCGCAGATCCTTGGTCAGCCGCCTTACGAAACCACTTCACAGCCTCGACTGGATGCTTGGACATACCCTCTCCGGGGGTGTCATTTTGCGGGTGAAAACCCGCCACTAATTTGCGGGTCAAAATCACCCACCCCGAGGTGGCTTGGTTCATATCAGTTTTCTGAGAGTCTTCAAGGGTTACCGGGCCTGTAAGCGAGCCGGGGCCGTGCTGCGAGCCCTCAGCTCGCGGCCCCGGCGGCGGCCGGCACGCTGGGTTTGGAACCTCTTCGGCCTTCCGGGGGCACCGGCAAGGTGTCTTTGACCCGGTAGCTGCGGCCGGTGATCGTGATCGTGATGGCGTGGTGGAGGAACCGGTCGAGGATCGCCCCGGCGGTGGGCACGTCCGAGAGCAGTTTGCCCCAGTCCTCCAGGGGCCGGTTGCTGGTCATGATCGTGGAGCGGTTCTCGTAGCGGCGCATGACCACTTCCAGCAGGTATTCACCCGACTGCTTGGGCAGGGCTTTGAGGCCCATGTCGTCGATGATGACCAGGTCGGGTTTGAGATAGCGCCGGAGCGTCTTGTCCTGCTGTTTGAAGGCCTCGTCTTTGAGGAAGTCGCGCACCAGGTCGAAGATGGAGCGGTAGAGGACCTCTTTGCCCTGCTTGATGGCTTCGTAGCCCAGCGCTTGCGCCAAGTGCGTTTTGCCCACCCCGGGCGGGCCCAGGAACAGGAGATCTTTGCCTTCGCGCAAGTAGTGGCCGGCGGCCAACTCGAAGATCTGGGATCGACGGATGGAGGGGTTGAACTGCCAATCGAAGTCCTCCAGCGTCTTGAGGGCGCGGAAGTCGGCGGCTTTGGTGCGGCGAGCCAGCAGCCGTTGCTGGCGCACGTTCAACTCGTCCTGGAGGATGAGTTCGAGGAACTCGCCGTGGCCCAGGCGGTTGGCGGCGGCCTCTTGGAGACGCACGTCGAGGGTTTGGGCCAGTCCGGAGAGGCGCAGTTGACGAAGCGTGGTGTTGAGTTGAGTCATGGTTGGGGGGTGGGATGAACGTCCTCCGCCGGCAGGATGCGGTAGGCCTCCAGCGAGCGGATGAGCGGGTGAGTTTCGAGGAAGTCGAGTTGGACGACGTTGGCAGGTTGGTCGAGCAGCCGCTTGAGGTCGCGCAGCCGCCAGGCCCCGTGGTGGGTGGCGATCCGCGCGGCCTGCTCCAGTTCAGTGACCGGGTGCTTGCCGGCCAGGTGCAGCAGGCCCAACATCACGCGCAACCCTTGGGGGCCACGGGCCTGATGCATCGCCTCGGCCCAGGTGCCCGTCAACGGACCGATCAAGCGGCAGCGGTCCAGCAGATGGTCGGCGCCCCGCTCAATGAGGTGGCGCTTGCGGCTGTGGAGATGGGCCAGGTCGGTGGTGAACTTGCCCGGTTCGGCCCGGGCGTGCAGGGCGATCGGTTCGCGACGAGTGTTAAAGATGCGCACCAGCCGGGTTTCGTGGCGCACCCACACCTGGCGTCCCACGTATTCGGGCGGCACCGAGTAGTAGGCGCGTCGGAACTCGACATACCCGTCGCGATGCACCGTGCGGGGAGCTTCCTCGAACGCGGGAAAGACCATCGTCGGCAGCGGGCGCAAGGCGGGTCGTTCCACCTCGGCGAACACCTTGCCGACCTGTTGGCGCGTGGTGCCGTGAATGCGCGTGTCGGCGACGTTGCGTTCCCACTCGGCCAGGAACCGGTTCTGCGCCGCCAGACTCTCGAAGGTGCGTCCTTTGACCGCGTTGTTCTGGGCATACTTGACGCCCGCCTCGATCTTGCCCTTGTGCCGTGGCAGGCCGGGCCGGGTCGGCAGGATCACCGTGCCGTAGTGACGGGCAAACTCCTCCAGCTTGGGGTTGAGCTCGGGATCGAACCAGTCGGCCTGGATCACCCCCGCCTTCAGGTTGTCGATCACCACCGTGGCCGTCACTCCACCGATCTCGCGGAAGGCGTTTTCCAGGCAGCGGATGAAGCTCTCGGTAGTCTGCCGCCAGGTCGCCTCGCTATGGCCTTTGCGCGAACAACTGAGCACCCCGCGGAACAAGTGAGTCTTGCGGCGCTGGCCGTTCTCCATCACCCACGCGCCCCGGCCAAAATCGACCTGCAGCTCCTGGCCGGGCAGGCACTCCATCCGTCGGAACGGCAACTCCACCGCCCCCTGCCGACGCATCACAAACCGCCGCACCGCGTGATAACTGCCTGTGAACTGATGCTCGACCACCAGATCCTGGTAGATCCGCTGCACCGACAGACCGGCCTGCCACGCCGCTTCAATCTGCGCACCCCACGGATCACACACGCTGACCGGCTGGGAAGTAGGGCAAGAGCCGGTTTGCGGGGGGGTGGGTGATTTTGCCTCGGAACCCGCGAGGGACCCGGTTTGCGGGGTGGGTGATTTTGAAACCGCACCGGCCAGATACTTGCGCACCGTGGCCCGATCCAGCGCCAACTCCCGCGCAATGCGACGCTGGGACCAACCCTGCTCAAACAACGCGACGATAGACTGTTGCCGATTCACTTTGAGTTGATTCATCGCCCAAGGTGTTCCCAAACCGGGAACACCCCTGGCAACGCTTCACCTCAAAGGTGGGTGGTTTTCACCCGCAAATCCGTGGCTGGTTTTGCCCGCAAACTGACAGAAATCAGTCGGGCGATCCCTCCCGACCCTTCGCCTGTGCCACGCCAAAACGGAAACTGGCGCTTCATTTTGCCTTTCATCGGTTTGAGGGGTCACCTCGGACACCGACAGGTGGCCCTTCACTCATCTACTACGGGAAACCGGCCCAAACCTAACACGGTCATTTTGCGGGCGGTCTTCACCCACCTTCTCGCGGGGGAAACCACCCGCCACGCCGTTGCGCCGCCCGTCCGTTCTCGACGTTTGCCTCTTGATTCGATTCCCACGGCAGCAAGCATTAAATGTCGCAGTTCACTCTTGCCCCAGATCAAGGACGACCCGGAACCCAATATGGCCATATGTGCTGGTCGGATAGTCGTAGTCCCGGTCTGCTGACCGGCAGAACCGAGCGCCACCAGGCGGCCAATTGTCCCAGCCTCCGCCGCGAATCACG
>CAYLXM010000162.1:0-3305 GCA_964387555.1 uncultured Rhodothermales bacterium | reverse complement strand
CCTCGGGATACTCCAGAAACCAGTTGAAAAACCGGCGCTCCAGGGCCTCCGCCGCCGCGCGGTGCACGACCGGCGCCGTCAACCGCCCGGGCTGCACCTGCAACCTCCGATACGCCCCGTCCGTACACAAGAGATCGCGGTTCGCCGTCGTCTTGGGGATAAAAAACTGGGCCGTCCGCACGTTCGCAAGCTGATTGAGCCGCCACCAGGTTTCGCCCGTCAGCCCTTCAAACGCCTCCTCCTTCCGCCTGCGCGCCTCGGGCGTGTCGTCCGGCAACGCCTCGAACGCCCGAAACGGAGCCGCAATCGAAGCGAGATCCGCCGCTGGTTCATCCCCCAGAACCAACTGAAGCCCCGCACCCCGCGCCTTCCGCTCCATGGCGTTCCGCTTGCGCAAGGCGGACGCGATCGCCTTATCGTCCCCATCCAACGCCTTAAAGACCTCATCCGGAATCTCCTCCCGAAGCTCCTCCACCCGCGCCACCCCCACGATCGCATCCCCGCACTTGATCCGGTGATCCAGAAACGTCAACGGCATGCCGGGATTGTGCGCCTCCAGCCACAAGGCCACCTTGCAGAGCTCGACGGCCATGGGGTTCTTGTCGACCCCGTAAATACAATGCCCGATCACGTCCCGCGTCGCCCGACGGAGCGCGGCGGGATTCGGCTGCTCCTCCCCCGTCCGCACCGACGCGAGCTTCTGGGCGATCCGCCTCGACGCGGCCAGCAAAAAATGCCCGCTCCCGCACGCGACATCACACACCTTGAGGGACAACAAGACCTCCTCCGCCTTCGCGGCGTCGCGGCCGGCCGGCTCCAGCGTGCGGCGGATCACCGGATCGAGGGCGTGCTCCACAAGCGGACGCACCAGCTCATCCGGCGTGTAATGGCTCCCGGTCCTGCTCCGCTCATCCCCCCCGACAAAGCGGAATCCCCACCCGGAGGCCTCCTCCGCCGACTCCCCCCGCTCCACCCGCGGCTCCAGTTCGAGGAGCCCCTCGTAGACGGACCCGAACTCCTCCACATTCAGCGCGGCATAACTCACCCGCACCCACTCCCCCTGCTTGCTCCGAAACCGCGTGAGCAGGCCGAGACAGTGCAGCAAGACGGCGTTCGTCAGCCGCGTCGCGGACACCCACCGCAGCGCCTCCGCACCGAACAACTCCCCCGCGAGCGCCGGGATGCCGAGCTTGCCGCCCAGAAGCGGATCCTCGAATAGCCGGAACGTGTGCCGGAGGCCCATCCACAAATCCCCCTGCCGCCCATCCACGAGATGCGCCCGCTCCGCCAGCCGGCGCAACCGGCCGATCCCGTAAAACTGCCGATACAGATCGCGCGGCGCGGTCCGCCCGTTCGAGCCCGCCGCACCGTCCCCTCCCCTGCCCGGAAACACGAGATCCCGCTCCTCCAGGACAAACAGGACGAGGAGCCGGTAGATGAGCCGGAGGAGTTCCCCGTAGAAGCCCTGCGGGGTGAGGCGGCCGTCCGCGAGCGCCCGCCGGAGTTCCACATTGCCCGGCTCGGCGAGGATGCCGTTCGCGATCGCCCCGATCCCGTCGCGCACCGCCCGGCTGAGGCCCTCGCGGATCCGCGCCCCCTGCTCGATCCCGAGCTGGTGGTACGATTCGATCACCGACTCCGCCGCCCGCTCCGGCGATTGCGGCATCCGCGAGCGGTGGAGGAGCCGAAAGAGGACCGCGAAGTCGGGGTAGATCTCCTCCTCCATCATGCGGACGAGGTCGAACTCGATATACGACAGCCGCGTGAGGCGGGACGAATCGCGGAGGAGCCGCAGGCGGTATCCGTTCGTGAGGATGGCGTACAGATGCTCCGTCACGTTGAGGTATTCCTGCACGAGCGCGTGGGGCGAGAGGCGCTGGCCCGTCTCCCGGCGCCGGTCCAGGCTGTCGCCGAACCCCACGATGTGCACCGGAAACCCGCCGAGCCCCTCCTCGCGGTGGCTGATGAAGTAGTTCGCCCCGCCGACCTCCTCGCCGCTCCGCTGGAGGGTCAGCCGATAGCCCAGCGTGTCGAGCAGCGGCGCCATCCAGAACTGGCGCGTCTCGCTCGCGCCCGAATCGCCCTCCCGCACGCGGGCCTTCTTCGAGACAAAGACCTTCCACTCGGCGAGGGCCTCGCCCCACGCCGTGGCGATTTCATCCTTGACGCGCCGGCCCGACGCCAGCCCGAAACTGGCCGGCGTCTGAAACGCGGCCTCCCGCTCGAGCTCCTCCAGCAATTCGGCGGAGAGGATGTTGCCCTGCAGATCGATCGATGGATGGTCCATGCGGCGCGTCGGAAAACGGATCAGGTCTCGAGGGCGGTGCGGTCGGGAATGAGGAGGTAGAGGCCCAGCATGTCCGGCGGCCAGACCGGCTCGACCCCGAAATAGCTCTCGCCGCCGATCGCGGCGCGGTAGCGGGCATGCGCCTCGATGAGCCGCTCTGTGCGCTCCCGCGTGATGTCCTCGAAACGCTCCTCCAGATCGGCCAGCAGTTCGAGTTCGCTCGTGAGGAAGAACGCTTGCTCCTGCGGCGAGACGTTCGACGTCGGCGTGACCTCCAGCAGCAGATCCCTCCCCTCCTCGGCCGTCAGCCGCCGCCCGTCCTCCGGCATCCCGCGGTACCCCCACGTAATGACCTCCTCCGCGACGATCTCCCCGCGTCCGCGTGCATCCGCGATCACGTTGCGTACGCGCAGGAGGACGACCGTCGTCTTCTCCGCCACCCGTCTCGTCCGCACCACGGCCGCCCGCGCGGGCCTGCGGCGTTCGGTGGGATCGAAGCCGAGTCGCAGGAGGATGCGGCACGTCTGCTCGACGAACGGATGGTTGCGTCCGAGGTAGTGGCAGCCCTTCGGCACGGGCGAGTGGAAGCTCACCTTCACCGGGTCGCCCTTCGGGAGGAGGTCTTTCAGTTCGGGGCGGAGGTTGCCCGGGTACAGCCGATAGGCCTCTCGCTCGCGCATCGGGTCCATCTGCACGCCGAAAAAGGCCATGCCCTGGCGGATGAACCGTTCGACCACGCGCGGGTCGCCGAGCGCCTCGTCCGTCTCCCGGAGGTCGGGTTCGATGTCCGCCGGTTTGAGGCTGTGCTGCGCGAAGATGCTGCGGGTTTTCTTCTCCCGTTCCCAGACCTCCTCCAGGGCGCGCTCGACGGCCAACTCGCCTTTCGAGATCGTCTCCGCCTCGAATCCGAGCGTCAACTGCTGCGCATACGCCTCGGGGTTGAGTAGCACCGCGTTCGTGACCGCCGCCGTCACCGGCTTGACCGGCCTCACACCCGCCTCGATCCAACGCAACCTGG
>CAYLXM010000161.1:0-3359 GCA_964387555.1 uncultured Rhodothermales bacterium | reverse complement strand
AGGAGTTTAGCAGTTTAGGAGTTGCATCTCGACTGTCTTCCCGGCGGAAGCCGGGATCCAGCGTATCGGGAGTCTGGGAAGTATGGGAAGTATGGGAAGTATGGGAAGGCAACTGATATTCGTGGCCAAAGCCTGACGACGGTTCGACGGGCGAATCGTGGCGGGGGATATAGATAGAATGTACGTCGAAGGCTGCATGCGTGCGGGGTCTCCCCATGATCGTCATCGGATCGAATCGTACCTTTTTTGGCTCAATCTCCACCTTCGGACCTCACTATGCACCGCCGCCGCTTCCTCCAGCAATCCGCCCTCGGGGCCTCCGCCCTTACACTCGGATCCGCCCTCGGGGCAGCCAACCGGGATCCCGGCTCTGCGCCTCGCTCCGGCCGGGATGACATGGGGGTGGGCTCCGAACCCGGTGACTCATCGTTGCACACCACCGGGGACGACATCGTACCGGGCGGTGGTTTTGGCGAACCGGGATCTGACGCCCGGGAGGCCGCATCGGACGGCCCTGACACCACCGCCACCCCGGCCGAAGCCGAGTTCCAGTTTGGCCCAAGAATTCGGAAATCGAGAGAACTCGACCTCTCCCCCGCCAACTGGATCTGGTACCCCTCCCGGCGCGTCCTCCAGAATACCGTCATCCTTTTCCGCAAACCACTCCGGCTCGACGGGCCCGTGAAAAGCGCCACCGGCTGGATCCTGGGCGACTCCCGCTACCGGCTGTTCATCAACGGCAAGCGCGTCCAGTGGGGACCCGCCCCGTCCGATCCGCGCTTCTCCGAAGCGGATCCGCTCGACCTCACCGCCCTCCTCCAACCGGGCGACAACGTCATCGGCGCCGAAGTGCTCTACTTCGGACAAGGCGACGGGACCTGGCCCATCGGAAAGCCGGGATTCATCTTCAAACTGGACCTTCAGTTCGAGGACGATACCCACCAGACCATCCTCTCGGACCCGTCCTGGCAAACCCACCTCGCACGGAGCTGGAAACCCGGACAGTACAAACGGTGGTACCTCCGCGCCTTCCAGGAAGAATTCGACGGGCGGCTCTACCCGCTCGGATGGACCTCCGCGGACTTCGCGCCCGACGAACACTGGCTCCCGGCTTTGGTAAGCGGAACCCTCGCCAACCGGCCGGCCATCTGCACGAACCTGCCCGATTATCTGTACGATTCGGATGGAGACAAGGAGACATCCCAGCTCCGTCGCCGGCAGGTCCCCATGCTCCGTGAGGAGACGGTCTTCAGCGCCACACTGGCAGAAGCGACCCGCATCACCTGGAAGCGCCCGCCGGAGGAATACTTCGAGTCGCTCACGCCGGATGCGTTCGAGGCCGACCGTGAAACACCCGTGGCCCGCGAGTCCGGCGACGGACGATGGACGGTGGACGCTGTCCCGGAAGGAGCCGCGACCGCCCTCGCGTTCTCCTTCCCCGAACACCTCGTCGGCTGGCCCTTCTTCACGATCACCGCGCCCGAGGGGACGATCGTCGAGATGATGGTCCACGAAGCCCACCGCGTGGGCGGACCCGCACTGCTCAACACGCGGTTTCACTCGTGGACGCGTTTCGTCTGCCGCGAGGGCGTCAACACCTTCGAGCCGTTCGATTTCGAATCGCTCCGCTGGCTCCAACTCCACATCCGCAAAACGGGCCGGCCCGTCACGGTGGAGGCGGTCGGCGTGCGCCGCCGCATCTACCCGTGGCCCCATGAGGCGGAGATGACCTGCTCCGATGCGGCCCTGACGACGCTCTTCGGCGCAGGACTCAACACGCTCGTGAACGCGGCGCAGGACACGATCGTGGACTGCATGGGCCGCGAGCGGCAGCAGTACAGCGGCGACATCGGACACGTCCTCCACGCCACGATGAACGCCTACGGTGCGGTCCGCCAGGCCCAGCGGTACGTCGACACGTACAGCCAGGGCCTCATGAATGCGGGGTACTATCTGGATTCATGGCCTGCGTATGACCGTCTGGCGCGGCTCCCGCAGCGTGAACTGCAGCTATCCAAATGGGGTCCGCTGCTCGACCACGGCGTCGGGCACGTCCTCGATTGTTTCCACACCTGGATGTGGTCCGGCGAACTGGAGCCGCTCGCGGAGGCCTACGCCCGGCATCTCCGGTTCTTCGATTACCTCCTCTCGATCCGCGGAGAGGACGGCCTGTTGCCGGTGGATGGACTCGGCACGCCGTGGGTTTGGATCGACCACGACGCGTACCGGATGCAACGGCATAAACTCTGCGCATGGAATCTCTATGCCGCCGGCATGACCCGGCATGCCCTGGCGCCACTGGCTCGCGCATTCGGAGACGCGTCGATGGCGGCAGATGCGGAGATGCTCTCGACGCTCCTGGGGGAGGCCGTAAACCGCCACTTCTTCAGCCGCACGCACGGCACGTTTGTCGTGAATCTGCCGTGGCTCGAGGAAGAAGGAGGATCAGTTCGCTACTGCGACCGCAGCCTGGCGACGGCCCTGCTGTTTGATCTGCTGAGGGAGGAAGATCGGGCCCGCGCCGCGGACATCCTTGCCGGTGCGCCCGAGGAGATGGGCTTCTCCTATCCGGCGAACGCCGGCTGGCGGCTCTGGGCGCTTGCGAAGGAGGGGCGGATGGACGTCGTGCTCAGCGAGTTGCGCAGCCGCTGGGCGACGATGCGGTCCGTGCTGGAAAACAATTCGCTGTCCGAGAACTGGGAGCCCGGGTACGACGATTCGTCGCAGTGGAGTCATGCTCCGGTGGCGCCGGTATACCTCATGTACCAGGGTGTAGCGGGAATTCGTCCGCTCGAACCCGGTTTCGCGCGCTACGAGGTGCGTCCGCAGCCGGGCGACCTGACGTCTTTCCGGATCGTGAATCAGACGCCAAAGGGACCGATCCGCCTGGAGATCGAAGGCGCCCCCGGCGCGCGGCGAATGCGTCTGGAGACGCCACCGGATGCCGTCGGCGAACTCGTGCTCGATTTGCGGACATTCGGCGAGATTCCACCGGCCCGGCCGGACTTGCCGGTGCTCGGCACCGACCGCGGCGGCACGCGGTTTGCCCTTCCGGCAGGCACCGAGGTGGTGCTATAGGGACGGACGCCCAAGGGGCGAGTTTGAGGGTTGGAGGGTTTGGAGTTTGAGGGTTGGCTCTCGACCGTCATTCCGGCGGAAGCCGGAATCCAGGGCTTCGAGTCTGAGGGCTTGGCTCTCGACCGTCATTCCGGCGGAAGCCGGAATCCAGGGTTTCGAGTCTGAGGGCCGGCTCTCGACCGTCATTCCGGCGGAAGCCGGAATCCAGGGCTTCGAGTCTGAGGGCTTGGCTCTCGACCGTCATTCCGGCGGAAGCCGGAATCCAGGGCTTCGAGTCTGAG
>CAYLXM010000160.1:0-3368 GCA_964387555.1 uncultured Rhodothermales bacterium | reverse complement strand
ACAGCCGCGCCTTCAGATCTGTCAGACCCGGATACATCTGCTGGGGGATACCCATTCGGTCGGCGCCGTGACACACGGCGCAGTTGAGGGCATACGACTGCTCGCCGCGCGAGGCACGACCCCGTAGATCCACCATCGTCAGAATCCAGGGCATCTCGTTTCCGTTCACGTAGAGCAGCCCCGTGGCCGGGTCGAACGCAGCGCCTCCCCACTCTCCTCCCCCATCAAAGCCCGGAAAAATGACCGTGCCTTGTGTGCTCGGTGGGATGAACTGTCTGCCCGTTCGCAAGCCCTGGTCAAACCGGGCCTTGATGACGGCGTACGAGCTGTCCGACATGCGATTGATGTCCTCTTCGAGGAAAGCCTGCCGGGAAAACGGCGGCGGACGCATCGGCAGGCGCTGCTTGGGCCACGCCTGCTCGCCGTCCAGATCCGATGCCGGGACGTCGAACTCGTCGACAGGCTGGAGGGGCTCACCCGTCTCCCGGTTGAAAATCCAGACGTGCCCGGATTTGGTGATCTGGGCGACCGCGTCCAGCCACTCGCCCTCGTGCCGAATTCGGACAAGGTTCGGCGCCGCAGGCAAGTCGCGGTCCCAGATATCGTGCCGCACGATCTGGTAGTGCCAGACCCGCTCGCCGGTACGGGCGTCGAGAACGAGCAGCGTGTTGCCGAAGAGATTCTCCCCGTGACGGTCTCCGCCATAGAAGTCGAAAGCGGCCGATCCGGTGGGGATGAATACCCATCCCCGCTCGACATCGAGGCTCAGACCGGTCCACGCATTCGCCCCTCCCACCCGCTGCCATGCGTCTTCTGGCCAGGTCTCGTACCCGAACTCTCCGGGTTGCGGGATGGTGTGGAACACCCATCGCAGGGCGCCGGAGCGCACGTCGAATGCGCGGATGTGTCCCGGGGCAGCCGGAGCGGGACCTTCGTTGACGCGCGTGCCGAGGATGAGCAGGTCCTGAAAAACGATCCCGGGCGTGTTGGAGAGCACATACAGGTCTGCCGCCCGGGGACCCAGACCCTCCTTCAAGGACACGCTACCGTTTTGCCCGAATGTTGAAACAGGGTTTCCCGTCAACGCGTCCAGCGCGTAGAGCCGTTCTCCGGCCGTCAGGAGGATTCGCTGGTCTGCTCCATCCGACCAGTACACCACGCCGCGATTAACCCCGAGTGTGTGCCGCTCCGATTCTCCCGCGAACGGATCGAAACGCCAGACCTCCTTCCCGGTTGCCGCATGCAGCGCGAAGAAGCGCAGGGCGGGTGTCGATCCGAAGAGCAGGGTATCGATGATGATCGGGTTACACTGGATCTGCGTCCGCCCGTCTTCCGAGGCATCACCCGTGCGATACGTCCACGCCACTTCGAGGTGCGCTACATTCTCGGGCGTGATTTGATCCAGGCTTGAGAACTGGCTGTTGGTAGGATCTCCGCCGAAGGTTCGCCAGTCCGTGAACGCCTCCGGGTCGGGAGGTATGCCGGCTGGATCGGATTGGCAGGCGGCCAACGACAGCATCGAGCAGGCGAGAACGGCCGATATGTGAAAAGAATCCATGGCAGCGAGGCGGATGACGTGGGATGCGTTGCGAGGACGGGTACGAAATCTACTCGAAAGCCGGACAACTTCCACGAGCCCGGGTGACGGCCTGCCGTACGGGATGGGTTTCAGGGTCGTGCCCGAATGCCGTATCTTCTCCCGATTCTGGTTCATCCTCTTACCCAACAACCTGGTTTCGCGATGCAGGAATCTGGTGCGGCGCCTGCGCCGTTTCTCGTTTTCCCCACCGAATCCGCCGTACTGGACGGCAGTTCGGTCACTTTTCGCTGGGATCCGGTGGCCACAGCGACCGGGTACCGACTCGAAGTTTCCGATCAGCAGGACTTCTCTTCGCTCACGGTTGAGGAGGAAGTCGGTACCGCGACGTGGCATACCGTGGAGGGCGCCTTCGCGCTGAACCGGACGCTTTACTACTGGCGGGTCGTGGCCCATCGCGCAGACGGGGAGCATCTGGGCGACATTGTCGAGAGCTTCATCAGTACCACCGCAGCGGATGCGGCCGAAGGCCATTTGCGTCCCTCGAGGGCGGAGAAGCTGGGTCCACTCGCCGAGATGATCACGGGGGGCTCCGAGGATCTGCTCTATCTCCATTCGCGAGAGGTGGGGTCGGATTCCGGGCCGATCGACCTTCAGGCCGCCGATACGGAGTCGTTTTATTCCGGCGAAGAGGTGGTGGGCGTCGAACACGAGGGCCTCGAATTCGGACAGATCTGGAAGGTGATCTACGTGGTGATCGGCGTCGTCCTCGCGGTTATTGTGGCGCTTTTCTTCTGGACCCGGATCGAAATTGACAGCGCCCGGGTGGAGCGGGCCGCCGAATCGGTGCCCGCGCAGTTGCGCAATCTCGAGGCCGAAGCCACCCTGGAGTTGACGAGCTACGGCGTGGTCGACGCCGAGAACGGGCTCTACCGGATTCCCATCGACCGGGCCATGGAGCTTCTGGTCGACGAGTCACTCGCCGAGCAAGGCGTTTCCAACCCATGAGGACACAATGAATTTCCGCAGATTCGGGCGAACCGGTTGGCTGGTCAGTGATGTCGGGTACGGCATGTGGGGGATGGGCGGATGGACCGGCTCGGATGACGAGGATTCGGCGAGAGCGCTGCAGTTGGCTGTCGAGCTGGGCTGCAACTTTTTCGATACGGCCTGGGGATATGGCGCCGGGCATAGCGAGGGGCTATTGGGAGATCTGGTGCGCGCTAATCCCGAGAAGAAACTGTACACGGCCACGAAAATCCCGCCGAAAAACTGGAAGTGGCCGAGCAAGCGGGAATACAGCGCCGACGACTGTTTCCCATCGGACCATGTGGAGGAGTATGTCCACAAGAGCCTGAAGAACGCCGGCCTGGATTCGTTCGATCTCATGCAACTCCACACGTGGGAGGACGGGTGGCTGGAGGATGACGGGTGGATTCGCAAACTGGAGGATCTCAAAGCACAAGGGGTGATTGGCGCGATCGGCATCAGCATGAACCGCTGGGAGGCGTGGAACGGCATTCGCGCGGTGAGGAGCGGACTCATCGACGCGGTGCAGGTGATCTACAACATCTTCGATCAGGCTCCGGAGGACGAACTGTTTCCCGCCTGCCGCGAGCACGACGTGGCCGTGATTGCCCGGGTACCGTTTGATGAGGGTACGTTGACGGGCAGTCTCCGCAAGGACACCAAATGGCCGGAGGGCGACTGGCGGAATACGTATTTCGTGCCGGAAAACCTGGAGGCGAGTGTCGATCGGGCTGAGGCGTTGCGTCCGCTGATCCCCGCCGGAATGACGATGGCCGAGATGGCGATGCGGTTCATCCTGGCC
>CAYLXM010000159.1:0-3383 GCA_964387555.1 uncultured Rhodothermales bacterium | reverse complement strand
CCCCTCCGCCTGCAGGATCGCCCTCGCGATTCCGATCCGCGCCGCCAGGTGTTCGTCGGCCGTAACGTCCAGGTTCAACGCGAAGAAGTGGGTATTGTCCTCGCGTTCCACCCACCCGACCCACCAGCCGATGCGGCCGGACGGGGGTGTCGCGTAGCCTGTTTTCGCGCGGAGGATATAGGCCGTGGTGGCCTCGTTGATCAGGATTTCCTTGACGATCCGCTGGCTTCGCTCCGCTACCGGGAGGGTATTGTGATACAGCCGTACGAGGAACGCCACCTGCTCCATGGCCGAAATTCGGAGGTCCCCGTCCAGCCAGAACCGATCGATGCCGCCGCCGATGTCGGCGTTGCCATACCCGAGACGCATCAGGTGCTCCTGCATCCGCTCGGCCCCGATCCGGCGGGCGATCTCCTGGTAGACCGGCACGGCGGAGTACGTGATGGCCGTGCGCAGCGTGTGGTCGCGATTCCAGGCCGCAATCTCCCGCTCCACCTGATCCCAGGGAAAGACCTGGCGTTCGTCGGCCACCACGCCGGTTTCAAGCGCAATGAGCGAATTGGGGATCTTGAACGTCGAGGCCGGGATGAAGCGCGTCTCGGCGCGCCTGCGATCGCTGACCTGGGTGCGGTCGTTCTGAAGGTCGTACAGGACAAAGACCCCCTGCGTACCGGCCTCTGCAAAGTGCTGCGCCCATTCCGGCCGCTCCAAAGGCTCGTCTGACCCGGGGGTCGGGGAGAAAAGCAGCGGGAAAAGAAGCGAGAGCATCAGGGTTCGTGCCATCAAGGTGTCCGGAGGAGGAAGGGGATGGGAGGGGATAACTCGGATCAGCCGCGCGGGACTGCCTCTCCAGATTGGCCAAATCCGCTTGTTCTGTGAAAAGTCCGGCAAGCCACCCGACACAAGCTAGTCTGCCCCTTTCTTCCGTTCAACCGGAGCGCCCGCCACGGGGTGCACGCCCGGCTGCCTGGCCGCGCCGTTGTTTCTCAGCCAAAGCCTAGCCCGGCACAAGACATCTGTCGACCGGTGCGATCGGGGAGGAGGTTCGGTGGCGCCCACCGCCGTATACGAAAAAAGCCCCCATATCGCATCGATACAGGGGCTTCCGCAAAGTGTCTGGTGGTCAGGGACGGGATCGAACCGCCGACACCAGGATTTTCAGTCCTGTGCTCTACCAGCTGAGCTACCTGACCGGCAGGGAATATCAAATATAACACCGCGACTGTACGCGAGTCAAACCGGCCTGACGAAATCCGTCCCCGCCACCCGGTCGCACCTCATCGCACCCTGTGAGACCCCCGGACCCCCGGACCCTCGGACCCCCGGACCCCCGGACCCTCGGACCCCCGGACCCCCGGACCCCCGCTACGCCTCTCGCTTCGCCGGCGGCCGCAGAATCCACGCCATCACCAGCCCCACCACGACCCACGAGCCGAAGCGGTTGACGCCCAGGGCGAGCGCCGTGTCGAGCGGATAGCCGCCGATACCCCAGCGGGACACGTCGCCGACGAGCGCCAGCAACAATCCGATCGTTGCCACAAAGGCAGCTCGCTTCCAATACCGCGATAAGACGCGATCGGACGCAGACGCCATCAGACCGGCCACCATCAGCGCCAAAACGAAAGCCAACACGATTCCGATGACCATTCCGGTCCCAGCCGCCCCGTGCCCCACGTCGCCGGCCAAGACGCTGAAAACCGGTGCGTCTGGAGCAAACCCTTCCGGACCTTCAATCGGAGGATTGACGATGTACACCCCGGGGCCCGGCACGGCCGCCACGAGGACCGAGAAGATGAAACCCTCGTCGCGTACCTGATTCATGAGGAGACGGGCCGACAACCCGAAGAAGGCATTCGCCACGAATGCCCACGCGATGAGCACGAGCCCACCGGCCAATCCTGCCAGAAGAACGCGCTTGATCATGTCCATCCTCCGTCAAATACCCGAAGTCCCTGAGAATCGGCTCGCGCACCCTCCGCTGCGCCAAACACCGCCGATACAAGATCGGCCAAATCACACAAACCGGAAACTCTCCCCACTCCCCCGCGCATCCAGGATCTGATCCGTCGAGGCTCCACCCGCCGACCTGGAGCCCGGCCTGCGCCGGACAGGCATCGGACGGCAGATCCACCGAACCCGGCGAACCCGTGGAACCTGAGGGACCCGCTGAACCCGGCTAGCCCTCGGCTTCCCGATACCACGCCACCGTCCGCTCGATCCCCGTCTCGATAGGCGTGGCAGTCATCCCGAACGTCCCCTCAAACCGCGACGAGTCCACGACAAACGGCGCGGTGAATTCGTACATCATCTCCACACTGGCCCGGGCGCCCGGAACGAAGAGCCCCGCGAGGCGCATCATCAACGGGGACACCACGCTCACCTTGGGCGCGAGCCCAAGCACCTCAGCGGCCCTCTCCACCATCTGACCCTGCGTGAGGGCCGGCGCATGCGGGGCGATCCACACCCGGCCCAACGCCTCTTCCCTTGCGGACAATACGGCCACCGCCCGGCCCACATCCTCGATGTAGGCGAACGAATGCGGCTGCACCGCCGATCCGCCCACCTGCGCGGCCTTTCCGGCGACGAGCGGACCAAACACGCGGTCACCCAGCGCCGACCCCAGCACACCGGGACCATAGTAATCGCTCGACCGCAACGCCACCGCAGGCACCTCCCCCCGCGCGTGGGCACCCATTACCTCCTCCGCCATGCGCTGCCGAAGCATCCCCTTTTTGGACTTCGGCGCGATGGGCGAATCCTCCCGCATGGGCGCCGAGGAGTCGTACATGTAGAGGTTTTCGATCGAGACGTAGACGGCACCGGCGGCCTGCGCCGCCGACAGCGCGCCTGCCTGAAGCGCCGGAAAGTATTGATGCCACTGGTGATAGGGCGGATTCATGGCCTGTACCACAACGCCCGCACCGGATGCGGCTTCGATCGCCTGGCCCTCATTGGTCGCATCGGCCTTCACGATCTCGACATCCTCCGGCATCAGAAGCGGACGCGCCCCGCTCCGATTCACCACCCTCACGGGCTTGCCCTCCGCGCGCAATGCCCGCGCCGCCCAACACCCTACCGGCCCGGTCCCAAAGATGACATGCAGTTCAGATCCCATCTCGCGTGCCGTTTTGTTATGTGGATGAACCCCTCATCCCGCCCCCCGCCGCACGCATGGCCCGATTGCCGGACTCATGGCGGACCCGAAACACCGCCCCCAAACTACACATCGGAGGAACATCGCGCTTGGGGACTCCGCCGACGCACAATACCTTGACTGTCCGAATCCTATCCGGCTCTCTCAAACGCCAAACCCTGGATCCCGGGTGTCCGCTTCGCTCCCCCGGATCACGTCCGGGGTAGGGTCTCGGGCCGCCCCTCCGGAT
>CAYLXM010000158.1:0-3449 GCA_964387555.1 uncultured Rhodothermales bacterium | reverse complement strand
GAATTCCGGCGAGGTCCCGAAAAGGGCGGAGAGGCGCAGTGCCGTGTCCGGCGTGATGCCACGCTTGCCGTTGACGATCTCGTTGACGCGAGGGTAGGAGACATGAATCTTGTCTGCGAGCTCAACCTGGGTCATGCCAAGCGGCTTGAGGAACTCCTCGAGCAGCATCGCTCCGGGATGAGTCGGAGGCCGATTTGCAGGAAGGCGGGTCATGGTCAGTGATAGTCGGTGACTTCGACGCGTTCCGGGCCCTTCTCGGTCCAGATGAAGCACACGCGGTATTGGGCAGCGTTATTTTTTCTCAAGAAACACCCCGCCGGCACGGGCCGCAAGCGCGACCTGCAGTCAGGTGGAGCGGCGTGTTATGCGACCCTATTCGAGGCCACCAAGCTGACGAGCCGAATTTTAGACAGTGAACACCTGAGCCGTTCCCTGCTCCACAACATGGATGATTCGGTACTGCCGGTAGATCACCTCACGGATCGACTCATCTCAATTCTCGGGAACCACCCGCCCAGCAAGCGGAAAGTCTGTCAAGCGCTCGGTCGTCTGAAAGGCCCCGCAACGAACAGCGCAGCAAACTCGGGTGCCACCTCCTCGTAGTACGCCTCTATCGCTTCGAGATCACGAAGGGCTTGCGGCCGCCAGATTACCTCAGCCACGATTCCAGGAGCGTTCGCACTTTGGCTTCCGGAACTGAGCCTCTGCTTCCGATTGCGAGATGCCTTCGCCTCGCTGAGCCAGGCCAATGTTGACCTTGAGCAGAAGGATGAGTCGCTCAATCACGTCGTCGAGAGATGCTTTGTCCGGGAGCGACTGGACGATACGAACGATCTCCTCCTTGGTTTGCGTGCAGGGCACGGTAGGCTCCTTTTTCTGACAAAACGCGAATGCTGTCACTCGGTTCTTCTCCTGTGCTGCCGGGCGCCTAACGTGCGGCGCATCCGCGGAGAGGCGCAGCGATGCCTTCCGCGCCGAGTCTGCTGGATGCTCTTGTTCGGAGTGGCCCCGCAGTCGGCATCGGGCTAGCTCTTCCGCGTAACTGGTTGCTGTGCCTCTGAGCCCGTGGCTCCACGCCGCTACCCCGCGATGGTGACGGCCACGCCCCCACGCTTGTGGCCCGATTCCACCAGCCGTTGCGCTTCCACGATCTCCTCGACCGGGAAGGTGTGTCCAAGGACCGGCTTGATTGCTCCGTCCTCCACCAGCTCACGGATCTGATCCATGCGAGCGGACTCAAGCAGCAGGTCGCCATCGTCGATGGAGACGTACGAGCCGCCCGGCTTCAGCGCAGCCTTCACAGCTTCCTTGAGCAACGAGGACTTCACGCCTCCGACGGAGTCCAGTACGAAGTCGTATTGCGCGCCTGCAGGCGGGGTGTCCGACCGCGTGTAGTCGATAATCTCGTCGGCGCCGAGAGACTTCACGAGATCGACGTTGTGGGGGCCGCACACGCCGGTCACGCGAGCGCCCAGGTGCTTCGCGTACTGCACCGCGATGGTGCCTGACGTGCCCGAGGCGCCGTAGATGAGGACGTCATCGCCCTCCCTGATCGAACCCTTGTTGCTGTACTGCAAAGCGAGTAGCCCGCCGTACGCGGCCGCCGTCGCCTCCTCGTGGGTGATGTTGCGAGGCTTGAGCGCCAGGCAGCCGTGGTTCTTGGAGTCGGCGACTCCCATGCATCGGTACTCGGCGTAGGCACCGAGAGAGAAGCCGGTCGTGCAGTAGACCTCGTCGCCGGGTTTGAAGCGCGAAACGTTCGAACCAACCTGGTCGATCACGCCGGAGAACACGAAGCCGACGATTGGAGCGCGCGGCCGCGTGACTCCCATCATGAGCCGGAACGGAATCTGGAGCAGTGGGCCAACGCGTGCCGAGCGGATGAAGACGTCGCTCATCGTCACACCCGCCGCGTGGATGCGGATCCGGACTTGGTCGGGAGTCGGCGACGGGACGGGGACATCCACGAGTCTGAGGACCTCCGGAGGACCGTACCTGGGGCATGAAACCGCCTTCATCGTTGTCTGCCGAACCATTGGGTCCTCGCTCGTAGTCATGCAGTAGTCCCATCGAACGACAGCGGTAACCGGGCCGCCGCCAGGAAACTATGATTCCAAACCCCGCATTATCGGCGGCTCCGGTTCACTGCCGTGTTCGACGCTCGTGCTAATGGCTGCCTGAACAAGTCGTCGCACAGTCAGGGCCACTTCGTGGTGTGTCGCGTTGGCGTCACCCAAGACAGCCCAGTTCGAATTCTGTGCCCATTTGGGACATTCCATCTGTGAAAACAACTCCCCGGCGTGCCCACCCGTTCGCCCCAAGGGGATCACAGGAATCTCACGAGACAAGGCGACCGTCGCCTCGTCTTCAGTCCCTGGTCCTCCCTCGATCACCAGACAAACCTGACCGATGCGACCAAGAATTTCGCGACGCTCGTGAAAGTCGATGCCGGCGCCCAGTGTAACGCCGCATTCGCATGGTCCCAATCCGCATGGCAACAGGTGGAACAGATTCTCAGGCAATGAAGCAAGCGTGCGTGCGGCGGCAAACGATTTGCCGAACGTGATCCCAACGCCATCCCTCCCGCCAGTGACCGCGACAAGCGGCTCGATGAGGGCCAGCTCTCCGGCAATCATCTCGCACAACTCGCGACTGTCGGCGCCCCAAAACGACGCGCTTCCGGCGACGACAAGCCTGGGCCCATCCGCAATTGCTGCGACCACGCTTGCGGCTTCATCATCCAGTCGATCACCTATACTCATACGTTTCCTCGTGTTGCCGAACGGCGAAGCTAAGCGGCCCAGCGCTGGCCACTGCCGATGAGAACGCCAGCGAAATCGTCGCCCAGCGTTTCGTCCGCTGAAACGCGTTGTTATGCTGCTCTTCGCGGTTATTTGTAGACGTCCCGACGATGCCCCACTTTGACAACTGTTACGATTAGCCGATCATCTTCGATCGTGTAGATGATACGGTACTCACCCTGCCGGATGCGGTAGGAATCCTGGCTGGATAGCCTCTGACAGCCTGCAGGACGGGGATCATCAGCCAACTTGGCAATGCGCGCCACAATCTGCTGTCGCTGCTTCTTTTGCGAGATGCTCTCAATCTCCTTGGCGGCCGAGCGCTTGAGTTCGATTCTATAGTTGGCCACGATCCTTGAGATCCTTTACAAAATCCTCGAACGAGATCGTAGGTTCGGTCCTGCGTTCCGAAATCGCTGCAAGGTCCTCCGCGTCGTCAGACAGAAGGATGCGGACGGCCTCATTGACCAGTTCGGACATCGATTGCTCGGTTTCGGCCGATTTGAGGCGGAGTGCCTTGTGGAGGGCTGGATCGAAGTAGATCGTGGCGCGCTTCGATGGTGTACTCATGGTCTCATAGGGTCGGTGTTGTAGCGTCTAGACGTTGTGACGTCACAACGCCCTGCTGGTTTCCTGAGCAGCATAACG
>CAYLXM010000157.1:0-3649 GCA_964387555.1 uncultured Rhodothermales bacterium | reverse complement strand
GATTCGATCGCGTCCGGCTCCGAGCGGGATTGGATTTCGACGGGTTCTGAGCGGAGCGCCTCCGGCATAACAAATAAGTACGACGCCGAGCGCAGGAGGATCCGCGCTGCGCTCGAATCGCACCGGTGGAACCGTGCGGAGACCGCGGAGGCGTTGGGTCTCAGCCGGTCGACCCTGTGGCGGAAGATGCGGGAGTACGGGTTGATGGGGTAGGGGGCTGACCCGCGCAGACTTCCCATCTCCGTGTCTACCCTGGCCAACGGAAGAATCCGATCCGGCATTCCCGGGGAGACCTTCCTCTGGACGGTGAGTTTGCCCTACCTCGTCCGGTGGGGAACCGGCCGGCACGAGCCTCACTTTCCCGCGCCGTGTCCAATGGAAATGCCGGGGCATAAGAACGGCTCTCCAAAAAGCTGATGTTCGAAACGTACCCAAGTGACAGGTTGACATCAACTAGGCTATTTAGTACATTGCCCCAGTATCTCCGCATTTACTAGGTGCTAGTACTATCTGGAGCGCGTAGGCTAGGGTGGAGGGCAGAACCCTATCCAGGGTGGTCGTGGTGTATGGCCTCCCAACCGGACGACTGGTCCTGATCTCGCCTGCCCACGTGCTCACCCAATGCTGGTTGTCGCGTGTGGACCTAATACATTATGAATATTAGAACTGGTGTGAAGTTCGGACACGCCGCCGATCGTCTTCGCCCATCCGAACACCTGCTCCACCAACCTGCGTCGCCGCTGACTGACCGCATAGCCACCGTGCCGTGTTTTCCGCCCGTCGCCGCTCCAGAAAAACCATTATGAGGCGACACAATGGCAACGCAATTTCTAAATGTTCTCGATTTCGGAGCAAATCCAAACTTGCCGCCCACCGCAACGCAACAGCAGCTAGAAAGCAATCGCAATGCAATCCAGGCGGCATTCAATGCAATTCTCAATCCTGGTAATGCTTCCTATCTGGACCCCTCTAATCCGAATCGAGTTGGGGCAACTGTAAGAATTCCTGCCGGTCGATATCGGATCTATGGTCGTCTCTTTGTGCCATTTTATGATCCTAGCGCCAGTCCACAGTATCAGTATAGGCAGAATTTTTCCATTGAGGGAGATGGCCGTGGTGGTCAGGCTGACGGAGGAGCCGTCAACGGTACATCACTCATCCAGCATCAGAATAACGAGCCTATCTTCGAGTTTCGGGTGGGAGATACCTGGGGCTGGCAAATTAAATCACTCGGCTTTACCTGGAATACACCACAAACGCAGAGTAATGCCATTGGCATTCTTTTCGGCGGGACCTCATCGAATGGTTACTATCATGGACGGATAGACAATTGTTACTTCCGAAATGCATACGGTGGTATTAGAATAGTCAACGCCAATCCGAACATTCCAGTCCCCGTGTGGGATTCACACATTGATAATTGTCATTTCAGTGATTGTGTGGGCGCTTCGATAAGTTTTTCATCTGGTATCGGGATGCCAGCGAACTCAATCTCTAATTGTTTCATTGAGAACTATGTCCGAGACAATGGTGAACCCCAGATTGTTCTTTCGGGACAATCGGGCGCAACTCTAACTAACCTCGACATGGAGGGGGCGACGGGCCAAGTAATCTATGCTGATAGCTCAACTCTCACGATTGATGGGTTGCATATTGAGAACCTTAGGGGTGCAGCAGCATCACGTGTTCTGTTGTTTCTCGGGGACCAATCATACGTAGTACGGGGGTTATCAATTGCTGGCGGAAATTATAATCCCAACGGTCCGCTATATTTGGTTAATGGCAATACGGGTGTCAGCATTGTTGTGATAGGAGCAAGCGCGAACTTCAATCCGGCGACGCTTACAAATAATGTATTCCTGTTCAGTGGGCCAGGAGCTTTCTATCGGCTTGTTGGTCGGTTTAAAACAAACATGCCCACTCTCATTAAAGCATATCCTGCAGAGCAACTAGCTCATGTGGTGTCCGATCCTCTTAAGACGCTGGTGAATGTTGCGCTTGGTTCAGATATCGGGGCCGGAGAGACTGTGGTCCAGAACAAGAGTCTGGTAGGCGCCAGGATTGGAGACATTGTTACCGTCGGGCCACCGAGCAACTTCCCTTCGCGTATCATACCTGTCGGCTTGGTTGTGTCGAACGATCAGGTGCAACTCCGTCTGACAAATACCCACACGAGCAGCATAGCTGTTCCTGCCGGGGACTGGACTATTCAGAGCGGTGGCGGACGAACATGATCCTACCGCGGCTCCGGCATTACTGCCTCTGTGTCCGGAGTCTGCGGAAAAGCGATAAATATAGTAGCATGCCTGGAATTATAGCTCGCTGCAACTCGAGGAGTGAAGCGATGCGGGGCTCAAACGCTGTTGTCAACGCTCTCGTGCTGCTGTTCATCACGGGAGCTTCCTACGCCCAGAGTCTGACGTGGCAGGAGATGGGCCCATTTTCAAACACGTTCCGCGATACGGAGGTGCCGGTCGATCTCTTTGAGATCGGACGAGATAGCGTTGTGGCACACGTTTTTGATCTGCCCGGTCTGTTTAGGTCAACAGATGGAGGACGATCCTGGCTAAGGATCAGTACAAGCTCTCCTGAGTATGGCACGAGAATCCGTGAAATCGTTACATATCCGAATGGAGTTCTATACGCCGTCACATACCGCCCCATGGCTGGGCGTCCTGCCGGACAGCTCCTGCGTTCGACTGACAAGGGAGTCTCGTGGGAGGTACTGAGGGACGAAGACATCTTCCTTTTCGACATAGCTGTAACTACAGATGGCGAGCTGCTTGTCAGTAGCGGAGATGGCCTTTTCCGAGTGGGTTCAGATGGGACCGGCTGGCACCGTGTAAGCCCCTCCATGACAATACGATCGTTCGCGACGGATGGAGCGGAACTCTTGATCGCGGATGTGGGTGGCGGGAAGATTGCCCGCTCTACCAACGGCGGGGCAGATTGGCAAGAGGTTGCAGCCCTGCCATCTGAGCTTACCGGAATTCTCCTTGTTGGAGATGAAGCCTATGCAGCAACGGTCGCTTCCGGAGTCTTTCGATCGAGCGAGGCTGGAGTCTACTGGAGTGCATTCAATGCGGGCCTCCCGCCCATTGCGGCGGCGGCGCTTGAGCACGGCGATGGCTCTCTCTTCCTGGCGGGAGACTCCGGTGTGTTTCAGTTGAATCGTGCCAATGACGTGTGGGAGACGGTGGGTCAATACATGCCTGTAGGTGTCACATCCCTGGCATCGGATACGGCCGGTAATCTGCTGGCCTATGCTTCGGGCATGTACCGTTTTGACCCTGTACAAAACGAGTGGGTTGAAGTGCCGCTGAGGCCCCTGCCGGTTCATGCCGTGTTCGTGAATGCAGACAACACCTTCATTGCGGCGACCAATCACGGATTGTTCAGGAAGCAAGACCTCGAGGGGCGCTGGGAGACGGTTTCATCCATCATCGCACGAGCACTATTGTCTATTCCGCCATCTTCTATCCTTGCCGGGCATTCGACAGGGGTGGCTCGGTCTCAGGATGCCGGTGCACGTTGGACAGACGTCTCCATCGGATTCACCGGCAGGAATGTCATCTCACTGTCTGCCTCCCCTACGGGCGAGGTAGTTGCAGGTACCTTGAACGATGGCGTCTTTCGATCTATTGACGAG
>CAYLXM010000156.1:0-3653 GCA_964387555.1 uncultured Rhodothermales bacterium | reverse complement strand
CCAGATGGCGAACGAGTTCAGGATATCTGGTTCTGGTCGCTTGGCATCAATGGTGCTTCCTACAAGAAGGATGCTGCCTGGTTGTTCGTCCAATGGGCAACAAGCGAGCCCGTGATGAGATTGGCCACCCTGGAGTACAACAACTGGAATCCGCCGCGCGAATCGATTTGGAATGATCCGGAAGTTGTTGCACTCACAGAGCAGTGGGCAAATTATCGCGAGGTTGTGGAAGAAAGTCGCAGTTATGCGAAAGTTCCCCATGCTGTCAATCCATTGATTGCTGCTGTAGGTGACGCTTGGTGGGGCAATGTTCAGGACGCGATACTGGGTATTGTTTCTGTAGAGGAGGCCATGAATAAAGCCAACCAAGAAATGTACAATATCATGGATATGGGCGGTTATTACGACAACTAAACAGATCCTCTTCAATAAGTAAGCTCTGACGACTATAAGACAAGGGCCCGCCCCTGTTGTCCCGATTATGGGGCGGGCCTTCTTTTGAGGAGTTTTCGATGCAAAAAAGAAATTGGGTTCCTTTCTTTGCAGTCTTACCAAGTATGGCCCTTGTGCTAGCCATTGCAATTTATCCAATCGGGTATGCATTCTATTTGAGCATGACAAATAGAATCCTTTCCAATCCGGTTGTCAAGTTTGTTTTTCTAAAGAACTATTGGAATAATTTAACCGATCCACGCTTTTGGCAGTTTGTTAAAACCACTGGGATCCATGTTGTTGGCTCGGTTGGCTTACAATTACTGCTTGGGTTTGCGTTGGCGTTGCTCTTAAATGAAAAAATTAGGGGGAGAGGTTTTTTTCGAGTCATTATGCTGCTGCCGTTGATGATTCCGCCGGCAATTGCTGCCTTAATGTGGAAAGTGATGCTTGACGCTAGTACAGGGCCAGTGAATTACTTGCTTGGCAAGTTTGGCATAACTGGCATGTTATGGCTGGCTGACAGCCGGACAGCACTGGGCACGATCATTGCGATAGATGTTTGGATCTATACGCCCTTTGTTGCCCTGATCCTCTTATCAGGATTGCAATCAATACCACCAACAATGTATGAGGCCGCTGCAGTGGATGGCGCCGGCACTTGGAAAACTTTCAGAATGGTGACTTTGCCGATGCTCAGCCCGATGTTTTATCTGGTGCTGCTTTTCCGTCTTGCGCTGTCGATCACATCGGCAGATGCAATTTTTGCCAGCACAGGCGGTGGACCCAATATCGCCACAACGACATTGAATTTTGCAGCCTTCCAGCAGCTGTTCGATTACGGTTTCATGGGCTATGCGTCTTCTTTGGGTATAACCGTCTGGTTGATCATTTTCATTGTCACTCAACTATTGATCAATAAAACTCGTCATATGTGGAGAGGAGCATAAGCCATGCAAGGTAATACAGAGAATGCTGCTCGCTTACGCAGAATCGGAATTTACTTACTTTTGATTATTTGGGCTGTGGTTTCGTTTTTTCCAATCTATTGGGTATTTCTAATGTCATTGAAAAGCCCGATGGAAGTAACCTCAACCGTGCCGAAGTTCTTTGATTTCACCCCGACCCTGGATAACTACACCAGCATTTTGGGAATAAAGGAATTGGGCGGCCGTTTAAGCGGCGCTGGATCAGCACACGTGGAGTTTATGAATTATTTCAAAAACACCCTGATCATTGTTCCGGCTGCTGTTTTACTTTCTTTCGTTTTGGGGTTGCCGGCAGCTTATGTGATGGCTAGGTATCGGTTTAAGGCCAGAGAGGACCTCTATTTCTTCTTTCTCAGCTTGTATTTTATGCCCGCCACGCTGATTTTGGTGCCTTTGTATCTGGTGTATCTCAAAGTAGGTTTATACAACACACATCTGGGGCTGATCTTGATCCTCCAACTTGTAAACCTGCCGCTGGTGGTACTGATCATGCGCAGTTATTTTGAGGATATCTCACCAGAGATCGAGCAAAGCGCAATGGTAGATGGCAGCAGTCGTCTTAAAGCGTTTATCAAGATCACTTTTCCCCTGGCCCGGCCTGCATTGATGTCGACCTTGTTCCTGTGCACGATCTTCAGCTGGAACAACTTTTTGTTCGGGGTCATCTTGGCCACCACAAAGACACAGCCAGTGACGGTTGGTGTTTTGGCCTTCAAGTCCTATGAAGCAATTCTGTGGGGGCAGATGGCGGCGGCCAGTATCATCACAGCTTTGCCGGTTCTTGTTTTAGCCATTTTGATCCAGCGTTACATTGTCCAGGGATTATCCCTGGGAGCCGTCAAGGGCTAAGACATAATTCAGGAGGTAAGTTTAAGTGGCATCAATAACAGTTAAAAATGTCTGGAAAATATACAATCAGGGCAAACGAGATAAAGAGGTTCAGGCAGTAAAAGACGTTACTCTTGATATCCAGGATGGCGAGTTCCTTTCTTTGTTGGGACCATCCGGGTGTGGTAAAACCTCAACCCTGCGTATGATTGCTGGAATCGAGAAGATCACTGCGGGAGAGATCAGTATCGGCGAGCGGGTTGTGAATGACTTGCACCCCTCACAGCGGGATATTGCCATGGTTTTTGAAACCTATGCGTTATATGAACATCTGTCTGTGTTCGAAAATATTGCCTTCCCGTTGAGAGTCAGGGGACTTAGCAAGGAGGAAATTGACAAACGCGTATCCCGGGCAGTTGAAATCCTGGATCTGGCGGATATTCTGGACAGGGTCCCTGCCCAGATCAGTGATGGGCAGAAGCAACGCGTCTCAATTGGTCGTGCAATTGTCCGACACCCTTCGGCCTTCTTGATGGATGAGCCGATCTCTCATCTTGACGCAATGCTGCGCAGCCGTATGCGCCGTGAGATCACACACCTGCAGCGCGAGTTGGGTATCACCACTGTATATGTCACTCACGACCAATTAGAGGCAACCGCGATGGCAGACAGGATTGCTGTGATGAATCTGGGTGAGCTTCAGCAGCTGGCTTCACCGCGGGAGATATTTGAGAACCCGGCCAATAAGTTTGTTGCCGAATTTGTTGGTGAACCGCCGATGAACTTTCTGGATGTTGAGTTTACCAGCACTGCAGACGAGATTGAGCTGAAAGGTTCGGCATTTAACTTAACCCTTCGGGGAAAAGAACGCATTGAGGTGTTGCAGAAATTAGACCAACCAAAAATCACCCTGGGAATTCGCCCTATGTATATCCAGGCCCATATGTCTCAGGTCGAAGCGGCAATTCCAGCCCAGGTATATGTTGTCGAGCCACTGGATGAATTTAATATCATTACAGTGACAATGAACGGCACTCGATTTTTAGTTGAGACTGAACCAGATTTTCGACCAGATTTCGATCAGAGGATCTGGCTAACGATCCCTGAAGAGAAGCTGCATCTCTTTCACCCTGTAACCGGCGAGAATCTTTTATATATGCAGGCTGTATAAGATCAGTTCTGCTATAGAGTTCTGCACAGAATTGAGGAAGTATTATGTCAAAAATAACCTTAAAAGCAGTTAGCAAAAACTACGATGGAGTTAAGGCTGTAGAATCCTTGTCTCTGGACATTGATGATGGTGAATTATTGTGCCTGCTTGGCCCTCCAGGTGCGGGCAAGAGCTCAACGATCAAGATGATCGCCGGCGTTGAGGACATAACAGAAGGTGAAGTCCTCTTTGAT
>CAYLXM010000155.1:0-3753 GCA_964387555.1 uncultured Rhodothermales bacterium | reverse complement strand
TCTCTTTCATGGCGCAAAACGATCCCCTTTTGCGCATGATAGGATAGATCCTTTTCCATCTTCGCGGGCGCCGATCGGAGTCTCACCACTCCCAGGGCCCTGGTTCGTTAGTGAAGCAGACGCGGTATTTCCGGCGGAGGGTGCTTCTCGGCAGACCCTACATCCAACTCGAATGGTGCATCCGGACCGTGTCAGATCCGGAGTACGCGGAACGTCAGCCGGATGGCCGCATCAGACACTGGCTCTACATTCCCGAACTCGGACGCTATTTGCGCGTCATAACGCTTGAAGACGGAACCACCCTTCACAATGCCTTCCCTGATCGGGGCTTCAGACCGGGCTGACCATGCGCTTCGAATACTACCCCGAAACGGATACGCTCTATATCGAACTGGTCGACCGAAAGGGGGCCAACGCGGAGGAAATCGCGCCCGATGTCGTCGCCGACTTTGACGAGGCGGGTGCACTGGTTGGACTTGAAATCGACCACGCGAGCCGCCGCGTTGACCTGGAGAGCCTCCACATTTCCGACCTGCCGGTGGCGCCTGTCCGCGTGCAGCCCACCCCCGCCCCCGCATCGCACGGATAGCCAGGATGACCGGCGGGGCATCGGATCCCCGCGACGCCTCATGTTCATTTGTCATCCCGGGCTCCTGCCCCGGACTTGATCCAGGCGACGCCATCTACGTTGTTTGTCATCCCGGGCGAGCCTGCCCCGGACTTGATACAGGCGATGCCATTAACGTGGTTTGTCATCCCGGGCGAGCCTGCCCCGGACTTGATCCGGGGAAGCGGCGACCCGGGATCCAGAGTTTCGGAAGTGCGGGGAGTGTGGGGAGTATGGGAAGATGACTGGTTTTCGCGGGTGCCACGTACTCCAGGTCCGAGAGTCCGAAAGTCCGAGGGGCCGGAGGTAGGAGCGGGGCTCAAATCCGTCCCTGCGCAAGCGATCCGGAAGCCCTTGATGGGGTGGACCGCCATCAATACCCGTCGTCCTCGGAGTCAGGGAGGATGTTCTGTTGTACGAAATCTCGCCACGCGGCGAGTTCATCCGCCCCAAACATGCGTCACCTCCATCGGAATATCCACCCTATCCAATCCTGAACATCAGGTCAGGATGATGGTTTCCGCGGCTCCTCTGGCGCTTTCGGCCGGCATTTTACGCTTGTATGGATAAGGGCCCCTTGCTCACAAACCCCATCCTGCGATGCTGATAGAACAAACCCTCCCCAATGGCCGCAAAGAATTTGATCAACGTCATCTTCCCACGTCGTCTTCCACATCATGAGCCGCGTTGATGTACTCGAGCAGGCCGTTCGATCGCTGAAGCCCGACGAACTCGCTGCCTTCCGCCGCTGGTTCGCCGAGTTCGACGGCGCAGTGTGGGATGCACAGATCGAGGCCGACGTGAAGGCAGGCCGGTTGGACGCGTTGGCTGAGCGGGCGTTGGACGTGGTGAATCTGGCCGCTCCGCTCAAACAGGTTCTGGCGGAGATTGGAGAGAAAGCGGTGGCGCGCGGCTTGACCGAGGATGAACTGGTGCGCATCCTCGGGGAAAAGTAGGCTGCGAGTCCTCAATTGCCGGGCTTCCGACGTTGCGCACATCGGCGGTGGCCGACCGATTCCACCAAAACGCCTCGTCAAGCTTCCGTTTGGCGCTATGCCCACGAGAAACCTCATCACATAGCCCGTTCGATGCGCTTGACCTGACTCAGTCGCGCAGCGAAGGCCAGGACTGCGAGAATATCCTCCCGCTCCAGATCCTCGTAGTCCTCGAGGATTTCATCGATGGTCATGCCGGAACTCAAGAGTTCCAGGATACCCTCGACGGGATAGCGAAGCCCCCGAATGGTCGGTTTCCCGTGGTTGATATTCGGGTCAATCGCAATACGGCTCAGTGGGGATGAGTCCATCATTGCTTCCCGCTATTCTCTCCCGACATCCGACCACCGCTTGTGCACCTCAACAGTTCTTTGAAGTCGGAGTTCGCGCTCATCCATCCCTTTGAGTCGGTGGGCGAAGACGACGAGTTCCCATGCGGCCGAAAACCGCGCTGCATCATCCTGCGCCTGCCAGTAGGCCAAATCGAACGAGCGGTCTAGATCCTCGATCCGCCCCTTCCGTTCCATCTTGATGGTTGGCTTGCCCACGCTACGCCTGTCGATGTCTGATGCGGCCTACGTAGAAACATGGAACGGTCCGATCGCAGGGCGGATCCGATGGGAGTCCTATCCCGCTGTCGGGATGAGGGTCTGCCCATCCTCCTCGAACACCTCGCCGAACAACCCGGGCTACGAAAGTGGGACGCCGTACGCGATACGTTGGGTCGCCGCCTGTCCGCCCTCGCGCGCCGGCGCCTCCGTGCGTGGAATCGGGCCGATCAATCGATTTCAAAACCGATGGTCCTCTGGCGCTTTCGGCCGGCATTTTACGCTTGTATGGATAAGGGCGCCCCGCTCGCATCCGCGTCCTTCCGATTCTGTTAGAACAAACCCTCTCCTCAGGCCGTAAATAAAAGGTGTTATGTCCTCTTCCCGCTACATTTTCCGCATCATGAGCCGCGTTGAACAACTCGAGCAGGCCGTTCGATCGCTGAAGCCCGACGAACTCGCTGCCTTCCGCCGCTGGTTCGCCGAGTTCGACGGCGCAGTGTGGGATGCACAGATCGAGGCCGACGTGAAGGCAGGCCGGTTGGACGCATTGGCCCAGCAGGCGTTGGAGTCCTATGAGCGCGGAAACGTACGCGATCTGTGAGGCATAAAACGACGCCGGAATTCTGGGAACGCTTTGAGCGCCTCCCGCTCCGGACCCGGAATCTTGCCCGCAGGAATTTCGAGATCCTGAAGACCAATCCACGACACCCGTCTCTGCAGTTCAAGCAAATTGGCAGGTATAGATCTGTACGTATAGGGCTGCGATATCGCGTCTTAGGTGTAGACATCTCGGAGGGGATCCTCTGGTTCTGGATCGGCACACACGCCGAATACGACCAGTTAGTTGGCTGAACCCTCGGAGCTCTCACCGATGAGGATGTCTTCCGCGACGTCTCGTGAAGGTTTAGCCCCGCCCTCCATTTGCACTTTGCGCCCACAGGAAACACGCTTGGCCGTTGTCATAGCAGGCCAGGGACCGTGTTGAGATCGGCGCTTGGAGTCGCTCCGCCCCTCTACCCCACCTTCTCCACCCAATCGGCCGGCACCTCCACTTTGACCGCCTGGCGGATCGACGGGATGCGGATCAGCACCGCGGTCCCGCGGCGATGCTCGATCACCTCGCCGCGTAACCCCATCAAGTGCCCGCGCCGGATCTCGACCATCACGCCGTGCTCCGGCAGCGGTAGACGCACCGCCTCGAGCCGCTCGGGATCGCGCTGGAGGGACTTCAGCAGTTCGATTTCGTAGTCCGAAACACGCACCACACGCCCGTCCATCGCGATACACCGCACCACGTGGTCCGACTCGAGCACGCTGAGCCGCTCCCGCTCATCCACCCGGGCAAAGATGTAGCCCGGAAACAACGCCTGCACCACCCGCTTCTTCCGGTCAGACCACTGGCGCGTCACCACCCGCTTCGGCAGAAAAACCTCCACCTCCTTGCGCACCAGATCGTCCTCCACCTTCTTCTCCGCCCGCGATCGGGTATAAAAAACCCGCCAGACCCTGTCGTTCGATCGGATCGCAGAAGCAGGCATGCGAAGGTCGTGCAGCTGGTTGGTGGACCGGACTAACCATAGAATAATACTACGTCTGAACC
>CAYLXM010000154.1:0-3994 GCA_964387555.1 uncultured Rhodothermales bacterium | reverse complement strand
AGCGGCTCAAACACACCAAGCCCGGTTTACCACGCGACGCTTACGCCGGCGTATACCGTCATCCGGCGATGGGTGACATACGCATCGAAGGTTCAGGCGCCGGCATGAAACTTAGGACCAAGCTGGTCGACTTCGCGATGAGTCACTGGCACCTCGATACATTCCTGGTGGAATACAAAACCTGGGAATATTTTGATTTCGCCAGCTTCAATATCGATGCCGAAGGCAACATCACCTCGGTCAATGTGTTCGGCGAGAAATTTGAACGCGTAAA
This sequence comes from uncultured Rhodothermales bacterium, assembly GCA_964387555.1. Classification (GTDB taxonomy): domain Bacteria; phylum Bacteroidota; class Rhodothermia; order Rhodothermales; family CAYLXM01; genus CAYLXM01. Next base: position 3,720 of record CAYLXM010000154.1, on the reverse strand, counting down.
CACCGGGTGATCTACCCAAAGGCTTAAGCCCGCTCCGATGAACGTCAGCCCCGCGCATGCCAGCGCGAATTTTAGCGGTGCCGGCCTGGGTATCGCGAATCAGACACGCGGCCAGTGCCGCGGCCACACCTCTGGCCTAACCTGCGGCCAGGCCCCTGGCCAGGTCGCGTTTCAGATCTTCGCAGTCCTCCAGACCGACGGAAATCCGGATCAGGCCATCGTCGATACCGGCCTGTTGACGTTGCTCGGCCGACAGGCGGTGGTGTGTCGTACTGGCTGGATGGGTGATGGTGGACTTGGTGTCGCCGAGATTGGCGGTAATGGAAATCAGGCGGGTCGCGTCGATCAGTTTCCAGCCCGCCGCCTTGCCGCCCTGTAGTTCGAATGACAGTAAACCTCCAAAACCGGACTGTTGTCTTTTTGCCAGTTGATGCTGGCCGTGGCTCTCCAGACCCGGGTAATAAACCCGTTTGACCGCGCTTTGCCGTTCCAGCCAGCGCGCCAGTTCGAGCGCGTTTGCGCTGTGCGCCCGCATGCGCAGGCCCAGTGTCTCGAGGCCTTTCAGAAACACCCAGGCATTGAACGGGCTCATGGCGGGCCCGGCTGTCCTGAGAAAACCGTAGACCTTCTCGCCAACCAGGTCTTGCGGTCCGGCAACGGCGCCGCCCACGCAACGGCCCTGGCCGTCGAGAAACTTGGTCGCGGAGTGGATGACGATGTCGGCGCCGTGCCGCAGCGGTTGTTGCAGGGCTGGGGTACAGAAACAGTTGTCGACCGCCAGCCAGATGCCGTGCCGGTGGGCCAATTCCGCCAGTTGCTGTATGTCCGCGAGTTCCGTCAGGGGGTTGGACGGAGTTTCCAGGAACATCAGGCGGGTTTCGGGACGGATCGCCGCGGTCCAGTCGGCGACGTCGGCCAGGTTGACAAAACTGGTGCTGATGCCGAGCTTTGCCAGGTAGTTGGTAAACAGCATGGTGGTGGAGCCGAATATACTGCGGGACGAAACGATATGGTCACCGCTCTGCAGCAGCGCCAGGCAGGTCGAGAGGATGGCCGCCATGCCGGAAGACGTGGCCACGCAGGCCTCGGCCCCTTCCAGCGCGGCGAGTCGCTGCTCAAAGACCTTGACGGTCGGGTTGGTGAAACGCGAGTAGATGTTGCCCGGCTGTGCATCGGAAAAACGTGCGGCGGCCTCTGCGGCCGACGCAAACACGTAGCTCGAGGTCGTGAATACCGGCTCGCAGTGCTCGCCTTCAGGGCTGCGTACCTGGCCAGCCCTGACCGCCAGCGTGTCAAATTTGTAATCGTCATCGTATTCGGGCATGGGCAGCTGTGTCCAGGTGATCGGGTTTGGGCTTTGGCTGTGCAGTGGAGCACTGTCAAACTACAATATGCATTAATTATTTGCATGAACGCAAGGAATACAAACGTATGAAAATCGTCGCAGACATGAGTCTCTATCCGTTAAGGGACGGACCGATTCCCAGCATCATTGAATTTATCAGGGATCTGCGCGAGCAGGATGGCGTCGAGATCGTCACCAACCAGCTTGGCACCCAGTTACGTGGCGAATTCGGGGCCGTGACTGGCGCTATCAACCAGTGTATGCGCAAGGCCATGCAAGCGCCCAACACGGTGGTGCTGATTGTGAAATACCTGAACATCGATGTCGAGTTGCACAGGGTGCCCAGCCTGACCCCGCCTTAACCCGATCGCAAGTCACCCGGACAACGGCCCCGGCCATGAGGGGGGGATTCTGACCAGCGCCACTGTCCGGGTGAACGAACCTGCGGCAGGCAACCAACCTGCAGTATTTTACAAATACACCTGTGGTATGCCCCCTGTGAAATATGACAGTCTATTGCCTGCGGAAAGTGCTGCAGAAAACTGCCCGCAGCGGCGGCTATTCCAGTCAGCCGGTGGGGCCCTGACTCATCTGTCAGGCGTCTTTGAGGTGACCAACCCAAGTTTGATGGCGAACTGGATCAATTCTGAATTGGTCTTGATGTCGAGGTCTTCCATGATCTGGTATTTGTGAAACGCGACCGTCCTGGGTGTGATATTCAGGGTCGCGGCGACTTCCTTCATGGTATGCCCTTCTGCCAGCAACTGCAGGACTTCACGTTGGCGGATCGTGAGGTTGCCGTGCACCTTCGGGCCTGCCGGGTTCCTGATGAAGGAACTGAGCATGCCCTCCTCAAGACTGGCCGTGACATAATTTTTCGAGTTCAGCACCGCGTCCAGCGCCTGGAACAGTTCAGATGCGGCTGAATTTTTCAGGAGATAGCCGTTGGCGCCGATCCTGAAGGCCTCGGCGACCATCTCCGGGTCCTCGTTGACGGTCAGAAATACGAGCTTGACCTCCGGCAACAGTTTTTTAAGTTTCTCGCCAGCGTCAAACCCGTTCAGGTTGGGCATGTTGATATCCATCAGCACGACGTCAGGTTTCAGCTTTGCAACCATGGACAGCATCTTGCGACCGTCGGTCGCGGTGCCGACGATGTCATATTTTGGTTCGAGCAATTTGCTGAATGCCTCGAGGAGAAGGGTGTGGTCGTCGGCGAGAAGGACACGTGGGCGCATCATAATAATTCCAGTCTCATTATAGTTTTATACCATGTCGGATCGTGAGCAGATCTACCATGCGCCTTTTGACAGGTGCCGGGGCAGCGCGAGTCTGTCAAAATGGCGAATCTGGGGATATAGTCTATATCTGTTCTGCAGCCGACACAAAATAATCGGGGGAGTTGTTTGGCGTGACGCAATCATCAGAAGCTCAGCAAAATTCCACTGCGTACATTCTCGTCGCCGAAGATGACCAGGTGACAAGAATGCTGTTAAAAAAAATGCTTGAACAGGCAGGTTACCAGGCCGACTGCGTTGCCGATGGCCAGGCGGCGGTTGCAGCCTTGCAACTGATGGATTACGACCTGATCCTGATGGATTGCTACATGCCCCGGTTGGATGGGTTTGCAACGACGAAGTTGATCCGGCATTCGAGTTCCGCGGACATCAACCCGAAAATTCCGGTGATTGCAATGACCGGGCTCAGCGGTGAAAAAGACCGCGCCCGCTGCCTGGATGCCGGCATGGATGACCATATCGGCAAACCGGTCAGTGCGGGTGAACTCATCCTGGTTATTGAAAAAAACCTGGGCAGAACCGCGCAGGGGGCGGGCGTCGTGCCACTGGCTTTGGGCGCCGCAGAACCAGCCCTGGAAGGTGATTTTCTGGACACGCTGCTGGACCGGTTCCTCGCAGAAATCCCGGACGTGGTCAAAAGCCTGGCGCTCGCTGCCGAGGGCAGGGACCTGGCGGAACTCGAGCGTATCGGTCACCGCCTGCGGGGGACCAGCGATGTCCTCGAAATGCGCAAGTTGTCAAGCCGTTCACGGGCGCTGGAACAGGTCGCAAAAAATGGCGAATCCGCTGTAGCAGTGCAGCTCACAGCTGAAATGATCGGTGAACTTCAGAAAATAGCGGCGGCACTTCAACACCCGGCAAACTGAACATCGGCGGGGCCCCGGCGCTGCCATTCACGGATCACTTCAGCAGCGCCATCAGAAGCACCACTTAGGGAAGCTCTGATTAATGCCATCCTGGCATTATCAGAGCGCGGCAGTCGAAAAGTGTGATTTTCGACAGCCTTACAAATCAACGGCTTAACGCCGCTGATTTGGCGACACATCCATGTGTCGCGGGAACCTCTGAATTAATCAG
>CAYLXM010000153.1:0-3997 GCA_964387555.1 uncultured Rhodothermales bacterium | reverse complement strand
CCGACGAAATCCGGACCAAAAACAGTAACTGCCACTTCATCGAAAACTGTCTCCATCTAAGGGGATAGTTTTGTTTCCTGTAACCTGCAACTATGAAATGTCCATGTGAATCTCGGTTTTCTACATGCCCGGTTGGAGCCTTTAACCTATGATACGGTTAAGCAGAGTGCGAATTGATCTCTGTAATGTGAATACATCTGTTCCATTCTGGTATGGAACAACCATATCCTGAGGAGAAAACAATGAAAAGTAAAACGTCAATATTTTCGTTCCTGCTTGTTTTGAGTTTGTTGACCGGGCCGCTCGCATCAGTGACGCCTGCTTTGGCAGTCGGGCCGCTGGTTGTGTTTGACGACATGGAACATGGCGATCCATTCGGCAATGGATGGTTTGCCTTCGGAGGTTCCGTTGGCGGTGGTGGAATCGGCTCCAATTCAACCGATTTACCGCCTACTGATGGAGGCGCCTTCTCCATTGAAACGGGTTGGGGTTCCGGGGGGAATCCAGGTTTTTTTGGCGGCTTTGGTAGAACCAACCTGTCTGACCTTGCGGGAACTGATCACTTCAATTTCTGGATAAACCCGGATGCTGGACAGGATTACACACTTGAGTTGAATTTGCAGGATGATGACACCGGTGACGATGCTGCGAACCCTGCAGAGGATGATGAATTTCAATATAACTGTGTTGTCTCGGCAACTGGCCCATGTGCGGTAAGCGGGGGCGGCTGGCAATTGGTTTCTGTTCCATTAGCTGATTTCTTCGATGACAACTCATACTTCACCGGCGGAAATGGTGTCTTGGATGCCACTCCTGTATCAGCGGGTGGTAATGGGCAGCTTGTCAACGTGGTAATTGCTGTGATCGGCAATAGTGGGTCTGATGTGAACTTCCGAACCGATTACTGGGTTTTCTCGAGCGGTTCGTTAGCTAACCCAACCTTGGTGGTTGATAGCTTTGAAAGTGGCATAGCTCCCGGCACATCATGTGTTGGAATTCCTTTGGGTTTCTGTACTTTCGCAGGTGCTTCGTCGGTGAACATTGCGGCAGTGACAACACCACCTGCGCCGACTTTGCCTGAATTGGGCACTCCTAATACCGTTATACAGGTGAACCTCAACGTAACAGACTATGCCGGCTTTATCCACGGCTTCACCAACCTGGCAGGTGACACCTGGACTCCTCAGGACTGGAGCGCTTTCGGAGGATTTGGGTTCTGGATCTACGGAGAGGGGAGCGGAACAACGATGTTCATCGATCTGCTCGAAAACCGCAACCCAGGCTCAGACTCCGATGATGCTGAACGCTGGACTGTTACATTCACAGATGATTTTATCGGCTGGCAAAAACTTGAGTTCCCTTTCACAAATTTTGCGCGCAAAGATGTAGGCAACGGCGCACCCAACGATGGCTTTACCGGGGATGAAGTCTATGGCTGGGCGTTTGGAACCTTGGGAACTGGTGGTGTGCGCACATATTACCTTGACCAGGCCTATGTGTTTGGGCAGGCGGCTGAGCGTCCCTTGGAAGTCAGGTTCTCAGCGAACAAGTTTGAAGTGGCGGAGGGTGCATCGGCTGTTGTAACTGTAAAACTGACCCGCCCCTTAAAGGATGGAGATCCCGATCAGGTTTCCGTGTCCTACATCGCCGAGCCTGGTTCGGCGATGCCAGACCGTGATTACACCCCGGTATCGGGCACACTGACTTTCATCAAGGATGATGTCTCTGAACAAACTTTCTCGGTGTCAACCATTGACAACAATAAACACGATGGCAATAAAACCATCATTCTGCATATCTATGATGCGGTGGACGTTCCGCTCGGCTCCCCATTCCTTTCGCGGATCGATATTCTGGATGATGAACCATTAGACTCGACTCTGCTGGATGATTTTGAACGCGGTGCTTACCTGTGGAATGGCAAAAATGTGACTTTAAGCACGCCTGATATCTTGGCAGGCGATCCGATGGCACTTCCGGGGCAAGGTGCGTATGAACACATCCTTGAAGTCGATACAGCGTTGTTGGTTGATCTCATTATCAATGGCAGTATCTGTAACAACGGCAATGGCGTTCTAACGGTCGCACTCCTGAGTACAGACACCTTTGATGCTTTATCTGTTGATCATAGCACAGTGCAATTTGGCAGCGCTTTTGAAACCCACCGAAACCAAAAGACTGGTGCAATGCAGCGTCACGTGGAAGATTTCGAGGGTGATGGGGACCTCGACTTGATCTTCCACTTCCGCGCAGCAGATACCGGCTATGATTGTGCTACAACTCAATTTACCCTAACAGGACAAACCTTCACCGGCAAACCCATCGTCGCTGGAGGCAAGGCCAACTTCAGCCGTGATTTCGCCATTGGGCAGGATTGGACTCGCGGGGAAGCAATGAGTTTCTGGTTCTATGGCACAAACAGCGGCGACGCAATTACCTTGCAGCTCAAAGATAATCGCGCATCCGACCCCGGACCATCAGGCTGGAACATGGTTTGGAGTGACGAGTTTAACGACCCTGCAGGCACACCACCCAACCCGGCTTACTGGAGCTACGAAATTGGTGATGGTACGGCGAACAGCAACCCTGGATGGGGGAACAGCGAGTTGCAGTACTACACCAACAGCACTGATAACTCTGCTACCGATGGCAGTGGCAACCTTGTCATCACAGCTAGAGAGGCGGACGGCTCACTAACCTGCTATTACGGTCCATGTGAATACACATCAGCGCGATTGATTTCACAATACAAGGCTGAATTCGCTTACGGGCGCATCGAATCCCGCCTCCAAGTGCCAAGCGGTGAAGATGGTCTGTGGCCTGCATTTTGGAGTCTGGGTACCGATATTGGGGAAGTTGGCTGGCCGCAAACCGGTGAGATCGACTTCATGGAGTACGTTAGTCGTTTGCCCAATGAAGTCTTCGGCACCATCCACGGTCCCGGCTATTCTGGTGGAGCTTCCTTTGGTGATTTATACACGTTTGGCCGACCGGTCTCCAATGATTACCATACCTTTGCGATTGAGTGGGAACCTAACCTGATCAATTGGTATGTGGACGGCATACTGTATCATACTGCCGTACCTGCAGATGTGGCGCCTAATGAATGGGTCTTCAACGACCCGGTCTTCCTGATCTATAACATGGCCATCGGCGGAAATTTCGGCGGCCCGGTAAGTGATGATTTGACCTTCCCGCAAGAGCTGAAAATAGATTATGTGCGCGTTTACCAAGGACCAGACACTGCAGAACGCTGGGAAGCTACTTTCGCCGACAACTTCAGCGGTTGGCAACAAGTTGTGATCCCATTCGCTTCACTCACACGCAGTACAGATCAACCTGTCGGTGCGCCGGATGATGGTTTGACCCTCAGTGATGTCTGGGGCTATGGCTTCGAATTGCCTGAAGGCGGCACAACCAGTGGCATGATGCGGTTGGACCAAGTGCGGCTTGAGCTGATTCCGCCGCCAGCTGAAATCACAGTTACCAATCTCAATAACAGCGGCGCCGGTTCACTGCGCCAGGCCCTGGCGGACATCGCTATCGGAGGCACGATCACTTTTGATCCCGCACTGGCTGGCGGCACACTTATGCTTACATCTGGTCCATTGGTTCCCAGTCACAGCGTCACTGTCGATGCAAAAGATGCACCCGGTTTGTCCCTGAACGGTGGCGGTTCGGACCGCGTATTGGTGGTTGATGCTGGACTGACTGTTACATTTGCTAACCTAACCATCACCAATGGTTATGGTTATCAATTGGCTGGCGGTGTCTTGAATAATGGCAACCTAACGCTCGACCATGCTACTGTGACCGGAAATACGATGACCATTAATGTTACCCCCGGCGAATTCTGGCAGGGTGGTGGCGGCATTTACACCGGCGAAGGTGGCAGCTTGACCTTGGTTGATAGCAGTGTCACAAACAACAATGCGGGTTGGGCTGGTGGTGGAGTTTACTCCTTCTTCAACACCACAACCACTATCGAACGCAGTAC
>CAYLXM010000152.1:0-4110 GCA_964387555.1 uncultured Rhodothermales bacterium | reverse complement strand
GTGATGGGCAAGCTGAAAGACGTCGGCGGCGGCCGCGGCGGGCCGATGGAACTCGAGTCGCTCAAGAATATCCCCCAGGAACCGGACGACCTGCAGCAGTGGATGGATGCGCAGGAGGAAGCCCTCAAGGGGGCCATCCGCGAGGAGGCCGAGTTGACGCCGCAGCAGGAGGCGCAAGTGGAACGGGAACTGGAGTCCGACACGGTCCTCAAGTCCGAAACGCAGCGCATCGCCAACGGGATGCGTTCCGAGGCGGAGATCGAGGCCGACCGGACGAGCCGTGGAACCGGCGCGCTGCTCGGTTCGACCGAGACGCTCATGTCGACTGAGATTGTGGAGGAGATCCGCGCCGCCGCGCCGGCTCCGGAGGAGCGGGGGTTGACCACCCTGCTGGTCGTAGCCCGCTACGGCCTCAAGATCGTCAAGGCCGTGCTCAAGCGGTTCCGAAAGGGACGCGACCACGGGGTCTACACAACGATCGTCGAGGAAATCCTACGCACGCTCTATCTGGACAATGCGGGCGCGCTGGTCTGGAATACGATGAAACGCGACACGGCGGATGCATTCGATGCGGCGAACCCCGACAGCGGAGGCGCGGCGCTGGTCAAGCACCTCGAGGCCTGGTGGAAGCCCGGGCGGCGGATCACGTGCGTCGGACACAGTACGGGCGCCATCTACATCGGCCATCTACTCGAAGCAGTAGATCCCGTCCTCCCGGCGGACGCCAAACTCGACGTCGTCTTCTTCGCCGGCGCCGCATCGTTCCCGTTCTTCCACGAGCGGATCGACGTGGCGAAACGGCGCGTCGGCCGGCTCCGCTCCTTCGCCCTCGCCGACTCGGTCGAACGGAGCTACTGGGAAGTGCCCGGCCTCTACCGCGGGTCCCTCCTCTATCTCGTGTCGGGCCTCTTTGAAGAGGAGGAAGTGGATATGCCGATCGTGGGGATGGAACGCTATTTCCGGGCGGCGGGGCCGTACGACCGGGCGGACGTCCGCAGTGTCCTCGAACTGATTCCTGAAGAAGACCGCGTGTGGGCGGGCGACGGGCGGGACCTGGGGGACGGCCGGCGCAGCGCGGCGCCCAAACACGGCGCCTTCGACGAGGATGGGCCCACGCTCGACAGCCTCAAACACCTGCTCGCGAACGGCTTCTAAACCGCGCTTCCGGTGCCTCCTCCCAAAAACAAGGACGACTACGCCCTCATCGTCGGCATCAATCATTACCGGGACCTGAACCACCTGGAGGGTCCCGAGAATGATCTGAAGGCGTTTGAGGACTGGCTCGTGGCCAATGACGGCGGCCGGCTTCCGAGGAAGAACATCACGGTCATCCGATCGACGCCGGATGGGCGCAAGCCGCGTGTCACCGATTTCTGGGACTGGGCGGAGGACCTCATCACCGAGAAGTCTCCCCACCTCGATGAGCGGATCGGCCGGCGGCTTTATCTGTTTCTGGCGGGTCACGGCGTCGGCCCGAGCGTGAACGAGGCCGGATTGCTCACGCCGCGGGCTTCGATGCTGCACGTCGAGTACTTTGCGGCGACGCGGTGCGCGGACTTCTTCCGCCAGGCGGCCCTGTTCGAGGAGGTGATCCTCATCATGGATTGCTGCCGCGATTTCGACGCCGAATTGCCCGCGCCCTATCTGCCGCTCCGGCGCACGGTGGATGCCGGCGCCGCGCATCAGGTCCATCCTCTGTATGTCTATGGCACGGGCTTTGGACGGAAGTCGAGGGAGAAGAATTTCGGCACCTACGTGGGCGGGGTGTGCACGGCGGCGCTGGTGGAGGGGTTGCGGCGGGGCAATGCGCAGGGGCGGGTCACGGCGGAGGGGCTGAAGGCGTTCGTTCGGCGCCGGGTCCGCGAATTGCGGGTCGAGGGGAGCGATCAGGAGGCGGATGTGCTGGTCCCGGTCGATTTTACGATCTGTGAGGATATGCCACCGGCGCTCGTGGCGATCACCGTCTCCGCGCCGGGCGCGGCGGTCTTGCGGGTACTCCACTCGGATTTCAGCCCGACGGACATCCTCCCTGTTTCCCTGGAAGCGGGTAGATGGTCCATCGAGGTGGAGCCGGGTCCGATCTACATCCTGGAGGCGGAGGACGATGCGGCGAACGTTCGCCGGGTGGCCCGGCAGTTCAGCGAGGAGGACACGGATGTCGCACTCTGAGGAAACCCGCCCCATGGCGAAGCTGATTGCGGATGCCGGTCCGAACGAGATGGCGGAAATCCGCATCCTGGACGGCCGGATGCGGACGGTGCCGATCGAGCGGACCCTCGGCCGTCTGGAGGTGGATCTGCCGCTCGGGGCCTATATCGTGCGGTTCGAGGCGGGCGGTGCGTCGAAGGAGGAGATCGTGCTGCTGGACAAGGAGGGGGAGGAGAAGCCGGTCTGGCTCACGGAGGCGTTGCCGATCCCGATGGCGGCTCCGCTCGGCAGGCAGTTTACTCCGACGAGCCACGAATACCAGACGTATGAGGCGGCCCGCGTGAGTCGCGAGGCCCCGCATATGGTGCCGGCAGGTCATCGATCAGAGGCCGGTTTTTTCGTGTTCGTGCGGGAGCCGGCGGAGGGACCGCCCGTCGATCCGAGTCATGGGCTTTCGCTCCACACCCTGGATGGGGCATTGCTGGCCGACTTCTCCGTGGTGGGGGAGCACCGGCCGGAGTACCGGTGGTCGGCCGCGCACATCGCGTTGAACGCGGGTCCGTACCTCCTCCAGCTCGATACGGGGAGCGGGCTCTTGCGTCAGGTCGTTTTGGCCACGCGGGAGTGGCAGACGCAGTTGTTCTTCGAGTCCCGGACGTATGACCGGGACTCCGAGAGGCTGCAGGCGGATCTGGCGTCGATGTCCGTGTTGATGAGTCAGGGTGGATTCGATCCCGATCGGCACGACCTCTACCTGACCGAGGTGGCGCGGAAGGCGCTGTCGCGGGACACGGGCGCGCCCGGGCGGGAGCGTTCGGACATGCTGTTCGGGAAGTTCCAGAACCCGATGCTCGGGTTGTACGGGGCGCATCTGGCGCTGCGGACGGAGCGGATCAACGTGTCGTTTCTGTCGATGGTGTTCCGGAACCTGCTGTCGCTGTTGGGTCCGCATCCGGATGTGTTGGCATTCGGCTGGGCGCTGGTTTCGAGGGCGGAGGAAGCGGGAGAGCGGTCGGATGAGATCGCGCGGGTGCGGGAGGTGCTCTCTTCGCAGCCTCCGCTGGTGTATCCGCCCATGTTGCGGGCGAGCTGGAAGGTCTTGTCTGCCGCCTCGTACCGGTTCCCGGGGATCCTCGCGCCGGGCAGTCTGGCCGAGCGGGTGGGTCCATGGCTGATCGGGGCGGGCACGTGGCTCTTGTGGCGGGATGACGAGGATGCGGTGATATCGCGGGGGATGGTGCCCGTTATGAAGCCCATGAGCTTCAGTTTGCGCGCGGCGGACCCCGTGATGGAGCGGTTCAAGGGGAATATTGACGAGGCGCTGCCGAAGAAGCGCCGGGACAACGTGGTGTCGACCCGGTTCGGCTACGTACGACCGGGGGCGGAGGTCGACATGCGGTCTACGCTGGATGGGATGCTGGACGCGTTGGGGGAGGCGTTGTCCAATCCGCAAGCGATGGACCGGCTGGACAAGGCGCGGCTGACCGATCTGGAGCGTCGGGTAGTGGGGATGGTGTATCCGCAGGCGGACCCGATCTGGCGGCGGATGGCGGGGGGTGATCCGAGCCGGTGGCAGCGTTGGGTGGATCGGAGTGCCGGGGAGCGCATGCCGACCGAGGAGGTGATCAAGTCGGTACAGTTACCGGCGACGAGTTTGCTGAGGATCGTGGCGAAGTTGGTGGAGGTGGTTACGTAGGGTCCGAGGGTCCGGTGGTCCGAGGGTCCGGGGGTGCGAGGGTCCTTCGGCTTGTCATCCCGGGCGGAGCGAAGCGGAGACCCGGGATCCAGGAAGAGGGGATCACGCGGAGGCGCAGAGGCGCGGAGGGGGAACGGGGTGAGGGGGTGTCACGCGGAGCGATTTCCTTTTATTGTCATCCCGGGCGAGGCGAAACCGGGACCCGGGATCCAGGAAGGGGGTGGTCACGCGGAGGCGCAGAGGGGGAACGGGGTGAGGGGGTGATT
>CAYLXM010000151.1:0-4206 GCA_964387555.1 uncultured Rhodothermales bacterium | reverse complement strand
GAAAGATGGACGGCGGCCTCACCTGCCTGTCGCTGCTGTTCTGAAAGGATTTGCGGGTTGCGATTTGCGATTTTGGAATTGAGGATTGATGTGTTTCAGGTTCCTTGTTGTTGCCAATCCGTTTCAATGGATGCCTCTGTTCGTTCAGCAGCCGCTTTGCATCAGTGTTAATCAAATTCCTGGTCAGAGGTGTGTCGGTAAGCGAAGGAGCCACGCAATTCACCCTTATTTTGGGCGCAAACCCGATTGCCAGTGCTCGCATCAGTCCTTCAATAACCCCTTTTGAAGAAGCAATCTGCGAATGAAAGTTGAACTCCATGATACATGGTCAGATGGACTCAAGTTCTTCTGCTGTTATCCACTTTATGTCATCAATCCCATAGACGACCTGATATGATTGGGCAATTACCCTGATCAGAACACAATCCGGTGACGCCATGAAGGCCTCCATTTCGGGATGTCGCTTCAGATGTGCCAGGTAAGGTGCTTCATTACCGGCTATAATTATCTCTTCAGTATGCCCGATTATCGTTAGGACGACATTGTCTTTCAGACCTTTCATGTTGAAATATTCACCTTCAATGAAAACAGCCACCTTATTGTTATTGGAAAGATTTCGATACTTAAGGGTATTCCTGTAGGTGGCAAAAATAATTTGCCTGAGATTTCCAAATGGTGTTATCGCTATCAGGCTCGTATGTGGCTGGCCATTACCCTCTGTTGCCAGGACAGCAAAGCCACTGGTGTTAAGGACGGCCTCGATTGCACGTATGTAATCACTCATTGGAGCATTGGTTCCTTCATCATTAGCTGCAGCAGACAGACTCATAAGATCACGTTAATTAGTAATAATGATTTTATCAGAAAGTACAAGGCTCATATTATAAGTTTCAAAGTGAATCAGGATACTGGTTTGCATTAATTAATTGTTCGTTCTGTTTTATGTCAGGTATTTACCTCCCTCCAATGACCTCAGTCAAACAGCCAAACACTCTTATTCACATAGTCTTTGCTGGTTACCTGATCAAGAAGGAAAGCTGCCACATTTGACCGTGGGATATTTAAACTGCCTTTTATTTTTGTCTCTCCATAACCATGTTTCATGTGATCAGTTTTAGCACCATCGGTTAATCCTCCCGGACGAACTATTGTCCAGTCAAGCTGGCTCTTTGTAATTCGATCTTCGTTTGTCTTGTGGTCCGCCAATGGTATTCGAAGCATAATATCAGCAATAAAAAACCGAACAGGCTGAGGCATATATTTGCGGCTATCCCCTGCGCCAAAACTCGATAAATAAACGAAGCGCGTCACTTTCTCTTCTTCCATAGTGCTGACGATATTATCTATTCCCTCAATAATTTCGGTATTGTGTTTTGTCAGAGATGCTCCACCGAGAGTTGAAATACATGCATCCGAACCGGAAATGACTGATCTGAGTTTGTCCTTTTCATTCAGATAACCTGCAACAACTTTTAAATTGGGATGTTTTGATTTAACAGACTCAGGTCTTCGAACATATGCTGTTACATCATGACCTGCTGATAATGCTTCATCCACTAACAATGAGCCTGTTTTACCGCTTGCTCCAAATATTGCTATCTTCATGAGTATGATTATTTTGAGGTTTATCGTTAGCTGTAAATGTATTGTATAAATAGGCAAGTAAATAAATGAACATGATTTGATTTGTAATGCTTAATTGGCGCAAAAATTAATCATTGTATAGAAACAAGGAGCATGAAAATGTTTTGGGGGCCAATGGAGTCATTCATCCAATATCTCCGTTTGGTCTATAGAGTCAGCACTACATTGCCTTTTTTGTTCCCGGCCTCAACATAGCTGTGGGCTTCGACTGCCTTTTCAAGGGGGAAACTTTGATCAATTACAGGCTTTAGTTTACGGTCCTCAAAGAATTCCCTGATCAATACAAGGTCCTCCTGTTTGGGAGTTGCAAGCGCACAAATAACCCTTTTTCCTCCGCCTATTGAAGTCCGGAGCATCTGAAGCAGTTTTGCGGTTTTAAAGCTTACCGGCATATAAATCCCGTTTTTCCTCAGTGATGCCCTGTATTTTGAAAAAGAGCCCTTGCCCAGGATGTCAATGATGAGGTCATATGACTCTCCGTTTTTTGTAAAGTCATCTTTCTTATAATCTATCACCTTAGCTGCTCCCAGGCTTTTTACATATTCCGTTCCCTGCATGCTGCAAACACCTGTGACCTCCACCCCGAAGTAATGGCTGGCAAGTTGTACGGCTGAAGAACCAATCGTACCGGAAGCACCAATAATAATCACACGCTGTCCTTTCTGAATATTCACCTTTCTCAATAAGCAGAGTGCCATTGTTGCGCCATAAGGAACTGCTGCGGCCTCCTCATATGTCATATGTGAGGGCTTCAGGGCAAGGATGCCATCCTCAGGAATGCAGAGATATTCGGCATAAGCGCCCATGGTCTCACCTCTATAACCAAAAACCTGCTCCCCTGGTCTGAATTGTTTCACATCATTGCCAATCATCTCAACTTCCCCGGCAAATGTGTTTCCCAGTATTTGTCTTTTGGGCTTGCTGTAGCCAAAGCCAAATCGTGCAAGTATCCGAAACAAAGCCAGCATATTGAACTCACTTGCCGGAAGGTTCCTGAAATTCCGGGCTATGATATCCCCGTAATTTACCGAGACAGCATGAACCCTGATCAGAACCTCGTTGCTTTTGGGGAAGGGTTTTTCCGTTTCCTGCAGGTGAAGTACATCCGGTCCTCCGTACTCTGTATAGACTATTGCTTTCATTTTACTGTTTTCCTTTTTTAGTCTTTTTATCCATTAATTTTTTGTTCACCGGGTCATTCTCCGGGTAGTATGAGAAAACGTCGGACAACGGAACACTGAAGGTGTGTGCAATCCGGAATGCCAGCTCCAGCGAGGGGAAGTACTTCCCGTTCTCGATGGCCACAATAGTCTGTCGGGTAACCCCTGTCCTGTCTGACAGCTCCTGCTGGGTCATCTCACCGGCAAAAAAGCGGAGCCTGCGGATGTTGTTGCTGATAAATACCTTTTCGTCGTCCATATCACACTCCCCTTCTGTAATAGATGATTTTTGCAACCTCCGAAGCCAGGCTGGCCACAAAACCTGATGAGATCAGGGTAAGAAACATAACATAAGGTTTCATCCCCATGGCCAGTGACCCCATCGCCAGCGTAAATCCGAGAACGAATATCCAGTGCGATATCCGGATGCTTTTAAGTTCAATGAGCTTATCGCGCTCGTCGGTGATGTCGGGCAAATCCTCCTGCGTGATTATGCGGTTTGCAATGGCAAACAGGATATGGATCACAATCTGCACAACAATTGCCACCGGAATCAGGTAAAGAAACGATTTCCCCCAGAACTGGAAATCGTTCAGCAGCTCCATATCTGCCTGGATGTAGTTCCTGTAAACATAGAGCGAGTAGAATCCAATCACCAGCAATGAGCCGATAATGGATACGATTGATTGTTTCTCGTGGTGTCCCATAATTATACCTCCTTATGTCTGTTAATATATACTATATGTAAAACTATAACGACACAAAGATAATAAATGTTTACACAATGTCAAATAAATTATACATTTATTTTTAAAGAATTATCTAGGGTTTTACCAGTGGACTATGGAGCTGAATTGTTACAAGATTGATTTACTGCTCTTTCAGGGCAGTGGATTCATGGAAGAACTGCATCTTCCAGTCGCCGTCGATGTTTACCCACAAGATAGTATTTACTGCCATGTAGGGTCCGTGCACGATGCTGTCTATTGTAGTGAAAGTATAATCAATCTTATTCACCTCCAAAACTTTATCTGCCGACAGTACATTGAAATGTGAATCGATAATTGACATATTCATGGCCAGCCTGGTCTCAATCATCTCCTTCCACATCTCTACCCACTCTGCCTGAGTTTTAATAATATCGGTATTGAAAACAGTTGCAACAGGATCAGGTTGCCAGGCGTTGTCTGAGTTTTCATCATTTAATGCAAGGAACTTCGACATATCTTCCTGGTCAAACTTACCATTCCAACCCCAGAAAGGTTCGCTTATTTCCTTAACGGCTTTGACGATTGCGTCTTTGTCTGCATCGGTCAGTTCGGTTTTGGTCTGGCAACCAGGCATCATAGTCAATAATCCCAGGAACAGGATGACGATTTTCTTCATGATTTCAGTTTTTAGG
>CAYLXM010000150.1:0-4222 GCA_964387555.1 uncultured Rhodothermales bacterium | reverse complement strand
ATTCTTGTCGTTCGGCGTCTTGCCCGGGATCATTATGAGCACCGCAGGTATCCCTTTCGCACACTCAACGTTCCTCGATCGCGCGCTTAGCCGCCTGCGCGCCGACCGGCGATTCGTCGGCGTCGCTGCCGCCGGTTCCTGCGCGTCTGGGACGATGGACGAGTACAGTGACCTCGACCTGGTGATCGCCGTCGAACCCGGTGAAGTAGAGGCTGTCTCCACTGAGCGGCAACGTATCGCAGCCGGACTCGGCCCGTTGGTCGCCGCGTTTACCGGTGAGCATGTGGGTGAGCCCCGCGTTCTCATCTGCCTCTATGACGGTGAAGAGGGTGGCACTCCGCTCCACGTCGATCTCAAGTTTGTCTCGCTGCCCGAGGTAGCCAAACGCGTGGACGACCTCGCCGTGCTATGGGAGCGTGACGGTCGGGTCACCCGTGCGTTGCAAGCGGGAGAAGCGCGTTTCCCAGCACCGGACCCGCAGTGGATCGAGGACCGCTTCTGGGTCTGGATCCACTACGGCGCGACCAAGGTTGGCCGGGGCGAGCTTTTCGAGGCCGTGGATTTCCTTGCGTTCCTGCGCGCCCAGGTACTCGGTCCACTCATGCTGCTGGAGGCAGGCGCCCAGCCATCCGGCGTGCGCCGGGTGGAGACCGTGACACCCGCCCGTGCCGCTGAACTGCGTGCGACGGTTGCTCCGTACGACCGCGCCGGGTGCGTACGGTCGCTGTACGCGGCGGCAGACCTGTATCGTTCCCTGCGGCAGTCACTTGGTCCCGGTCGTGTGGTCCTGAACCAGGCGGCGGAGCACACAGCGATCGCCTACCTGGACACGGTCGCTCACAGGTATGGAGTGGTATAACCAAGCCGGACAACCGGTTGCAGCGGACGGCACTTGATTCTCAGCGGTGCAACTTTTGCCAGTTGGGTCAGAGTCGCGGCGCATGACGACATCGGAGTTTTCAAACCAGCCCACGCGTTGCCTGCAAAACATCGATTTGCAACCTGACCTGCATCTGCTGACTAGAAGAAAGACCCAAACAGTGTGTCTATGTCGATCGAATTGGGATAAGCTTTACTGTCGGTCAGCCTGCTATTAATGTGCGGGCTGCAAAACCTTGCAACGGATCGTTTTATTACTGGTGAACGCCCATGAAAATTAAAGTTGAAACCCTGGTGATGGCCGATTTGCCGCGTGTCTGGTCTGCGTGGATTACGCCGGAGGATATCAATCTGTGGAACCATGCGTCCGACGACTGGCGCACCGCCAGGAGCAGCATTGACCTGCGGGTTGGCGGCAAATTTTCATACCGCATGGAATCCAGGGACGGCACCGCCGGTTTCGACTTCGAGGGCACCTACACAAACATCGTCAAACAGCGACGGATCGAATACGTCATGGCTGACCAACGCTCGGTCTGTGTCGAATTCATACCCGTGGAAGACGGTATAAAAGTCGTCGAAACATTTGACGCTGATGAGACCCAAAGCATCGAGCAACAGCGGCAAGGCTGGAAAAACATTCTCGATAACTTCACCAGTCACGTCGAGTCGCTGGCGTAACAGAGTAGGCAGTTGGCGCTACGCGGATGTATGGACTGATCGGCAGGATGACGGCCACGCCCGGCAGGCGTGACGCCCTGATTGAGATTTTGCTGGAGGGCGTTTCCGGCATGCCGGGCTGCCTCAGCTACGTGGTTGCGGCGGACCCGTCCGATGACGACGCCATCTGGGTCACGGAGGTCTGGGACAGCCAGTCCAGCCACCAGGCGTCGCTGTCGCTGCCATCGGTCAGGGAGGCCATCACGCGTGGCCGGCCATTGATCGCGGTCTTCGACCGGCATATCGAAACCGTCCCGGTCGGCGGTCACGGCCTGATCGAAGTATGCGCTGACCTGCCACCGTTGCAGGATTGAACGGAGCGGAGCCGCGCTTACGACAAGGCCCGAATACCCTGCTCCAGACCGCTGATGGTCAGCGGGTACATACGTTGCGTCATGAGCTGCGAGAGCATCTGGATGGAGGGCGTGTGCAGCCAGCGCGACTCGGGTTCCGGGTTCAGCCAGATCGCTTTCGGGTAGGTATCGAGCAGACGCTTCAGCCAGGTCGAGCCGGCTTCCTCGTTCCAGTGTTCCACGCTGCCGCCAGGCTGCGCGATCTCGTAAGGGCTCATGGTGGCGTCGCCGACCAGGATCAGCTTGTAGTCGGCTGAGTACTTGTGCAGCAGGTCCATGGTGGCTATCCGTTCGCTGTGGCGGCGCCGGTTGTCCTTCCACAGCCCCTCGTAGACACAGTTGTGAAAGTAGAAATACTCCAGGTGTTTGAACTCGCTGCTGGCGGCCGAGAACAGTTCCTCGCAGACCCTTACGTGGTCGTCCATCGAACCGCCGATATCCAGGAATAGCAGCACCTTTGTAGCATTGTGGCGTTCCGGCACCATCCTGATATCCAGCATGCCCGCGTTCCTGGCCGTGGAATCGATGGTGTCCGGCAGGTCCAGTTCCTGCGCGGCGCCCTGGCGGGCAAAGCGGCGCAGGCGGCGGAGGGCCACCTTCATGTTGCGTGTGCCGAGTTCCAGCGAATCATCGAGGTTGCGGAACTCGCGCTTGTCCCAGACTTTCACCGCGCGCCGATGCCGCGAACCTTCCTGGCCGATGCGGACGCCTTCCGGGTTGTAACCGTAGGCGCCGAACGGCGAGGTGCCGCCGGTGCCGATCCAGGTGTTGCCGCACTCGTGACGCTCCTTCTGCTCCGCGAGACGTTGCTTGAGCGTCTCCATGAGCTTTTCCCAGCCACCCAAGGCTTCGATTTGGGCTTTTTCTTCTTCACTCAAACCAAGCTCGAACTGCTTGCGCAACCAGTCTTCGGGTATGCCGTCCCCGTCCGGGCCGAACAGTTCCTCGACACCCTTGAAGTGCGCTGCAAACACCCGGTCAAAACGGTCGTAGAGCGATTCATCCTTGACCAGGCAGGCGCGCGACAGGTAGTAGAACTGCTCGACATCAAAACGCACCACGCGCTTTTTCAGCAATTCCAGCAGGGTCAGAAACTCGGTGATGGAGACCTTCAGACCCCCTGCCCTGAGCTGGGCGAAAAAACCGAGCAGCATGTGTCCTACCGGTTACCGCGCTGGTTCAGAAAGATCAGTCGTTCAAACAGGTGCACATCCTGCTCGTTCTTCAGCAGGGCGCCGTGCATCGGCGGCAGTAACTTGCGCCGGTCGTCACTGGCCAGCGCCTCCGCGGGTATATCCTCCGCCAGCAGCAGCTTCAGCCAATCCAGCAATTCGGAGGTCGATGGTTTCTTTTTCAGACCGGGCACCTCGCGTAACTCGTAAAACGCATTGAGGGCCTCGTTCAGCAGGGCTTTCTTCAGACCCGGGAAGTGCACCTCGACGATCGCCAGCATCGTCTGCCGGTCCGGAAACCGGATGTAATGGAAAAAGCAGCGGCGCAGGAACGCGTCCGGCAATTCCTTTTCGTTGTTGCTGGTGATGACGATGATCGGGCGGTGTTTGGCGACGATGGTCTGCCGGGTTTCGTAGACGTAGAACTCCATCCTGTCGAGTTCGCGCAGCAGGTCGTTGGGGAACTCGATATCGGCCTTGTCGATTTCATCGATCAGCAGGACCGGTTGGGTGTCCTGTTCAAAGGCTTCCCACATGGGGCCCCTGACGATGTAATTGGCAATATTGTGCACGCGCCCGTCACCCAGTTGCGAATCCCTGAGCCTGGCGACGGCATCGTATTCGTATAACCCCTGTTGTGCCTTGGTGGTCGATTTGATATGCCATTGCAACAAGGGCCGTTGCAGACCGCGGGCAATTTCTTCGGCCAACTGGGTTTTGCCGGTGCCGGGCTCACCCTTGATCAGAATGGGCCGGCCCAGTGTAACGGCGGCATTCACGGCGGTTTTAAGGTCCTCGGTCGCGACATAGCGGTCGGACCCGGAAAAACGTAAATCAGACATGGAGGATGGCCCGTAGGGAAAAATTCTATTCTAACCGCAAAATCAGCGACGAGTCCTGACCGGACCCGGCTTTACCTGCACACGGTGTCAGCCAGTTTCAAAAAACTGAAGCTATATAGCGTGATTTGCAGACCTAATAGCCCCGTTCAATATCCACGACCGACAACATCGGCTCACCCGCCACGTAGCGCCTCAGATTCTCTTTGACCATCATATACAGACGTTCACGGCCCCGGTCGGACTGTCCCGCGGTATG
>CAYLXM010000149.1:0-4380 GCA_964387555.1 uncultured Rhodothermales bacterium | reverse complement strand
CAACACGCTCGGCATTAAAACGCTGGTCTCCGCCGCCAACACGATGATGGCCTACCGAAAGTTCACTGCACATCCACATAATCAAGCGGTTCAGGTCGTTGCGGGAAGCTACATCGGGAAGAAAAGCGGCATATTTTTCTTTCATTACCGGCCAGTTGGCGCCATGCATTCCCGGATCGTAGAAATAATCGCGGTTAATTCTCCAGGCTTCATCAAAAATCTGTTTCCATTCAGCCACCGGGTCGATTTTAACTTCTAATGCAGCCACATTCAGAATTCCTTTTCCCGCTTCAGGTTTCTTCCCCGCATCGGTAATTCCCCAGGTTTGTCCTTTGTTGTACAGCATTTTTTTACCATCCGCAGAAAGAGTGTAATTGTCGAGTTCCATTATCTCGCTTTCCTTTCTTTCTTTCATGTCGTATTTGAAAAGTTTTGATGTCCGGGTATTATCATCGCTTGCCACATAAAGAAATTCGTCGGCCTTTACCATGCTCAACTGAGAATAGTTTCCTGCTTTTAGTGGGATATTCACAATTCTGTTTTCAATTCCTTCAAATTCAATGGAAATATTTTTAACCGGCTCTTCAGTCTTTTCTGTTGATTTGTCTTTACTATCTTTTTTAGTATTCTCATTTTTCTCCTTTTCTGTTTTTTCGTCCGAAATCCCCTTTTCCTCATCGCTTTCACGGGCAAACGGATTCAGTATATCTGAGCGGAGAGTTGCCAGGTAAACCGAACTGGTCATTCGCATATCGTGGCTACTCTGGTCGAACCAGTTAATCACCGGTCCTGCGTCTGTAGATGCCAAAAACAGAAGATATTTTCCGTCCGGATCGAAAACCGGACTGTCTGCATCACTAAGTCCGTCGGTTACAGGAAATGATTTACCCTGTTCAACAGAATAAATAAAAACCTGTTTGAAAAAGGTTGAGTTGACTTTGGTGTAAGCAATCCAGCGTGAATCGGCAGCCCAGTTGCCAAAAATATTGCGGAATGGGCCGGGAACATACATCTCATCAGCATCAATCTTTTTAATTGTACCGGTTGCCACTTCGAGCAAATATAAATTACGCCCGTTATCGCTGAAAGTGATGTATTTGCTGTTGGGCGACCATTCGGGGAAAGCGTAAAATCCAGTTCCGTTAAGCGAAAAAGTCTTAGCTTCTCCTTTACCATCCTGCGGCCGAATATGCAGTTGATATTCGCCGGTTTTATCGGAAAAGTAAGCCACCGATTTTCCATCGGGCGACCATGCCGGATATTTTTCGTGTACTCCGGAAGTTCCGGTAATATTACGTGGATCGCCTTTCTCGGCGGGTACGGTAATTATTTCGCCCCTGAACCCAAACACAGCACGCGAACCGGCAGGTGAAATATCAGCCCACCGGATGTTTTGCGCTCCTTTTACATACCGGGGCCGAAGCTCATTCAGTTCGGCGGCAATTGCAAGTTGCAATGTTTTGGTTGTGCCGTTTCCGGTGTCGAAAATATGGAGTTTACCGGCCTGTTCAAAAATGATGCTTTTGCCAAAGGTATTTGCTGAATTTATTGGAAAGTCGGCGTACTGTGTAAGTTGATCAATCGCTTTTGTATCTGTTTTGTATGAAAACAGATTAAATTCTCCGTTACGATCCGACAAAAAGTAAATGTTACTGCCTATCCACATCGGGTTCCAGTCGTTACTGCGGTTTTCTGCCATCGGGATTTTTACCGTTTCGTAATTATCGAATTTAAATACCCAAATGTTGGAAACAGTGCCGCCACGATAGTTTTTCCACTGCTGGAAACGTGGAGGAATTGGTGTGAAAGCCATTTGTTTGCCTTCGGGTGAATAAGTTGCCTGAAAGCCATTGGGAATAACAAGTTTAGACGGAAATCCACCCGACAACCCAACGGTAAAAAGCTGGGTGTATCGGTTTGAAAAATCTTCGCGCGACGAAGCAAACAAAACTGCTTTGCCATCGGGAGTGAAACCGCGCACCATATCTGCCGAAGGGTGCCAGGTTAATCGTTGCGGGATTCCACCTTCAACCGGAATAGTGAAAACGTCGGTATTTCCATCGTATTCCGCACTAAAGGCGATCAGTTTGCCATCAGGTGAAAAATATGGATTCGATTCAACACCTGCATCGGAAGTAATTCGCCGTGCATTCGAGCCATCCACATTGGCCACCCACAAATCGTTGGCATAAACAAATGCGATATGTGTTGAACTGATTGCCGGTTGGTGCATTAACCGGGTGTCGGTGGTATTTACAGCAAATGATGTGAAATCTGCTAAAAATGCAGCAACGGCCAGAATTGAAAACAAAATATTTCTTTTCATGATTTTATGATATTAGTTGAAATTGAAAACTTTCTGATTCACCAGAATCAGACTGAAATTTACGGAAAATGTTACAAAGATTAACGCATTTCACTTTAGCATCACCAGCAATCCTCCGGTAATAAAGGCAATTACCCACCACAAGTAAGCGTAACGAGAGTAAATGTTTAATTTTTGTGGAATCATAGAGTAACTCCCGTTTTTTATTTTCAGCCGCCAAATCAACACTGCATCTATAAACATTCCAAGCAGCGACGAATAACCAATAATTCCGTGAGGTGTAAACCCACCTTTGGAAGAACCGAGAATCATAAAAATAGTTGCAGTAATATCAAGAGCCACACCCAGCGTTAAAAAGACGAGTATCCTTCGGCGAAGAATTTTTTTACGATGAATGGTAAAAACAGCAAATGAATAGGAGGCAAGTGCAAATATTACGATGGTGGTTCCCAAACGCAGGAGTGGATTCATGAACGGATCAATTTTAGTTAAGATTCCGAAAGTAGATTTTTTTTAACAGAAACCCAAATGTGTCCCGTTTAGCTTAAATTGATATCTGCTCCGGATTTAAAAATTCTTCTTTAAAAAATCATAAGTATTTCCTCTCATAAACCGTTCAACAATTTCTGATGCCGTTAATTTGTTAAAATCCTTCAGGTTTGCCGAGGCAGAGGAAGAAAGAAAGTTATACGCATGTTTTTCGAGATAGCTGTCGAAAAGCGGCATTTCTTCGGCTGTCCAGAAACCGTTCAGCGGATTCACCATCCCGTCGTAATCGGATCCGATGCACTGGATGTTCCAGGCAAAACGGTTATTGCGGTTTAATACCTCGGCGATGTGTTCAATCTGGTTCCAAACCAGTTTCGATTTGTAAAACAGCATTTTCCTGCGGCTCAGGTTGGGCCCGGTTTTCTTTAATTCCGATTCACTTCCCAGCCGCCGCTCGTCGAACTGGATTCCGAATAAACCCCCTGAACCTGCAATTCTCAGTATTTCATCATCATAAAAATTAATATCGTTCGATTGAAATTTTCCGAAGTTAAAAAGATCGTCCTCCACCTTTTCGTTATTCGAACGCAACCCGGTAACCGCTCCATGACTTACCAAAAGCGGAATTATTTCTCCCGGATATTCGGTTTCCAGAAAACGGTAATATTCGTTCCGCGATTGAACGCTCATGTGTTTCAGGTCGATTAAAACCCGTCTTCCGTTTGTATTGTCGAGCAGCCTGCGTATCACTTTCCAGCCGAGTTCCTGAATACCTGTGTCTAACCCTTCTGTCTGGTCGCAGAATTTGCTCACAATTCCACTCAAACTTTTGGCGTGGCCCACCATTTCGTTGTTAAAATGGTGTGTTACACCCATGAAAAACAACGGTTTATCCCAGCTTTTCACCTTGTCAACATTGGTAAGCACTTCGGTTGGGTTGACAGCTCTACCCATCATTCCGAGGCCACCGTTAAAAACATGTGCGCCTTCGATGGTGAAAATAACATAAATGGTATTTACGCCTGCCTCCCGTTTTAACTCAATTTCGCCAAACGAAGAAATAATTTTGTACTGATTCCAGGTTCCATCGATTTTTACTTTGTACCCGTCGAGTTGCCGGTAAAAATCATATTCCATTTCGAGGTCTGTAAAATAATCGGTCATCTTCTGAACATGGTCAATCCGCTTTTTACCCAAACCGGTAACCAGATTGGCAACTGCATCGCCCTGCAGTTTGGTACCCATTTTTGTCATCACAAAGCTTTTCTCAAGCCCGCACAGTGATACAAACACAATTTCGGCCCCACCCCATGCGAGTGAAGTAAAATCCGACTGCCTGAATTTTGTGAGTGAAGTTGCAATGTTTATTGCCTTGTCGGATACAGTGGGTGGGTCGTAAAACCAAATGCTGTCCTTGCCATTTCTGTTTGGATTGTTAGTACCCGGCTTCCTGATGAAACCTTTACCCATCGGTTTCATGGCCGGATGAATATGCAAATCGATAAACTGTGTTTTCATTTCTGACTGATTTAATGATTGAACTTTGGGTAAGATACAAAATCGGG
>CAYLXM010000148.1:0-4480 GCA_964387555.1 uncultured Rhodothermales bacterium | reverse complement strand
CACCCGCGCTAGACGCAACGGTGCTGGGGGTGGAGGACAACGAGGATCTGCGCAGCTACATTCGCGGACACCTCGAAAAGCTCTGCCGCGTGGGGGAAGCGGCCGACGGACAGGAGGGGCTCGAAAAGGCACGCGCCCTGCGTCCGGACTTGATCCTCACCGACGTGATGATGCCGCGATTGGACGGCATGGCACTGTGCCGGGAAGTCAAACAGGACCCCGAACTGGCGCACACCCCGGTCGTTCTGCTCACGGCGAAGGCCACCGAGGAGGCGAAAATCGAGGGACTGAAGTCCGGGGCGGACGATTACATCTACAAGCCCTTCAGCGCCGAGGAACTGGAGGCGCGAATCGAAAACCTCATCGTGATCCGACGGCTTCTGGCCCGGAAAATGGGTCGCGTCGTGGAGATCGGGCCCTCGGAAATAGAGGTCGAAACGGAGGACGCGCGGCTGCTGGAGCAGGTCCGCAACGCCGTCGAGCGGCACCTCTCAGAAGAGAATTTCACCGTCGACTATCTCGCCGACGAGGTAGCCATGAGTGCCCGAACCCTGCAACGACGGCTCAAGCCCATCTTGCAGCTATCCCCCTCGGGATACATCCGGATGGTGCGGATGGACCGAGCGGCCCAGTTGCTCCGCTCCGGCATGCGGTCAGTCTCCCAGGTCGCGCATCAGGTTGGATACGCCGACCCCATCCACTTCTCCAGGGTCTTCCGCGAGACGTTCGGCGTTCTGCCGTCGGAGTTCGAGGGGTAGGGGAGGACCAGGTCGTGGGGGAGTGTGGGCGAATGGGCGTGGGGGCGAATGGGCGGGCGGGCGTTCGCTTGCGCATCCACCCCGATGCGAATACCTTTGGGGTAAGGCCCGTGACCTGGCCGGGTTCCAGACGACCACGCGGCACGGGGCCACACACCTACCGAACGAGGTGCCCATGTCTCGGTGGGGTCTTACAAGAGTACTGCTCGTCGGCGTGGTGATCCCCATCGCCGTCACGAACGCTCGGGCGCAGGAAATCGAGTTCGAGCGCTTTGCGCCGCCGGAATGGACGCTGAGCGTGCAGCCGGGCGACTATCCCCTGCAGGTCGTCCAGGACCGGACAGGCTATCTCTGGAGCTTCACCCGAACCGCCCTCCTCCGATTCGACGGGTACGACGTTAGACGGTACACGCACGATCCATCCGACTCCACCTCGATCGGTCCGGGTCAGATCAACCGCATTTTTGTCGACCGCGAAGGTCACCTGTGGATCGGTTACTATCAAAGCGAGTCAGGAGTCGACCGGTTCGATCCGGAGACGGGACGCGCCGAGCACGTTCTACGCCGAGGGCCGGGTCCGCAAACCCTTTCCCGCTACGATGTGGTCGACTTTCTGGAGGATTCCAGGGGAGATATCTGGTTCGCGAGCTGGGGCGGAGGTCTCGGACGCTTCCACCGCGAAACCGGCTCCCTCACCTTCTACGAGGAAAAGCCCGACGTCTCCCCCAGGCTCGCCGGAGCGTACCTGGCGGAAAACGCCCTTCTCGAAGATCGCCAGGGCGACCTCTGGTTTCGCGCGGCTCAGTTCTGGGATCTACCGGCCAAGTGGTGCCGCCTGGACCGCCTGCGAAGTCGCTTCGATTGCTTCCCGATCCGGTCGCGTGCCGGAAACTCGCTGTCCGTAGGACCGATGGCCTTGGATGCTGCGGGACGGCTCTGGGTCGGTACCGCAAACCGGCCCGAGGTCGGTGAAGACGGGCTCTATGTCTTCGATCCGACCCTGCGCGCCTTCGTGCCACGCGCTACCGATTCACGGTTGCCCGCCGAGCTCGGATGCGACCCTTCCGCATCCACCGCACCGGCGCAGCCGTGCTCCATCACCGCGTTGTTTTCGGACCGGGAGGGAAGGCTGTGGGTGGGACGATCAACGGGCAAAGTGACGAGATATGATCCGGTGACCCGGCAACTCGCGCACGTAGACCCGGACCCAACCGATCCGAACGGATGGAACCAGGAGGCCATCCTCGATATCTGGCAGTCCATCGACGGCCTTATCTGGATCCAGGCAGGAGGGCGGATCTACCACACGAAGACCCACGCCGGCCTGTTTCAGAACAGCGAGTTCTATGCGGAGGGCGTCCGGACCATCAACGCCGGCCGGAAAGGCAATCTGTGGGCCGGCGGGCTATATGGCTTCTGGCTACTGAACGCTCCGTCCGGCGAGCCGCGCCTTGTCCCCGGGATCCACAGCGTATTCGACATCCACGAGAATGCATCCGGGGACGTCATCGTGGCCAACTGGTTCATCATTACCCATCAGGGAGCGCTGTATCGGCTCGATCGCGAGAGCGAGCATTTCGAGCTTCTCACACAGTGGCACGATTCGACTGTGGTCACGACGATCGAGGAGGACGAGCATCGGAACCTCTGGATGGGCACCCGCAGCAGCGGATTGCTGCGGATGGACCCGTCCAATGGCACTTTCGATCGCTACCGGCACGATCCGAGCGACCCAGCCGCGCTGGCCGGCAATGTCGTGCCGGCGCTGCTCATCGATGGAAACGGCACCCTCTGGGTGGGATCGAACGGCGGGCTTCAGCGCTTCGATCGCGCGTCAAATACCTTCGAACTGCTGACGTCCACTACCGGAGCCGTGACCTCGATCCTGCGCGATCGAGATGGCTGGATATGGATCGGGACGCGACTCGGCGGACTTGTCGCGATCGATCCCGATAGCCGCGCGACCAGACACTTCAGCGTTGCGGACGGTCTCGCCAGCAACCGCGTCGGCGGACTGTTGAGCGACAACGACGGATGCATCTGGATGGCGACCGACCAGGGGATCTCGCGACTGGACCCCCGGACTGGCGACATCAGAAATTTCACCGAGCGGGACGGCATCCTCTCCGGGACATACCTGCACACGAACGCAACTTATTCGGGACACTACAGAGATCGGGATGGGCGGCTCTACTTCGGCGCATACGACGGTGTTACCGTGGTTAATCCGGAGCGTATGGCCGACAACCCCGTCCCGCCGCAGGTCGTTTTGCAGGAGGTACGGCTGTTTGACGAGAGGCTGGTCCCGACGGAAAGCGGACCTCTTCGAGCGCCGCTCGGGGAGACCGAGCGCATCGTACTCAGGCACGACCAGAATGACGTGACCTTCAGGTATGTCGGACTTCACTTCGCCGAGCCCTCCCAGAACACCTATGCCTACCGGCTCGAGGGTCTCGACAAGGACTGGGTTGAGGCGGGCTCGGAACGGGCGGCACGCTATGCCGATCTTCGGCCCGGCAGCTACACGTTCCGAGTTAAGGCCGCGAACAGCGACGGCGTGTGGAACGAGGAGGGCGCGTCGATCGGAATTGTCGTGCTGCCCCCGTGGTGGGCCACGTGGTGGGCCTTCGCCGCCTACGCGATCTTGCTTGTCGGGCTGCTGATCGCCGGTCACAAGAGCCGAACCCGTCGTCTCAAAAGCCGCGCCGAGGCACTCGAGCAACAAGTCGCGGAACGAACGCGCGAACTGGAGCAGGAGAAACGCACCGTTGAGCAGCAGGCCGACCGACTGGCGGATCTCGAAGAGGCGAAGGATCGCTTCTTTGCTAACGTGAGCCACGAGTTTCGCACACCCCTCACGCTCATTCTCGGGCCGGTAGACGACCTGCTGAGCAGAAGCCACACCGACCTCGATGCGGACGCTGTGCGCAAGCTGCAGACCGTGAAACGCAGCGGACTGCGGATGAAGCGGCTGATCGACGAATTGCTCGACCTCACCCGACTCGAGGTGGGCCGCCTCCAACTCTCGCTCATCAGAGGGGAATTCGTCGCTTTCGTGCGCGAAATCGTGCTTTCATTCATCGCCCTCGCCGAGAGAAAGCGGATATCGCTGCACTTCCACACGGGCCTCGAACGCCTCGAGATGGCCTTCGATGTGGACAAGATGGAGAAAGTGGTCGCGAACCTCGTCCTGAATGCCCTGAAATACACACCGGCCAACGGCAAGGTGGCGGTACGCATCAGCCTGGCCAACGAAGACAAGCCGCACGTAGAGGTGGCGGTACGGGACACGGGACAGGGGATTCCCGCTTCGGAACTGCCCAGGATATTCGACCGGTTCTATCAGGCCTCGAACGCGCGCAACAGCGCAGAGAGCGGGGCCGGAATCGGCCTCGCCTTGACAAAGGAACTGGTTGACCTGCACGGCGGCCATATCCATGTGGAAAGCGATCTGGGTTGGGGGAGCGTGTTCACCGTGCGGCTTCCGATCGATCTGCAGGCGGAAACGAATGTCGAAGAGGAATCGGGATTGGATGCGGCCGGTGAAGATGTCGCCTCAGCCATGCATCCCGGTGTCGCCCCGCGCGAAGAGGTGGCGATCCGTCCTGCCGCGGGCGAGCCAGAGGAGAACGAGGAACCGACTCATCTGGATGCGCTTGTGCTCATCGTGGAGGACAACGAGGACCTGCGCGACTACATCCGCGGCCACCTTGAGCCCAGGT
>CAYLXM010000147.1:0-4535 GCA_964387555.1 uncultured Rhodothermales bacterium | reverse complement strand
TACTCTTTCATTCCTTCAATAAAAAGGATATCGTTGAAATTAATTCTCACCAGTTTATATTCCGATTTGATAAAAAGAAAGTCGTTGTTTCCATCCAATTTTTCGGGTGCATTTTGCATTAGCTCAAACTGAGTGCGGGCTTTACCTGCTGCTTTCGAAAATTCAGCAAACGAAAATGGTTTTAATAAATAATCGAGCGCATCTGCTTTAAAACCTTCCAGTGCATACTCACTGTAGGCGGTTGTGAAAATCAGCAACGGCCTTTGAGTTAAGGATTTCACAAACTCCAGTCCGCTTAAATCGGGCATATTTATGTCGACAAACATTAAATCAATTTGTTGATTTTCCAGTAGTTCCAGCGCCTGAAAAGCACCAGTACATTGCCCAACCAATTCCAAAAAAGGCAATTTTTGAATGTACGCTGCTATTTGTTGCAGAGCCAGTGGTTCATCGTCAATTGCAATGCATTTAATCCTCATTTACTGGCAGTTTAATATTTATTTCAAATTCTTTTGCATTTTCATTTTGAGCCAGCGAATAGTTTTTTCCATAAATCAAATCGAGCCTCTTTTTAAGGTTTTCCAGGCCAAGTCCTCCTTTTTCATTTAAACCGTTGGCCGAAATGTGATTGCTGTTTATTATTCTGAAAAATAAAAATTCCTTGTTTGTTTTTACTATTATTTCAATAAAAGATTCAGACTGGTAGCTCACCCCATATTTAAAGGCGTTTTCGACAAGCGAAGTAAAAAGCATGGGAGGAATTTTAATATCAGGAACTGTTTCGGGAAACGACAGCTTAATTGAAACCTGCGATGTAAAACGAAGTTTCATTAAATCAACATAACTTTTTATGAATTCGATTTCCTTTGCCAGGGTTGTTTTTGCATTTTCTGTATCATACAACAAATATCGCATTAATTTCGACAATTTTATAACCGACTCCTTTGCAGCTTCCGAATGGATATCAATTAAAGCATGAATATTATTCAAAGTATTCATAAAAAAATGAGGACTGATTTGATTTTTCAAAAAGGCAAGTTCTGTTTCCAGTTTTTGTTTTTCCAGTTCTTTGTTTTTCTGTTCTTCGTCCTGCCATTTCACCGTTAATTTTATGGCCGCGTTAAAACCTATAACCAATATTGAAGTTATAAAATCCTCAAAAAGTATTAATTGCCAGATTTTAACCCTAAATAACGGTAATTCTCCAATAGGGATATGCTTTTGAGGAAATGGAGGTAAATTCAAAGATTGTGGCATAATTCCCCTGGAAGGGCCAACTTCTCTGCCAAAAAACATGGATAAAATACTAACTCCGATTATTAATAGAATAGTTGATCCAAAATAAATCCAGTATTTTTTAGGTATTAAGAAGAAAGGGAATAGTAAATAGTTATGAATTAAAAATATGATTAAGAATGGGATTATTTTTATCCATTCGTGAGAAACTCTGCTCCAGTTTATGCCATCATTATATTGAGAAAAAAATATTGGCATTAACAGGACTATCAGCCAAATGATGACATAAACCAGCAATTCAATGTTTCTTGTATTTTTAATCTGATATTTCATTCGTAAACCTGTAAATTTATTGAATTCAGTAAATATTTTCCTATTGTGACAAAAACTGCCTGACCAATTCAGTTCTGGCAGAAACATGATTTTTCAAATCATCAATTGCTGCGCCAAATTCGGTATCATTGTTTAAAAATGTATAACCTTTTTGTTCGCCTGAACTGCCGGTTACAAAACTTTTCAATAATTGTCTGTAATCTTCGTAACGTTGATTCATTCGTTCAGCATAAAACAGCCTGGCTGTAAACTCAGAAATATATTGTTTGTATTCTGCTTCCCAAATATTGTCGTTCATAATATATCGAATCAGGGGCCAGTTATTTCCAACTTCTGAGAGTGAAAGAGAAAGCGATCCACCCATTTTACCATACTGTAAAGCCTCATTATTATCCCAGGGAATCCATTCCAGTTTACCCGTTTCAGGATTGTTATACAGGAAGTAATTGTGGGTCATTTTTCCATATGTATCCCAGTTTTGCATTGTTGTATTGGCAGCCAGCCACCTTAAAAACAGCGGTACATTGAAAACCACATTCAGCATTACTTTCCACTTTTCGTTATTTGCTTCCCTTTCAGTGCTGTTGATAACAGAATATAATTGCTGAACATCAGAATAATCATTTTCGGTTTCATTTGACTTTTTGTACAAATCTGAAATTTTAAAAGAACCTGCTGCAAACGAAGCACCTGCACCTTCAGGCTTATAAAGGTTTCCATTATTCATTGCATGCTGGGTTTTAATAACAGTATCATCCACTTCTTCAACCATGGTATATAAACCGAAGTATTTTTCACCCTGGCCAAAATCGATGTAAACCCTGTAAAATGCGGTTCTGGGAGAAACCAGTCCGAACTCACGAAAAAGATCGGAAGCCACCTTTTCGCGCATAAAAGATTTGTCTTCGAAGTTGTTTTTCAGGCTGAGCTGTTTAAATCCGTAAAACCGCTGGTTATGAATGGCAGGATATGCATCTTCAAACTGGTCGAAATCGAGCTTTAACGGGAGTTTTTTTATACCCCGCTGATAAGTTGTGCGCAAACTTGAATTTCCTTTGTACCGTATTCCTGCCTGGTACCACTGAATATTGTTGAAAAATACATTGCACGGCACCCACAGTAAATCAAACTCTGTTTCACCCGGTGGCTGACCTGGAATTCCTTTTCCGGGCCCCGCTTTTGAGGCTAAATCGGATTGCATTTTGTTCCAGTTTTCCGATTCAATTTTAATATCAATCCGGTTTACTTTATCCTCCCGAAAAACAATATCGTAATTTGGGTTGACTGCTGCGCCATGAGTTTGTTCAGTCCAGTCTGGTGTTTCTAAATTTGGTTGTTCATCAGATATAATTTCCTCATCTTTTGAACAGGAAACAGAAATTACCAGTAACAATAAATACAGTAAATAAACGACGGTTCCTGTTTTTCGATTTCCTTTCATTTCCGCATGGTAAAGTTAATTAGCATTTCGCACCAGCCGCACAAAATTATTAATTCGGATGGCATCACCCTGTGGCCCGTGTCCGTATGGAAAGCTGTCAGCATTTCCGGTTTTGGGATCGCTTCGCTGTGCACCTGCTCCGTGAACATCCTGCCATTGCGAATTAAAGTAACCCATTGCACGGCCAAAACAAACGTAGGCAGCATTTCCTCCATTTTGCATATTTGCATGTGTTGTGCCCGACCAGTAATAACCATAATCCGGTTGTCCTGCTTCATTAATTATTCCGGTGCAGTTAAAAACCGGATTAATTGCTGCCGAATTGGTAGCGCCAGGTGCTCTGGAATAATCAACAATACTTTGTAATTCTTTTATAGTTGGTAACCGCCAGTCTGAAAAACCTGCAAATACATTTTCTTCAGCAAATGCCAATGCTTGTTGCCAGTTCATTCCCTTTCCTGAATCATTTTGCATCCACATCAGTCCAGTTGCATAATCTGAGATGGTTCCGTTCCTGTTGTCAGTGAAATTGTTTTTTCCGTAGTTTTCATTTCCTCGGACATAAAGTACAAAAAACGTTTTTCCGGTTATTTGGCCTGGCATTGGTCCGGTGGGGTAGCCTTTTATGCGTCCGTCAGCAAAATTCACCCCAAACATCAGGTTACCTCCCCCAAATTGCGAATCGCCCACATCAATAGTGGAGGTAGCAAACTGGGCATCAATAATCCTTTCTCCATGAGTGGGATCTCCATACTTAAACTCAAAAAAATCAGTGTCGATAAACGGAATAAGTGCGGCGGTGGAAGTACCTTGGTATCCACTTGGATCAACACCATTGAAAATAATGAGCGAATACAACTCTTTAATGTTTGGTAATCTCCAGTCGGTATAACCACCCAGATTAAAACTTTTTACTCCGGAAACGGCATTTTCCCATGTCATCTTTTCTCCCGGATTTTTCTGCCACATTAAACCCGTGTTATTATCGGTTATTGTTTCATCTTTATTGTCGGTATAACTGGGTTTGACCGAAGAATTTGCTGCATCCTGTCCGTAAAAAGGCTGACCGGTTTCCGGAGCTGAAATTTCGCTGACATTGTTATAGAATTTAACCTGGTTAGTACCTGCAATTACGTAAGGCAATTCCGGCTCCGGTAAATTTCCCTTTTTCTTTTGATCATCAACTTCAGTTTCCTGCATGTTGCAAGCATTTAAAGCTGTTGCCAATAGGAACATTGCAAGCAATATAGCCAATTTCGCTGCTGAAATTCTGTTTTTTCTTGTTTCCATTTTCTGTTCATTTAAATTCATTCCGAATCTAAAAGTTTACCATATCAAACAAAAAAAGAATCAACTAATGCGGAGATTTCATCTACCAAATCCTTTAAATGATTACTTCAATCACCCAATTTAATAATGAAAGTAAAGCCTATGTGCAAATTCAGCATAAATTCCGTTTAATCCGGAAAATATTTTGAGTCGTTTAAAATCTGCTGGTAATCGTTGTTTTGCATTAATTCAGCCA
>CAYLXM010000146.1:0-4550 GCA_964387555.1 uncultured Rhodothermales bacterium | reverse complement strand
CGCAGGCGAGGGTTTGAAACCCACCCCTACGCCGACTCATCCCGGTGTTCGGCGTACCCTCCTTTTCCCCACCTCGGGAAACGCACGCTACCCGTTACCTCATCAACCCGTCTTCCGCACCAGAAGGAGCGCCACTCCCTCCACATCCTGGTGCCATACGACATCGAAACCCATCGTCTCCATTCCCGAAATCAGTGCACTCCGGTCGTACAAGGTCGTGACGGCCAGATCGAGTCGGTCCCTTTCGATCGGCTGCCCCGAAAGCCGAAGTGCCGTTTCGAGGCCGCTGCAATAGATCAGCACCTGAACGGCCGTCGGGATGGATCCCGGCAGGTGCACCAGATCGTACCCGAAGCAAGCGTCTTCGGCCCTGGCGTGGGTGGCGACTTCCAGGGGACCAAAAACGAACCGCTTCACGCTGGCAAGGTCGTAGCTTCTCAACAGCCGGGTACGATCGAAACGGGAGGGATCAGGTTCGGCGCCTTCGTTCCCAGCGCGATGGAGTCGGGCGTCCAAAAAGAGAAAATCTCCATCCCGCATCAACCGTCGGATGCCGCTCAGTAGTTCCACTTCCGGATAGTTGCCCAGCGTGAAGCCGGTTAGGCTGAAGAGTCTCCTCTCGTCCTCCGGCAAGCCGTTGGGCAGTCGATTCTGCAACTTCGTGAAGTCCGCGCACACGGCGTGGATCGGGAATGCGGTCCGAAACCCGCTCGCCCGCGCAATGCGTCCAACCGCGATCTGCAGGAGTTCAAACGAGAAGTCGAGGGCGCAGTAGGAGTTCAGACGGGCATCGTGGTCGACACGCCGGAGGATCGCCTCGTCCAGGGCACCGTCTCCGGGACCAAGGCTAACAAACGTAATCGCCTCGCGACGCCCCAGATCGTTCTGAAGGACGCGCATCAGAGCAGGGAGTACGAACTCGACTCGTCGAAGGAGATCCACATGCCCATAGGCCGGATCGCTGCAGACGTTCAGCCACCGGTGTGCACAGAGTGTGCCCGAGTAGTGAAAGCGAAGGTCGGGTCGGCGTGTACGATCCAGGTGCCTGAAGATGTCGTCGGGCGAAGAGGGATACCCCCCGAACATGCTCGAGTCCACCTTGAAGGTCACTCTCGCCAGGCTCCGGTCCTCCGAGGAGCCGACCGACGCCGCTAGGGAAAGGGATTCCACGGCTCTACGGTTAGAACTTGGGTAGTCCCACGCTGGAGACGAGCCCTTCAAAACGGGGATCGTCTCGGAGCGGATCGAGCATGGGGTCGATGGTGATCATGGCCATGTGCCACGTCCGTTCCTCCAACGCCGCCTCCAGTTCCCTGAAGGCTTCATCCCGCTCTCCAAGACCGGCCAGAACGATCGCGTACTCGAATCGAGGAACATGATTGCCCTGGTCCGCGATCCGGCGCAGCCGATCGAGAATGGCACGGGCATCGGCCTTTCTCCCGAGCAAGGCGTAGGCGCTTCCGAGGTCGGCCAACATCCGTGTGTTACCGCGCGAGAGCTCCGTCGCCTTGGTGAGCGCCTCGACAGCCTCCTCGTAACGGCCGCGCCTGACCTGCAGTTGTCCGATGAACCAGTGTGTCAGCGGGAATTCTGGACCCATCTCCCGGGTAGCCTCCAGTTGAGCGAGTCCCGCATCCAGCTGCCCCGCGCAGAGCAGGATCCACCCGTGCACGGCTCTGGAAGTCAGGGATACCCGAGAAGACCTCTCCGCCTGGAGGATGTTCAGCTCCGCCTCCTCGAAGCGTCCGAGCGCTGCCAGGTACTCGGCATACCACTGCTGTGCCGATGTCGACTCCGGATCGAGTTGAAGGGCCCTTCTGAATTCCCGCTCCGCCCCCGCCCAGTCACGCTCATAGTCGCGGCTTACCAGGCCGAGTGCGGCGTGCGCCTCGGCCAGCCGTTCATTCAACGCCAGCGCCTGCTCAGCCGCCTTCCTTGCTTCAGGATACGCCTCCGAGGGCGGGAGCCCGCCGTAGTACGGGAGCAGTACGAACGAACTGGCGAGTCCTGCATAGGCACGCGCAAATTCCGGGTCTTCCTCTATCACTCTCCGGAACAGGGTGATGGCCTCCGTCAGACTCTCCGCCGTCCTTTTATCCCACTGCGCAAGGGCCTGCTGGTAGATATTGAAGACCTGCAATTTCGCCCGCTCGGCACTGCTGATGAGCAGATGCAGCTTGTCGGCTACGTCCAGGGCAAAAGCCCGCGACCCGTCATCCCTCGTCGCTGAGTTGCTTTCCACGTTGCCGCTCCACAGATACGCTCCGTTTCTCACATCCGTGACCTCCACGCCGAGCCGAAGTACCGGATTCCGGGCCTGAATGGTCGCGGTAACGATCGCATCCACCCGCAACTGCCTTCCGATGTCCATGACGCTTTGATTGCTCTCCTTGTACGGCTCGACCGCGCCGAGCGACTTCACGGTGAGACTTCCGATTTGAGACAATCCTGCGATGAGTTGCTCGCTGAACACGTCGCAGAGGAACGCGGCCTCGACGCCCTCCGCCTGGCACCCGCGAGGGATGACGGCAATCGATCGTATCGGGGAGGAACTGCGCGCCAACCACGCGGACACCGTGGGGACCAGCCACAGGCCCCCCGCAACGGCCAGGATAGCCAGGCCAAGGGAGGCAAGACCGATCCGACGTAACACCCTCTGACGCCTAGGTTTCGGCCGATTGAATTCAGGGTTAACTATATCCGCTTCGTCATGCAGGGCGGCTTTGACCGAGGCCAGGTCGACCCCCACCTCCTCAATATGCTGGTACCGTTTCGCCGGAGTTTTTTCGAGGCACTTCGCCACAATACGCTCCAACGCCCTCGGCACACCCGCCCTGATCGTCGTCAAAGGCTCCGGATGGGTATTGAGGATGGCATATACAAGGGCCTGCTCATAATCGGAGCAGAAAGGCCGACGCCCGGCAATCATTTCATAGAGAACCACGCCGAGCGCCCACACATCCGCACGGTGATCCACTTCTTCCCCTCTGGCCTGCTCCGGGCTCATGTACGCTGCCGTTCCGACCGTACTCGCCTCGCGGGTGATCTGCGTCGACTCGGCCAGTCGGGCCAGGCCAAAATCGACGAGGCGTGCCCGCCCGGTGCGGTCCACCATGATATTGGTCGATTTCACATCCCGGTGAACAATCCGCTTCTCGTGCGCAGAGTGCAACCCGGCAACGATTTGAGCACCAATATCGAGGGCGGCCTCCAGTTCCAGCGGACCCTCCTTCACCATCTCCGAAAGTGTTCTCCCCTCCACAAATTCCATCGCGATGTAAGACCGGCCATCCTCCGTCTCTCCGATTCCAAAGACGGTGGCGATGTTGGGATGGCTGAGCTGGGCCGTTGCTTTAGCCTCTCGCCTGAAACGGACCCGGCTCTCCTCATCGGCGAGCGCGCCGGCGGGAAGAAACTTCAGGGCCACATCCCGGTCAAGCTGGGTATCGCGCGCACGGTACACCACGCCCATTCCTCCTTCACCGAGCTTCTCCAGGATGCGGTATTGGGAGATGGTCTGGCAGATCATAAACGAACCCATCTCATGGTTGGGCCTGTGCATCCATGACAGGCAAGCCGGGCGCGCCCCATGCCGAAGATCACTCGGGTGGCCCGACACCCCAACCCAAGGCAGGATCCTGACGCGGCCCGCTTCGCCCAAAGCAGCACTCTACCCATACAGGCGAGAATCCGTCCAGAAGTGTGCCACGCCCGCGTAAAAAAAGTGCGCGGAGGCCTCTCCGGTGGGATGGTAGACGCACCGTCGAGACCAGAGCGGCGCACACCGCGCCCCTGAGATCTCCGCGACCCCGGCTTTCGCCGGGGCAGGCCTCCGCGTGAGACCAACATCCGTCGGGGCGGGTTTGAAAGCCGCCCCTACCGGACGATGCACGTTCTCGTCAGGCCGCAGCCGGCCACCATGTGTTGGAGATGTCCCCAGCAGGGACCACCGGACACCGCAGGGTACCCGCAGGGACGGGTTCCACCCCCCTATTGCGCCGACCCATCCCGGTTGTCGACGTACCCTTCCGGCGCCTCGCACGCCTGGAATGGCCGGGAAGGATCCCCGAGGCCATCTCCATCCTCATCCAGGAAGAACGTCTTCACGTCACAATCGCCGGCCTGAATCGTCTGGTCCAGGGCCCTGAGCAGCGACAGGTCGCTCCTCAGCGTGTCGTAGGAGATCTCCCAGATCATCACGCCGCCCAGGGTATTTTTCGCCAGGTCCGTCTTTTTGGCGATCATGGGGATGCCGTTGTAGTGGATGACGCCCACAGAATCCACGTACGCGCGGGACACGTCCGGGCGGATGATCTCCTTGAACGAGATGTAGCGGGCGGGCGGTGTGAAATCGAATCCGTAGAACGGCACGCCCAGTGTGATGCGCTCCGCGGGGATGCCTCTTTCTACCGTCCAGTATGCGATAGCCTCCTCCGCATAGGAGAAGGGGGAATGGGGGCCGATGTCGTCCGGTCTCCAGATGCCGGTCTTGTCATAGACCATCACGTTGATCCAGTCGTAGGCCTCCATCGATTCCTGGGTTACGCCTT
>CAYLXM010000145.1:0-4566 GCA_964387555.1 uncultured Rhodothermales bacterium | reverse complement strand
CCTGTAGCCGGCACCAACGGCAAGAATAGCAGGTATTTCGTAAATGACTTCAGCTTCGTCAGTATATATTTCAAAATTGTCGACAATAACATTATTGGTCATGCCGAGCTTTGTCCTGAACTCATATTTCATTCCGAGATTAAAGGATTTGCCCAGATTCACGTTCATCCCCAGGACAGGGGTCAGGCCAGTACCCCTCTGCTCCACATCTGACTCCTTGTCATCCAATATGTTGGCTGCCTCGGGTATCTTAACGGTTGCCGCCGTGAAATTCATGAGGGCACTGTTAAACCTGGTGTATGCCTGATTAATGTTCAGCGCCGCGACCTGTGCGGAAGTCAACCCGGCATAGCTCCTCAAATCGCTTTCGAGCCGGGCTCTTTCGGCTGAAGAGATATACCCTGCACTCAGAACCTGTGAGAGAGTGAATGACCCGGCTCCCAGGGAAATGAGCTGCTGGCACTTTGTGGCATCAGTGCTTGCGGAGTTGCGGTAAGCTGTGGCGGCAGGAAGAGCTGTAGTGCTCAGCCACTCAGATGCCGGTACAAGTTCATTGTTGACCATCAGCTGAGCATCCTTAAAATGCCCTAGGTACCTGTTTGAGGCTATAATGGCTCTCACGCCTGCATAGAATGAAATAATGCCCTCATAATTGTATGAAGCCCCAGCCTGAATTCCGGAATAAATACCTCGTGCCTCATAAGAAATATCCGCTGAATATGAGGTCACATCAAAATTGGGTTCAGGAAACGGGAGGCGTGACAGGATTGTCAGATCAGGCACTTGTCTGCTTGCAGGGATCTCAAAATAGGGTAGTCCGTCACCATGATTCATTGAACCTGTCACAAGAGATGACCCTAATGAGAAGGCCAGGTTTCCGGTCCTGTATGCCAGAAATACAGAAGGATTCAGAGGTGCTGTGAGCCTGCCGGGGTATTCGCCGTCTGAAAGGACGGGGTATGTACTGTTTATGGCGTTCTTCTGCAGAACAAACTGGTCACTGACGGCAAAATGGAACCCGTTAGTCAGGGTTGCCACGCCAGCCGGATTGTAATAGACCGCATCAATCTGTGTTGAAGCATTGCGGCTGAGCATACGAAAATACTGAGGGCTGTGACTGTTGCTGGTCTGGAATCCGTCAGCCCGGGCGGCCTGCATCGTCACCATCATGATGGCTGCAGTGATAATTCCTGTTATGTAAAATGCCTTCCGTCTCATAAAACGTTTTTTTGCATTTGATTTATTCGTTTGAAGCAAATCCATTCAAAACCGGATAGATGTAATGACCTTTTATTTCGTACCTGAATAGGCAATCTTCCAGTACCTGCCCGCCACCAATATTGTGCACTACCAGGTACCTCCCACCCTCTGCCGATCGTTTGCCTGATACTATTCCGACATGCATGATTCCTCCGCCGAGGTTCCAGAACACGATATCACCCGGAGCATAATCTTCTGCCCTGATGGAGACGGGTTTTGCCGAACCGTGCCTTGCAAAGTATCTCATGAGATTAGGGACCCTCCTGTGGTCTATGTTTGTGTCCGGGCGTGACAGTCCCCACAGTTTCGGATATTTGTCGAAGTTGGCCACCATATCCTCATGAACCTCCTTCTGGAGATCGATGCCCACTTTTCTGTACGCCCGGATCACAACATCGGTGCAAACACCCCTGTCAGGAGGCACATCACCGTTTGGATAAGTTATACTATAATAGGCAGGATCGTACGAAACAGCATCGCCAGTCAATTCAACAGCAGCCTCGGCCAGACGGTTTGAAAAGTCGCTCTGCCCGTAAAGAGCTGTTAATGAGCAAAGTGTACATAAAAGAATACTAAAGTGGACTTTCATGGGACAGAACGGGGCTGCTGAAATAACTAAATTGAACTGAATTTATGAATATTCTGGATGCAAGTCAAGTAATTATCATTTATACCATCTAATCGTAAAACACAATGGCCTTTTGACGGCCGCACTCAACGCACCTGCCAACTATAACTCCCTCGTCAAAAAAACCCGGAATACCTTTTTCTCCTTCAATTCGTTCACATTGTCCTGACAGAAAGCTCCTGTTCCCGCACTCGCATTCCGGTCTCACCTCTCTCAGTCTTTCCCTGTGATTCCCGGTAAAGGTAAACAGCCGCATCAGATAACCACATTCTTTGCATTCTCCCCATATTACTCCCCTGAAGTTACATTCCTCGGAGCCCGTGTGATGCTCAGCGGTTAGCCTGAAAACTGACGATTTGCAGGAACTGCATTCAAACAATGTGAAATTATGATGACAATCCGGGTAATTCTCGCTGTTCAATTTCTTACCGGCAAAATCAGACAGTTCTGAAACAATGGAGTCAGGGTACATTCCAGACAAGGTCTAATGTTTAAAAATCTGATCGTGGAGTATCCCGCCCACCAGGCCTCCGATTATGCATAAACCCGCAACGGTAATCAACAGGATCCCGATCAGAACATGCAGAACAGGTCTGCTCTCCCTGACCTGAATGAAATACTTGTCATAATCAATCATTTTGATCTTCAGGTGCCTGATCAGGGACTGCTCTACGCCAGTAATGGATGACCCCTCGGAAAGCTGAAGGACATATTTGCCCGGTGAGGCTGAAAACCGGGCAATTTCCATCCTAGCGGTTTTCCCGTTATTTGTGTTTGGTCTCAGGATGAAGGATGATAGTCTCAGGCTTAGTCCTGTTGACCTGTCAATTATCTCAGGCTTAAATTCATCAAGAGGCGCCCTCCTGAAATATTGTCCCTTGTGCCAGACTGCATAAGTGCCTGGCTCACTCAGTGTAAATTCCGCGGATTTCTGAGAATAGGGAATCTCGAGGATTATTCTTCCGCTGAGGGCTTTCTGGACGAATTTCAGGGATAACAGAAGGATTATGATTCCTATTGGAATTAAACTGAAAAGTAAAATTTGCATTGACCGGGATTTATTCATTTAAGTTATGTTAAATCAAATTTACTCGCTTTTTGTAAACCTGTCAAATAAACTTGACTTGCATCCGGCTCTTGTTGATAGTTGAAATAATGTATTAAACTGGCAATAAGTATTACGTCCGGAGTCAATATCTGTATTCCCGGGATAGGGTAACTATTGTCTGATAAATCGGAGAGAGTACAGGTACCGAAGGCAAGAAAACTGAGAAAGAAACCCGACGCTTTTTTACGAATGTTAAAATATAACTCTTAACCCTATACCGCCAACAGTTGCAGATCCTGAATGCTGAAATTTGACTAGCTCCATCTCAATTGCCGTTTTTCTGTTTTGGCCTATGGCCCAATTAATTATACCTACTCCTGTTGACGTTACTCCGCCTACCAGAATCAACGCACCTACACCGGTAATCGGACGAGGTAACCCACCAAGAATTTCGGTACTATTATTTGATTCAGTGATACCGATGCCAATGAAAATGCCACCGATAATTCCGGCGGCAACACCTGTTCCTGTAAGTATCTGGCCCGTCTTTATTTTTTTCAAGGATTTGACTAATTCAAGATTCAGCTGATCCTGATTTTGCTCAATGACAGAATATTTATTGACTGGCTGGGCATCAGCTGTAGCCGTAAATAAGGCTGCCAATAAGATTAACACTATTTCTTTCATGATATCAGATACTTTTTGACTTAATTGGACCAGTGAAAAGCAGAGCCAAGTTCGATCTTTCACATGAAACAGGTTTTTCTCAGCG
Source organism: uncultured Rhodothermales bacterium (assembly GCA_964387555.1). Taxonomy (GTDB): domain Bacteria; phylum Bacteroidota; class Rhodothermia; order Rhodothermales; family CAYLXM01; genus CAYLXM01. The sequence continues at coordinate 858 of CAYLXM010000145.1, read as the reverse complement.
TCCCAAAATCTTTTCCGTGCGTGCCGGGACAAAAAAAAAAGAGTCCTCATTACTGAAGACTCTTTGTGGAGATTAAGGCTCTATGCTATAATTGCAACAGTAATAAAAAGGACACAGATAATACTGATTTCAGGGGTATTGCCGATGAGTTAAAGACCAAGGAGGAGGGTTGTCCGTATTGTAATCTTGAAGCTGAAAGGGTGCTTATTGAGAACAATCTGGCTGTAGCATTTTATGACAACTTTCCGGTAACACAGCACCATCTTCTAATCATCCCTAAGCGGCATGCAAAGGATTATTTTGACCTGGTTCAATCTGAGATAAATGCTAGCAATGATCTATTAAGGAAGGCTAAGAAGCTGCTTGTCGATAGAGATAATATCATAACAGGATTTAATATCGGGATAAACAACGGCACGGATGCGGGACAAACAATCTTTCATTGTCATGTCCACCTCATCCCGAGGCGAAAGGGTGATGTTGAAAATCCCCGCGGGGGCGTAAGACATACAATTCCTGGGAAGGGTTACTATTGATGGATCTGCACAGATGTGTTCTCTTAACCCAACTGCCACTCGTTTACACAAAAATCTTCAAAGGTTCTTGTTATGGGCAGCCTCGGATTATCTAAACCTGAAGTTATACGTGATAGTTCCTTTCTGAATGATAGGAGCGTCATTGCTACTTTCAAACCTGGTCTTTAGCGCGGCTTCCTTTGCCAGCTTAAGGAGATTCTCATCAAGTGTTGTCGACCCCTTAATGCCGGGAGTCGCTTCGGTGACACTTCCGGAACGGTCAACTGACACGGCAACAACTACAATTCCGTCTTTCTGGAAATTATAAGGCGGTTTGAAGAGG
>CAYLXM010000144.1:0-4642 GCA_964387555.1 uncultured Rhodothermales bacterium | reverse complement strand
TCGAGATGGCCGCCGCGATGGGTATCGAGCTTGTCACGGAAGAACAGTACCGAACGCTGCAGGCGCTGGGCGACTTCGACACGACGACGTCCCGTTGGGTGAAAACCCCGTCTGAGGTGAGAGCGCTCGGCGGCGCGCTCTTTTGCGACAGGCGCTAAGGCAGGGTGTTCGTGTATCACAACGGCGCGCCGTCGCCCTGAGCGGCCAGGAGTTTTCGCGGGTTGATTCGGGTCTGAGCCAGGCGCGACGCGGAAGTGCCGTTGGCGCACGGAGGAGCCGGTCAGGAGGAACCAGGGTGCGGCGGTTGCACAAACCCGGCCGGCCGTTTCTGGCCGACCGGGTTTGCGCTGAGGCGCAGGAGCAAGGTTGCCCCTCCCCCATCCTGCCGGTTCATCCAGCGCATGAGCCGGACTCCGATCCGCCGGGCAGTGACTCCCGAAGGCGGACGCCGGCCGACCGGAATGGAAGGGACCTCCGCTCGGGAAGCGGCTACTCCGTGGCCAGAAGATCGAACGAGGAAGCCGTCGGCTTGAAGTTGCCCTTTCCCTTGACGCCGTTGACGATCTGGGTGCTCATCGCGAAACTCACCGTCGCCGTGGCGACCGCGCCGGCGTTCACGTCGAGCGCCGCGAGGCTGATGTTGTCGTAGGTGTCGCAGGCCTGGTGGTAACAGGGATCGTACTGGTCTCCGGCGCTTCCTCCCCATAGCGCAGCCTCGTCCGGGGTCTTGATCCCTTCGGCGCCCGTGAAGATCCCGCCCACCGGGATCCCGCTTGCCATAAACGGCGCGGAATCGAACCGGCCGGTCATATCCGTGCCCTTGAACGGGATGCCTCTGCCGGTGTAGACCGATTCGAACAGCGCCTCGATTTCTGCGGAGCCGGCGGGGCCGGGACCCTCGCCAATACCATCCGAGTCGTCCCCGTCGTAGATGAAGTAGACGAAGTTCGGGGAGCCGATCTGGTCGAAGTTCAGGTAGAGGGCGATGCGGTTCAGTTCGTCCTCGGACAGGTCGTTCACGTAATGGCTCGAACCCACAAGGCCGGCCTCGTGCGCACCCCAGAAGGCGAAGCGGACCTTGTTCCTGGGCTTCACCTTGCTCATGTGGATGGCGGTTTCGAGGAGGGCCGCGCTGCCAGATCCGTTGTCCTGGATGCCCGGGCCCGCATTGACGCCGTCCAGATGGGCGCCCACCATGACGACGTTGTTCGGATCCCCCGCTATGGTCTCGGCGAGCACATTGTACGACTCCGCGAGGCCCCTGAACGTGTCCGTCTTCAGCCGCAATACGAGTCCCGGCGTCGCGGCGAACTCCAACCCCACATCCTGTGTCACGGCGGTCACCGGGATGTCCAGCGTGAAGCCGATCCCAAGCGTGCCGCTCAGTGTGCCGGGGCTGTTGTTGTAGATGACGACCCCGGACGCGCCGGCATTGTAGGCGTTGGTGGCCTTAATCGTGAAATTGCAGCCACCCCGGCTGATCAGCACGATGTGGCCCGCCGGGAAGCCCGCGAAATCAGCCGCCTCGCAGCCGGGAGAGGGATCAGCGGGGGGAGCAGACAACGCCGTTACGGGAGCGGTGACGTCTCCTGAACCGGAGTAGGAAAAGGTCTGGTTCTCGATGGGTCCGGCCGGGGGCGGCGACACCTGTTCGAGAATGGACGGTGTGATTTCGTAGAAGGTCTGAAACTGAAATGACTGGACGTCAACGGTGTACCCGGCCGCCTGCATGGTCTGGACCACGTAGTCCTTCGATGCATTGAAGCCGGCCGAACCGGACATGCGGTGTCCGTTGTTCGCGTCCGCGATGTCCTGCAGCGCGGCCTGGTGGGCCCGTACGCCGTCGAGCGTTACGCACTCGGTGAGCAGTTGCGGGGTGTTATTGACCCGGCTCTTGCAGCTGGAGGATTTGGCTTTGTCGGCCGCACCGTCATCGAGTTCGTCCAGCGAGGAACTGGGCAGGGATTCGCTGCAGCCGAGCAGAACGGCCAGAAGCAGCGTCAGGCAAAATGGTAGGGCCCAGGTGGCGACCCGCGGTCTGCGGCGCGCCCGGGCGGGCAGGGTCGCGTGGCTGTGCAGGGCGAGCGTCGGTGAGGCGGGAGTAGCGCAGGCAATTCGGGGTGTGGTGACAGGAGATGCGTTCATTGGAACCTCAAAAGGAAGAGAGCAGCAGAAGTGCTTGAGACAACATAGGTAAACAGACAGGCAGGAACTGTTATCGTTTGAATATCATGTGAAGGCGGAAGAGACCCGGGCCGGTTCTCGCAGACTTCTACCGCTGCTGGGCGGATCCCTGTCGGGGGTCGTTTACCGTTTCGTTGCGGGTCCGGGCGCATAAGGAATCCCGCGACGTATCAGGGCACGTTCGGCTGTGGACGGTCTCGGCCCAACGTCAGCCTGGCCCCCTGGGTTGTGGCGCCCGGGCAGAGCCCGTTCCTGAAGGTCCAATCGGCCGTGGTGGTGTTCAATAAGTGGTCGTTGCAGTGTCCGGTTCCGCCTGAGCACCTCGAAGGCGCGCTGCTCGTCGCGTCCCATGAGGGCGGTGTAGCCGACCACGTCGGTGAACAAAATGGCGGCGAGTCTTCTGCTCGAGGTTTTCACGGGTTGGTGGATGGGCGGATGGGCGAGGTGCGTGGGGTGGCGATGTTGGCGATGGCGGCGAATGGAGTACCAATGTGCCGCTTTTCAGGCATTTCAGGAGGACGTGCACCGGTTCTGATGGAGTGCCATCGCTTGCGGGTCCGGGATGTCGATTTCGAACGCAACCAGATTCTCGTTCGGGGCGCAGAGGGCGCCAGGGATCGGGTGGTCAGATTGTCCGGGTCGATTCGATCGGTTCTCTTGCATCATCTCGACTCCGTGAAACGCCTTCACGAGCGCGACCTGGCGGACGGTTGGGGGCGCCTGCCTCTGCCGACCTCGTTGGTCGGGAAGTACCCGAACGCGCCGGTTGAATGGCGCAGGTGGTCCTGCCCTCCTCCTTCACAACCAGCGCTTCTTCGCGCCACCGGCGCAGAACCGGCCGCTGACCCAAGAGCCGTTGCCCAGGGAAAAAGACAGCAGACCCCTTCCCCTGGATGACCCTCTCCTTGGGCCCTCAATTTGAAACGTCCCGCCCCTCTACGTTACGCTCACGCTCCAACCGGTTCGCGATCCGATCCCCAGGTAGATGCTCCGCGGCCAACGGCACCGGCGCTGCCGTTTCGTCTCCCGGATCCGCGGTCACTGAGTAGTCGCTCCATCGTTCGCACCCACCTCCCCGGGCAGAGGGTAGTGCCACGCAAGCCCACCTCGGTTTCCGTGAGTGGTTTTCGTGCGTACTCCTCCACCCATCGTCTTACGTGCCGCCCACACTATCGCCGCATTCGAGCGCGTATCGCCCCTGTGCCACCAGAGATCTGCTCGGTCAGCGACGATTATCCAGTTATTACCACGGGCTCCAACGTTCGTGCATTTGGATAACACTCCACGATCCATCCTCCTTGGACCATATCGCGGTCATCACAAAGGCCGACGTGTCACTCGAGACCCCAAGGGTATCGACCCAGAAAAGTCCGGACGTGAGAGTGGTGAAGGCAAGGGTCGGCGCCATGATGTTGACCTCGATCGTGCGATCCGGGAATTCCACCCTATCGAGAGCTTTCCTCGAATCTCTGTACCAGGAACGGTACGCATCGAGCCCGGAGCGACGCGCTCCTGAAGCGATCACCGCGCCAGGATGAAACGAGCGGAAGAAGCCCTCTTCGTCTCCTGCCCCCCCGTTCTCGCTTGTTGCCGTCATGGCATCCGTGATCGTCTGCTCGATTTGCGCCTTATCGGCGTCGGTCAGCGATGGTTCGGGGGACTGGCAGGCGGCGAGCCCCACGAGAAGAATTAAGGTTGACAGGATTCTCATGGTCATCCCAGGTTTTGGTGAGAGGTGGCTTTCCGTAGTAGGCGGGATTTCAGGACAAACTGTGCCATGGTGAACATCCGATTTGTGAGGATCGAGTCGGGCGAGCGGCTGAAGACGGTTCGTATCGTACGTAAGTCCTGAGCCTTCCCGCGCACACAGGCCTCCCATTGCGCTCAACCCTACAGCGTATCACTTCCAGACCGAGACCAAGCATGGACCACGAAGACGCATCCATTGACCTCGTCGTGCTCTCAGCGACACGATTTCGGACCCTTCTCCGGGAGGAGCTCGACAGGCTAATCCCACGCCTTGAGCTAAATAGCGAGCAGGGAGACGGATTCGGCTGGATATCCAACCGAGACCTGATGAGCAAACTGCGTCTCTCCAAGGCTACCCTCGCGCGATGGCGCTCTACGCTTGAACTCCCCCATACCAAGGTCGGAGGCAGCGTCTTCTACCGGATCTCCGACGTGGATGCATTTCTGCTCGCGCACAGGAAGGAGCCGGACCATTGAAGGCGTCGCTGTCCATCGCATCCGGTCTCCCCCGCCCTCGGACAGTTGAGGTGCACTGGAGCTCCACGCCGCCCGGAGAGAAACGTGTGCCCCAGTGCTCCATATGTTGGCCATTTCCGGTACCGGAATCCACGGAGCTTCTCCCAGGGCTGTCGAGGGCCACGACTATTCCCCAGGTAGGGTCGTGAGTATTGCTCAGCTGCAGTCACGAGGTTTCCCCAGGTAGGGTCAC
>CAYLXM010000143.1:1313-4684 GCA_964387555.1 uncultured Rhodothermales bacterium | reverse complement strand
AAGCCCAAGAGACCGGGCACCCTGAAAAAGGAACCTGCCCATCGCTTCCGTCGCGATCACCATCCTGCTCATCCGCTGTACCTTCGACGACTTTCTTTCCCTGCATGACATACGGGTAGATTACGACGGCAAATCCGTGCACGACCATCTCCAGGTCGATACGAAGGATCCGATCCTCGAAGAGGAGGAGGGCGCTGCTTCGGATGGGCATCCGCGTGTTGTCCGGCGCTTCACGCCACGCCATCAAGCGAATGCGGTGGAGGGTCGTCCACGCGGGCATGCTCGCGTCTCCGTCCGCCGCTGATCCGCAGCACCGCTAAACAGTACGCGGTGTACATTTCCAGTCGGACCGTGCGGTGGCGCAGCGCCATGACCTTGCCCAGGTCGCTCACCCTCGTCGGGACGGACAAGGGTCTGCGCGTTGCTTCAAGGCCCGCCGCTTCACTCCCGGCAACCTGTCTCCGCAGTAGGCCCTTCGCTTCGCGCCGCAGTGGGTACAACCTGCGGACGGGCGAACTGGACGGAACCTTCGCCGGCGCTCCCGTCCGGGGGAAATACGAGCTACGCCGGACTCGTTCTCCACGACGGCCTCGTGTGGGCCGGCCACCATGCGCCCCGCGAAGGCAAAACGGCCATCTGTCCGGCCCGGGTCAGGGTGGGCGGGTAGGTCCGTCTCCGGATCGACCGGAATGGCCCATGGAAGAGGGGAGGGGCAACCTGGCGCGCGCGCCTCAGCGCAAAACCGGTCCGCCCGAAGCGGGCGCCCCGGCTTTTGTGTTTCGAACGAAACGATGGATGCCGCGGGCTCGGCGCCATGCGCCCTCCGCCACGAACCGATCCGGGTTGCGACAAATGGGGCGCATACGGCTCCGGCTGCCTGAGATCGCCATATCTCGACGCGAGGTGATGGAGTGCGAAGGAAATGGCGTCAGGTTAGCGGACCATGATGGCGCGTTGCCGGACCGCCCCGTCCTTTGTCGAACCTCGCAGGCGCCGGCCCTCCATGGCCTCGACGCGAAAGACGCGGGGAGGGATGTTGAGCTTCCCTTGGCCATCGACCGGAAGGTCCCCAATGCGTCGAAAGAGTGGCGCCGGCGGCGGGTATTCCCCCAGCAAAACCGTTGGCGGAATCGGACAACCGGGGAACAGGGGCGTAACCATGTTCATGAAACGGCGTTGCAGAGATCGGTTCGCGAAGACGCGGTCGACCAGGGGGTCTGGCGCCGACGCCTGAAGCCACGGCGCTGCGTGACGGCAAACGGAGGCCCGGATACCGAATGCACATTTCCATCGCACCTTCCGGATTCACTGCGTGGAACGGGTTGCTGACGCTGCTGCGCAGTGCGTTCGCCTACATGGCGCCCCGAATCGACCCTCCGTCGTCGCTGGAGCGCATGGGAATCGACGAGCTCCGCGCCAAGGCGACCGAAGAGACCTTGGTCGTGGCCTTTGAGGGGGGCGACGTGATCGGATGCGCTTTTGCGGCCCTCAGAGAGGACTGCGTCTACGTCAGCAAACTCGCGGTGACCGAGAGGGCACGCCGCAACGGCGTTGCACGGGCCCTCATCGCTGCAGCCGAAAGCGTGGCCCGCAACCGCGGCCGGGCCGTCCTCGAACTCGAGACCCGGATCGAACTGATCGAGAACCAGAAGACCTTCGCTGCGCTCGGCTTCGAGAAAGTCGCCGAGACCGCTCATCCAGGCTACAACAGGCCCACGAGCATCACCATGCGCAAGCGCGTTCCCGAAATCGCGCATGGACCCGATGACGGTTCGGCCTTGCGATGCGTTTCGGCGGACCGTTTCTTGACGTGACGTTGGCTCTGTCTCGCCGCCGCCGACCGACAGCCGACTCCGGTGTCTGCGGATTCCCTGGACAATTCCATGCAACGGCGCGATGTCCAGCGAAAGGGCACGGTTCACAACGCACGTTACGTTATGAAACAGAATACGAGAGGAGACCACTTTTACGGACCCATTTGGCTTCTGCTGGTTGCCGTAATCACATTGCACCTGGTGTGGCCGCTGTCACTGCGCGCACAGGCGGATGCCCAGACGCGTCAAGATGCCACCTTCATCCTGAACGCCGCAAAGGATGTGATGAACAAGGCGCGCTATTGCGCTTTGATAACCAGTGACGGGTCGGGATATCCCCACGTCAGGATCATGGATCCGTTCTCCCCTGACGAGGGGCTGATCGTCTGGTTCGGCACGAACAGGCACAGTCGCAAGGTCCAGGGCCCATTCTCTGCACCTGGACACCGGGTGACGGCGGATCGGGCGATCGGTTTAGGTTCGGTTAATGCTGCAGCAGCGGTCGATACCTTGGCAACGGGCCAGGCTGCACGAAACGGGACGGAAACGATCGAGCGTTTCAAGAAAAGGCGGTCCGGCAGCGTCTCGTCGAAACGAGCATAATGCGGAGGCTGGAATGAATCGAATACCCGGGGTACCTGACACGCGGAAAGGGGCTCCGGCCGACCCCGAGTGGACGGTGACGGTTGCCGAGCCGCTACCCCATTGCCCGAGCGTCAAGGCAGGCTGGGAACGGATTGCGACACAGACGAAGTGGGATGAATGGAGGTCGGAGAGCAGGATGAGGGGCAAAAACGTCACCACCATCCTTCTGCCCCCGGCCGCGGAACCGCTCAGGACGGGCGACCGGTACGTCGTCAGAGTCGGCTGGTTTTTGAAGATCCACTGCCTCGTGATCGAGTCGTCGTTTCCCGGCACGGGTGCCGGTGAGAACGGCGAAATGGTCTTTGACGCGACGGGTGTTTCCATGGCCGGCCTCGTCCGCGCCCGCTTCCGGTTTACCGTCTTCCGGGGTGAAGACGGCATCGTATGGGTCCGTGCGCAGGAGAAGATCACTTCGCTGCCGTTTCTTGCACCGCCCGGAGATACCCTTGAGAAGGAGCACAGGCACACCTTGAAGAACCTGAACGAAAGTTTTCTCTCCTCTTTCTGTGGAGAAGGCGGATAGTCGTAGACCCCATGCCGGTCTCCCCGGCGTCCCTGGGTCCCCCAATCGCCGGTGTTCGGATTCGATCCCGCACGGTGATTGCCGGCTGTGGCCACACTCCCGCGCCTGAAAGGCATCGCGCACGTGCCGTTGCACCCGACGCAGAGGAGACCGTCGAGCCGGAGGCACACCGGAGCCCTCGAGCCTCCCCGGCGAAATCAGATCCAGGGTCCCGTGTGTCCTTCCGCCCGCACTGGAGGTCGTATCTTCCTGCCGGCCACCCCGCGTGACGGGGCTTCTTCCGCCGCCCGCCGGACTCGTGTGAACGCACCGGCTAAACGGATGGCTCAACGAATTGAAGCATCATGAACGGACCGCAGGCCGTCGAACGGACCTACGAAGCCGCACGG
>CAYLXM010000143.1:0-1213 GCA_964387555.1 uncultured Rhodothermales bacterium | reverse complement strand
TTGAAGCATCATGAACGGACCGCAGGCCGTCGAACGGACCTACGAAGCCGCACGGCGCGGCGACTGGGAGAACATCCTGTCGGCGTGGCGAGCAGCGCCAGACGTGGCGAGGGAATGCAGTCGCTACCAGGATCCATCCTCCGGCTGGACATTCCTGCATCGGGCGGCGTTTTTCGGCCACGAGGCCGCATGCCGCGAACTGATCCGCCTGGGGGCGGCGGTTGCCGCACCGTCGCGCATGCGGCTCAGTGCGGCAGATGTCGCCGATGAACGCGGGTATTCCGCGTTGGCCACCCTGCTCCGGCGAGCGTCAGACGGCGCCGTTACGCTGTACACCGCGCCGGGCGACCCCGAACTGCTTCCGTGCAGCTGCCTGGTCGGAGAGGCGAAGGAACGTCGAGCCGAAGAGGATATGCGCGTTGCGTATGCCGGCGGTATCGTCCACATCAAGGCCGGGGAGCGCTACTTTGTGGATTCGTTTGAGCGAACGCTCGTCGGGTGGCACGGCACCTACGACCCGCCTCGCGGAATGGACGGCGAACCCATATTCTGACCGGGCGGGGAAGGGCCGCTTTTCCTGCCGCCCATCCAGCGGCTCATGCAGCCCCCGACATCGCCGGCGGCTCCTGGTACCGGAAAGCGAACCGGTTGAAACGCCATGACAAGAGAGGACGGACAGGCGGATCTCCTATCGAACGAACAGGCCGCAGTTGATGCCCGGCAACCTGAATCCCGCTATGGTCAAGTACGGATGCCTTGCCGGATTCCGCTCGCGAAAAGGCGGACCGAGGTGCCGGATCGAGCAGGGGCAACCTTGCTCCTGCGCCTCAGCGCAAAACCGGGGCGCACAACGTGGCGCCTAACCCCCGTTGCAGCCGGGCACTAGCGCGACGGTCTTTCTGCTTGCGAAGCTGAGGGTCTCTGTCGCATCTTGTCGCTTTTACCGCCGCTTTTTCCGGCTGCGCTTCATCGTTTGGGTCCTTCACCACGCAGCATTTCAAAGAGGCTTTTTTTCTACGAAGAGTCGCGTTCAGCAGAATTGATCTGAACCAGGACCGCTGCTGCTATTCCCTGCGATCCGTCATGTATTCGCTCTGCGCATCCGTCGCTGCGCCCGTGTCGTTCGTGCGTGCTGCGATGAGCCGATTCTGAAGAAGTGTCGCGCAGCGTAGAAAGACCTTCTGCCCACCACCTCCCGAGCGTTATGCACATC
>CAYLXM010000142.1:0-4737 GCA_964387555.1 uncultured Rhodothermales bacterium | reverse complement strand
CGGAAGTTCCTGCGATGGTCATTAAAGATATTGTAATAAAAGAAAAAGGAATAATCAAATATCATTGGCTGCTTAATGAAATTGAAGGAAATACAGCTTTTGATTCTGTTAAGGGTGAAAGGGCTTTAGTAATCAATCCTTATTGGTTGGCTGTAAACCATCAGAAATGGCAGAAAGTGTTTGAAGATGAAATTAATGGTACAGTAAAGGTAGCTGCAGATATAGAAAATGGAAACATCTACATGGTAGGGAACAAGCAACTTTCAGTATTTTCTGCGACAAATAATAACGTTAGTAAAATAGAATATAAAAATTCCCCACCGTTTTTTAATGTAAAGTGCCATACATTCTTTAATAAAACTGACAAAAACATCTATTGTTACATGGTAGATTATGAATTGAATGATTTTATATTTTGTACACTTAACATCAATACGGGAGAATGGAGTGAATCAGGTACAGTAAAAAATACTGAAATCAAAAAATATATGTTCTATCATCACAATAGTTTTTACAGGGCAAGAGATAATTCTTTATATACTTTTGGAGGATTTGGAAGGGGGGCCTATAGCAACCAAATTTTTAAATTTGATTTCACCGATTCAATATTCACGGAGTTACCTTCCAATGATTCCATTTTTCAACCCAGATATCTCTCAGGTTCTGCAGAATTGAATGATACAGTGTATATTTTAGGAGGTTATGGCAGCAATTCCGGTATTCGTTTAATTAATGAGCAACCCTATTACAACTTAATAGGTTATTCCTTCAAAACCGGAGAACTCTTTGAAAAATTTCAATTACCTGAAATTTTTGACAATATGGTTTTTGGCAATAAAATATGGATAAATGAAGAAACAAGGGATTATTATGGACTCATTTTTAGTAATATTCAATCAAATAATCATGTCCAGTTAATTAAAGGTAATATTGATTCACCTGGTGTCCAAATAATGGGAAATAAAATTCCTTTCAATTTTCATCCTTTAAGGTCAATGGTAAATCTTTACTACATGGCGGAGCCGGATAAATTGTATGCTTATATCTCCAACAATGATGTTTCTGCCAAACAAATTGAAATTTTTTCCATCAACTTTCCGCCTAACATGGCTAAAATTGAATCTGCTGAAAATGTAAAAAACAGGGCTATCAGTCCTTTATTAATAGCTATTATTTTCTTTATAGGCGTAATTGGTTTTGTTATATACAGGATGCTAAAAAAGAATAGATTAAGAAAGAAAATCAACAACAACTCTTTAAATGACAAAAGTATTGAACCGGTTATGGCTCGCTTAAATACAAGTCTTTCACAAAATGGATATAATTTGATATTTTTTGGTGGATTTCAGGTTTTTGATAAACAAATGGAAGATATTACCAATAAGTTTTCCCCATTACTAAAGGAATTGTTTTTACTCATTTTTTTATTTACAAACAAAAACGGTAAAGGAATATCCAGCGAAAAAATTATAGAAAAATTATGGAGTTATAAAACTGAAAAGAGTGCCCGTAATAATCTGGCCGTAACCAATGCAAAACTAAGGAGTTTATTGCATGAAATAGGTGAATTGGAATTATCAAAAAAAACAGGATACTGGAAAATTAGCTTTAATGAAAATGTGGTGAAAAGTGATTATTTGGAATTTATAAAAATCACTTCATCAGTAAAAATTGCTGATAAACAGAAAATTAGTAAATTAATTAAATTAACTCAAAGGGGAGCATTTTTAATTAATCTGGAATTTGAATGGTTGGATGAATATAAGGCGTTTATATCAGACAGGATAGTAGATACTCTTGTGCAATTTGGTCAATCATTTGAAATTGAAAAGGATCCTGAATTAATTTCCCAGCTTGCTGACTGTGTAACTAATTTTGACATAGTGAATGAAGAGGCCATGATTCTAAAGTGCAAAGCCCAATTTATTATGCATAAACATAGTCTTGCCAAAGCAACATTTGAAAAATTTTGCAAACAATATGAAGAAATTTATGGCGAGAAATATAATAAATCATTTAATGAAGTATTAACCTGATTATTATATTTTTAAAAAGCTCCGCCCCAATTGAGTTAATACGGATTATGCATGTCTTTAGCTTTGTGCATAAGCAAGGCGTCTGAACCCACAAGAATAGCTTTTTATCTTAAGAGTTTAACAGCGAAACAGATGTGCAAAGATAATTACAAACACACCTTTTTCATCGAGAATTTGTAATAATACCAAGTATTATCTGCTGAATTAATTAAAAGCTAATATTTTTCTAATGTTTTAAATTTACTTTGGCACAAGTAAAAATTTGAAACGCAAACTTAAAGAGTGCTAAAATTTATCGAATAAAGGTTGAAAACGACATATTGATAGTAATAGTAATCTTTTTAAAGGAATAATTTATGCAGCACCGTAATTCAAACAGCTTATTGAGGATCAGAGACCATTTCAAAAACGGGACAAGCCCGAAAAATCAAATGAGCAGAGTGCTGGAAATTACAAAAACAGTTTTAACGTTGGGTAAGATGGCTGCAATTGCAATTGTAATAATTTTTATTGTAAACTTGGCCAATGCGCAAACGTGGATGAATAGCCAGCAAACGAACGAAAAAAGTATAAAAACTGTTTATCCTACAAAAGATTGGGTGATATCCGATTTTGTAGTAACCGATTCGAAATTTGGCGCAAAGGCAAAGCCGGGGTTTGACAACAGAGCCGCTTTCCAGGCTGCCATTGATGCCGCATACAACAATGGCGGTGGTGTTGTATTTATACCAGCGGGAAATTATGAGTTCAGAAGTACACAAACCGGCACCAGAACCGTAAGAGTGCGGCAGGGTGACAAGGAAACAAAAAAAGAGTTTAATTACGAATATGTATTGAATCTCCCTCCAGGTGTGCAGCTCCGCGGCGACTGGGCGGACCCCGAATTAAATAACGGGAAAGTGCTGGGAACCATTCTTGAAGTGCGCGTTGGTAAAGACGCACCTAATTATAATGCAACTGTTGAAAGTTGGTGGAACGACGCTCAGGCTGGCAACGCGCTCCGCACTTCCTATACCAGCATAGCTGACAGATTTATTCACATGAGTGAAGGAACAGGAGTAACCAACCTGTCCATTTGGTATCCTGAACAGGATATTGACGACATAAAACCATATCCATGGACATTATTCCAGCAGAGCGGGGACTGTGCTACCATTGAAAACTTAACGCTTGTAAATACTTACAACGGTTTCTATTCTGCTCCGAGCGAATTGCATTATGTGTTAAACAGCTATATTACTGCGCTTAATACTGGCATCGAAATCCATGTTTGCACTGATATCGGACGTGTAGAGAATAATAAAATAGATCCAAAATACTGGTCAAATTCAGGGCTTCCTGGTTCACCCCCGCTTGAGAAGCTTACCAAATATACGAAAGCCAACGGAACAGGATTCAAGATGCACCGTTCCGATTGGGAATATGTTTCTTACCTGTTTGTTTCCGGTTATAAAACGGGTATGTGGATCGGAAGAGAACGCGGTTTCCCTGATGCCCCAAACTCTAATTTATACGAAATTCATATTAACAACTGCGGAAACGGACTATATATTCAGGAGGTTAATCCTTACGGTTTGCTGATATCCAATTCAACATTTGGCGCTGCAGAAGATGACAATGCCGTATATTTCTTCGACGATTTCAAAACGTCTGTTCAATTCAACGGTGTGGATTTCACCGGATCAGTCGTCAGTGATGGCAGTGGCGGAGTGATTTCTTTCGAAAGCTGTAGGTTTAACGGTTATGGTGAGTATGCACTTAGAATTAACAATGGTAACGTACTGCTCACACAGAGCGATTTTAAAAAACCTGACGGGCATCTGTATCTGGGGACAGATATGAATACCCTAAAATCGGTGAACTCCGGCTATAAGCGTAAATTGGATATTAAGAATAACAGCACAGCCGCCAGGGTTGAGATTAATAATGGCGATGAATATTTATTTGAACCGATTCCTAAAAATATTACAACAAATATTGAAATACACCCAAGACCAGAGTCAAACAAAGTTTCGAAAGTCGATCTGCCAAGGGCAACAGGCTTTAATAACGACGCACCAACAGAAGACGTATCGGCAAGATTGCAAAAAGAACTTAATGCGTTAAAAGCTGCAGGAGGTGGTACATTATACTTGCCGGGAGGAAGATATTTAGTAAATAATCCTATTATAATACCTTCGGGTGTTGAATTGAGAGGTACATGGGATGTACAGCACCATACCCAAAGTGGTGGTGCTGCAATTTTTACAACTTATACCGGCGGTGAAGCCGGAGAAAAAGGCTCTTCGCTAATTCAGCTTGAGGAAGACTCCGGTATAAGAGGACTTACAATTGCACAACTTAATATTGCAACGGGCGGTTATAGCAACGAGAATCCCCGAAAGACACCGTTTCTTATACAGGGGCAAGGTCCGGATGTTTATATTGTGAATGTAACTGTATCGGTTGGTGATAAAGGGATAGACCTTGCTTCATTCAACACCAGTGGACACTATGTTGATTATTTTGCCGGTGTACTCGTTCGAGCAGGTATTTGGGTAGGCGGAGGTGCCGAAGGTGGTTTCATTCGGAACATGCAGTTCAATCCCCATTATGGGAAAAGACTCCCTCAAGGCGGACAAGGTTATCCGAATGTAAATATGACACGTTTCGTGCAATCAAATTGTAGCGCACTTAAATTTGCTGATGTAAAAAACCAGAC
>CAYLXM010000141.1:0-4799 GCA_964387555.1 uncultured Rhodothermales bacterium | reverse complement strand
GCAACCCCGTGGTTCATTTCTTCAATTCGGCCGGCGCGTATACCGTGGAGGTAACGGCCAGAAACCGCATTGGATCGCAGACGGCATCGATGCGGGTCGAGGTTCTGGGACCCGTACGCGGAACCGTCCCGACGGCAGTGCCGACACCCCCGTCGAGGCCAAGCACCAGGACACCGGCTGCGGAGGTTGAGGAGGACGGAGCCGAGGAAGTAACCGCAAGGGTTCCACGAGGACCCTCGATTCCAGGGCTCCATGGCGGCCTCATCGTCCGATGGGCTGAGGGCGGTCTCTCCTGGATGGTGAGGACAACCTTTACCCGTTCCGACTCGGAGACCTTCTTGCGCAAGGTGCGCGCGGCCGGCTTCCGCGCCGGCGTGATCCGCGACGCCGAGGAGGGAAAAGGGTCGCCCGTGTTCCGCGTGCTAGTGGGCCAATTCCAGAACGAGGAGGATGCTCTCCGCGCGCGGCAGACCATCATGGCCACCCTCGGTACCCCCGCCATCATCTGGATGGTGCCCGCCTCGGCCGGATTCTAGAAGCGCCCGCCACCCTATCGCGGGATGCGCGTCAGCGGCCCATAAGGAGGCGTAATCCGACGACTCCATTCCCACTATCTCCCATCATGACCATCAACCGCCCTGCAGGCGTCCTGTTCGTTCCGTGTCTCCTTGCGCTCTTCGCGGCGTCCTGCTCGAGTTCTCGTCCCGTCGCGGTCGAGACCCCGGAGCCGGAGGAACCGGCCATGCCGACCGTCCACTGGTCAGCCCTCATCACACGGGACGGGGACCTCGTCGCGGAAGCGATCGGCAGCGGCGCGGAGGCCGCGCCGCTTGGCGGACCGGGGTCCGTCGTGGCGCTGCCCGTCCGGCCCGACGGCGCGGTGGCCGTCCAGATCACCGCTGCCGGCTCTACGAAGCTCCTTCTCTTCGATCCCGCGCGCGGACGGACGGTAACGGTGGACGCGCGGGCAGGTAACGCGACCTTCTCCGCCGCGTGGGCACGGGACGGAGGGGGATTCGCGTTCGGCGTACACGGCACCCGCTCCAGTGGCGTATCCGTGGCCGATCCTGCGGGAGCGGTGCCCGCGGACATCGGCTGCAAGGCTTCGGACCGGGTGTATGCGCTCCGGGCGGATGGAGACGTCATCGTCGGTGACGATACGAACCTCTACCGGGTGCGCCGGGACGGGTGCGCTACCGTCGCCACCTTCCCCCTGCGGAAACGCCACCTCGTTACCGTCAACCCCACCGGAACGCACGTTGCCTACGTGTTCCGGGACCTGATTTTCAACCGGGCGGCCTACAAGTACGAGCCGGATTCCACCTTCTTCGTCCGCGAGTTCGGCTCGGAAGACGAGAAGAAAATCCTGAGCGACCGCTATCGCATCCGAAATCCGGACTGGTCCAGCGACGGGCGCAAACTGGCATTCGACGCGGCCGCACCAGCCGGGTCGGACCAGGAGCGGCAGGTGGCCTACTTCGACCTCGACACGGGGGAGTCGGTGTTCGTCCTCCCGCCGGAGGACCATACGGCGCCCGTCGACGAGCATCCGGTCTGGTCCCCGTCCGGAGACGCCATCGCCTTCGAGCGCATCTATCCGGAGATGGGTACGCGCGCGATCCTGGTCAGGCAGTTCGTCGACCGCCTCACGCGAATCGTCGTGGTGGGAACTACGGACGAAGCGCCCATCGTGCTCCAGTGGGTGGGCGATGAGGCCTTGCTCGTCGGATTCCGGGACGGTAGCTCGAAGGTCGTAGGTGTCGACGGCGCCGTGCTGAGGACGTTCGAGGCGGGGGAGAGGCCGGTGTTCGTGTGGAAACAACCCGTTCAGGCACGGGAATAGGCTGTACCCGGGAGCACTGAAAGAGGCGGACGCTGCCATGCCGGTCAGCAAGTGCTCAGAATCGGGTATTGACCACGTTATTGTAGATCGAGCCGATCCGGTACCGGATTCCCGCCGAGAAACCCATGTCGAAGTTCGTGGCGAGCTGGCGGCGGCGGAGCAACACCTCCTCCAGCGAGGCGTCGCCCTTCGGGAGGTAGAGCTGGTCGTGCACGAGCGTGATCCGACCACCGAAATCGATCGACAGTCCGCGCGTCAGGCGAATGTCGACATCACCGCCGAAGTTGACGCTGTACTTGCTGAGGTCGTGCAAATACTGAGCCCCTCGAACGCCGATGTCGATCTGGCCCCAGGGCTGGGTGATTTCATAGAAGGCGTCTAGCCCGTGTTCAGGGAGGACCTCGGAGATCTTGCCGAATAGGGTCGTGTCGTTGTAGGCAACGCGGCTCCCGCCCACGAGGTAGGCGAACGTCAACTGCCGGCGCGCGGCGATGCGGTACGGGAATACACTGTATTCGATACCCGGCCGCACGCGATAGCGCATCCTGATGTTGCTGAAGGTGGAGCTGAACAGGTCCCCGAAAACCCCGATCGACCAGTGTTGGCTGACGCTCCTTATCAGATACGAATCGAAACCGTCCCGCCGCGATTCACTCCTGATGACATCCTCACCGCTTTCGAACCGGTCGAGGTTGTAGTTGAAGTAGGGGCGGAGTCGAATCTTCCAGTCCTCCGTCACGCGGTCGATGAAGACGCCGTAACGTGCATCGAACGCGTACTGGCTCGACTCCACGTCCGCCCGGGCGTCCCCATAGAACTCGATGGTCCAGCCTTTCCACGGATCGTCCGTGCCGTGGACCTTGTCCTCATCGGATTGGTCCACCAGGACCGACAGGCGATCGGCCAGCGCCGTGCGCATCAGGTAGGGAGCGAGGCCGACCTGCAGTGTTCGGAGAAAGCCCCGGCGCTCTTCATCTTCGGTATCCGATACGCCGGAGGTGAACGTGACGTCGATATCCGTTCCCTCGAAGGCCCTGCGACCAATGAGGTGCAGCGTGAAGGCTTCGCCGCGGCTTCCCGTGTTCTGGACCGTGACCAGCACGTGGACGTCCGCCGACTCCCGATCCCGCACATAGTCGACAAACGTCATCTGTTGGCGGATAAACGTCTCGTCGCACCGCCTGCAGTCGAGGAAGATGGCCAGGCGTTCGGCGCCCGTGTCCGGCGTCTGCGCAGCCGCCGGACGGACCGCGACGAGTTCCACCAGCGCCATTCCGATCAGGTATGCAAGTAAGAAACGTGCGGGCTGGACGGTGGTGGGATCAAGCGCTCGTACTGTGGTGCGGGACATTTGGTAGTCGCGTCGTTGCATAAGATGGATGGCCGGGTCGCTCGGCTTACTGACACAACGGTCTCGTGTTCGCGAAGACGGCGTTATTTGTGCGCCTGGACTGGGGGGATCTCACGCAGATCCACAGATGACGCAGATGAGACAGATCCACAGATGACGCAGATGAGACAGATCCACAGATGACGCAGATGATGCAGATGCCGGGGGAAACGCGTTCAATCCCTCTAGAGGCCTTCCGCGAAAAACGCGAGGGAGAAGAGGAAGAGATGATGCTTCGCTTGAGCCGGACGACGGCCCGTCAGGCGATCCAATCGGTGACGGGCCGCAGGAGGAACTCGTCGAGGGGGATTCCATCGCCGCCCACGAGCAGCGAGCGGTCCGGCGAGAAGGCCTTGCGGAAGGCTTCTATGCCCGGTACGACCATCCGGCCGGCGCCGCTCTTGACTTCGATTGCAGTCACCTTGCGGCCGGAGCGTGCCACAAAATCGACCTCCGCATTACCCTCTCTCCAGTAAAACACCTCGCAATCCCCCCCAGCGGCTGCATTTACGAGGTGGGCGCCGACAGCCGACTCGATCAGCCGCCCGCGGGCTGCGCCGGTAGCCAACGCCTCTTCCGGTGACAGGCCGATGGAGGCTGTGATCAATGCCGTGTTGTACACCTGCAGTTTGGGGGAGGAAGCGCGACGGCGCGCCAGATCTCCAGCGTACTTTTGCAGGCCGGTTACCATGCCTGCGCCCGCGAGGAGATGGAGGTAATGGGCCAGGGTCGTGGCATTGCCGGCATCCTGGAGTTGACCGACCATCTTGTTGAAGGACAAAATCTGCCCGGAGTAGCCGGTGGCCAGGTCAAAAAGTCGGCGCAGCAGAGCGGGCTTGTCCACACGCGTGAGGAGCAGGACATCGCGGGAGATAGTGGGCTCGATGAGGGCGTCGAGGACGTATCGCGACCAGCGCTGCGAATCTCCGATCAACGGGCCGGCGCCCGGGTATCCTCCGAAGACGAGGAACTCATCCAGAGTGAATCCAAAGGCCTCTCTCATTTCGGCGTAAGGCCAGTGCGGGAGGTGGATCGTTTCGAACCGGCCGGTCAGACTATCGCCCAGACCCTGGCTCACGAGAAGGGGTCCGGATCCGAGCAAAACGAGTCTCAAGTTCGTCCCGATTCTGGTGTCCTCGTCCCATAACCGCTTCACGGTCTCCGACCATCCGGGGATTTTCTGGATCTCGTCGAGTACGAGGACTGGAATCCTCCGCCCCTCCTGCAGTCGAAGGCGCGCGGCTTGCCACTGCTGCTCGATCCATCCGCCTCCGCGCAGTGCCGGTTCATCTGCGCTCGCGAAGTGGGCCGTGAAGCGCTCATCACGGGTCACCTGCAATACGAGGGTCGTCTTTCCGACCTGTCTCGCTCCCGTGACGACCTGAATGAACCGCCGAGGCTCCACGAGCCGGCCGGCGAGTACTTCAGCGTGGGGGCGGACGTAGGGTGGCGGGGATTTACTCATCGCGTTGAGTAGTTTTACTCAATATACTGAGCAAACGGGATCCGCAGATGACGCAGATGACACAGATCCGCAGATGACGCAGATGACGCAGATCCACAGAT
>CAYLXM010000140.1:0-4810 GCA_964387555.1 uncultured Rhodothermales bacterium | reverse complement strand
TGACCGGCTGTCCGGACACCGTCGAAACACTATCGGTGACGGCCACCGGCGCCCTATTTGCCTGTCGCAGTGTGAAGCTCCACATTCTCGGAGGAAGTGATTCATGGACATGGCCGATTTCGTGCGAGCCAAGAGGACCGTTATCGTGGCGTTTTCAGGTCCCCACCAGCGAGTACACCATGGACGCGTGGTGTGCGCCCTCGTGTGAACGGGGTGTCAGGTCGCCCGTCCGAAGTGTTTCCGTACTGAAGGAAGAAGCGTCAGCACGACGATGATGAGCCCCAGAAGTCCGTAGATGAGTTGCAGAGGAGGACGGGGTTGATAGCCGATGACGAGAATTTCGACGCCGATCCAGCCAAGCAGCGCCATCCCGACGATTAGCGCACCGGCCCATGACCATGGAGCGCCCACCCACAGCGCATACGTGATCACGAGCGGAAGGACGCCAAGGATCACGAAAAGCACGAGGCCGGGTATCAGATAGTCCGGGAACGGCGACCCCTCCAGCCATTCGGCGGGAAGTCCCAGGGCCGCTCCGGTGGGATCGGCGATGAGACCAAAGCCGCCGCCAAGTCCACTTACGCCCTGAACTGCCAGGGCGAGCAGCAGGAGATACACACTTGCTGGGCGGGGTTGCGTCTGGTGAGTCATCACGAAAGTGAAAGCAGCGGAAAAGATGAATATGTCCGGCGCCGGTTTGGCGGTCTACCAATATATATGCAGATCCCCGTATGACACCTCTTGATCTTAACCTATCCATCCTCATATTGGGTCATACGGTTGTTCGTTCTTGTTCGTCTCGCCGCTGAGCACAACCGTGGACGAGCGTGCACGCATACGGGAGGAAGCATCCCTTGCCGGCACTCCGGTTTGGGGATGGACGGGTACGCGGGCCTACGCCTCGCCTACCATCAGAGGGTACCTGGCGCGATGTGTCCTCATTGTCCGGCACACGGCAGCGGCCCTGCTTTTCCTTTCGGGCGGGGTTGCCGCGCAGTTCGGGGATCCGGTCGTCGTGCTGGAGCCCCTCGAGTGCGATCCCGGCGTGGTCGAAGTCGCCGACGTGGACGCAGACGGAGATGCCGACCTCGTATTTCGGCTGTGTGAAGGCACCCAAACGCACCTCATATGGCTTCCGAACGAAACGAATACGGGGCAGTTTTCCGATCCGATCCTGATTGGGTCTGTGGACGTCCCGAATGCTTTCGTCTCGTTTGCCGTTGCAGATCTGAACGGGGACGCTGCCCTCGACATGGTTGCGGCCTGGAGCCAATCCGCTTCCGGGGGAGCGGGAGAAGCCTTCCGCTTTGATTGGTACGAAAACCGCAACGGCGGCTCGGCCTTCACCCGCCGGAATCTTCCGATGGACTACCCCAGCGCTACCATCCAGGTTCTGGACGTCGACGGGGACGGCGATCCGGATCTGGTCGGGGACAGCGGGGACGACGTCTGGTGGATGCGCAATGAAGATGGGGCAGGATCTTATGCGGATGCTTTCCCCCTCGCGGAGAAACTTGGCGCCAACCAGCATTTCCTGGTGGATCTCGACGGGGACGGTGATCTGGATGTCGTGGTGGTGGGGTGGGCGTCGGTTGGAAGCCAGGGATGGATCCGATTGTGGCCCTTTGCGCCGGAATCACCCTGGTGGCCGGGAAACCCTCTGGAGCTTGCCGGACAGATTGGCGTGGATGTCGGCGGACGGGTTGTGCCGATCGATCTGGACGGTGACGGCGACCAGGATCTTCTGGTGGCCGGACAAGGGAGGTGGTACGAAAACGCCGACGGATCCGGATTGGTCTGGCGTTTGGGCGCGGTGTCGTTCAGTGGCGACGTGATCCCGGGGGACTTCGAGGGCGACGGCGACACGGATTTCGCTGTAAAAACGTGGCTCAGCGCACCCGAAGTCACGTTCCACCAGTGGTACCTCTCCGAGCCGGGCCGTTTTGTCTTCCAGGGACCCGGTACCTCCGTGCCGGTGTATTTCGCTGCGACGTGGGTCGATCGGGATTGTGACGGCGACCTGGATTTGTTGGCCTGGTCGGATATCTGGCGTGAGGTGATCTGGCGTCTCTTTGGAGAGGCGGGAATCGTATCCGGAATTTTGGCCACGGATGCGGATCCGTACCTGCTCCGCGCTGTCCAGCTTATGGGCGCTTGCGGAGCCGATCTGCTCATGAACATGGAATCCCCCGGCGGCAATCGCATCGTCCTGCGGGAGAATCAGATCGCCGTTTCCACGCCCGCGGAGTCCGTCTCGCCCGGCCCGGCGGCTCGCGTGGGGCCCGTTTTTCCGAATCCTGCCGGAGCGGCGTTCTGGTTGCCGGCAGTCGGCCTTGCCCCCGGGCCTGCCCATCTGGAACTTCGGGACGTGCTGGGGCGGACGGTGCTCTTCCAGCAGGTGGATGTACCTGCCACCGGTGCCGCGAACATCCGCCTCGACGCATCCGGTCTTCCCGCCGGCCTGTACCTTTACCGCCTGGAGACCGTTTCGGGCATTTTCGGAGGCCGGGTCGTGCTGACGGGCGATCGGGAGCCCGGGTGAAAGGGCAGAAGACGCTATCTTCCGCAGAGAGTCGGGTCTGCTCTTGCACCATGGCCCGTCTCCCGCAGGTGAGCCCATCCGTCGTATCACCAGGCCGGCTTTCTCCACCGGCCGCTGGAACCAGACACCATCTTCTCACCCATCCGTCAAACGCGTGGCTGTCCGCGGAATCGGGGCAGATTCCAGCGAACACTAAGGACGCTACTCGGACCTCTCGTCCTGGTCATGTTCGTCCGGCAACGAGGCCAGGATGCCTTCGATGTGCAGCAAGAGTATCGGGGCATCGCGCACGGCTGTCCGGTATACTTCACCCCAGTCAACCTCGAAATAGTCGTGCACCAGCGCGTGCCGCATGCCGATGATCGCGCGCCACGGCACCTGTGGATACCGGTCTTTCAATCCCGCTGTCAGGCGGCTCGCCGCTTCGCCGATGATCTGGATGTTCCGCAGGACATGGGAGCGAACCAGCTTATCTCCGTGAAAGACCGACTCCGACGCAGGGGTAGTCTCACTAACCTCTACGATAGCGTCGCGCATGTCGGCCAGCAGCAGCCGATCGGTCCGCTTCACAGTGCGACAGCCTCCTTGAGGAGGTGATCTCTCCAGCGAGGTCGAATACCTGCCTCGCTAATAACGTCCACGTCGATACCGAGCAAGTCCCGCAGGTCCATGATCAAGCTTCCGTGATCCAGCAATGATCGTCCGGCCTCGAACCGCACGACCAGGTCGAGATCCGACTTCTCCGTTGCCTCATTGCGGGCAACGGACCCGACGACCCATACGGCGAGGCCACCATGGGATCGTGCGATCTTCAGGATGGACTCCCTGTATTGGCTGAGTTTCTCCCTCGTCATGTTGTTTGCTGCCGGGTTGTGCCTGCTGATAAGCAACATGGATCGTCCACCTCAACCCCGTCTACACAAGGATGTACGTCGGGGAGGCCTTGGGGTTGCGTTGAGGCGCGGAGACCGCCGGCCGATTCGCGCGCCGACGGCCGGGTGGGCATTCCCTACGAGACGGCTGAGATCGGCCGTTCCGCCTGTGCCGTCGGGGTACATGAGCAACAGGTAGTAGTATGGATGGACTGTGCCATCGCGTCGAGATTCTCTGCACGAGTCGATCGAAGATGCAATATTTTGCGCAGAATGGGCAATATTTTTCCCATGCCGTCCCTTGCCGGCGGTCAAGTTGGCACGCGCGGCGGCAGCGGTTGGGGGCGAGCTGCAGCCAGCTGACGTTCTTCGCAAGCGGAAAGCCATCCTCCAACCCATCCCTGGCAGCGATGCCTCGGTCGAACCCGTCCGTTCCGGTCCAACATGGCAGAGCGTCCGAGGAGGCTTTAACTCGTGCGGAATTGGATCTCCTCGGTGGGTCTGCCGGACTCGTGTGCTCAAGACTCCGGGCGAAGCCAGCGGTCCTCGTTGTCCTCAATAGTCGATCGTCTCGCTCCGTGCACATGCGTCAAGGAGCGGCGCCACCTTTACCGTAGTACGCCGTATTCGGGCTGTGGGACGCGGGATTGGCGGGCCCAAACCCCGCAAGCGCCGCGACGAATCACAAGATGGGATTCACCGGGTGCTTACCGAGCAGCTGCCTACCGTACCCGCGTGATGGGCCTCGAAGCGGAGAACGTCGACGTGGTCAGGCGAACCAGGTACACGCCGTTCGGAAGATCCCCCGCCTCGAACAGGGTCTCGTGGGGTCCCGCGTCCAGATACTCCCCAGTCAACCAGCGCGTTATCCGGATCGCAGCAACGTCGAGATGGATGGCGCTCTGGTTTATTCTTTTGGCTTTGGGTTTAGCTACACGTCGTTTGCCTACTCGAAACTCCGCGTTGAACCGGAGGTTGTTCCGGTGGGAGGAATTGCTCATGTGTCCGTGGATGTCACGAACGTCGGCAAGGTGGCCGGAGAGGAGGTCGTCCAACTCTACATCCGCGACGATCTGGCTTCGGTGGCACGTCCACCGAAGCAACTGTAGGGCTTTGATCGTGTTCGCATTGATCCAGGCGAAACGAAGACCGTCACGTTTCCGGTCGGGTTCGACGAACTACGATTTTTTGGATTGGATGAGGAGTGGATTGTTGAACCCGGAGCGTTTACGGTGATGATTGGCCGAAGCAGCCGGGAGATTGAGTTGGATGCTACGTTGACCTTGAGTCCGTAGGTCCGTCTGCATCGGCGAAGCCGAGCGGAGTGAGGCGAATACGCGGAGATGCGGAGATGGAGGATTACCTGCGGCGGCGTCTCCGGGCGGTTCATCCGAAC
>CAYLXM010000139.1:0-4874 GCA_964387555.1 uncultured Rhodothermales bacterium | reverse complement strand
CCGAGCGAGTGGTAGAAGACGCGGCCCTTTCCGTACATCTTCTTCCAGATCACCGGGCAGACGACGCCGTCGATCCATGATGCGTGTTCGCCGGTAAAGGTCGTCACCGCCAATACCTTGTTGGCCGGATCCACGTGCATGTAGTACTGCTCGGTATCCTCCACATCAAAATCGGAGAGGCCTCGCGTGATCTCATCCTCCTGGTCGGTGATGACCACCCGGTAGTTGATGTTTCCGCCGGGGTGCGACACCCACTGGCCGCCGACCATGAACTGGTACTCGGGATGCTCGCGGAAGCTATCCCCCAGTCCACCGTGCCAACCGGCCACACCTAGACCGGCACGGACCGCCTCCAGGAGCCCGTCCGCCTGCTCGTTGGTGATCTTGTCCATCGTTCGCTGCTGCACGACCAGATCGATCGCTCCCATCAGGTCCTTGTCGCGATAGGAATCGAGCGAATCAGACACGGTAACCTCGAATCCCAGTTCCTCCATCCAGGGCACAACCAGGTCTTTGAACCCCACGGGATCGTGCCCTTCCCATCCTCCATACACGAACAGGGCCTTCTTGCCGTCGGCGGTTCGGAACGAAGCGGCAGATGCCTCGGTGACGGGGAGGCGGGAAACGGCCGCTGCGGCGCCGGCGGCCGCGGCGGTCTTGAGAAATCCCCTTCGGCTGGTCATGGCGTTTCCTGGATGGTTTCGGGTGGTTGCCCGGTAAGATAATGAGGGGAAACGGGAGGTCCACAGGAACCCAGGGTTTCTCGTGAGGCATTTGCCACGGTTCATGATGTCAGCACGAAATCCGCGGCGGATCATCCCGCGTCACCTTGAAATGTCATCCCGGGGTACCCTGAAATGTCATCCCGGACTTGATCCGGGATCTCGGTCTTGGGGTAAAAGAGCGACCGAGATCCAGGGTCTCGGCTGCGCCTCCCCGGATCGGAGTCCGAGGCAGGCGCCCGGGAAACCAACCGGCAAGAGGGCACCCCCGAATCGGAGTCCGGCACAGGCGCCCGGGAGGACCATGGAAGGGCTGCGCTCCGGAGGGGATGTAACATTGGACAGCCCGGGGTTGCGCTGCTATCTTGAAGCAACCTTGATGCGTACTCCTCGATTGCAATCGTTCGATTCGACATGAAAGCGCTCGTCCACACCAAGCCGTACGAGTTCGAATACGCCGATGTCGCGGACCCTGAACCGGGTCCGCAGGACGTCCTGGTGCGGGTCGCCTATGTGGGGATCTGCGGATCGGATCTGCACGGATACACCGGTGAGAGCGGCCGGCGTATCCCGCCCATCATCATGGGGCATGAGGCCTCCGGGTGGATCGAGGCCGTGGGAACGGACGTTCCGGATCGACCGGAGTTGCGGCCCGGAGCCCGGGCCTGTTTCGACTCGACGGTCTACTGCAATGCCTGTGATGCCTGCCAGGCCGGACGATTCAACCGCTGTATCAATCGCCAGGTGCTGGGCGTGTCCGTTCCGGGGATGAAACGACAGGGCTGTATGGCGGAGTTGGTTTGTCTGCCCTGGTGGACCATCGTTCCGATGCCCGAACCCCTTTCCTTCGAGCGGGCCGCGCTCATCGAGCCCGTCGCCATCGCGGCCCACGCGGTCACCATCGGTCAGGTGAAGGAGGGGAACATCGTCCTGGTGATAGGCGCCGGTACGATCGGCTTGTTCCTCTTACAGGTGGCCCGCCTCGCGGGCGCGCGGCGTGTTCTGGTTTCCGATCCCATCCGCTCGCGGCGGTTTCTTGCCGCCCAGCTCGGAGCGGAGGTCACCATTGACCCTCTGGAAGAAAACCTGCATGCGGTGGTTCGCGATGAATCAGGCGGACAAGGCGCAGACATCGTGTTCGAGGCGGTGGGTTTCGCGCCGACGATCCGCCAGGCCGTCGATTCCGCCAGAATGGGCGGCCGCGTCGTGCTCGTCGGCAACCTCGCGAAGCTCGTCGAGATCAACCCCCAGGACCTCATCTCGCGAGAACTGGAACTCCACGGCTCCTATGCGAGCAGCGGCGAGTTTCGCACCTGCGTCGACCTCGTGGCCGAGGGACATCTCCAGGTCGATCCGCTCATCTCCGACGTGATGCCGCTGGCGGAGGGAGCCATGGCCTTCAAGCGGCTGTCTCAAAACCAGGAAAACCTCCTCAAGATCCTCCTGAAACCCTGACCCACTATGTCTCAAAGTTTATTCGACCTGACGGGACGCGTCGCTTGTGTGACCGGCGCCAGCCGCGGACTGGGCCTCTATTTCGCGCGCGCGCTGGCCCGGGCCGGCGCCGATCTCGTCGTCACCAGCCGAAGCGTGGATCGTCTACAGGATCCCAAAGCGGAAATCGAGGCGATGGGCCGGAAAGTGCTCGCCGTTGAGCTGGACGTGCTGTCGCAGGACAGTATCACGCACGCCGTCTCGACCGCCGTCTCGTTCTTCGGGAAAATCGACATCCTGGTGAACAATGCCGGTGTGAACGTGCGCAAGCGGGCGGTGGATGTGGAATGGGAGGACTGGCAGCGGGTGGTAGGAACGGACCTGCGCGGGCAGTTTTTCGTCGCTGCTAGTGTTGGGCGGCATATGATGGTGAAAGAGTACGGGCGGGTGATCAATATCGGGTCGGCGACTACCGTGTTCGGCATGGAGGGAATCGTCCCCTACTGCGCGAGCCGTGGCGGCGTTGTGCAGATGACGAAAGGCCTCGCGGCGGAGTGGGGACGGCACGGGATTACGGTCAATGTGCTCTCCCCCGGCTGGTTCAGGACGGCCCTCAACAACGAACTCTACGAGAACAAGGAATGGCTGGCCACCATCACGAATCGGATTCCGGTCGGACGCCCCGGTCATCCCTCCGACCTCGACGGCGCCGTGGTCTTCCTGGCCTCGGATGCGGCGGCGTACGTGACCGGGCAGAACCTGGTGGTGGATGGAGGATTCACCACGGGTTCGACCTCGGCAATCGTTGCGGATAAGCCGTCTTGACGTTGTCTATATCCGTCCCGATGGGCATGTGCTTGCGTCATGTCCGAAGCCGAGTGCCACTGGATCCCGGCGTGCGCCGGGATGACAGGTGAAGGAGCCGGGATAACGGCGGAAATAGCGCCGGGATGACGGCTAAGCGAGCCATCCACTTTCCGCGCAACACGCGACGGTCAAGGGCGCCATCCCCTATCCACGCACCACGCGACGGTTAATAGGCCATCAACTTTCCACTCTCAACTCTCCACATTCGCCCATGTCAACACCGCCCGCTGCCGCCGCTCCGCTGGTTTCATTCCGCCCTGCGAAGGACTTTTTCATCGGGATCGACAGCGACGGCTGCGTTTTCGACTCGATGGAAATCAAGCAGAAGGAATGCTTTGTGCCCAACATCATCAAGCACTGGGATCTGCAGGCGGTGTCAAAGTACGTCCGGCAGACGGCGGAGTTCATTAACCTCTACAGCCACTGGCGCGGCATCAACCGGTGGCCGGGGCTCGTCAAGACGTTCGATATGCTCGCTGTGCGGCCCGAGGTCCGTGCGCGGGGGGTCCACATGCCGGAAGCCCCCGGGTTGAGGGCCTTCATTGCCTCAGGTTTACCGCAGAGCAACGACGGGGTGAAGGCGTACGCGGAGCAGTTCGGATGGACGCCTGATCTGGAGCGCGGTCTCGTTTGGTCGAATGCGGTGAATGGCTGCGTATCCGACCTGGTGAAGGGCGTTCCTCCGTTTCCCTTCGTCCGGGAGATCCTCGAGCGCCTCCAGCCTGAAGCAGATCTCATCGTGGTTTCCGGCACGCCCGGCGAGGCGCTCGTCCGCGAGTGGGAAGAGCACGATCTCTCCCGGTATGTCCGCGTAATCGCAGGCCAGGAAATGGGGAAGAAGTCGCAGCACCTGTCCTGGGCGGCAGGCGGTAACTATGCGCCGGGGAGGATGCTGATGATCGGTGACGCACCGGGCGATCTTAGCGCGGCACGATCGGTAGGCGCCCTGTTCTACCCGATCAACCCCGGACAGGAGGAGGCGTCGTGGGAGCGGCTCCATCGCGAAGCCCTTGACCGGTTCTTCAACGAATCCTATGCAGGAGGCTATGAGGATGAACTGGT
This sequence comes from uncultured Rhodothermales bacterium, assembly GCA_964387555.1. Classification (GTDB taxonomy): domain Bacteria; phylum Bacteroidota; class Rhodothermia; order Rhodothermales; family CAYLXM01; genus CAYLXM01. The sequence goes on along the minus strand of CAYLXM010000139.1, from coordinate 789 downwards.
CGCCCGGTTCAATGAACTGCTTCCGGAGAAGGCGCCCTGGAGATGAGGGAAGAGTTCAAGGTTCAAAGTTCAAAGTTGCCTGCGGCTGGAGCCGATTGCGTTTACCCGACATTGAACTTCGAACGTTGAACTTTGAACCCGCTCAGTTGCATCCGCATCCCGATCCGCATCCACAGGACGGTCCGGAGGGCATGGAATCGAACGAAGCGGACGACGAGGAGCCTGACCCGACGAAGGCGGCGGAGAAGACGCGCTGGGTCTGCTCGGATCCGCACCACGGGCATTCGGAGTTGAGTCCTTGTTCGTATTCGGCCACGGTTGCTTTGAGATCGAAGGGCCGGCGGCATTCGGTGCACTGGTATTCGTACGTTGGCATGGGGGAGTCTGGGGGGTTTGAAGTTTGAAGTTTGGAGTTGGAGTCTGTAGTACGGGCGTGCGGCGAGATCCCCTTCTCAAATCTGCCGGAAGGTGATCCCTCCGTGCGGTTTCGTATCCAACGATCCTGCCAAACGGTCGGATCCCTGAAGGAGTTTCGTCCCGCATCATGGAACGTGTGTGAATCATGACATCAGCATTGGAGCGGATCGCATTGGTGACCGGCGCTACGGGCGCGATCGGACAGGCCATCGCGCGTCGCCTCGCGGCCGAGCACGGCTTTTTCGTAGTCGGGGTCGGACGGGATCCGGCGCGTATATCAGCCTCCCGGCGGGAGATGGAAAAGCGAGGTCTGGGCGACCGTGTGCGATTCGAGCTGGCCGATCTCTCCCGGGGCGACGCGATCAGGGCGCT
>CAYLXM010000138.1:0-5108 GCA_964387555.1 uncultured Rhodothermales bacterium | reverse complement strand
CCCGGGCGCCGCTTGACCGGGGCCTCGGGGACAGCCTCGAGGTGCTGTCCAGTCTCCTGAAAGTGCGTGATCTGCGCCGCCGTAGCCTCGGCCTTCGCAGTCTCGCTCAAGTTGCGGTCGGCGTAGTTCCGCTCGGCCGCCGCCTGCCCCTGGCTACGCTGCCGGTTCTCGAGGTACTCCACAGCCTCGGCCTGCGTCTTGCGCCAGCCGTTCTCCATGGCGACCTGCATCTCGCGCTCGTCGTTGACCACGCGCTGGCATCGCTCGGTGAACCGCCGCGCCGACTCATCCTGACGGTTGTACTCGTTCGGGTTGCTGAACTCCCCCGAATCCGCCACCGTGGCGCCGCAGGCGATACGGCCCTGGTACACCTCGGCGCGATACAGCATCCTCGGGAACTCACGGTAGACATACGGATTCCCCGGGGAGCCAAACGCGCTCGGGAACTGCTCGAACTTGGCCCGCTCCTTCGCATAGTTGGAGCCGGGAACGATCACGACGCCGGGCTCACGATTCCACGCCGCGTCAGCCTCGGGATTGAACCTTTCGGACATCAAGCCTCCTCGGGTATCTGTACAGACACGTTCTCGATTACGAAACCATCCGGGACCTCGAACTGGAAGACATCCAGCCCGCCCGTACCTCCATCGCTGCGGCCATGCGTCGGGCCAAGCGACCATTCCGGCCTCGGATAGTCCACCTCTTCCTGCGCGATCTCTTTCTTGAGATGCTCAGGCGGATCGGCCCGCTTCACCTTCATGTTGGGCAGCACGGGCGTTATCGTCTCCGGCCCCTTCCAGTTCTTAGCCTTGAACTCGGGCCGCAGCACGCCGGTCGTCTTGTCGTGCGACTCGTAGCCGTACAGCAACGCTGGGTCACGGAGCAGCGTACACTGCTCGGGCAGAACGATCCGGACACCCATGCCAGAAGCACGGCCAAGCCAGTATTCGCACGAGCCCCTTTGGCGCTCATACTCGCCTTGCGTCGAATAGTTCACACCGAAGAGCCCGATGGTCGAGACGCCACCCTCACACAGCGCGAGGGCGATCATCCAGGCGACGTGGTTCGTGAAGTAGCCCCGAGCGTCAGCGTACTCGAGCAGGATGCGCCCCTTCGGGTACTTGATAGACGCAGGGACCTCGGGATAGCGTTCCTGCATGTAGATGGGGACGGTGTTCGCCGCGAGCCACTTAGGATAGCGGGAGCCCTTCTTCCCGGCCCTCGACCAGCACGCGGGGACGTGGAGGTCGAAGTAACGATCCATCTCCTGCCTGTACCACGCACGCGACGAGGCGTGCCCCCAGAACTCCCACGATGGATCGCCCCACGGCGCATCCGACAACGATGCGGAGTGCGACCCGCACAGGGCGATCTTTCTCCCTGTGCGGGCCGCCATCGGGCGAGGCAAAGGAGCCTCAATACCCGACATGAACGTTATCACGAGCTGATGCGCCTCTGAACGAACGGGTAGTCCATCCAGACCGCACAGTAGGCGCCGGTCTCCGAGGTGGCCGAAGTGGACGCGGACGAGTACGCACTCGCCGGCCACATACGGAAGACCTCGCCACCGGTGGCGCCGAGAGTAACGGTCGTCCCGGTCGTTCCGCTCGTCGTCGCGCCCCTAAGCCCGACGGCGGGCGTAGAGACTTCGGTCGAAGCGCGGAGAAGGCCGGTGGAGGTCATCAGCGAGCTGCCGCCGACCAGCTTCGCGTGGGTGTGAAGGCCACGAATCATCGCCCACGCCCACTGATTGGAGGTAGCGTCCTCCATCAAAATCCCGACGTTGCCGGCACCGGCCGCGGTGAGAACGGACGCGGTGTAGTTGCCATCCTTGGAGATGAGCACCGTCGCCCCCGGAACGATGGAGGCCGTGCTATCGACCAGGATGTACTCGTAGCCGCGAACGTCTACGCCGCGAGAGCCGGGAATGCAGATGTCAGGCATCTTGAACGAGGGACCGAACAGGGCGAGGGAGTTGTCCTTGATCTGCGCGTAAGAGCTCGGCAGGCCAAAGTAAACCGTCTCGCCGCTGTTGTGCGGCCCGGCGGGGGTGCCGGAATGTCCGCGAGTCACGATGGCTCGCCCAGCGACCGGGATGTCCCGAACGCGCATGATCTCCACGCCCGTCACGAGAATCATGCCGACGGTCACGCCGGTGGTGGTGGTGAGGTTGACCTCGACGGCGTCGGTGGTAACGGCAGCCGAGAACGTGGTGGAACCGGTGTAGGTGAATGCCATTGCCTTGCCCTCCCCTTACCCGGTAACCCTGACAGCCCACTCGGGGACCACGGCGGTGGACCCAAACAGGATGTCGATGCGGTTGAGGTTCTGGTCCGTCGTGATCTGATACTGCTCGACGTACCGCATAGCAACTCCAAGGTCCTTCGACTGGACCCGAGTCCCCTTCGCCCCACCGTTCGGCATCACGAGGTCAGCCATGACCGTCGCGAAGGCCTTCGGGTGGAACACGAGGTTCTGCGGACCCACGGTAGCGGCCTGCGTGCCACCGGCGGCCATCGCCCAGTACGTGACCGCGCCGCCGTTCGTCGGCGAGGCAGTGACGTTCTGGAGAGCCCCAGAGGTGATGATCGCAGGGCTGATCGACAGAGTGGCGGCGCCCGCCGCGTCAGCGACATCGGCCGTCAGGACGAACTGCGCGAGTCGACCGGTGCTCTCCTTCGAGAGCGGGTTGACCCAGTAGCAACCGGCGAAGGTAACGATGTCACCCTTGACCAGCGCCGCTCCGCCAGCGCCCCAGCCGCTCGTCACGATGCTCGAGCCGGTCTGCCCGGCCCCGTTGATGACAGGCGTGGACGCCACGGTCGCCGCCCCCGAGGTGAATCGCGGGGTGTTCTGATCGGTGAACCACTTGCTAATACCGAGCTGCTCGGCCGCGAACTGACCCTTGGTCCAGTTCTCAGCGAGCTTCCCGCCAGGGTGGAACATGGTCGAGGTCGAGGCCGCAATCGTCGCATTGCTCAGCGGCGACAGGATCGCCACCAGGCCCTCGTCCTTACCGGCCAGGTCGAGGATCTTGGAGACGGCGGTGGAGTAGGTCAGGCCCGCAGTCGGAATCGTCCCGATGGTGCCAACCATGTTGTAGACCGACTTGTACACGTCGCCCAGCGCCAGCCGGTCGTAGACCGAGGCCAGCGTTTCGGCGGCGGGCATGATGTACCGGCTACGGATCTCGTCGAGGTCGGTCGTGGCCTGAGCCGAAGACCAGCCGACTCCGACATGCCGACGCCGGTTGAGGATGAGCTGAACCGTCTGGTCCAGAATGTTCTGGACCGTCAGGGCCTCACCCGTGGTCGTCTCGTAGAGCTGCGGCAGGCGGATCTTGCAGGTATCGCCGACCTTGGCCCCGCTCTGCACGTATTCGTCTGTATAGGAACGATCGAAGTTCTGCACGCCCCTCAGCGAGTTGCTGAAGTTGAATGCAGTCTCCATCGTCACCCATTCAGGCGTAACCAATGTGTTAGCCATGAACGACCCCTTACGGGTTGTCGCCGACTAGGACTTCTGCCGCTTTCTCCAGCGTGCGTACTCGTCCAGGGACATCCCCGGGCGATATCCTTCATCGGTGACATAGGGCTTGCCGGTCACTGGCTTAACCGGGGGGGCAGCCCTGCTTACGTCTTCGTCACGCTTGGTGCTGTTACCAGTCGGGGCAGCCTCCAAGCGGGCTTCCAATTTCGCCATCTCGCGGGAAACTGCGCGAGGGGTAGACAGCGCGGCGATCCGCTGTAAGTCTTCCGGGTGCGCCGAGAAATGCAGCATCAGAGACGGCGCAGTCTCCGGGCTGAAAACTAGTTCGTTTGCGATCCAGTTCTCGCCGCCAGGCTCCTCGCCCTCGGCAAGCTGAAACTCGGTCCTCAGCGACAGCACGTCATCGCTGAACTGCTCGAGGTGCTGGCTCGCGGCCTTCTGGAACTTCGATACCTGATCGGTGAGCGCACGGTCCACGGCCGAACGGGCCTGACTCTCCCTGACCTGCGTCTCCCACTGCGACCGGTTATAGTCGTCCCGGGCGTCGAGGTATTCCTCGTATGACTCGAAGGCGTCCGGGGTGGGCTTCTGTGACCTGTCCCGCTCAGGCTTGGCCTCTACCTTCGGCGCCGGGCGCTCTCCGCGCTCCAGGGCCGCCAGTCGGGCCTCTAGGGCCTCCCTGGCCTGCCTTTCGGAAGCCAGAAGCCGCTTGGCCTCGGCTTCCTTCCGCGTGGCCTCCAGCATCCTGGCCCGGGGATCGTGGCGAGGGGGGCCGAGCGGCTTTTCCTCGGGCTTCGCTTCGGGCTCTACCTCGGGCTCGGCCTTTTCGGCCTTGTCCTCGGCCGGCTTGGCCTCGACCTTCTTGGGCGCCGCTTCCTTGGGCTCTGGCTTGGCCTCAGGCTTCTCGGCCGGCGCCGGGATGGGCTTGACCTCGGCCTTCTTCTCGGCCTTGGCCTCCGCGCCCTTCTTGCCCAGTTCCGACCCAGCCTGAGACAGCGCGGCCTCAACCTTGGGCTTCAGCGAGGCTCGGAGAGTCGATTCATCCTTCGCCGAATTGGACGTGACGGTCCAGCCGTCTACCTGAGTGGTGACGATACCGCCGCCGGCGTCACCCATTAAGCATTCGCTCCGAAGGAATTATAGCGCATCTGTCAAACCTCATTTTCTTGCAGCGGTAGCACCGCCAGTCGCCTTGGTCGCCGCAAGCGCAGTTCATTGCTCACTTCTTCCGATATGGATCGACTCGGGCCGCCAGCGCTTCATCATACTGCTGTGGTGTCCATCCGAGCCCTTTAAGGGCCACCGTCAGCCGCTTTTCATAATCCCTCGATAGCACACTTCTGGGCCTCACCCCGACATCTATTGGTTGAATGGACGTGGTTTCGAGCAGGGGCTCGCCATCACTTCCAGTGCCAACTACCTTCCCAGTTACTCGGTACCCGTAGCGATACCCAAATCTTCCATAGTTCGGGTGAGAAGCGACAGAGAGCCCCTTTTCAGTTCTATTGTCAATGGCATTCTGAGAAGGGCGGATTTTCCCACTCTTTGCGAGTTCTACCTCCATCGGGTTATTCGTAAAACGATAAAACACAGGGGCTGTACTTTGCATCTCTTTGCTA
>CAYLXM010000137.1:0-5183 GCA_964387555.1 uncultured Rhodothermales bacterium | reverse complement strand
TACAAAGCGCATCCGAGAGCAACAGGACCGGGAACAACGAAGCGCCGCCGAAACCGGATAACCCCGGTCGCGGCGGCGCTTGTGCTCCAGCCCTCGGTGGGACGGGCTAGAAGTCCATATCCACGCGATCGTTCGCCCGATCCTGGTTATCCCGGCGGCGGTTCTGGGTGGGGCCCTGCCGTTCACCGAAATTGTAGGTAAACGTCATGAGCGCCGTACGGGACTGCCATCGGCGGTCCAGCTCGACGTAGAACCGGTCGTCGCCGCGCTGCAGACTAAACCCGGACTGGTCGAACGGATCATTCATGCGCAGGCTCAGGTCGGCCCGATCGCCCAGCAGCTTCTGACGAAGCGCCACGTTCGTCATAGAAAAAGCACCGATTCGGCCGTTTTCGATGTTCATCGGTGCACGATAGAAATACGACACCTGCAGATCGAGCGATCGGAGGATGGAGAAGGTGGCATTAATCCGCGTGTTCCATCCGAACGCCTTGTTGGAGAGGTCGGCCTGGACGCTCGATCCGTCGGTAACCACCTGATAGGCGTTGAAGGCGGCAAAGGCGTTAAACCGCCCCTTGACCTGAAGCGTACCGATGGTTTCGAGACCGTAGGAGTCGCTCGTGTCGAAGTTTTCGAACGTCATCGTTGCCACGCCGTTGTCGTCCACCGTGACCCACCGCCGCATCTCGTCGACCGTTCGGCGGAAATAGGGCGTCACCGTCATCGTCGTTTTGGGCGAGAAGCGGGTATAGCCGGCCTCGAAGGCATGGACATACTCGGGACGCAGGTAGGGATTTCCTACGCGCCGGTTCAGCGGGTCTTCCGTGCTGGCAAATGGATTGAGTTGCCACGTACCGGGACGGTTGATGCGTTTGGAGTAGCTCGCTTTCAGCGTTTGCGTCGGTGTCACCTTAAACGTAAAGAAGGCACTGGGGAATGCGCTGAAGTAGTCGTTTTCGTACTGCTCGTTCGTGGTTTCCAGGTCGAATTGCGTGAAGGCCTGCTCGAGGCGGATGCCGCCCTGAAATCCCAGCCGTCCGAAATCTCGCCCAAATGTGCCGTATGCGGCATGGATCTGGTCGACGTAGAGAAACGCGTTGTTCAGGTTGAGGTCCGGCAGGAATTCGCTGCTCGCCTCGTCGAGGGTCTCCGAAAAGAACGCGTTGTTGAGACCGCGGAGTGATCCCTTATAGCCTGTCTCCACTTTGCCGCCAAGGAACGGCTTCACATAATCGATCTGCAGGGATCCGGAGGTCTGGCGCGAGTCGACGTCATTGTGCTGCAACTCCCGAAGCGCCAGATCGGGCAGGAGCCGGTCCTGCTCGGTGAACCGGCCGAACTCGCTTTCCGTATTGATCCCAAACCGGGCCTCGACCACCAACTCGTCCCTCGAGGGGTCTTTCACGCGTCGAAAGGCCAACGTCTGGTCCGTACTGAAATCCGTCTCTTCATTGAGCGCGACCCGATTGAAGCGGTCCAGAGCCAGGTTGTCGGATCCGCTCGTGAGAAAGTCCATCACTTCATTCTCCCGCTCAGGCCTCGTACTGAACAGGGAGGTCAGAGAAATCGTTGCGAGCGGGTCAATCGAATAGTCAATCGTCGTGTTCAGCACGTGGGATCGGCTGCTGCGCGTTTCCAGTTCGGATTGATCGAGGTAGGTCAACGGGTCACGGAACCGGTTCTCACGGAAGAGCGCACTGTTCCCGTTCCGGTTGTCGACCCGAAAGCCGTAATTGCCGAACACGTTGAACGCCCCGCGGGCAAAGTTGACACTCGCGGTGGTGTTGTACGCCTCGTTCGAGGCGATCCCGGCGGAAGCCGAGCCGTTCAGCCCTCTGTTGACGTCCTTCTTGAGTACGATGTTGAGTATCCCGGCCATTCCATCCGGCTCATAGCGGGCGGAAGGATTGGGGATGACCTCCACACGCTCCACCGAATTTGCGGGCAGACCCTGCAGGAACCCGGCCAGGGCACTGCCGCGAACGGGCGAGGGCCGGCCGTTGATCAGGATCGCCACATTCTGGTTGCCCCGCAGGCTGACCTGCCCCTCCATGTCCACCTCCACGGAGGGAATGTTCTGCAGTACATCACTCGCAGACCCGCCGGCGGATACGATCTGATCCTTCGTGTTGTAGACGGTCCGATCGATGCCGACCTCAACGAAATTGCGCTCGGCGACGACCTGTACCTCATCCATCATTTCCGTGTCGGCGGTCAATCCGATATGCCCGGCATCAACTTTCTGCACTCCAGATACGATGGCGATGTTGGGGATCGTCCGGGTGGCATATCCGATGAAACTCACCTGGAGGTAGTAGCTTCCGGGCCGCAGTTGCTCGACCGTAAAACGACCTTTGGCGTCCGAGATGGAGCCCGTCACCAGGGACGAATCGGCTGCGCTCCAGACGGCAACGGTAGCCGTCGCAATACCCTGGTCGTCGGCGCCGTCGACAACCACACCGGAAATGCTGCCCGCCGCAGGTGCTCCACCCTGGCCCGCCCGGGGTTGAGCGGAGGCCGAAAATGAGGCGAGCAACAGCAGGCCTATGAAAAAAGGAAATTTAGTGCTCATCATGTGTCCTCCGTGATTCGAACGCATCATTGTCTCTTCGTGCCTAAAACGTTCTAAACATTCAAATGATTCAACTCATTCAACACAACCTATTATAGTCCATCGGAGGCGAGCAAGATTCGTGTTGATACACCAACTGCACGAGTATGTCACGAAATGCGCGGGCAGGGGCGGGCTCAGCCCGAATGGGAGATGCCGAGGCGGTCGTTGAGCAGGGCGCGACGTCCGCGGGACACCTTCAGGCGCTTGCCGTTCCTGAGGCGCACGGCGTAATCCCCTCCGTCGCTGTGCAGGATCACGTCGATCTGGTCGATGCGGACGATGGCTGACCGGTGGATGCGGACGAATTGGGAGGGGTCGAGGCGGTCCTCGAGCGTCTGCATGCGCTCCCGGATAATGAAGGTTTGCTCTCCGACGTGGAGTTCCACGTAGGGTCCGCTCGCGGTGAAGAACTCGATCTGGTCGACCGGGATGACGCGGATCTGGCCGCGCATCTCGACGGCCAGCCGTTCGATGAAGTCATGCGGAGCGGAGAGCGAATTGGTGGCGGACCCGCCCTCGAGAAGGGTAAGGAGGCGCCGGCGCATCGAGTCGACCTGCTTCAGGCGCAACATGCTTCGCGCGCGGTCAAGCGCCTGTTCGAAACGGTCGTCGTCGAAGGGCTTGAGCAGGTAGTCCAGGGCAGCAAGATCAAAGGCTTTGACGGCGTATTGATCGAAGGCGGTGACGAACACGGTTACGGGCATTCGGTCGGGACCGACGGCCTGAACGACTTCCGGTCCGGTAAGCGCCGGCATTTGCACATCGAGAAAGACGACGTCGGGCCGGAGTTCGTCGATCGCCTCCACGGCGTCACGGCCGTTTTCTGCCTCGCCGACCACGTCGAAGTCTTCCACGCCGGCGAAAAGGTCGACGAGGCGCTGGCGTGCCAGCGGTTCATCGTCGACCACCAAAACACGGTAGATCTGCTGCGGCTCGCTCATCACGGATTCCTGGATACGGCGGTGTCGGCCGCAACGGGTTCACGGTGAAACGGAAGACTGATGCGCGCCACACAGCCATCGCCGTCCTCCGCGTTGTCAATCGTCAGGTCATACCGATTGCCATAGAGCGCTTCGAGGCGCTCGCGGGTGTTGCGCAGGCCGACTCCAGGTGCAGGTGCGGCATCCTCGCCGAGTCCCGGACCGTTGTCCGTGACGGTCACGATCAGGTCGTCGGCCTCGCGCCAGGCTGAGATCAGGATCTCTCCGACGCCCTCACGCCGGCTCACGCCGTGCTTGATCGCATTTTCGACGAGGGGCTGAAGGATAAATGTCGGCAGCAGGGCATCGGCGACATCCGCTGCGATATCCTCCTCTACAGTGAGGCGGCCCTGAAAACGGACCTGCTCGATATCGAGGTATCGGTCGAGTTGACGGACTTCCGCCTGCAGTGGAATCTCCTGTTCTTCCGAACCGTCCAGACTGTGCCGCAACAGGTCGCTCAGACGGGCAATCATGCGGCGCACGCCCCTCGGATCCCGATCAACGAGGGAGGAAATGGCGTGCAGGGTGTTGAAGAGGAAATGTGGATTGAGTTGCATGCGGAGGGACTGAAGCCGGGCCTCCGCCAGTTGCGCCCGGAGGCGCGTGGTCTGGGCCTGCAACTCAGCCGACTCGCGCAACCGGTCCTGATAGCGAAGGAAGTATGATCGGGCGAATCCTCCGGACAGCACCGCGACGTAAATGATCAACTCGTTGAGCCACCAGAGATCGAGAAAGGCCTCCCGTACGCTGAACGGCCGATTCTGCCAGCGCCTTCCGACACCCAGCGCAAAGCGGGTGTAGTCCCCATACAGGTCGGTGCACATCGAAACCAGCATGCCGATCGCAAAATGGATGGCAAGCCGCTGGGGCCAGTCCGTGCGATCGATCCGATAATGACCCGCCAGGCGGAAGATGAAGGGCGTCAGCAGGGCCCAGAAATAGAAATAGACAAATGCCTGGAGGACATCTGGACGCGTCACGCCGGACGGGAACGGTCCGCGCTGACCCACTGCGCGCTGGCCCACGAAGAGGAACGCCATGACGGTCCAGAAGAGCGCGACGGCTGCAATCTCGATGAGCAGCGTTCGGGTGGATGATCCCTCCAGAGGCCGTTCATCGAAGCCGGGCGGCTCGGGGCTTTTTCCTGTTGAGCGGTGCACGATCAGGAGTTGACGGATTGGGGTGTACCTTGTCAGACAATCAAACGCCGAATCCCTCTGCAGGGTCGGTGCGTTCATGACGATCGAACCTGTTTTCGTAACACGCACGTGCAGTCCGGACCCACCCGGTGTACGGACGGATCAGGCGGCGCGCCCGCGCGAAGTCGATTGGCCCGCGTGGAGTACCGGTTCGCGGAGTCGGGCACGCTCTCATCCAAAATCGGTAAACCGATCCTCCCCATGCTATCCACCGTCCGTCGCTTGTTCCTCCTTTTTGCCGTCGTGGCCCTGTTTGCATCCTGCGCGCCCGAGTCCCCGGGTCCGGCGTCACCCGCTCGTCCCCAGGACGACTGGGGCCGCTTGGTGGAGCGGCCGTTTCTCGTCGACCGCCTCTGGAGCGACGGGCAAGCCGAGGTAGCCTTCTAT
>CAYLXM010000136.1:1968-5231 GCA_964387555.1 uncultured Rhodothermales bacterium | reverse complement strand
GCCGGGCGGAGCGCTTGGTTTTCTTGTCATCCCGGGCGGAGCGAAGCGCAGACCCGGGATCCAGAGTATCGGGAGTGCGGGGAGTATGGGCAGTATCGGAAGGTTGCGGGTTTTCGTGGGCGATGCCGCTCAAAGGCGGTGGTGAATGGTGGATTGTGGGACCCGTTCGGCAATCCTCGTATCTTAGGCGCGGGCATTGACCTGTCTGACCTCTTGGAACCTCATCTGCTTGACCATGATCAGCCCGCATGCCATCGTTCAGACCGCCGACATCGGGGAGAATGTGACCGTCGACGAGTTTGCCGTGATTCGGCCCGGCGTGCGGATCGGCCCGGGCGTTCACATTCATCCCCACGTGGTAATCGAAAGCGGGGTGGAGATCGCGGAGGATGTCGAGGTGTTCCCCGGCGCCTACCTGGGGAAAGAACCCAAGGGGGCGGGTGCGACAGCCCGCGTGATCTCGTTCGAGCGGCGCGTGAGGATCGGCGCCGGCTCGTCCATCGGTCCTCACGTGGTGATCTTTCAGGACGTCGAGATCGGGGCCGGAACGCTGATCGGGGACGGCGCGTCCATCCGGGAACAATGCCGGGTGGGATCGCGCTGCATCGTGAGCCGCTATGTCACCGTGAACTACAATACGGTCATCGGCGACCGGGTCAAGATCATGGACATGACTCACATCACGGGCAACGTGATCATCGGAGACGACGTGTTCATCAGCGTACTGGTCGGGAGCGCCAATGACAACCAGATGGATAAACGACAGTACGAGGAGGGGCGGATCGTGGGGCCGCGTGTGGAAGACCATGCCAGCATCGGCATGGGGGCCTCGCTGCTGCCGGGCGTGCGCATCGGAGAAGGCGCCATCGTCGGCTCGGGGGCGGTGGTCACCCGAGACGTCGAACCGTACACGCTCGTTTTGGGCGTCCCCGCCAAAGCGGTGCGGTCCCTCCAGAGACCGTAGCCACGACGTTCCTGCCGATAGGGACGCCGACGTTCCCGCCGTCGTCCTATTCGAAAGCCAACCAACCGGAGATCAACCCGTCGGATCGCTTCTGAGAGGACCGTCGGACGGACGGCCGCCCCGAGGACGGGGTCCATCATCCCCCTCTGCGACCAGTGAACGGGTGCCTGCCCATGCGCATCGAACTTTGTAAACTGATCGATCTACCCAAGATCTCCGATCCAAGGGGAAACCTGACGTTCGTGGAATCCGGCACGCAGATCCCGTTCGACATCCGGCGGGTGTATTATCTGTATGATGTGCCGGCAGGCGAAGCCCGGGGAGGGCATGCCCATCGCGGCCTTCACCAGCTCATCGTCGCGCTTTCAGGGAGCTTCGATGTCCTGCTGGATGACGGGTTCGTGACGCGTCGCTACACCCTCAACCGACCGTATGTCGGGCTCTACATCTGCCCGATGATCTGGAGAGAACTGGACAACTTCTCTTCCGGCTCGGTGTGTATGGTGCTGGCGTCGAATCTCTACGACGAGGCGGACTACTTTCGCGACTACGACGAGTACCTCGAGCGCGTGCGAGCGAAGCCATGACGATTCCTTTCCTCGAGCTTCTGCCAACGTACCAGGAATTGCAGGGGGAGATGGACGCGGCCTACCGGCGCGTCATGCACTCCGGCTGGTACCTGCTTGGTCAGGAACTGGCGTCGTTTGAGGAGGAATTTGCCGCATCCTGCGGAGCCTCACGCTGTGTCGTAGTCGGGAGTGGACTCGATGCGCTTCATCTCACGCTACGCGCCTATGGGATCGGGTCGGGCGACGAGGTGATCGTGCCGTCCCACACGTTCATCGCGACATGGCTGGCCGTATCGTACGCCGGGGCGACCCCGGTCGGGGTGGATGTGCGGATGGACTCGTACAATCTCGACCCGGCGAACGTTGAAGCGGCCGTCACAGAGAAAACGAAAGCGATACTCCCGGTGCACCTGTATGGCCGCCCGGCGGACATGGAGGCAATCGCCGATGTGGCCGCCAAACACAATCTTCTCGTGATTGAAGATGCCGCGCAGGCCCATGGCGCCCGATACCGTGGAAGGATCTGCGGGACGCTCGGCGACGCGGCCGCCTTCAGCTTCTACCCGGGAAAGAACCTTGGAGCGTTCACCGATGCCGGCGCCGTCGTTACGAATGACGCAGATATCGCCGGTAAGGTCGGGATGCTACGCAATTACGGATCCGAGGTGAAGTACCGGCACGAGGCGCAAGGATTCAATTCCCGTCTCGATGAACTGCATGCGGCGTTCCTGCGCGTCAAGTTGCGCAAACTCGACGAATGGAACGAGCGGCGGAAAGTCATCGCCCGGTTGTACCTGGACCATCTACAGGGACTTCCCGGACTCGAACTGCCTGCGATCGGAGCGGATGACGACCCTGTCTGGCACCTGTTTGTGGTCCGTCACCCCCGACGCGATGCGCTGCAGGCGGCGCTCACCGGGGCGGGCATCGGCACCCTCATCCACTATCCGATCCCGCCGCACCTTTCACCGGCCTACGCGGATCTGGGCTACGGCCCGGGCTCCTTCCCGATCGCGGAGGAGCTGGCGGCTACGGTCCTGAGTCTCCCGATGGGGCCGCATCTCTCCCTGGAACAGGCGGAGCGGGTCTGCCGGAACGTAGCCACCGCCCTTGAACGCCTCTGATCGGCCCCGCACACCGGCTGCCGGGGAGGAGCGGACCCCGGAACCCGACGCCGGACCGGCCGACACGGTCGGTTCCTACCGGCAGATCGTCACATCGACCTCGCTGGTCGGGGGCGGACAGATCCTCCACATCCTCATCGGGATCGTGCGGATGAAGGTGTTGGCCGTGTTGCTGGGGCCTGCCGGGATGGGCCTGGTCGGGCTTTTCACCTCGGCGACGGGCCTCATCGGTACCGTCACGGGCCTCGGGATCGGCAGCAGCGGCGTGCGCCAGATCGCGGAGGCGGCCGCGTCGGGCAATGCCGGTGCGGTGGCGCGGACGCGCGGGGTCTTGCGGCGCGTGGCCCTTCTGAGCGGCGTTCTGGGGATGGTCGTCTGCCTGGTTTTCAGCCGCCCGCTGGCCCGGATCACGTTCGGTGACGAGGGCTATGCCTGGGGGATGGCCCTGATGTCCCTCACCTTGTTGTTCGGGAGCCTGTCCGGCGCGCAGTTGGCCGTGATCCGCGGGTTGCGGCGGCTCAAGGATCTCGTTGCGAGCCAGGTGCTCGGGGCCGTCTTCGGTACGGTCGTGAGCATCGTGCTCGTGTATTCTTTCCGCGAGGACGG
>CAYLXM010000136.1:0-1868 GCA_964387555.1 uncultured Rhodothermales bacterium | reverse complement strand
GCCGTCAACCGGCTCGTCAACGAGCAGACCGAGGTGGGCATCCTCATTGCCCTGCCCGGTGTTCTGGCGACCATCGTGCTGGCGCCATGGGTACTCAGCCTCTTCTATTCACCCGAATTCATCGCGGCCACGGGGATCATCCGGTGGCAGATCGTCGGGACCGGACTGCGCGTCATCAGTTGGCCGCTGGGATTTATGGTCCTGGCCAAGGGGAGGGCGGGGTTGTATGCGGCGACCGAGGTCCTGTCAAACCTGCTGCACGGGCTCCTGATCTGGGCCGGACTGAAGGGGTTCGGTCTGGACGGAGTCGGGATGGCGTTTGCCGCCCTGTACGTCTGTTACACGGTGGGGATGGTGATTGTGGCTCGCCGGTTGACGGGTTTCCGCTGGTCCGGCGCCAACAGGGGATGGATCGTCCTCACCCTGCTGGGTACAGCGCTGACGCTGCTTCTGGTGAGGATCCTTCCGGGCGGATGGGGACTTGTCGCAGGGATGATCGTCCTGCTCGGCACGGGCCTGGTCTGTCTGCGTGGTCTGGAGCGGCTTCTGGGATTCCGTATCCTGGACGTCATCCGAAGACGGTAGCCATGGGGCGTACGAGTCATGCAGCATAAGCCACCGGTTCATTGCAAGAACCGCCCAACCACCGGCGAGTAGCTACAAGGCGTACAAGTCATGCAGGATGAACCACCGGTACATCGCAAGAACCGCCCAACCACCGGCGAGTAGCTACAAGGCGTACAAGTCATGCAGGATAAGCCTCTGGTCACCCTGACGCTGCTGGCCTATAACCAGGAGCATTTCGTTCGCGAGGCGATCGAGGGGGCGTTGTCGCAGACGTATGAGCCGTTGGAGATTATTCTTTCCGACGACGCCTCGACGGATGGGACGTTCGCCGTCATGCAATCCATGGCAGAGGCCTACCGGGGCCCTCACCGCATTGTCCTCAATCGGAACGAGAACAATCTCGGTCTCGCCGGGCACATCAACCGAGTGGTCGGGCTCTCTCGAGGAGCGTTGCTCGTGGGTGCGGCGGCGGACGATGTGTCGATGCCCGAGCGCGTTGCCCGGCTTGTCGAGGCCTGGGAGGACTCCGGCCGACGCGCGATGTCGGTTTTCAGCAACGCGGTCGTGATCGATGACGGGGGGAAGGTCATCGCGGAGCGGTACTACCCGCATGCCACCTGGAGCGCGTCGGATGTGCTGGTGCTGGGGCACTGGGAATTGGGCGGCGCCGTGGCCATTCGTCCCCTCAGTGATCCCTGGGGCTGTTCGTTCAATTCGCTTCTGGGCGCCACGCAGGCGTTTTCCCGGTCGACGGTCGACTATTTCGGCCCGTTGTCGGACGATCTGGTGTTGGAGGACCATGTGATTCCCTTCCGCGCCCTGCTGCTGGGGAGGATCGCGTTTGTCGACGAGCCGCTGGTCCGCTACCGGTGGCACGGGAAGGGGATGACGCTTCGTCTGTATCCCGCCGACAGGAACCGCGCCTCGCAGGTTCGGTCGCTCCGGCAGCGTCTGGTGGTCGAGTCCCACCGTATCGCCGATTTGCGCAGGGCCCATGCGGGCGGATTGGTCGACCGGCGCCGCTTTCGGGAGCTTGAGGAGGTGCTATTCTACCGAAGGCGGGTTTCGGAGGTGAAACTGGCGCTGTACGATCGGGGCCCGTTGGCGGCAGCCGACGCGACGATCAGGGTTCTGTTTTCCGGGCCGCACCGGGTCCGGTTTGTGCTGAGGCTTCTTGCGCGCGCGTTGCGGTTCTGATTTGCCTGTCCGCGCCGGCGGAGCGATGCTGTCTTCGTGTCGTCGCCGTCGGAGCGCTTGTTGTTCTTGTCATCCCGGGCGGAGCGCTTGTTGTTCTTGTCATC
>CAYLXM010000135.1:0-5475 GCA_964387555.1 uncultured Rhodothermales bacterium | reverse complement strand
CCGGATCAAGTCCGGGGCAGGCTCGCCCGGGACGCTCACTCCGTTCGCGCCTTCGGACCCTTCAGCCGACCCCCGGACCTACACCCCACCCCAGGCCCCGACTCCACCTCAAGGGCACGCGATTTCCGACTTCCCACTTTCCACCATCCACCCTCCACTTTCCCGCCCCCACCCCCCTTCCACACCCCTCGGCGACATCACGATGTGCCACACCTGGTTGCGCCGCGCACGAAAGGAGCCCGCAGACGTGAGCAGAAAATACCGCCACATCCGATGGAACCGCTCGCCATACCGTTCGGCAATTTCAGGCCACGTCGCCTCGAAATTCTGGTGCCAGGCCATCAACGTGCGGTCATAGTCGGCCCCGAAATTCTCCCAGTCCTCGATGACCATCCGGTCGCCCACGGCCGACACGACCTGGCGGGCCGAAGGGATACAGCCGTTCGGGAAGATGTACCGCTCGGTCCACGGATCCGTGATGGACGTGTCTCCGTGGCGCCCGATCGTATGGAGCAGCGACAGACCATCCGGCTCAAGACAGCGACCCACAACCTCCATATACGTGCCGTGGTTCTTCGGTCCGACATGCTCGAACATGCCGATCGACACCACGGCATCGAACCGCTCATCCACCTCCCGATAATCCTGCAAGCGGATCTCGATCGGCCACCCTTCACACCGCTGCCGGGCAAGGGCCGCCTGCTCGCGAGCGACCGTAACACCGACCACCTCCACGTCATACCGTTCCGCCGCGAACAGCGCGAACCCGCCCCAGCCGCAACCGATGTCGAGGACCCGCATGCCGGGTTCCAGACGTAGTTTTCGGCAGATGAGGTCCAGCTTTGCCTCCTGCGCCTCATCAAGCGTTTGGGCCTCTCGCCAATACCCGCTGCTGTAGACCATCCGCCGATCGAGCATCCGCTCGAACAGGTCGTTGCCGCGGTCATAGTGATGGCGCCCGGAACGCGAGGCGCGAACCGGACTCTGGAGGTTGAGAAACCGCGATCTGGCCGCGTTCCATACGTGACGCCATGAGAACCGGAAGGACTGGTCCAATCCTCCACGTAGCACACGGTAGAAGAGTTCGTCGAGCGCTTCGCAGTCCCACCACCCTTCCACGTAGCTTTCGCCGGCACCCAACGACCCGGCCGTGAGCAGTCGCCGGTAGAACCGATCGTCGCGAACCTGCACGTCCCAGGGGCGGTCCCCATCGAGCCGCACATCAATGCGCTCCAGAATGCCCGCGATCGCCTCCCTGGCTCCCCCGCGCCGCGACCGGTGCACCGCGTCTCCCGATGAGATGAAAGGGGACGCATCCATGACCACCTCCGTCGTTTGCGGAGCCGGAGCATGCGGCAATCGCGTTCCTTGCCATGTCGCGATAGAGCGCCGCCGGAAGGGCGGGGGCGGCATGCTCGAATCGGGCTCCTGATACGTGTATCAGATGGTACGTCATCCACTGCGGGATGCTCCCGACACCGCTCGGACCACCGAATGCCCGGCGCGGATCAGAACCGCAGGCGAGTCAACCGACCTACCGCGGAGGGGCTGCGAGGCGATCCGCTTGAATCAAAATCGTGCCGCGGGCATATTCCTATTAACCAGACGAGCCCGGCCATGATCACCTACGAATACCGTTGCCAGGCCTGCGGTGAGGAATTCAGCCGCACGGAACGCATGAGTGAACATGCGGACGCGGCCCCTCGTTGCCCGAAGTGCAAGAGCGACCGCGTCCAGCAGATCTTCCGCTCGATCGCCGTCAAGACCTCAAAGAAGAGCTGAGCTCTCCGGCGAGTGTCTCGTCCGTGTCAGACCAGTTCCCAGCCCTCCCGGTAGTCCCGCGTGAGGTACTTGTTGGCGTCCGGGACGTTGGTGATCTTCATGCTTGCCGTGTCGTAGAGCACTTTCGTCTTGGCCCGCAGCGCCACGGCGCCCAGGTTGCACATTTCGGAAATCGTCTCCGCCTCGATGAAGTTGCCGGTCGGCTGGGACCCCGTCTTGCAGGCCGTGATCCAGTTGTCAAACGGGTCCGGTCCTTCGGGGCGCTGTCTCCGCGGGGGCGAGTCCGGCTGCGGACCCATCACGGCCTCCATCTTCTTCCTCGGGAGGAGGCGCGGATTGGTCGCATGGAAGTCGGCGAGGATCTTGCCCGCATCTCCGACGAAGAGCATCCCTTCATCCCCGAACTCCTCGCCGTCCTCGGTGAGTTCATCGGGAGTCGGCGGTCTCATCCCCCCGTCATGCCAGACGATATCGATCGGGGCCCGGCCTGCCGCCGGTGCAAAGCCGAACCGGATGGTGCACGCGAGCGGATAGGAGAAGTCGTTCTCGATCTTCCGGCATACCTGTTCCTCGATGCGGATGGCGTGCGACGCGGTCGCCTCGGCGCTGATCGGGGGTGCGAGTTCCAGGGCATTGACGACCCCCCAGAGGCTGTAGTGTCCCATATCGCTGATCGATCCGCCGCCGAAATCGTACCATCCGCGGAACACGTTGTTGGTGTAATGAGGATGGTACGGACGCGGTTTCTCCGGGCCCAGCCACAGGTCCCAATCGAAGCCTTCCGGCACAGGCGGTTGATCCGTCGGCAGCTCGAGGTACTGCGGCCACACCGGACGGCGGCTCCAGTTGTGGATTTCCCGGAGCGTACCGATCAACCCGCCGTCGATCCACTTCATGATCTGATCCATGGGTCCATTGCTGGCCCACGGGAGGAAGTAGGTCGTAACACCCGTTTGCCGAGCCGTCCCGATCACGAGCTTCGACTCGTTCATCCGGTTGGCGAGCGGCTTGTGAACGGTCACGTGTTTGCCCTTCCGCATGCAGGCGACGGCAATGGTGGCATGGAGATGGTCTGGCGTGATGATTTTCACCGCATCGAACTCCTCTTTCTCCAGCAATTCCCGGAAATCGGCATACGCGGTGACCCCCTTGTAGCCCTCGGAGGCTCGTTCGCGGGCATAGTACTTGTCAATGGCCTCCTTCATCACGTCTCGTCCACCAGGAATCCCCGGCACATCGACCCGCCAGGTCGGCTCATCCCGGAATCCGCGGATGATCCATTTCAGCTCTTCCTTCGACCAGTCGATGTAGTTCATCGAGTCACGGTTCGGATCGCACACGGTCGTGACCTGGATCTCCGGGTGCTGGAGGATACGCGGAAGCTCCCGGATCCCCTGCGAGCCGCAGCCGATGTGCGCCAGGCGAACCTTCTCACTGGGCGGTACGAAGCCGGGTCCACCCAGAACGTGTCTCGGGACAATGTGGACGGCGCCCACGGCGGCGGTCGACGCCAGAAATTCGCGACGGGTCATCTCCTTGCTCATGGCAACTCTCAACGGGATGGTGGTGGTGGTGCGGCGCAGTCGCCCTTCCGGCGCCTGGTATCAAGTAAGCATACACTCCCGAATCGACCGCGACCCGACAAAGCGCCCTCCGCTTTCCGGATTTTGTACGAAAACTGTGGGGAGAGCGACGCCACGTCACCCATGTCAACCCGGTCGCCTGCCCCGGACCCCGATCCGGGGACGCGAAGCGGAGACCCGGGATCTCGGACCCGTGGCCCTCACTCAGTCTGAAGATCCCGTATCGGGGTCCGGGCTGACAGGCATGAGCGGTTCAAGCGGACTCATCCCCACCTGGGGACAACACCTTTTAACCCTCAACCTCTCAACTCCTCAACTCCTAAACTCCTCAACTCCTAAACTCTTGCGTTCTATCCCCCGGCCCCACGCACCCATAATGAACACCCGGAACCCACCTCCCATTTCCCCGTATTATTATGCTACAGCGCCGATTTGAACTTCAGCTTGCGGGCGCATTAGAAATCAGCTAAAGCGGGTTCCACGCGGATATCTCCAGGCCCGCTCCGGCTCAAGCTGAAGCGGGCTTTTCCGTGTGCGCCCGAGGAAGCGCGCGGAGTCGCCGAGTTAATCGACAACTTGCAGGGCGACGCATAAATGCTGCTAAAGCGCCGGCCTGTGCGCCCCGTCCCGCTGCCTGGCCGATACGCTCCTCCTTGAACCGGGACACTATCGTACGGGTACGCCGCCATGGCCCAATCCTTCCTGTTTACCTCGGAGTCCGTCTCCGAAGGCCACCCCGACAAGGTCTGCGATTTCCTCTCCGACAGCATCCTGGATGCGCATCTGGAGCAGGACATCCACTCCAGAGTAGCGTGCGAGACGCTCTGTAAGAACGACCGCGTTCTCCTCGCCGGCGAAATCACCTCCCACGCCGAGGTGGATGTCGATCGGATCGTCCGGGATGCCATCCGGGAAATCGGATACACGGATTCCTCTGAGCTCTTCTCCGCCGACGGGGTCGAAATCAATACCCTCCTGACCCTGCAGGCTCGCGAAATTGCCCAGGGCGTCGACCGCCAGGGACCCGCCGAACAGGGCGCCGGCGATCAGGGCATCATGTTCGGCTACGCGACAGATGAGACGCCCGAGCTGATGCCGCTGCCGATCCTGCTCGCGCATCGCCTCGCCTTTAACCTCGCCCAGTTCCGCAAGAGCGGTGATCCTGCATGGATTCGGCCCGACTCAAAAACCCAGGTTACCGTTCGGTATGAGGATGGGCAACCCGTGGAAGTCACCGACGTGCTGGTCTCTACGCAGCACACGGCGGCGGTCGACCAGGCGATCATCCACGATTTCGTCTACGGCACCCTGGCCCCCGATACGCTCGGTCCGTGGTGGCGGCCGGACATCCGGGTGATCGTCAACCCGACCGGCAGTTTCGTAGAGGGAGGACCCGCCACGGATTGCGGACTCACCGGACGCAAGATCATCGCGGACACCTACGGAGGCTTCGGGCGCCATGGCGGCGGCGCCTTCAGCGGGAAGGATCCGTCCAAGGTTGATCGCAGCGGCGCCTATTTCTGCCGTTTCGTAGCCCGAGAACTCGTCCTGGAGGGCATCGTCTCCCGGGCCGAAATCCAGGTTTCCTACGCGATCGGCGTGGCCAAACCGATCTCCATCTACGTCAACACGTTCGGCACCGGGGATGTGAAGGCCGCGGGCGACTTCGTCCGCTCCTTCGACTTCCGTCCCGGCGCCATCATCGAACGGCTCGACCTGCTGCAGCCCATCTACCGAAAAGCGACGAACTACGGGCATTTCGGCCGCCGCGGATTGCCCTGGGAAGAATCGGATGGCGAGCAACGGGTCAGCGGAGACGGGCGCAAGGTCGCCGTCCTGCCGTAAGGAGCGAAGGCGCGGGACGCGAGTCGCGGGGCGCGCGTCTCCCATCCACCATCCACCATCCACCATCGACTTCGGACCCCCGGACCTTCGGACCCTATTTCAACCCCCCGGCTGCAAGCGCCACCATCGACTCCGGACCTTCGGACCATCGGACCTTCGGACCCTATTTCAACCCCCCGGCTGCAAGCGCCACCATCGACTTCGGACCCCCGGACCCCCGGACCTTCGGGCCCTAGTTCAACCCCCCGGCGGCAAGCGCCACCCA
>CAYLXM010000134.1:0-5515 GCA_964387555.1 uncultured Rhodothermales bacterium | reverse complement strand
ATCCCGGGTCTCCGCTTCGCTCCCCCGGATCGGAGTCCGGGGCAAGCTCTCGGGACGCTCCCTCCGGTCGCGCCTTCGGACCCCCGGACCTTCGGACCCTCTATCCGACCCCCGGACCCTCGGACCTTCGGACCCTCTATCCGACCCTGTTGAATCCCAGCGCCTTCACCATCCAATCGGGCAGGGCGCGGTCGGCCGGGCGCTTCCTCAGGTCGAGATACCATCCAAGTTTGGCGAGGATGGGTACCTTGTGCGTCTCGACAAATTCGATGAGCGTCCCGTCCGGGTCCTCCACGTACGCGAAACGGCCGCCCGCCTGCCCCATATCGAAGGAGTCCCGGCTGTCGACCGTAAACGGGAAGCCTGCCCGGTCACAGGCCGTACCTAAATCGTCCATCCCCCTGATATCAAAACAAAGGTGGATGAACCCCAGATCGCCCCAGAACCGGTCTTCAAAAATTCGACGTCCCGAGAAATCCAGCGCCTGCACCAACTCGAGCCGGCTCGGTCCAAGAAGCCGGGAGAAGGGTCCTTTTCTCGGTTCCGAATGCGCAAGCAGAACGCGGCGTACCCGACGACCCGCGCCGGGCAACCCCGCATAATCGGCGAACACGCCGGTCTCGTCGTACACGACACGGTCGTAGTGAAGGACGTCCCGGTAGAGCG
The DNA here is from genome assembly GCA_964387555.1 of uncultured Rhodothermales bacterium. Taxonomy (GTDB): domain Bacteria; phylum Bacteroidota; class Rhodothermia; order Rhodothermales; family CAYLXM01; genus CAYLXM01. The sequence continues at coordinate 4,849 of CAYLXM010000134.1, read as the reverse complement.
GTAGTGCCCGATCCAGATCGGACACCCCGATGAGGCACCCTGCCGGACCGCCGGTTGCCGAAACGCCCCGGCCGAACCACCCCGACCCTTCCACCACATCGAAGAAGAGGCCCCCGGGTCCCCGAAGAAAGAAGTGCGGACGCCCGGCCGGATCGGAAATCGGCCCGTCCAGCACGCCGACTCCGGCGGCGCCAAGGGAGGCGAACGCCTGTGCCACGTCGCGGGCTTTCATACGCACCGCCAAAAGGCCGAGATCACCGAGCGACACCTCAAACGCAGGAGGCTGGGGCACACGGCTCGTGTACTGCCAGATCTCCATCCCCCCACCGCCCTGGAGGTTAAGGGCGAGGACCGCATCGCGCCCCTGCACCGTTCCCCCCGTGTAGCGCTGCATGAGCGGAGCCTCGGCGGCTTCCCGAAACACCGGAACATCCATCCCGAAATGCCGCCGGTACCATGACCAGGAAGACTCGAGGTCCGCTACCCCGACGCCCACTTGCTGGATTCCGCTGATGAGATACGACATAGTCGTTGGGTCTGCTTCGTCGAGATGAGTGCGCGATAACGGGGCGACAGCGGTCCGGCTAGGAACGCGAGGAGATTACCGCATCCCGTTTTCCCACATGACCATCTCCGGAATCCACCGTCATCCCGATATGGCGGCGCAGTGCATCAAACGCCTCCAGGGTGCGGTCAACGTCCTCGTCGGAGTGGGCCGCGGTCGATGTCATACGGAACAGCACGACGCCGCGCGGCACAACCGGATAGGTCACGGCCGAGACGAAAATGCCATAGTCGGAACGCATCAGGCGCATGGCCCGTGTGGCCGTTTCCTCGTCGCCGGCAGGTACGATGACCGGCGTGATGGGAGAAACCGTGCTGCCCAGGTTGAACCCGAGGTCCGCAAGACCGGACTGGAGACGGCGGGAAATGTGCCACATCCGTTCCCGACGCTCCGGTTCCTTTTCCATCACATCCAGCGCCGCATCTACGGCGTTGACATAGATGAGCGGCAGGCTTTTCGCGAAGACATTCGTGCGGGAGTTGTAGCGGATATAGTCGACCACCTTCTCGGGGCCCGCCGTGACGCCGCCGATCCCCGCAAATGATTTCGCGAACGTACCGAAATATAGATCGATCCGATCCTGCACGCCCTGGTGCTCGGCGGTCCCCACGCCGGTCGGCCCCATCGTCCCGAATCCGTGTGCATCATCGATGAACAGCCGGGCATCGTACCGGTCCTTCAGATCGCAAATCCCGGGAAGCGGCGCGAGGTCGCCCGTCATCCCGAATAGCCCTTCGGTGACCACCATGACCCCGCCCCTGCGGTTCTTGTTTGCCGCCTGAAGCTGCTCTTCCAGGCTTTCCAGATCATTGTGGCGAAACACCTTGAATCGCTTGCCGCGAGAGGCCAGGAGGGCGCCGTCGACGATGCAGGCGTGCGACAGGCTGTCGATGATCACCGTGTCGTGCTCGCCCATCAGAGAGGCAATCGTACCCATCACGCCCATGTATCCGTAGTTGAACACGATGGACGATTCCTTGCCCGTAAACCGTGCGAACCGCTCCTCGAGCGCGATGTGCGCCTTGGTATTTCCGGTCAGGAGGCGGGATCCCATGGGGGACCAGGTCCCGTGATCGGCGATCGCTTGCTGCGTTCGGGCCCAAATCGCCGGGTGGTTGGCCAATCCCAGGTAGTCGTTGATGGACCAGACGATCACCTCGTGACCATCGAAACGCATCCGCGGACCGATGGGCCCTTCGAGTACGGGCTGTGTGAAGTAGCGGTCTTTCGCGAGCCGATACTTGCCGAAATACCCGCCCTCCGATTCACACTTGGCGAAGAGGTCCCGCTCGACGACACCGACTTCGGGGGCCGTCCCGAGATCGAGATCTGCCTCCGCATCAACCTGCAGGGCGAGCCACTCGGCCAGGTCGGCAATGCTGAGCCCGGCCAGCGTATCCTCCCCATGAACCGTCACCGAGAAGTCCGTCTCGATGGCGGCCTTCAACTCGACAATGTTGATCGAGTCGAGCCCGAGTTGTCCCAACGATGCCTCCAACTCCACGTGGCTCGGGTGCATCTTGAGGGCGCGCCCGACCATGTCGCGGAGATAGGCGACCACAAAGGGACGGCGCGCTTCGATCGGCATGTCTGCCAATGCCTTTCGGTCCAGTACCACCGCTCGCTGTTCCGGGGGCGCCTCGCGATCCATGTCGCTTCGTCCCACTACGTGCAGCGTGTCGGCCACCAGACCGGCCTTGCAACGTCTGCGCTGGATTTTCCCGCTCGTGGTCTTCGGTATGCTCCCCGTCTTCAAGAGCGCAAGCGTGTGTACCTGCAGCTCGTGCTCATCGGAGACGGCCTGGCGGACGGCGCCGGCGATTTCGTGGACATCGAGCGAGCGCAACGCGCTGCGCTCGACCTCCTGCACGACGGCAAGTTTCTCCTCTCCATCCACCTCGATGGAAAACGCAGCCCCATAGCCGGAACGCAACGCGGGGTGCGCCGCACCGACCGTGCCTTCAATATCTTGTGGATAGTGGTTTCGTCCGCGGATGATGATGAGATCCTTCAGGCGGCCTGTAACGAAAAGTACGTCGTCTTGAACAAACCCAAGATCGCCGGTTCGAAGGAAGGACGTGTCCTCGGATGCGGCCGCGACGTGTCCCGCAAACGTCTCAACCGTTTCCCTGGGATGGTTCCAATAGCCATGGGCGACGCTGGATCCGCTGATCCAGATCTCGCCCACGCGTCCCTTCTCGCAGGGCGTGAGATTTTCCGGGTCGACGATGCGGACGTCCTGCTGCTTCCAGACCCGGCCACTCCCGACCAGCGTCCGGACGTCTTCCGGGCGGCCGTTCACCGGAACGATCTCGTTTCGGGCAAATGCTGGGCCATCGACCCGCTGCATCACCGGCATTTCGTCGCGGGCACCGCCCGACACGAACAACGTCGCCTCCGCGAGTCCGTAGCAAGGAAAGAAGGCGTTCGCCTTAAAGCCATATGGTGCAAATGCTTCCGTAAAGCGCTGAATCGTCTCCGCACGCACCGGCTCCGAGCCGTTGTACGCCACGCCCCAGGAACTCAGATCGAGGCCATGACACTGCTCCGCGGCGATCTTGCGGACGCACAGATCGTACGAAAAGTCCGGCCCTCCGCTCACCGTGGCACGATAACGAGAGATGGCCTGCAGCCATCGAACGGGCTTCTCGAGAAACTGCACGGGAGCCATCAGCACGCATCGGTTCCCGGCATAAAGCGGCTGCAGTACGTTGCCGATCAATCCCATGTCATGGTACAGCGGCAACCAGCCCAACACGATGTCCGAGGACGTCATCCCGAAAGCGGTCTGGATGAGGTGCTCGTTGTTCAGCAGGTTCGCATGACTCACCATCACCCCCTTCGGCTGGCCGGTTGAGCCGGATGTATACTGCAGAAAGGCGACGGTCTCGCCGGAGACGCCGGGATCGACCCACCCCTCGGCACCATCCCCCCCCATTTCGTCCGTCATCAAACGCCTGGCTGCGAGCAAATGAGGATGGTCAGCGAACCGCACCTCGAGTTCACGAAGGATCTGCTCGGTCGACAGGATAAATCCTCCTTCCGCATCGGCCAGAATACGTTCGATGCGATCCAGGGAGCGGTTCTTGCGGGGCGGATAGGCCGGCACGGCGACCACACCGGCATACAGGCATCCAAAAAATGCGGCGATGTAGTCCAGACCGGACGGATAGAGCAGCAGGGCCCGCTCGCCGGCCGCATCGTGCGACTGGAGTTCCGCCGCGATAGCCCGCGCCCTGCGGTCCAGTTCGGCAAAGGTCAGCGAGACCTCATTCGCCTCCCCATCCACCAGCATCGTATACCCGGTTCCAGGGGCATCTTCGCGGGCGCGCAGGCGCAGCAGATCGACAAGCGTTTCAACAGGCAGGACGGAACCGGCGGGACGGGAGGACATGATGCCCATGTCGGGTGGAGGCAAGTTCTCGGGCAGCGAAACGAAGGCCCGGCGTCAAAAGCGCGCGGTCGGCGGGGTCAAACTACACCGGAGCGGGGCTTCCTCTCGTGAATTTCCGGCCGCGATACAAACCAAATTAAATGCCTGAGAAGATGTGGAGTTTCCCACGACGTCCATCTCAGAGGGGAGGCGAAGGCGGACCGCCACGCTGCGCAGGGACCGTCATCGCACTACCGATCTGTTAATTTTACAACATCCTGAGGCAGGGCAAACGCGACGTAGGCATCGCCCGATGCGGTCCCCATCTTCCCACCCCCGGCGGCAATCACGACGTATTGACGGCCGCCGATGGCGTAGGTGGCCGGCGTGGCATACCCTCCGGCGGGCAATTTGTGCTTCCAGAGTTCCTCGCCAGTCCGCTTGTCAAACGCCCTAAAATGCTCGTCCTTCGAGGCACCGATAAAGAGGACGCCGCCGGCCGTCACGACAGGTCCCCCGTAATTCTCTGTACCCGTCTTGGGGATGCCCCGCGCAGTGAGTTCCGGAAACTCGCCCAGGGGCACCTGCCAGACGATCCGCTGTTTGTTCAGGTCGATCGCGTTGAGGGTGCCCCAGGGGGGTTTGACGGCCGGGTATCCATTCGGGTCCAGAAACCGGTTGTAACCGGTGTGCCCGTATGGATACGCCGGCGCCGTCGCGTCGTTTTCGTTGGCCGCCGACGGATCCAGGTCGAGCAGGAAAGCTGCCAGCGCGTCGACCTCCCCTTCCGTCAGATGGGCAAACGAGGGCATCACGCCCTTGCCGCGCCGGATCTGGGTGACGACTTCCTCCTTGGACAGCCGCGCCTTCAGATCTGTCAGACCCGGATACATCTGCTGGGGGATACCCAT
>CAYLXM010000133.1:0-5637 GCA_964387555.1 uncultured Rhodothermales bacterium | reverse complement strand
CTCGAACGCAGCGTCGCTTCCTGACGCTGAACCCGGCGTCCGTCCGGGTTCCCTGCGTAACCACAGAGGGCGTTGATCCCGGTTCATTGGGCGAAGTCCAACTGAGGCGGTATCTTCGATTGAACGGTTCGTGCCGACGCTTCAGCGCTGCGGGAAAGGGAATAGGTTCGCCGCGCCCGGCACACGCAACCGCCGCGAAGGGGTGCGGCCATTCGGGCGGAAGATTTGCGGGAAGCCGACGCATCGGGGTCCATCGAGGGCGGAAACCACCCGGACCGGGTTTCGGAACGGCGATCGGGACTCGGTCGATAGAACAGGACGGCCATGAAATCGGAACGGAGCCGGTGGGTTGACGCGATCGTGCGCTCGGCACTGGAGCGGAACGCCGATCAGCGGGAGGATTTTTTGCGGGAGTCGTCCGGAGGTGACGAGTTGCTCTTCCAGGAGGCGACGGCCTCGCTGCAGCGGGTCCTTGCGGCGCAGGCACTGGAACGGGAACAGGTCGCTCGGACTGGACCACAGCCCGGCGAAACGGGAAGCGCATCGTCGAGCAAGATCGGATGGACGGTGTCGCACTACCTGATCCTTGACAAAGTGGGGGAGGGGGGAATGGGCGTGGTCTACAAGGCCCGGGATCTCAAACTCGACCGGCTGGTCGCGCTCAAGTTTCTTACTTCGCCGTTCGGCGGGGCCGGCCCGGAGAAAGTCCGATTCGTAAACGAGGCGCGCGCGGCCTCAGCGCTGGATCACCCGAACATCGGTACGATCTACGAGATCGAAGATCCGGAGGACAGCCCGATGTTCATCGCGATGGCCTACTACGAGGGGGAGACCCTGAAGGAAAAGCTGGACCGGGAAAGCATGCCGGTAGAGGAGGCCATCAGCTACGCCACCCAGATTGCGGAGGGGCTTTCTGCCGCACACGAGGCGGGAATCGTCCATCGGGACATCAAACCGGCAAACGTCGTCATCACCACCCGGGGACAGGCCAAGATTCTCGACTTCGGACTGGCGAAAGTGGCGGAGCAGACGAAGATCACCCAGACAGGCTCGACGCTGGGCACGGCCGCGTACATGAGTCCGGAGCAGGCAAGCGGAGACGTTGTGGACCACCGGACGGACCTGTGGTCACTCGGGGTGGTGTTCTATGAGATGTTGACCGGCCGGCTGCCTTTCCAGGCGGAGTACCGACTGGCGATGGCGTATGCGATTCTGAACCAGCCGCACGAGGCGATTGGACTGGCGCGACCGGAGGTTCCGGAGGTGCTTGGCCCCATTATCGACCGGCTGCTGGCAAAGAGTCCTTCCTCGCGGTACGGCGCCGCTGCGGAAGTGCTCACGGACCTGAGGGCCGCAAGCGCGGATCTGGCAGGTCGGCAGGAGGGGGTGTCCCGCCCGCCGGCACGAAGCCGACGCCGGTGGGGTCGAGCGTACTGGGCAGGGACGGCGGCAGCGGTGATGGTGCTGGCGGCTCTCGGAGCCTGGTTCCTGAACCGGCAATCGCAGATCCGGTGGGCCCGGAACGAAGCGATCCCCGAAATCCGGCGGCTCGTTGACGAGAATGACGTATGGCGCAATCTCGTTCCTGCGTTCCGCCTGGCCGAGGAAGCGGAGGTCGTTCTGGGAGAGGATGATGAGGAGTTGGCGGAGCTGTTCTCTCAGGTCTCCCTCCGCATTGACGTGCTTTCGGAGCCTCCCGGTGCCGGGGTGTATATGAAGGAATACGGGGATCCGGAGGCCGAATGGTCCTACCTCGGCGTGACGCCGTTGGAGGCGGTCCGAGTTCCAGTCGGCATTTTCCGCTGGCGACTCGAGAAGGAGGGATACGAAACGGTGCTCGCTGCCGCCTCGACCTGGAACACGGGAGGATCGGTGGGCGGGAAATCCGGTACCGTGATTCCGTACGCCCTGGTCAGAAAACTGGATCCGGTTGGTAGCTCTCCAGAGGGGATGGTCCGCGTGGCAGCCACCGGGGTGCCGGAGGGTCAACTGGATGACTTCTTCGTCGGCCGCTACGAGGTGACCAACCGGGAGTTCAGGGCATTTGTGGACGCCGGCGGGTACAGGAGCCGGGAATTCTGGAAACATCCCTTTCAGATGGAGGGCCGGGTGCTCACCTGGGACGAGGCGATGGCAGCGTTCGTGGATGCCTCCGGTCAGCCGGGACCTGCCACCTGGCTCGGGGGAGACTTCCCCGAGGGGCAGGCCGACTACCCTGTGTCCGGGGTAAGTTGGTACGAGGCCGCCGCGTTTGCCGAGTTCGCCGGCAGAAGTCTGCCTACCTCCGCGCACTGGGACGTCGCCAGGGGGGCTCAGACCCCCATGATTCGGGTCTTCCAACTGGGTGGTTTCGCCGTACTGGCGCCCTTCAGCAATTTCGGACGACAGGGGCCCGTGGCCGTGGGAAGCCTTCCCGGCATCACGGCCTACGGGGCCTACGACATGTCGGGAAACGTTCGCGAGTGGTGCTGGAACGAGACGCCGGTCGGAAGGGTGATCCGAGGTGGGGCCTGGGAGGACAATACCTACGAGTTCGGCAACGTTCGACAGGCGCCCGCCATGGATCGTTCTCCCAGAAACGGAATTCGGCTGGCGGTCTATCCTCAACCCGAAGCCATCCCGGATGCGGTATTCGCACCCCGCGAGCCGGGCAGTCCGGTTGACGTAAGCACCCTTCAGCCCGTCTCCGATGCGATCTTCAATGTGTACAAGGAGGAGTATGCGTACGATCCGGCGGAGCTGAATGCGCTCGTGGAGGACAGGCAAGTCAGTACCGGCGGGTGGACCCGTGAGCGGGTCAGCTTCGATGCCGCCTATGGAGGAGAGCGGATCCTGGCCCATCTCTTCCTTCCCGCGAACGTGTCTCCTCCGTATCAGGCGGTTGTCTACTTTCCCGGCAGCGCCGTCATGAGAACCCCTTCGAGCGAGGACCTGGAGAGCTACTACGAGTTTCCCATGTTTCTCTCCTTCCTGGTGAAGAACGGGCGTGCGGTGATCTTTCCGGTCTACAAGGGTACCTTCGAACGGAGCGAGCTGGAACTTGATCTTGATCAGCAACCCGTCGAATCCCGTGCGTTCGCCGAGTACCAGGTCCAGATCGTCAAGGATGTCCGGCGAAGTGTTGACTACCTGGAGACGCGAGACGACATCGATGCGAGCAACCTCGCATTCTACGGGATGAGTTGGGGAGGGACGCTCGGGCCGATCGTCCTGGCGGTAGAAGAACGTTTTGCGGCAGGCGTCCTGGTCGCCGGCGGCCTCGCGGGGCTTCGGGCCAGGCCGGAAGCCAACCCGATCCACTACGTAACCCGAGCGCGCGTGCCCACGTTGATGCTCAACGGACGGTACGACAGGCTCGTGGATACGCACATCAAGCCGATGTTCGACCTCCTCGGGACGCCGCCGGAACACAAGCGCTTCATCCTCTACGAGACGGACCACATCCCGCCCCGGGCCGAGTACATCAAGGAGACCCTCGCCTGGCTGGATCAATACCTCGGGCAGGTTCGCAACTGAACCCGTTGCAGCGTCGGCCGTCGCTCCGTTCCGGCTTGACAGGTCCCCTTCGTCGCGCCCGGAATGTTTCCATCCCCTGTTCGTCGACCCACAAGACCGGTTCGTCGAAGTCTGGTCGACTGAGGCGCTTCGGTTCGATACGTTTCCGGCGTATCCAAAATCCTACCCCGATGCACGCTCCCCATTCCGAAATCCTGAAACGGCCCGCGCGATTTGCCGCTCGGCACCTGCTGCACGCCTATCCCCTGCTGACCGGTTGCGGGAGGCTCGCCAACAGCCGGTCCATGCGGTGGCTGGACGGACCCGATCGCGTCGTCACGTCACGTCTTCGCAATCGGGACCGGATCCTTGTGCCTGCATCGGATTTTGTGGGCAGGGCCATCACCTATTTCGGTGATCTGGACCCCAAAATCTCCCGGATTCTGCGCCGTCTCCTGCGTCCCGGCGACACGGTGCTCGATGTGGGCGCAAACGTGGGGGTGATCGCACTCCAGGCAAGTCGCCTCGTCGGGGAATCCGGCACGGTACACGCCTTCGAACCGCAGCCCAATCTCGCGTCACTGTTGCGCCAATCGGCTGCGCTCAACGGCCTGTCGAACCTTCGGGTCCATGAGATGGCGCTCGGTGCGGAGCAGGGTACACTATCCCTCTGGGTGCCGGACGGCAATGCCGGCGCGGCGTCGCTCGTGCGGCGGGGATCGTCGGGAAGATCGATCTCGGTTCCCGTCCGAACGGTCGACGAGGTCATGGAGGAACTGGCTGCGAAGCACGTCCGGCTCATCAAGATGGATGTGGAAGGATTCGAAGGGGATGTGCTGGCGGGCGCGCGCGGGGTTCTGGCGGCACATCCGGCGGACGTGATCGTCTACGAACTGTTGGGATCCGAAGCGTTCGCGGAGAGGTCGACCACGCGTCTGCTGGACGATCTCGGGTACCGGTTCTACGTGATCGGACGACAACCCTGGCGGATCGGCCTCGAGCCGGTTTCGGCCGGATGGCAGGGTCCTTTGCGCGGCCACGACGTGGTGGCCGTGCACGCGGGATCGGCGTTTGGCGAGGTCGCGAACCGACTACGGCTGCCCGGGTGAGCATCCGGCTCGATGTATGTCCCCAGGCGGGTCGAGAACAGGCAGGACGGCGACCGGCGTTCGTCCTTTCGCCCGCGGCATACGATGGAAAGGTGGATCTGGCTCTCGTGTGTCCGCTGACCGGTCACGTGAAAGGTTATCCGTTCGAGGTAGCCGTCCCGACCGGCCGTGGAACGCGGCGCCACGGTGGATTGATCGATTCACACGCTGCGCCCGTGGATCGGATGGCTCAGCGCATAAGCGCGAATCCGGCGGCGCTACAGGCAAGCGATACAGGAACCGGTTGCGATCGGGGTTTCCACTCAGCCGCGACGGAGAGGTGCAACCAGCCGGATCGCAACCTTGCATTTAGACGGACCAAAAACTGACAATCAGACGTAGTACCAACTGACAATTGGACGACGTGTAACCCTGCAATTGGACGGGACACAACCTGGCGATTGGACGCACCGCAACCTTGCAATCAGACGGAACATGACATTGCCGATCTGGCGTCCCCCTTCCGGATCAGCCGGACAACCATTCAGGAGTATGTCACGCTCCTGGAGCGCGTATTCCTGCTCGATGTGCTGCCTCCCTGGCACAGCAATCGGCTGAGCAGGCTCATCAAGACGCCGAAGTTGCACCTGGGCGATACCGGTTTGGCCTGCGCGCTGCTTGCTGTCGATGCCGGTGCCCTGCGGGAGGATCGCATCCTCCTGGGCCAACTCGTGGAGACGTTTGTCTTCCAGGAATTGCGGCGCCAGGCGAGTTGCAGGGATATCGTGCCGGCGTTCTACCACTTTCGGGACAAGGAAGGGGCGGAAGTCGATATCGTTCTCGAGTGGGGGCCGCGCCGGATCGCAGGCGTGGAAGTCAAAGCGGGCGCTACGGTTACGTCTCGCGATTTCCGCGGACTCAGGAAACTCCAGCAGGCAACGGGCTCTCGTTTTGCGGCCGGGGTGGTCCTCTATGACGGCGAGGCCTCCGTCTCCTTCGGTGATGCCCTGTTTGCCGTGCCGATACGTGCCCTCTGGGAGATGAGGTAGGGAGG
>CAYLXM010000132.1:0-5727 GCA_964387555.1 uncultured Rhodothermales bacterium | reverse complement strand
AGGGTACCCGGCCCGGAAAGCCGGGTACCCTCTTTGCTTTTTGGACGAGGGGCATGGAGAGCGTCCGAGCCCAACTGTGCCGGGGAATCGCCCGGAAAACACCGAAAGAGGTTAATCGATGCAGCCTGCCGTCCTCCGCCTTGCCTTTCTGGTTGCGCTTCTCTCTGCACCGGTATCGCCGGCCCTGGGACAGCACGTCCTTTCGGCCGATCCCTCTCCGCGCTACGAATTCCGTGGCGCCTGGATCGCCACGGTCGTCAACCTCGATTGGCCGGTCAGAGGGGCGCCGACGAACAGCCAGAAGGCGGAACTGAAAACGCTGTTCGATCGGTTGCACGGCGCCGGCATCAACGCGGTCTTCTTTCAGGTGCGTACCGAGGCGGATGCACTGTATGACTCCCCGTACGAGCCCTGGTCCTACTGGCTCACCGGAACCCAGGGGAAGGCGCCCAACCCCTCCTTCGATCCCCTCGCGGAGGCCGTGACCCTCGCCCACGAACGGGGGATGGAACTGCACGCCTGGGTGAATCCGTACCGGGCCGAACGCGTGGTCGGCTCTTATGCGCTGGACACGACCCACGTGGTCGTGCGGCACCCCGACTGGATCCTGACCATCGGATCGATCCGCATCCTGGATCCCGGGCTCCCGCAGGTCCGCGACCACGTGACCAGGATCGTCTCCGACATCGCCCGGCGATACGATGTGGACGGTATCCACTTCGACGATTACTTCTATCCCTATCCGCCCAACCAGATCACTACCCAGGACAGGCCGACGTTCAATGCGTATCGAAGAGGATATTCCACCGAACAAATCGGCGCGTGGCGTCGGGACAACATCAACCTCTTCGTGGCGCAGGTGGCCGACAGCCTCCGGTCGATCAAACCGCACGTGAAGTTCGGCATCAGCCCGTTCGGGATCTGGAAGAACGGCGTGCCCGCCGGCATCACCGGACTCGATGCGTACAGCGTCCTCTTCGCCGACGCCTTGGCCTGGGTGGCGGAGGAGAGCATCGACTACCTGGTCCCGCAGCTCTACTGGCCCTTCGGCGGCGGCCAGGACTACGGAAAACTCGCTCCGTGGTGGGCGTCCGTCACCGGCGACCGGCATCTCTACACCGGGCATGGACTGTACCGATCCGATCCGGCTACCTTTTCCGGTACGCTGTTTGCGGCCGGGGAAGTGCCGCGGCAAGTCCGCTTCAACCGGTCCCGTTCCGACATCGAGGGTAGCGCTTTCTTTCGTGCGCGCAACATCACGCACCTGAGTTCCAAGGGATTTGCCGACTCGCTGCGAACGAATCTCTACGCCCGTCCGGCCATCACCCCGCCGATGGACTGGAAGGATCAGACCGCCCCGGAATCACCCGGGCCAACGACCCTGGTGTCCAACGACGACGGATCGGTCACCCTGAGCTGGAAGGCCGTGCCGCCGGACGAGCAGACGACCTGGCGCCGCTACGCGGTCTACCGTGTCCAATCCGCCGAAAAGCCCAACCCGATCTTCGCCGTCCTCAACGAAGGCGCCTTGCTGGCCGTTGCTCTGGACACGGCACTGGTAGACATACCCTATGTGTCGGATGAACCGTACTGGTATTTCGTGACGGCCCTCAGCCGTAACGCGATCGAAAGCCAACCCACGGATCCGGTGTCGGTGGAGGGCCGGGTCGTAGCCACGGAAGTGGACGCCGTGCCGGTGGCGCAGGTTCTGCTTCCCGCCTATCCGAACCCGTTCGACTACCGGACGACCATCCCCTTCGTGCTGTCCGATCCCCAAACCGTGTCGCTGTCCATCTACGATGCGCTCGGACGCACGGTGGCCCGTCTCGCCGGCGACGAATGGCGAACGGCCGGCGCGCATGAGGTGGTATGGGACGGCACGGACGGCTCGGGCCGGTCCGTCGCCAGCGGCACGTATCTGGTCGTCCTCGAGACCGACGTGCAGCGCTGGACACGCCTGCTGGTCAAGATCCGCTAGAACCCACGCCGATCAAGGGGGTAGTACGGCAAACCAACCGAGTAACCCGGAGAGGAGATGTTTAGAATCGCGAAGATGACGGCGACGCTGTTGGTGGCCGCCTCCATGACGACCAACGGGCAGCCGGGCGTGCCGCAACTCGCCGCGGCGCCGGAGATCTTGCTCGCCGGCGAAGGCGTGGAGTACATCGCCCCGGTCTGGTCGCCCGACGGCTCGCGGATCGCCTTCAGTTCCGGCGCATTTTCCGGGCTGTGGACCTTTGATGTGCGGGACGGGCAGGTCAGTCAGATTACCGATGAGCCCGGAGCCGGATTCGGCTTTTCCTGGTCGCCGGATGGGGCGGCCCTCGCGGCTCGGGTCACGCAGATCGAAGGCGTCCGGCGCAGCCATGCCCTCAAGCTGTTCGACCTCGACGAGGAGCGGGAGGTGCTACTCACCGACTATCGCTCGCTGATGCCGGCGGTTCCCACGTGGACCGGCGACGCCTCCCGCGTGCTGCTCTTTTCGCGCGGGCAACTGGAAGTCTTCGACACGGGACGCCAACCGGATCTGTCCAAGGTCACGGCGTCGGCCCCCTCCTTTGTGCTGCGGAACCTGCAACTGGCACGATTCGATCCGAGGTCCGGAGGATTGATGGCGCTCGGACCCTTCCAGGGCGCCCGCGTGGTGGAGGCGGTACCGTCGCCCGACAAGACACGGATCGCGGTGCGCGTCGTCGGCGAGGGCCTTTTTGTCGTGAGAACGGACGGCTCCGGCGTGGTGCCCCTTGGCGATGGGAACCAGCCAGGCTGGTCGCCTGACGGGCGGTGGATCGTCTTCTCTCGCATCCAAGACGACGGGCACGACGTAACGGGAGCGGACCTGTACATCGTATCCGCGGAGGGGGGAACTCCCATCCCACTGACGTCGTCCGCCGAGGCCCTTGAAATGTATCCCACATGGTCGCCCGAAGGCGACTGGATCGTCTACGCCGATCGCGGTACCCTTTACCGGGCCCCCATCGAAATGCCATAGGGACCGTCTCCCCCTGCCTTCTCCCCATTTCACCCCGATAGAATTCCGAACTTCAAGCCTCCGATTTGATACAGCTGACCTCTGAGTTCGGCAAGCAGATCCCGTGTCGCCGCTTCGCGCCCCCAGGACGCTTCCCCGGATCGCGGTCAATGACTTCGGTCGCTCTCGATCTCCGAAATCCGCCCGCCGCCCTCCGATCTCTAACTTCTGACCGCCGACCATCGACCGCAAGTCCCATGTTGCGACTACTTCCCCTCGCCCTCCTGCTGATGCCACTCCTTATCGGGCCCTCGGCCCGGGCGCAGGAGGTCACGGGCCTCGCCGGGTGGAGTATCTTCCTCGACCCGGGACACAGCCGTCAGGAAAACGTGGGCATCTACGGATACTCGGAGGCCGAGAAGAATGTGCGGGTGGGTCTGGCACTGCGCGACATGCTGCTCGAGCAGACGGACATCGACACGGTATTCATTTCACGCACGGACGACATCCAGAGTGTCTCACTACAGGACCGGGTGTTGTTGGCCAACCTGTCGGGCGCCTCTCATTTTCACTCCATTCATTCCAACGCGGCCGCGCCGTCGGCCAACTTCGAATTCGTACTCTGGCCGCAGCATCGCACGGGCGAGGAAGTTTCGCCTCAAGGGGGCAGGAAGATGGCGGCGATCATGAGCGACTGGCTCGGGCGAAGCATGCGTATCCCATCCCAGGGGGGCTACGGGGAATGCGATTTCTACGGGGCCTCGAACTGCAGGCTGCCAGGGGCCACAAACCCGGCGGTGGGAGGCGGCAAGGGCGGTTCGCGCAACTTCGTTCAGAGCTACACGAACATGGCCTCCGCCCTGAGTGAGGCCGGATTCCATACGAATCCAACCCAGAACCAGCGCAACATGAACGCGGAGTGGAAGCGGCTCGAAGCGCAGGGCATGTTCTGGTCCATCCTCGCGTACCACGGGCTGGAGCGGCCCAAGAAGCGGGTCGTGACGGGGATCGTCGCCGACGCCGAGACGGGAAAGCCCATCAACGGCGTTCTGGTGGCGGTGGGAGACGCCACGTATCGGACGGATTCCCACAAGACGCTTTTCGAGAAGTACAGCCAGGACCCGAACGAACTGTCGAACGGCTTCTACTATCTGGAGGATGTCCCGGCGGGGCCATTGGCCGTGAGCACGACACTGGAGGGATATGCTCCCTACACGGGTGAGATTGTTCCTGTAGACACGTTCTTCACGTTCCTGGATATCACACTGGTGTCCACCGTACCGCCGCGCATCGTCACGACGATTCCGGCCAACGGTCAGGAGGCGTTTCGTGTATCGGACGACATCGTGATCGATTTCAGTCGGAAGATGGATCGGGCCCTTACCGAGGCTGCGTTTTCGATCGAGCCGGACGTAACCGGCCGCTTCATCTGGTCACAGAAGGACTTCCGGCTTACGTTCCGACCCGATAGCCTGAGCGAGCTCACGGCCTACACGGTGACCCTCGCCGAATCGGCCGAAGGCATATTCGGTCACGCTCTGGACGGGGATGCAGACGGCGAAGAGGGGGGCGCATTCACGGTATCGTTCGAAACAGGATACCGGGATGTGCAGCCGCCGCGCGTGACGGCGAGTTTTCCCCGCGTGAATACCTCCGGGGTCGATTTGCAGACGATTCTATCTTTGGTGTACGATGAACCGGTCGCGGAGGATTCATTCGAAGGGCGGGTTCGGCTGGAAGAGTCGGCTACAGGGACCGTGATCCCCGGGAAAGCGACGTACGACGAGGCCCGCGGAAAAGGGATTCTGAGCTTCTTCCCTGCAGAGGAACTGGCCGCGTCGACGGCCTACCGGCTCATTGTGGAGGCCGGAGTGAGCGACGTGTTCGGCAATGCCGATCCGACTCCCAAACAGCTCCGGTTCACGACCGGCTCCGACCGGTTCACGGCAAAATCCATCGAACCCTTTGAAGAAGGATTCACGTCGAGTTGGTGGGCCCCCCAGCAGAGCGGATCCACGGCAGGCATCGACAGCGAATTGACGGCGATGTCGGCGGACACCTCGGTGGTGAACCTGCTCACCGGGGGCCGATCCTCAATGCGCATCGATTTCGGATGGGACCTCTCCGCCTCACCCTGGCTGATCCGCGAATACCTCGGAAGCGGTCCGGCCTACGCGACCACCTTCACGGCGGCCGATCTGCTGCAGGCAACCGTTTTCGGTGACGGAAGCAGGGTTCTGTTCCGGTTTGCGGTGGACGACAAGGTGCCTGCCGCAGCGGCATCCAACCACGAGGTTTCACCCTGGATCGAGGTGGATTGGTACGGATGGCGCCTCGTGACCTGGGACATGCAGCAGGACGGAACGGGGGTCTGGCTGGGCGACGGCGTGGTGGAAGGCACGGCGCGATTCGACAGCTTCCAGCTCTCCTACGCAGGGGAAGGCGCTTCGTCCGGAACGATCTACATCGACGATCTTCGGACGGCCAGGCGCGTCCCGGTAGGGACGGATGTAGAGGAAGGACCGGCGCCGCCCTCCGCCTTCGGTCTGCGCGGCAACTTCCCCAATCCGTTTCGGCAATCGACGACGATTGCGTTCGAGTTGGATGAGCCGGGCCGCGTTTCGATGACGGTGTATGACGCGCTCGGCCGGGCCGTGGGAAATCCGCTCGTCTCGGAATGGTTGGAGGCGGGGTCGCGTCAGGTCGTCTGGGATGCAGGCGATCTTGCCGGCGGTGTCTATCTGGTCCGCCTGGAC
>CAYLXM010000131.1:0-5823 GCA_964387555.1 uncultured Rhodothermales bacterium | reverse complement strand
TGCTGGCCCACATGGCGCTCTGCGACGAATGCCACATGACGCAGCTTGGCCAGGCGTTCGACCGGCGGCCGCAGACGAGACGCAGCTATGAACTCCGTCAGACACGCGGCGGAGTGCGCTAAAAAGTGTTTCTTATGTATTTTTGTAGAACAGAATTTTGTGTTGAGCCGGTTACAAGATAGGAGGTGATGCGACCAGACGGCAGGCACAAGATTCGAACGGTCCGATGGGCGGACTGAACATCAACGACACACGCAAACGCAACGGAGGAAATGAGCAATGGATACCAAGAAGACGAAAGTGAAGGTGATCCCGGAGAGCGAGAACCGGTTTAAGATCGTCGGCAATCTGGTCAGCATCGACGGCGACATGGCGGTTCTCGAGACGAACACCGTGAGCATGATCACCGGAAAAGGATACAACGACCAGTACCCGATCGAAGTCGATCAAGACCTGGCCACGAAGCTGCAGCCGCTGGTCGGCACGACCGTCGGGATCATTGGCTACGTCGAGCATAAGACCGGCTCGATCGTATCGTACCTGCGCGCGCTCGAAGTGAAGCCGCTTCCGAACGCGATCCACATGAACCGGCTGAAGTTCACGGGGCCCGTCTACGGCGCTGATCTGTTCAGCCGAACCGAGGACAAACGGCAGATGGGCAACGTGACGTTCGTCATCGCGTCACGGACCCTGAATGCCGTCACCTGGCGGGGCGCGGTCACCGAGCTGCGCCACGAGAAGGTGAAGCGCGACTCAGTCGTCACCCTGAAGGGCCGGGCCCGCCTGCGGGAGTTCGAGTCCCAGGGATCGGTCTACAAGACGATCGAGCTGACCTGCGATCAATCGGCAGACGTCGAAGTGCACTACGTCCCAGACGAGAGCGACGAGTTCTCGTTCGATGGGACGTCGGCACAGGCAGGGGCGCCAGCCGCAATGGCAGACGGTCCGAAGCCCAAGAAGTACGGATCCAAGCGCAACGCGGTGTAGTTTCCCGTCTTGACGGCGGGGCATGAGAGTACGGCACGCAGCCCCGCCGCCATTCCTATCTACCCATCATAACCAATCAAGGAGAACAAGATATCATGAAAAAAGACATTACCATCATGCTGGCAGTCCTGGCGATCGTGACCTTCATGTTTTGCGCAACCCCGGCCCGCGCGGCCGAAGAGCTGACGGTGAAGGCACAGTCGGTCGAATTCAAGACCGACAAAAACGGCAAAGAGTACGCCTCGATTAGATTCGAGCACAAAGTCACGACCGGACGGATGAGCTACAACGACACCGTCATCGCGATCATCCCGAGCTGGCAGGCCGATGCGCTGAAGGCCGCCAAAAGCGTGAAGCCGGGGCAGACGGTCACGCTCGCCGGTTCATGGAACAGCTATAACGGCAACGACTCGTTCAAGGTGAAAGCGCTGCAGGTCGAAGCGACCAAGAAGTAGCGTTTATCGACAGAGGGGCGACGAGCTGGGGAGACCGGCTCGTCGTCGTTCGACTGACCAATTAACAGCAGATAGAGATTAGATTATGAGGATTTGAAACAACATACCATAGCGAGGCGAAGCTGGCGGCGGCCGACGAGAAGCCGGGGATGCGAAAGCGTCTCCGGCTTTTTGTGTTCTTGTGTGAATCATAAACCCATCACACGGGAAGGAGGAACGTACGATGATCGATCTGGTGAGAATTGAATTCGTAGGCTTGGCAAAGGCGCTCATGGTGTTGTCCGCCATGACCATTATCGGGCTGCCGTTGACGGTCGCCTGGGGATCGTTGCGGGGCAGCCTGTTTCTTCCGGCGGTCCTGTGGACGATGACGCTTATCACAGCCCTTGCCTGGGCGGGAGGTCAACTATGAAAATCGTCAAATATATTTTGCTGACACTGTTCCTTGCGAGCTTGTGCGTGTCTGATTTTGCATGGCCGGCTGATCAGATTTGCGACGAGCTGTTCGTTATCACCCATTCCGAGGTCGATCCAGATGGAAACGCCTACTGGTCAATCCGAGTGACGCCGTTTATGCAGGAAAACGGATCTGATCAAATGTGCGTGCGCTTCGGGCAATGCGTGCTCGCGCTGATAGATTCCGCTCCGCAAATGGGTGCTGTCGAAATCGTCAACCCGCCGGACGAATGGGTGCCATCGAAGTGGCGCTGGATCGAGAGCACCCGGGCGACGATCCTTGCGGGCGAACTCGATGAAAACGAATGGATCGCCGAGCGCGATTAAATAGAATAGCCGGCTGGTCCGATGGATCAGCCGGCTATTCGCATGTAGGACTCTGAGCACGACTCCGTTGGGTACGTTATAACTCGCACACACACTTTTCCCACTTGGATAGCATGTGAATTTATCGGTAATCAAGCGAAAAAATAAGGGCGGTCTATCTACGGGCCCTTAAAAGAAAACCAGGCCCTAATAAAAAGCATTAGGCCTGGTTTTCCTAAATACAGGGCCCGCTTATCCTGACTGAAATTTTTCGCTTGATTACCGAAAATTCACATGCTGAGTAGTGGGAAAAGATGTGTGCGAGTGTGAGTACGTGAAT
This sequence comes from uncultured Rhodothermales bacterium, assembly GCA_964387555.1. GTDB lineage: Bacteria > Bacteroidota > Rhodothermia > Rhodothermales > CAYLXM01 > CAYLXM01. Next base: position 3,279 of record CAYLXM010000131.1, on the reverse strand, counting down.
ATGAACCTAACGAAAGGAGTACGAGATGATGAAGATGAACGTAGACGATTATTTGATTTGGTCGAGGCAGATGGCGGAGTTCGCGAAGTCGATTAACAGGCGAGACTGGAACGCTTGGCGCGAGTCGATCAAGCTCAATTCGCAGAACACGAGCCCGATCTGGCAGCACGCCGACAATCGCATTATCGAAGAGGACGTCGTCCACCCGCACTGGATTCACGAGAAAAACGAAAATGGCGAATGGGTCAGGAAGCTCGCGCCATGGAGCCCGACCTTGATAGACGACTTCGGCCGCACGATTCCGGCTACCGAGGTGGTGCAAGACGAGTCCAGGCAGCCGCTGAACGTGGACGTACCTGACGATCTGTACCTGTTCGAGATGGGCTGCGGGAATAGAAAGAACGAGTCGCTGGATCACCGATCGATGGATGACCGCGACATGCGGGAACGGTGCGTCGTCGTGGGAAACCGAGTCTACGCACTTTACGAAAAGCGCAAGCCGGACCTCGCACCACGCAGCGATCTTCGCCAGGAGGTCCTCGCTAACATGCTCTCCGATGATATCGACTATTGTGACGTCGACACCATGACCCGCGTGTTCAGGGACATGCGGCTATCACGCAAGACCGTACTCGCGCTCATCCATGGATACGTAAGGCCCGATGAGAACGGCGTCATGGCCAAGTCGTCTGGGCTGAAGTCGCTTGACGCTGACGATATCGCCGAGGTCGCGGCTGATTTCGAAGACATGAGAGATGAGCTTGCCGAGTTCGATATCCCGGAGCCGGAGACGAACAAGCCCAGAACGCTCGACGACGAACGCGCGTACTGGCTGGACGTAAGTCGCGATCTGTTCGATAGGGGCAAGTTCGTAAGCGTGCTGTCGCAGATTCGATTTATCGAAGACTCGGCCAGGCGCGATTTGATCGAAGGTTATTATGAAGATCCGGATCACGTCGATGAGTTTGTGATCTACCAGAACGACGACTATATAGATGCGAAAGCGTCCTACGACGACGAAGACGAAGCGATAGAGTGGGATCCGGAGCTCGAAGAGACGGCCCTATCGATTGACGCCAACGCGTTCGGCGCGCACCCACTCTACGATGAAAGCTCATGCATATCCGACGATCTGATCAATGAGATCAAGTCGTCAGATTGGAAAGAGCTGAGCGAGGTAAAGTCATGGCTCATGGGATCTGATGCCTGGTTCCTGAATTCGGACCAGCGCAAGATCGCCTGGGGATTTATCAAAGGCCGCGAGGACGATCTGATCGCAGCGAGCCTGAAACGTCCGATTGCGAAGTTGGTTGGTTCGTACATTACCGAATCAGGCGACTCGAAGCGTGCATGCGCCGCGCTGTTCGCCTGGAAGTCACTTGATAGATTCGACACGGACGACCAGATCCTGAAGTTCGACGAGGAGGAGCCGCCGCTTGAGGACGAGCTCGCCGCCGCATGGACGATCTTCCGCCGCGAGCACAAGGACCACCAGAAGGCACGCCGTGTAGCGAAGAACCGGTCGGCCTATCTCATGAACGCGTACCGTGATCGCAAGCCTGGCGAGAAAGGACCCAAGAGAATCACGGTGCGACGCGAGCAGGCGATTACGATAGGCGCTTAGTACGAGGGCACGATCGGGTACGTTAGTCCGAGAGGAAACGACCAGCTGAAGGAGTGAAGCCTGTCCAGTCCGAGCGCCCAGGTCAAGCCTGGGCGCGAATGATTTTTGGGAGGGGGCGCCAGCCGGGGTGGGTGATCATGAAACGTACGATCGCCCAGCCTTCGGCTCGTACGGGCTGTCCGCCTACCGGCCCTTCGGCAGCCCGAAAAGCCGAAAAGCATCCAATAAAGGAACGCACGCCGCGGTGCGGCGGCTGCATGGACGCACGCGCCAAACAGCGGCGCGGCTGCATATGGGAAAAGACAAAAAGCATCCAAGACTCTGGCCTGAAAAGAGGGCCAGAGTCAGACACAAAAGACGGCTTCACGTAATTCGAAAAGCAAAAAATAGAAAGGAAAACTGCATCGATTACTGAATATTGCGCGAGGACGCGCCTCGTGGTTATCGCACGCACACCATCAGATCTAATCTGATCTGGTTATTTGTTGTTGGCAAGAAAAAAAATCGGCTTGGGGCGGAAGGCCGAAGCCCCCCGCCCCGTTTATATCAAGTTGCGTTTCTTTTCCGACTGGCCGCAGGTCTCATAGGCGGCTTGCTTGGATTGAGCCGACCGGCAACCGCCCCGATGCGCCGAATTTGCCAACCCGAACCAATCCTGATTTTGCGCTTCCCGTATGAATCGACTTCTTGACTCACACGCGCCCCCGTCACCTTTATCCATTCCCCAACCGCAGGTGCTTTGAACTCCACCATTTCTTCCGTCTCAGGATCAAATATAGATGGAGAAGCGAAGCCGGAAACGTCCGAAATCTCCAGATCGAACGCATGGCCGAACTTATCGGCAACATTCAGTGCCGCCCCCCAGTCGCACAGGCGGAACGCGATACCAGGACGCCCCTTTTCCACTTTAACAGCGTTTTTCACCACAACCGCGATTTCCGACACGATGTCCCACGTTAGATTGATACCCATGCCACACCTCCTGATGTTTGAATCGTCCGAACTCGCCAAGGCCCATCCCTGACTTGATTATATAATATCATAATATAGGAATAACGCAACAGAAATCTCGCGGCGTCAAAAGGATACGCACGGCCGCAAGCGGCCGGCTGCAACAAGGGCATCTTATGTATTATTAGATACTTACACTTTCTTTCTAACTAAGGTATGTAGTCTTTATTTATAAGAGGGCTTCGCCCTCAACCCTCCCCGAAAATTTCCCATTGCAATCGGTCCAGTAAAAAATTATTATGATGTAATATTGTGAGGAGATATTATGATAACCGTTAAGCAACTTGCGGAAGTTTTGAACGTCCCGACGTCATCGGTCTATTCGATGATCCAATCAAAAACCATCAGGCACTACATCAAAACAGGCGAGCGCAGAAAGCAGAAGTTCGTCTTCGGTCTGAGCGACCTAACGGCGATTCTGATCACACGCGATCTGGTCGAGCAACTTGATATAGGCCGCGACCTGGCAGCCGACATAAGCGACTGGATCATGGAAAAGGACACGCCGTACCCGACGGGCCAGATCTCAATATCGGTTGACCTTGGAAAATATCGCGCGACCGCAATGAGCCACCTCAAAAAATTTTCAGCAAAATAAAGGGACCCCATGAAAATAATTTTATACGACAGGCAAAACGGACAAC
>CAYLXM010000130.1:0-5881 GCA_964387555.1 uncultured Rhodothermales bacterium | reverse complement strand
ATGGGCGCGTGGGCGAATGGGCGCGTGGGCGAATGGGCGCGTGGGCGAATGGGCGAATGGGAGAATGGGAGAATGGGCGTGCGTGGAAAGTAGGGGACGTTTGGGAAGTGTGCCTGCCTTTCCCCTTCGCCGTATCTTCGGTGCGCAACCTTTGGACCCCCGGACCTTCGGACCATCGGACCTTCGGACTCCCCCCACCCTCGGACCCTCGGACCTTGCTCTCGTGAAGTCCGGAACAGCCAGAGGCCTCCCCGTACTTCCCATACTCCCCACACTCCCGATACTCTGGATCCCGGGTCTCCGCTTTGCTGCGCCCGGGACGCTTCGCTCCGCTCGCGCCTTCGGACCTTCGGACCCTGAAATGAACCTCGACTTCCTCCTCGATGCCGGCGAAGACAAAAAGCTCTTCACCCCCGGCCCGCTCACGACCAGCCGGACCGTCAAGCAAGCCATGGTCCACGACCTCGGCTCGCGGGACGAGGCGTTCATCGGCCTCATCCGCCACGTTCGGCAGACCCTCCTCGAGATCGCAGGCGTTTCGCAGGAATCAGGCTTCGAGGCCGTGCTCGTCCAGGGTTCCGGGACATACGGCCTGGAGTCGGTCGTTGGTTCGACGGTCCCGCCCGACGGCACGATGCTCGTCGTGATCAACGGCGCATATGGCGATCGCGTGGCCAAAATGGCCCGCACGCTCGGCATCCGCACGCTCGAACTCCGCCGGCCGGAGAATATCGCCCCCACCGCAGAGGAGGTGGAGGACCTCCTGCAGGCCCATCCGGAGATCACGAACGTCTCCGTAGTGCACTGCGAAACAACCACCGGAATCCTCAATCCGGTCGAAGCGATCGGACAGGTGGTGGCCCGACACGGCGCCCGCTACATGGTCGATGCGATGAGCAGCTTCGGCGCCATCCCGCTCGATCTGGAAGGGGCCCGCGTCGATTACCTCGTCACCTCGGCCAATAAATGCCTCGAGGGGGTGCCCGGCTTCGCCATCATCATCGCCCGGCGCGAGGCCCTCCTGGCTACGGAAGGGTTCGCCCGCAGTATGAGTCTGGATCTGCTCTCCCAGTGGAAAGGTCTCGAATCGAACGGGCAGTTCCGCTTCACGCCGCCCACCCACACGATCCTCGCCCAGGCGCAGGCGCTGCGCGAACTCGCCGAGGAAGGAGGCGTTGCCGGGAGGGCGGCACGCTACGCGTCCAACCATGCGATCATCATGGCGGGAATGACCGCTCTCGGCTTCAAGCCGTACCTCGCCACCGGACTGCAGAGCTATATTATCACATCGTTTCGCTACCCGGAGGATCCCCGGTTCGACTTCGAGACGTTCTATCGCCTCCTGAGCGACCGGGGACTCGTCATCTACCCAGGGAAAGTCAGCCAGGCCGACTGCTTCCGCATCGGCAGCATCGGGCGGCTCTTCCCGGACGACATGAGGCAGCTCATCGCCGCCGTCAAGGAGGTGAAGGCGGAGATGGGGTTTACCTTCTTTTAATACTCCCGGCTCGTCACAACCCCCGGCTGCGGAATGGGATATTTCCCGTCCGGTCCCATCTGCAGCGGAGCCGGTGAATCCATCGTCAGCGTGTCGATGTCGGGCGCAAACTCGTGATCGCTGTTGAGGATCTGGTCGTAGGTGACGACGACCCCCGTGTGGGCCGCCATCCGTCCCATCGATGTCACCAGACTCGCCTCGGCGCCACGGCGAACCTCGTTGTACGGCTGGTCCTGGCGGATCGCATCCAGCAGATCCTCCCATTCCGTGACATACGGATTGGGCTCGGGCTGCGGGAAGGCCCACAACTGGCTTTCCTGATCGAATTTCTGGCTGCGGAAGGTCCGAACCTTGCCGGGGTTGTGTCCGGACGTGGACACGATCGCCGAGCCGGCCGATCCGTGCAGATAGGACGCAAAGGACTCCTCACATCCGGCAATGTTGCGGCCGTTGAAGAAGAGCTTCGCCCCGTCGGGGTAGGTGTACTCCACCGCATAGGTGTCGAAGTTCTGGTCCACATTGTCTCCGCGATAATGCCGTCCCCCCGTCGCCCGTGCCTCCACAGGCCATGCGCCTTTCATCCACGAGCACTCGTCGATCTGGTGGATGTAGTAGTCGCTGAAAGAACCGCCCGAAGCCCAGAGGAACGCGTGAAACTTCTCGATCTGATGCATCAGTTCGCTCTTGCCCGGAGGCGGCGGCCCCGCGAAGGTGACCATGGGGCCCGACATCCGATAGGCGCGCATGGCGATGATCTCGCCGATCTCTCCCTGCCGGATCCGATCGAGGAGCTCCAACCGGCCCTTACAGTGCCGAACCATGAGTCCCACGCCCACCTTGAGGCTCTTCGCGGAAGCCTGCTCGGCGAGTGCGATCATCCTGCGGGTGGTCGGTCCGTCGACGGTGACGGGCTTCTCCATGAAGACGTTCAGCCCTTTCTCGACGGCATACTGGAAGTGAACCCACCGGAACCCCGGAGGCGACGCAAAGATGGCCACATCGCCCGGATTCAGGGCATCCATCGCGTGCGTGTAGGCATCAAAGCCGACGAACTTCCGCTCCTCCGGGACGTCGATATGATCCCCATATTCCTCGATGAGGGCATTGTAGCTCGTCTTGACCCTCGACTCGAACACATCCGCCATGGCCACGAGCTTCACCGGACCCCGACCCGCGTCGATCGCGTTGGCCACGGCGCCCGTCCCCCGTCCTCCGCACCCGATCAGCGCGATTTGAATGGTATTGTTCTCCGCCACGTGAACAAGCGGGTCGGTCATGCCGACAGGAAACGAGGCAGCCGCCGCCAGGGCCCCGGTGGTCTTGAGAAAATCGCGGCGCGACGGGGTGGATTTCGAGGGATCGCTCATGGCGGAAAAACTCGGTGTGGGGTTCGTGCAAAACAAAGGCGGCTGCGGACCGCCTCGATACAGATCGTAGTATGATATCCATCAGCGTTCGCGCGATCAAGCATGCGGCGAAATCACGGCCGTTCGCCTGGACCGGTCGCCGAACCATGGGATGTGCCTGAAGAACATCGGGCTGCCGCCCTGAGACGGCGAGATCCATCCTGCGGATCGCCTACGCGCTCGAGCACGTGTGGTCAGCGCCGTGGCGCCTTTCCTCGAATCCGTCGCCCCCACATGTCCGGCCCGATTGCTAGCTTGAAGCCTCCAAACCGGACTATCTACCCACATCCCCGACACGGAACCACGCCTTTCGTCATGTCCGACCCCTCACAACCGGTGGATCTCCGCTCCGAAGGGGATCTCAACCTTTCATCGCGGCGGGCGGAATGGCAGGCTCGCGCGCTCAATGCACGTACGCACGAGATCCTGGCCGAAGACGAGCGCTATTTCCTTCGACAGGGCCTATCTACCCCCTGCCTCAACGTACTCGCCTCGTGTGAAGGCCCCTACATCGAGGACATCCAGGGACGCCGCTACCTCGATTTTCACGGCAACTGGGTCCACCAGGTCGGCTTCGGACACCCGAAAGTTGTTCAGGCGATCGTCGACCAGCTGCAGACCCTGCCCTTCTGCACGCGCCGCTACACGAACGAGCCGGCCATCGCACTCGCGAAGAAGCTCACCGAGCTAGCGCCCGGGGACCTCAGCAAGGTCCTCTTTGCCCCCGGAGGCGCCGAGGCGATCGGTATCGCACTAAAGCTCGCACGGGCTGCAACGGGCCGTTTCAAGACCATCTCCATGTGGGATGCCTTCCACGGGGCATCGCTCGACGCGATCTCGGTCGGCGGGGAGGCCATCTTCCGCAAGGACATCGGGCCCCTTCTCCCCGGGACCGAACACGTCCCCCCGCCCAACCCGAGCCGGTGCCCGTTCGAGTGCGGCTCAGCCTGTTCGCTCCGTTGCGCCCGTTATATCGCGTATGTGCTGGAGAAGGAGGGGGATGTGGCGGCCGTCATTTCGGAAACGGTCCGCAGTACCCCTTACATCCCGCCGCCGGAGTACTGGCAGATCGTGCGGGCCGCGTGTGATCGGCACGGGGCGCTGCTCATCCTCGATGAAATCCCCCACTGCCTCGGCCGCACGGGCACGATGTTCACCGTCGAGCACTACGGGATCGTCCCCGACATCCTCGTGATCGGCAAGGGTCTCGGCGGGGGCATCTTCCCGCTCGCGGCCGTCATCGCCCGGGAAGGGCTCGATGAGGCGCATCCCGATCGCGCGCTCGGGCACTACACCCACGAGAAGAATCCGGTGGCCGCCGCGGCCGCGCTGGCTGCTATTTCGGTGATCGAAGAGGATGGACTGCTCGACCACGTGCAGCGGCTGGGCGCCTGGAGCCTTGACCGGTTGCAGGCCATGAAGGCTCGTTTTCCGCTCATCGGCGACGTGCGGGGGCTCGGCCTCATGCTGGGCATTGAACTGGTTACCAACCGGGAGACCATGGAGCCGGCCACCGATGCGGCCGAGCGGGTGATGTACCGGGCCCTGGACAAAGGCCTCAGTTTCAAGCTGACGATGGGCAGCATCCTCCTGCTCCTTCCGGCCCTGACGATTTCACAGGAGGAGATGGCGCGCGCGCTGGATATCGTGGAGGCGTGTATTGCGGAGGTGGGTGCAGGCTGATCCGGGCAGGATTTACCGCACCGCTCCGCCCTGACCGGAAGCCCTGAGCGTTGTACGCTTCAGCCCGCTCAGATGCTACCTCCTCAACTCAAAGGCGCACGGGACGTGCGAACGCAATAACTTTGCGGCTGTCACGGTTCACACCCAGCACACCAGACCGACCTTGCCTTCTCGCTTCGACGACGCCTACTGGGATCCCGCCATCCATCCGGCCCTCGACCGCATCATCGCCGAGGCGCGTCCCTCGGATATCGCCCTCTTCGACTTCGACAACACGATCATCTGCCGCGATCTGGGCGACGCCCTCTTTGAAACGATCGTGCGATCGGGAAGGGGATTAAATCCGGATTTGCTCCGCGCGACCGCCCCGGATCTCGTCGAGAAACACGCGGAGCCGCCGGTCGAGGCCTTGCTCGATCGGTACGAACGGCTCTGCAGCGCCACACGGCATCAAGAGGAATACGCCGTCGCCGCGCCGGGTTACCTGTGGATTGTCCAACTCCTCGCCGGATCGACCCCGGGGGATGTCGTGCGCTGGACCCACGAGACGTGGCAGGCGGAGGCAACGGGCCGCAGAAACCGGCTCCCGTTCGTCTATCCGGCCATGGCCACGCTACTCGACGCGCTCGGGCGCAGCGGCGTGACCTGCTACATCGTGTCCGCCACGAACGTCTGGTCGGTTCGCTGGGCCGTCCAAAACAGCCTGAATCCATTGCTCGTCGAGCAATTCGGATCGGCGGCGGCAATCCCCACCGACCGGGTTTTCGGCGTCAACATGTTGCTGCGCGAACGCGCCACCGGCGTTCATTGGACGGACACCTACCTGACCCGCAACGAGCCGGGGTATGCCGCTCTGGATCTCGACGTCCTCGACCGCTTCGAAATCACCCCGTTTTTCGCGCCTCCGATGACCACCTATGGGGGGAAGGTCGGCACGATCTTCCAGTTCGTCGGCTCGAAGCGCGCCCTGCTCGCAGCGGGCGACAGTCTCAACGATATCCCCTTGCTTCGATTCGCCCGTAACGGCCTCTGGATCGCCCGGCTCGAGCGCCCCGACCTGCAGGAACGCGCCGTGACGTTACTCGGTGAGGAAGCCTCGCGCCTGCTGATTCAACCCACGCGTACCGGTGACGAACCCGGGTTCGTGCCCCGCAGCAGGGCCCTGCGGACCGCCGAATCCGACCCGGAAGTGCGCCGCACCCTCGCCGCCTGGAACCTCCTGCCCGCATAGGCCATCCACCCCCGGGATCCCGGATCAAGTCCGGGATGACACACTATGTGATCCCATCCACCA
>CAYLXM010000129.1:0-6057 GCA_964387555.1 uncultured Rhodothermales bacterium | reverse complement strand
ACAATAATAAAACGACATCTTCTATCTTCCGAGGTTCATAGCGTCGACATAAAAAACATTTCCAACGTATTTATTAACAATTCGATTATCTTCTCACAACTTGTTATTGTTTCAAAAACCTTTGAGGAAAACGAAGTAAGAATGAGAAATTTAAGAACATCGGATGCGGTACTTGCTCGGCGGATAATCGAAGGACTAAGAGTTTTTGAAAACAATCAAATAGAAACATCCAGTTATTCAAAGGAAGATCTTCTCGCAAAACTCGAAGAATTGAGTAAAACAGAAATTGTAACTTAAAAAATGATTTTATGAATCTTTTGGGGCGAAGGCCACCGGCTCGGACATCCGGTTCAGAGAACCTCTGGATTCGGAGAAGATCCTCTGGCTCGGAAAGGGGGTGAAAATATATGACAGAAATTGTACAAGAATCCGTAACAACACAAAACGAAGGTCCGAAGGCAGCAGTAACTACAGAAACAAAAAGAGTTGCATCAAGTTCTCAGACAATTGAATATTTGATCTACTTTTTCTTTGGAGCACTGGAAGTACTTTTAGCTTTCCGTCTGGTATTAAAGTTGATGGGAGCAAGTATGGCAAGCGGTTTTGTGGGCCTGGTCTATGGTTTATCCGGAATATTTATTCTACCTTTTGAGGGAATTTTCAGAAAGGCAGTAACCCAAGGAATAGAAACAGCATCAGTTCTTGAGCCGTCAACGCTGGTCGCAATGATCGTATACACAGTTTTAGCTTGGGGAATAGTAAAGTTAATAAGAATATTCTCCGGTGAAAAACAGGTTTCCTGACCTGTTTTTCCATGTTCGATTTAAGGTTATTAAGAAAGGAGGTGAGTAAAATATGGGTATTATACTTTGGATTATTTTTGGAGCAATTGCTGGCTGGGTAGCTTCTCTGATCATGAAAACCAATTCCAGTCAAGGCACTATTACAGATATCATCTTAGGTGTTATCGGTGCCGTTGTCGGCGGTTTTCTCATGGGGTTAGTTGGTAAACCGGGTGTAAGCGGATTTGATGTCTACAGTTTAGTTGTTGCCGTTATTGGTGCCGTCGTTGTTATATTTGTCGGACGTCAAATAAAAAGGTGAATGATATACTTGGATAAATCGATTACACGCGTTAGCGGTGTCATACAAAGCTTTCGAGATCCAATGGGTTTAGATTTGACATCCTCACCCATCCGACTCGTTTTACTCGCTCAAGACATCCGGCTATTGAAATATAATCCGAATGTCCTGAGTGGGTTATTCGACGGTAAGCAAAAAACATCTTATGCCTTATTTTGTCTACATTCTCGAAACCTCCTCCGACACTCTTTACACCGGTCAGACTAACAATCTGAAAAGAAGAATTTTGGAGCATCAAAACAAGTCCTCAAAATCGGCAAAATACATCCGCTATTTTGATTCATGCAAACTTGTTTATTTTGAAAAGTATGAAACCCGATCGGAAGCCATAAAGCGTGAACGGGAATTAAAAAAATGGTCAAGAAAAAAGAAGGTTATGCTGATTCAAAATGCCAAAGCCCTACGCAAAAAACCTCCAAAATAAAATTTTTTACATCTTTTCGGATTATTCTTTCAATTCCTCCGCCAACTCCAAAACCTCTTTTTTGAAAAAATCCTTCACCTCTTCCCACTTGACTTTGGCAATCATTTTTGGCATTTCCAGCTCTTGTTCCGCATCTTCAAAATATCCCAAAGCAATACTTATTGTGTAAAAATTTTCTTTTAGAGTTTTGTACTTTTCATCATAAAATCCAAGCATTTGCCGCAAAGAGAACTTTTTTGAAAGGAAATACAAATCAACAAAATCCCTTCTTGTTCCTCTGTCGGCAATTGCAGCAATTTTCATGGCGGTAATGTCTTTTAGTCCTGCTATGCTTAATCCTTCAAATTCCGTTGTTTTGTCAATAAGAGGATATTTGTAGTAAAACAAACTCACGGAGGTCTCGCCAATATTTCCCAAAACGGTACGCCAGCCCCTTCTTCGTTCCGAGAAATATTGTTCCGACTGCAGTTTTTCCGCAATTTCGTTTTCATCAAATACCTCTTGCGTAAAAAAATCCAAATCAACGGAGATTCTGTGTCCGATTTGAAGTGCCAAGGCAGTACCGCCGGCTAAATAGGACTTTTTAAATACCGGTATTTTTGATACTAACTGAATAGCCCGAAATGTATCGGGGAGTATGGCTTTTGTAAACATGGTAATTTATTTATATCCAAACCGAGTAAATTCGCCCAAAAATAACCCGCCGGTCTTGAGATGTCTTTTGAGCCCATAAGCACTTCTTCAATCTTTTTCTTCCCGTAGTTTTTCAACAACCACTTGATGTCGTCCGTCTTTCCACGGTCAAGAACACGCTTAATTATAAGAAAATAATTCTTTTTTACATCTAACTTTTCAAAATCCACATCCCAAAAATACTGCTTAAACGACTTGGGGGGCTTGATTTTGCTCATGCTTGAATTATACCACTGTTTGAGGGCTGATAATTCCGTGATTTTTTACTCTTCTGCCCCACTGCGCCACATTTATGCTAAAATCTGACAGTTTGTAAAAATATAAATGCAATAGATTTAAGTGTATGAAGGATTTCTATAACAAATGCAGGGCTCTATGGACACTCCCATTATGGCCATATTATTTACGTTGGGTTTACAAACATGCATTTCTGGACGCTTTGAATTTTAATGTGCTTGCAAATAACAAGGCATTAAATTTTACCTGTTTATTATGCGGGGTCGCAGGCGAGATTACGGCAAATGAATTTATCAGTTTTGTCTTAAAATACAAACCACATAGTAAAATTATCATCATTGATATAGGAAAAGAACAAATAAAAAGTGTTCAAAAACTAGTAAAGGATAAATATCCCCATTCTGATATTGTCATTAAACAGGAGAACGCACTGAATTTGAGGTTCATTAAAAACAAGTCAATAAATTGGATAGATACCGATGGGTTTTTCAGTTTTTTCGACGAAAATCAACTTCTTCAATTGCTAAAAGAATGGAAAAGAATTCTTCGTAATGACGGATTTATTACTTTTCGGGAACTCACTTCACACGGGTTTACGTCAAAATTCTTTAACACGATAAGGTGCAAAATCATTAAATCATATCTAAAAATAATACCCCACCCTCACACTTCAATTGAACTGGAAAATAATTTCCAAAAACTGCATTACAAATTTAGCCGCAAAAACACCCCAATTCCATTATTTGAACGTTATTGTTTAGTTAATAATTAGTTTCGTATCCGTCTTATTAAATGCATTCCATTTTCTCCATATTTGTGTTATGCTCCGCTCATTCATGACTGAAATATACTGCAATCCGGGAAAAAGAATCGTCAACCTCCCCGAGAGCGCATGGAACGACGATATTCTGCAAGGAAATGATACAAAAATCGTCCCATGCGAAAATTGTAAACACCAAGGACACGTTGCGAGAATGCATACTATTTCACAATCCGTATCCGATGCCAAATTATTAGAACAAGATGTTCAAGAGGTATTAACACATACTGTCAGCGTTGTGACATCCGGGGTGTACGAGAGAGAAGTTTTGTGTACCTGCAATTGCAAAGTATTTCGACCTCGGAATTTCTTAAGGATATCCAGACGTTCCCGGAACACCTGACTTCTTTTTCCCAATCTGTCACTTAATTAAAAGTCTTTGATAGATGTTTACACTCCGCATAAATTCCTGATCTTCTCGGCCAAAGTATCTATTGTTGCCTTACCGATTAAACCGCAGACGTCGGATTTTTCCACATCTGACACCTGTTCAAAATAACCCGCCATTTTTCCTTTATACCCCCTTGCAAATGTGCAGATTGTTGGGTCTTTTTGCGGTACATATACAGCCGGAACTTCAACCTCATGGCATTTTTGACCTATGATAATATCCGGCAACCGGATATGGCGTCCATATTGTTCATTTATTTCATCAACAAGTTTCTGATCGCTGTCGTGGAAATCAAAAACTATTGCCTCTGGATGTCTCGTTAAAACCTGGTGGCGATATTTGTGTCTTCGCATCGGATCTCTATCCATTTCTTCAGCCCAACTCTCCCAAGACCGTCCACGCACTTTTTCCAAATCAATAATATTTACTGTTAATCCATATTCTTCCAGTTTCTTACAAACTCTCTTGGCGACTTCAATCGCAACCAATTCATTGGGGTGAAAATTAACCGTAAATATTATTTCTTTGGTTGGAGACATACTTAACTGATTAACGGCAATTTAAAAATTCGGAGTGATTATATCTTTGTTATAAAGGGCAAGTCAATCTCGAGGCGTTTGGCTAATGTTATGATGCCTTGCCCCCATACTGTTATAATAAACACATGCGGATCGCTTCGTACAACATCTTAAGCGGGGGCTTTAGTTCTTATAATTATGAACTTGAAAAGCCGGAAAGAATCGGTCTTATAAAAAAGGCGGTCAAATCGCTTAATGCTGATTTTATCGCGCTTATTGATACCTTCAGGTGGGACGAACTTTACACAAACATAGAGATCGCCTCGCTTTTCAATTACAAAACCGCGTATTGTATCAACCTTGAGGACAAACGCCTCAAAGTTAAGGGGCACAATAACGGAATTACGGTTTTAACAAACCTGCCGGTTCAAAAATTTGAAACCGTAAGAATAGAAACCAGAAATGCCATAAAAACGACGCTTGCTGTTGACGGTAAAAATGTCGACATTTTCTCGGTTTATCTTGATGATATGAGCGAAGACCTCAGAGTAAATCAGATTAACGCCTTGGTCAGACATGTCAATCCAAAAAAACCAACAATTATTACCGGCGACTTAAATACTATTGACGCTGACGATCTTCCCGCAGTATCCCCCCTATTGAAAAGATTTGCCGACGAGAATCCGCAAATTTATAAGGGTATTAAAATAATAATAGACGATATGAAACAGGGAAAAACGATTAACCTTATGCAAAAATACGGTTTCATTGATTCTGACGAAAACCAACGCCCTACTTTCCCTAGCATCCTGTTTCCTGCAAAAATCGATAAACCCATTCTTCGAATCGACTATGCACTCCACACAAAAGACATCTTGATTAAAAATTTCAAAGTTTCGACAGGTTCCCTGTTCGACCGCTCTTCTGATCATTATCCGATCTCGTTTGAAGCCGAGATTGATAAATAATTATCAGTTGCAATGGACACCGAAACTCTTAAGAAAATAAAAGACTTTGCGATTAAAACGTATAATACCAATGGTGATAAACGTCATGGAATTGACCACATTCAAAGAGTCGCAGACAACGCGCTCTCGATGGTCAAGAAATTGGGGCTTCAGGATCAGGTCGACACACATATACTTCTTGCTGCATGCTACCTCCACGACATTGCCACAAAGAAAATTAACGGTGTCAAAACACAAACACTCTACAATCACATCTTCGAAAGAAAGATCATTAAAGATAGGATCGATGGTGTCCTTGGGAATTTTGATATTACGGAAAGGGAAAAGGATATAATCCGCACCGCGGTCATTAACCACCCCTATTCCCTTCCTTACCGTCGTTTACATAAAAATGCCGACAACTACACGAAAATTCTCCAGGATGCCGACACCCTTGATTATATTTCCGCCGAAAGAGAAAAGACGTGGAAAAATAAAGGGGAAATATTTTCATTTTTTGTCAAAATGTTCTTAATATTTTCTAGAAAAAAAATAAAATACTTTCTGAACTTCCCCGAACTGGCAAAAGATATTCAACAGTTTTAATTCACTGCTTCGCATGTCTTCATTTGTTTGGTAATAGTTACTTTGTTGCTAGGTTGAAATAATATTGTCTATTTTCTGATTTTCAATATTCTCCCGCAGAGCGGGACCCTGCTTTGCAGGGAGTTGATTTTTCAATTGATCAATATTTCAATAGTAAATTGAAAATTAAGATATTGAAAATAATTTAACTTAATCTCTATATCTTTATATCTAAATATCTTTTCCCCCCTCCCTTCCCCCCATAATACTTAATACATAATACTTTATACATATTTTCT
>CAYLXM010000128.1:0-6157 GCA_964387555.1 uncultured Rhodothermales bacterium | reverse complement strand
CGAGATCGCCTTCGGGGCGAACATGACGACGCTCACGTTTCACCTGGCCCGGGCGCTCGGACGGACCATGAGCCCGGACGATGAAATCATCGTCACCGAACTCGACCATCAGGCCAACGTGGCGCCGTGGACGACGCTTGCGGCCGAGCGGGGCGTCACCATCCGGACCGTCCCCATGATCCCCGAGACGGGCACCCTCGACTGGGACGCGTTCGAGCAACTGGTGAACGAACGCACGCGCCTCGTTGCGATCGGCGCGGCCTCCAACGCGTTGGGCACGGTCAACGACGTGCAGGCGGCGGCACGGCTGGCGCATGGCGCGGATGCGCTCCTCTTTGTCGATGCGGTCCACTTTGCGGCGCATGAATTGGTGGATGTACGGGCGTTCGACTGCGATTTTCTCGCGTGCTCGGCCTACAAGTTTTACGGTCCGCATGTCGGCGTGCTGTTCGGGCGCTCTCATCTGCTGGCCGAGTTGGACGTGCCCAAATTGGCCCCGGCGCCGGACACGGTGCCGGAGCGGATCGAAACCGGGACGCTGAATCACGAGGGGATCGTCGGCGCCGCCGCAGCGATCGACTATCTGGCCGGTCTGTCGGAAGGACCGACCCGGCGGACGCAACTCCAGCACACGATGTCTGCCCTGCACGCCCGCGGTGCGCTGCTGCTGCGGAGGATGTGGGATGGACTGGCGGACATCCCCGGGGTGACCCTCTACGGACCCGCGCCGACGGAGCCGCGAACGGCGACTCTGTCGTTCCGATTGGCGGGCACACCCTCCGAGGCGGTAACACGGCACCTGGCCCATCACCACGGCGTTTTCGTCTCGCACGGCGATTTCTACGCCTCGGTGCTCGTCTCTCGGCTCGGTTTCGCCGAAGAGGGCCTCGTCCGCGCCGGATGCGCCTGTTACACGACCGAGGAAGAGGTGGACCGTCTGGTCGAGGGCGTCCGATGCCTGACCCTCTAGTCGGGCCGGTGTCTTACCTTTCGGACTTCGTCCACCACAACTCCGATCCTCTACCCCACTTCGACACCTGACCCCCATGCGCCGAATCCTGCTTGCCAGTCTCGTCCTCGCGATCCTCGTCACCATGGGCTGCGGCCGTTCATCCTCCGATGCGGATGGCTACCAGATCGCGGTCATCCCGAAAAGCGTCGGTTTTGATTTCTGGTCGAAGGTGAACGCGGGCGCCCAGGCCGCGGCTGCCGAGTTGGGCAACGTGGAGGCGATCTGGAACGGCCCGCAATCGGAGACGGATATTGCCGGACAGGTGGCCCTGGTGGAGAGTTTCATCACGCAGGGGGTGGATGCGATCGTCATCGCGCCTTCGGATGCGCAGGGGCTCGTCAGGGTGCTTCAGGAGGCGGAGGCGGCCGGGATCCCCGTGATCACCATCGACTCGAACACCGATCCACAGGTGAGCCGCTCGTTCGTCGCCACGAACAACCGGGAGGCGGCGGGCAAGGCGGCCGATTTGATGGCCGAGCGGCTCGGAGGGACCGGCCGGGTGGCGTTGATCCCCTACATCGCCGGCGCATCCACTTCCATCGAGCGCGAGGAGGGGTTCAAGGCGGGATTGGAGCGCCATCCGGGCCTCGAACTGGTCGCGGTGCAGTATTCGGACAGCGACATCGGTCGGGCCATGAGCGTGACGGAGGACATCCTCACAGCCCATCCCGGTCTCGACGGCATCTTCGCGGCCAATGAACCCAGCGTGCTCGGCGCCGCGCAGGCCGTGAAATCCCGCAATCTGGCCGGGAGCCTCGTACTGGTCGGCTTCGATGCCTCCCCGCGCGAGGTCGACGGCGTGCGCGAGGGCACGATCGCCGGCCTCATCGTGCAGAATCCGTATCGGATGGGCTACGAGGGCGTCATGCAGGCCATGAAGGCGATCCAGGGAGAGGCGAACGAGCCGTACATCAACAGCGGCTCGGTGGTCGTGACCACGGTGAATGTGGATAGCCTCGTGGCGGCGGGAGGATGATGGGGGAATGGGAGAATGGGAGAATGGCCGCAACTCCTAAACTCCTAAACTACCAAACTCCTAAACTCTTTTTTAACCGCCCTTAATCCAGGATCCTGCTTCTCTGGTGTGCCCCTCACAACCAATCCGCTACCTTTCCCCCCCTCGCCAGATCCTGCAGCGCCTCCCACAACCCGGGCTCGACGGGGATCCCCTTCTCCAGGTTCTCCCGGCGGGTCCGCAACGTGCTCTCGCCCGGGTACCGGACCGGCCGCGCCGGATCGACCGGCTCCGCGCCGTGCAGGAACTCGATGATCTCGCCCACCATTCGATCCACCTCCTCTACACCGTAGAGCGCCGGCACATCCCATGCGACAAACACCTGGCTGAGCCCCGCCTCCTTGAGCGGATCCGGTGCGATGTCCATTGTCGATCGTCCACCCGACAGCAAGGCGGCCGTCAAGTCGAGCAGAATCGAAAGCCCGGAGCCCTTCCAGTAGCCGATCGGGAGCGGACGCGCCGATCGCTCGATCGCCCCGGGATCGCGCGTTAACCGGCCCTCCTGATCAAAACCGCCTTCCACGGGGAGCGACTCTCCCCGCAGACGATAGCCTGCAAGGGCTCCGTACGAAAACTGTGCCATCGCCATGTCCAGCACCACCGGACCCGACGCCCTCGGGACCGCAAGCACGAACGGATTGTTGCCGATCCGGGCCCTGACGGCGCCCCAGGGCGGCATGTTCCGGTTCGTGTTCGTCCAGCACATCCCCGCCATCCCCGTATCCGCCGCCTGCCAGCCGTACGTCCCGCCCCGCATCCAGTGGTTCGTGTTGCGCAGCGCGACGCAGCCTACCCCGTGCTCACGCGCCAGGTCGAGGGCATGACCCATGGCGATCCACGCGTTGAGGTTGCCGGGCCCTCTCCGCCCGTCCCACTGCTCCAGCGCCCCGATCGAACGCACCAACACCGGCTCGGCCGCTACGTCCACTTCGCCCACTTCGATCATCTTGACGAACCGCGGAAACCGGGCCAGGCCGTGCGAATACACGCCGTCACGACTCGCTTCGGCGAAGAGACGGGCGCACAAACCGGCCCGCTCGGCCGTGAAACCGAGATGGGAGAGCGCCCGCTCGAGGACGTGACGTACGGCTTCGATAGGGATTCGCATGGGGTTGGCGTGGATTGCCTACAGTTCGATTTCTGCCTTCACGACACCCGCCTCCGGGTCATAGAGTCCGGGAAACGCATCGGGCACTTCCTCGAATCGCAGCCGGTGTGTGATCCAGGGCGCGACGTCCAGGCGGCCTTGCTCCAGGGTTTCGATCACGTGCCGAAAGTCCTCGCCGGTGGCATTCCGGCTGCTCAGGAGCGTCATCTCACGGCTGTGGAAGAAGGGATCGTTGAACGTAACATCCCCTTGAAACAATCCGACATAAACGAGACGCCCGCCATGGGCCACGTACCGGAAAGCCTCCATCATGGAGCCGGCGTGGCCCGTAGCGTCCAGCACGAGCGTCGGAAGGTCTCCCCCACAGAGCGCACGCAGCGAGTCCACGCTCTCCTCCCCCGGCTCCACCCAGCGATCGACGCCGAGTGCCCTGCGCGCGAAATCCCGCCGGTCCGACCGCAGTTCGAGTCCCGATACGCGTCCGCCTTGCATTGCCGCAAACGCCATCACCGATAGCCCGATCGGGCCCGCCCCGATCACGAGTACCTCCTCCGCCGGTTCCACCACGGCCCGGCGCGTCGCGTGGGCGCCAATGCAGAGCATCTCCACGACCGCAAGGGTATCGAGCGACAGGGTTTCGGAAGGATGGAGTTTGTCGAGCGGAACGAGAATTCGCTCGCGCATCCCGCCATCCACATGCACCCCCATCACCTGGAGGCGCTCGCAGCAGTTTGTCTTGCCCTTTCGACAGGCGATACAGCGACCGCAGTGCAGATAGGGCTCCACGGCGCACCGGGCACCGACGCGGATGGGCCCACCCTCCGAGCCGACGGCCAGCACCTCTACCCCCAGTTCGTGGCCAAGAATGCGCGGATAACTGAAGAACGGCTGTCGTCCGCGGTACGCGTGCAGATCGGTCCCGCAGATGCCGATGCGCCGCACCTCGACGAGGGCCTCGCCCGGTCCGGGTGCCGGCGGCTCGGGCGTATCATGGGCGATGAGCCGGCCGGGTTCGTGAAGGGTGAGGGTGTGTATGGTCAAGGGTGGGGAGTGGGGAGAGTGGGGAGAGTGGGGAGAGTGGGAGTGTGGGCGATTCCCTCCACTGGTCATCCCGGGCGAGGCTGCCCCGGACTACGATCCGGGGAAGCGGAGACCCGGAATCTCAGTCGGGAGCATATGGAAAACCTGGCGCGCGGAGGATGCAGGAAGTTGATCCGAATGTCAACATTCACTCGGTCCTCAGCGAGTTAATAGAATCGGGATTGCCCGTTGGAGAGGCTCCGTTTCTTTGCCCTGGCGCACTGTGATTTCCAGGCGGTATTCGCCCGGGGAAACATTGCTCACATCGATTTCGGCATGCTCCTCCGGTGAATCCTCGACACTCACCCGATCGAAGCGGAGACTCAGGCTCGGCCGCGAATCCCCCCCGAACAGGCGCCGCAGCCCGCGAGGCTGTGCGGTCGGGACCAGCGTGTACTCCACGGAGAAGCGCGTACGGCCATCGGCATCCGTCTTCAGGTCATAGAGTTCGAAATAGACGAACACGGGGTCGCTGATCCGAAATCGGCTGAACGGATTTACGCGCAGGTGGAGGCCGTGGCGGTTGAATCGACTCAATTGAAAGGCCGGTACGATCCGGTAGGCCGTCAGCAGGTCACTCATGCCGGGTTCACCGGACGGAAATGCCGGAAGGCGCCGGCCGATGCGGTATCCCGCAAGCTGGTGTCCAGTGAGCGTCCTGGCGTGAAAGGCGACCTGGAATGAGTCGGGCGGCACCGCCAGCGAGAGGAAGTCGAAGAACGCCGCCGTCAGATCGGCGGACGTCGGGAGGCGCTTGACCTCCAGCACCTGGTCGATCGGATGCCAGAGCGAGTCGTGCAGGGACATGCCGACTTCGACCTCGACCTGCTCGGCCGACTCGTCGACCGCCTTCGAGATCATGCCCAACGGCAGGGCGTAGTGGAGTTCGAAGCGCGTCATCCCGTCCTCACCACGAAATGCCGCCGCCACGTGGCGCATGTCGATCGGTTCCACGTCGGAAGCCCACGTGTGCCGGTCGGTTGTCAACCCTGCGTCAACGGTTTCACGGCTCGCCCGAACCATGCGGTCACGCAATTCGAGCAACTCGGGGAGGTGCCGTCGATCGCCCGGTTCACTGCCGGGACCTGCCGGAACAAACATCGTCGTCGGGCCGGCTGAAGAATCGGCTCCTCCGCCATGGGGAGCGCCGACCGTGACCCCCACCATCCGATTCCCCGCGCTGCTGCCGTCCATCTGCCGAAGAACCGAGGCAACCCTGGCGTAATGTCCTCCCCAGTGTTCCCGATCCTCGAACGCACGCAGTCCCGATACCGTCGGAACGAGAAACCAGCCGTTCGCGAGAGATCCAACCATAAAATGGAACTCGAGACGGGGCGACTCATAACGCCATGACTCGACGACGCCTCGATCGAGGGCCAGATTCATCTCCCTCGAGATTCCGGAGCCGCCTGCCGGAGCGTCCGGCGACGTGCTGAACAGGTCCTCCATCCCCCCCACCGTGACCACCCGCTCGGCTGGCTCACCGTGTCGTACATAGACGAGGCCCTTGTCGTTCAGCGCATCGTTGAGATAGTACACGGCGGGAAACGAGAACAACTCCAGCCGGTCAGGCAGCTGATGCCACGAGCGAACGCCCAGGTAGACATGGTCTCGCTCCGCCACCATCAGCCGGCGGTAGTGCTCGGCCAGGCGAACGCGGAGGCCGCTCGACGGCATGGGCTCGCGTCGAACCCAGAAATCCTCCAGAAACGTGACCCACTCCTCCGGTTCGTTGCAGCGTGACCAGTCGATCAGTTCCTGATCCGACAGGAGGAATTTGAAATCCTCCATCACGAAAAGCGCGTCGATCTCCGACGTTATCTCCTGGATCGCCCGATCGACCCATTGCTGCGCATCCCTTGCCCGGCCCTGTGCGAAGTGGATGCGAGCGAGGGCGAGGTAGAGCGGTTGAGCCGGCAGCAGCGTCCTCTTTTCGAGCAGA
>CAYLXM010000127.1:0-6203 GCA_964387555.1 uncultured Rhodothermales bacterium | reverse complement strand
GGCCGGCGACAGCGCGGCCCTTCCCCTGGTCGAGGCGCCCCCACCCCCACCCTCGGCCCCCCGGCCTCTCGGACCGTCACCCGTTCACCCACTCTCCCACACCCCCACCCTCGGACCCCCGGACTTTCGGACCTTCCCCCCGACCCTCGGACCCTATGACCCCGATGACCTTCTCCGTCAACAACCGCACCTACGCCCCCCCGCCCCGCCCCATCGCGGTGATCTGCCTGGACGGCTGCGCGGACGAGTACCTCTCCACGTCCATCGCCCACGGCGCCATGCCGCGCCTGGCGGAAATGGCCCGGAACGGCTACCGCGGACTCGTCCGGGGCGCCCTCCCCAGCTTCACGAACGTCAACAACACCTCCATCGTCACGGGCGTCCCGCCTTCCGTCCACGGGATCTGCGGCAACTTCTTCCTCAACCCGGACACCGGCGAGGAGGTCATGATGAACTCCCCCGAATTCCGCCGCTGTGACACGATCCTCAATGCCGCGGCGGACAGCGGACGCACCGTCGCCTTCATCACCGCCAAGGAGAAACTCCGCACCGTACTCGGCGACGGCATCGTCGAACGCGGCGGCATCGTCTTCTCCTCGGAAAAGGTGGATGAGGCCCGCAAAGCGACCCACGGCATCGACGACGCCACGTCGATCATCGGCAAACCCCGCCCAGAAATCTACTCGGGCGATGCCTCCGTCTACGTCCTGGAAGCCGGCGCCGCCCTCGCCGAGCAAGGCAAGGCCGACTTCCTCTACCTCTCCACGACGGACTTCATGCAGCACAAGTACGCGCCGGAAGCCCCCGAAAGCCTCGCCTTCCACGCCCGGATCGATGCCGCTATCGGACGCCTGCTCGACGCCGGGTGCACCGTCGCGCTCACGGCCGACCACGGGATGAATGCGAAAAACGCGGCGGACGGCTCCCCCCACGTGATCTACGTCGAAACCCTGCTCACCGAACGCTTCGGTTCCGGCTGCCGGGTCATCTGCCCGATCACCGACCCCTACGTCGTCCACCACGGCGCCCTCGGCGCCCTCGTGATGGTCCACCTGGAAGGCGCCATGAAAACGCCCGAAAATGCCGCCGACGTGGCCGCGTTCCTCCTCGAGCAGGACGGCATCACGGAGGTCCACGACCGAGCCATGGCGGTGCGCAAACTCGAACTTGCGCCCGATCGGATCGGCGACCTGGTCGTCCTCTCCGGCCGCGACGTCGTGCTCGGCAAGTCCCCAGAGTTTCACGACCTCACCGTGCTCGAGGGCGGACTCCGGTCGCACGGCGGACGCTACGAGGAGATGGTCCCGCTCGTCCTCTCCCACCCGCTCACCCCTGCACTGCACCGCCTCGCCCAGGCCGATCCGCGCAACTTCGACGTCTTCCACTTCGCCTGCCACGTCTGATCGTCGCCCAACCGCCCCCGCACGACCATGTTCGAACCGCTCCACCTGCCCTCCTACATCGCCGGCAAACCCGTCCACACCGACGACCGCCTGGAGGTCGTCTATCCCTGGGACAACTCCGTCTCCGGCTCCGTCGCCCAAATCGGACCTTCGCACCTCGAGGAGGCCATCCAGGCCGCCCTCGATCCGGCCAACGAGCCGCTCTCCCGCCACGAACGGAGCACGATCCTCCGCAAGGCCGCCGCCCGCCTGGCCGAGCGCCGCATCGAGCTGGCGCACGTCATCACCCGCGAGTCCGGCCTCGCCCTCGCGGAGGCGACCTACGAGACGAAGCGCAGTTCCGACGTACTCGAATTTGCGGCCATGGAGGCCCTGCGCGACGACGGACAGGTCTTTTCGTGCGACATCTCCCCCACCGGCAAGGCCCGCAAGATCTTCACCACCCGCGAGCCCGTCACCGTGGTGGCGGCCATCACCCCCTTTAACCACCCCCTCAACCAGGTCGCGCACAAAATCGCCCCCGCGATCGCCGCGGGCGCGCCGATGATCCTCAAGCCGTCCGAGAAGACCCCCCTCACGGCGATGCTGCTGGCAGAGATTTTGTATGAAAGTGGGCTGCCCGGCTACATGCTCAGCGCCGTCAACGGACGACTCGACGAATTGACGCGGCCTCTGATCCGCGATGAGCGCGTGGAACTGGTCTCGTTCACCGGCAGCGCGGCGGTGGGCAAGGACATCGCGCGAACCGCGGGCTACAAGAAACTGTGCCTCGAACTCGGCGGCCACTCGCCGATGATTGTACTCGACGACGCCGACCTGGACCTGGCCGTGTCGCTCGCCTGCGAGGGCGTGTTCCGCAACAGCGGACAGCGATGCACGTCCGTGCGCCGCCTCCTCGTGCAGGAGGGCATCGTTGCGGAGTTCACGCGGCGGTTCGTGGAGAAGGCCGCCTGGTACGTCTGCGGCGATCCGGAGGATGCAGCCACCAAGGTCGGCACGGTGATCGACGAGCCGGCGGCAATGAATCTCGAATCGGCCATCCAGGACGCGCTGGCCCACGGCGCAGAGCTCCTCGCCGGCGGCGTCCGCCGCGGCGCCCAACTGGAGCCGACCATCCTGGGCAACGTCTCCCGCTCTGCCTGGATCGCGACGACGGAGTGTTTCGGGCCCATCGCGCCCATTTTCCCGGTGCGGGATCTCGACGATGCGCTCGCGCTCTCCAACGCGACCCCGTACGGGCTCAGTTCGTCCATCGTGACGACAAACCTGCAATCCGCCCTGAAGGCCGTCAAGGGCATCCGCGCCGGCACGGTGAACGTCAACGAAATCCCCGGCTACCGCCTCGAGATTTCTCCGTTCGGCGGCGTGAAGGACAGCGGGATGGGCATCAAGGAGGGCGTCATCGAGGCGATGAAGTTCATGACGAACGTGAAGACGTTTTCGCTGCCGTGGTGACAGGAGCTGCCTCGGCTCTGCGATCTCCGGGTCGATGGAGGCATCGAGAGGAATGGGTGTGTGCGCAAATGAGCTCACGCGAAGTCGCGAAAGCGCGAAGCAGAAAGGGAAAAGGAGTGTGGGTGTTCCGTCTCGCGTCTTTGCGTCCTCGGGTGAACCCCGCCTCCGGACGTTCGTCCGTTCGCACGGTCCTCACCCCCGGACCATCGGACCTTCGGACCTTCGCCTGTTCGCGCGTTCCTCACCCCCGGACCATCGGACCTTCGGACCCCCGGACCCTCCTATGACCCGATTGATTCAAGCCGCTTCGAGAGCCTCAAAACGCATTATTCCCCTCGTTCAGCCATCGCCTCCCTCGCCGCCTCTTCTATCCGGGCCACGACATCCGGTCGATCGGCCGCGAGATCCGTGGTTTCGGACACATCCGCCGCCAGGTCATACAGTTCCCAGGGCGCATCGCCGATTTTGACCCCCTTCCAATCGCCAAGCCGCACAGCCCGCTTTTCCTGATATTCCCAGTACCGGTACGGCGGCTCCTCCGGAGTGCCTTTGCCAAGCAAAATGGACGCAATCGAGACCCCGTCGATGCCCTCAGGCGCAGATACGCCGGCCAGCTCCGCCAACGTGGGCAACAGATCCCAGAACGCGACGACGTGATCGGAGACCTCACCCGGCGTCACGACTCCGGGCCAGCGGAGAATCGCAGGAACGCGGATGCCCCCCTCGTAGAGGTCCCGCTTGAAACCACGCAGCACACCGTTGCTGTCGTTGAACTCGGGATCGTTGCCGCCTTCCCTGTGCGGACCGTTGTCGCTCGTGAACACTACGAGCGTGTGCTCGTCAATCCCGCGCGCTTTCAGTTTGTCGACCAACCGCCCGACATCCGCGTCCATCCGTGAAATCATCGCGGCATGCCCCTTCTGCGGTTCCGGCCAATCGAGGTCGGCATAGGGCCCCAGATCCGGCACCTCCATCCCCCTTTCGCCCGCTTCGTTGTTCGCATGGGGGATGGTGAGGGTCAGCGCCAGGAAAAACGGCCGATCCGCATGCTCATCCACAAACCGGAGGGCTTCCTCGGCGAGCAGGTCGTGCGAGTAGGTCGCCTTCACGAGGGCCTCCCCGGCGCCGTCTCCGCTCGGGGGATCGGGCATCACGTTGCCCTCGACAGGCACCCGCTCCTCGTTACGGAAGAGGAAGTCCGTGTAGAAGTTGTGCGCATGCCGCTGGCAGAGGTAGCCGAAGAAATAATCGAATCCCTGTCTGTTCGGATGCCCCTCCGAGCCGGGCGCACCCAGGCCCCATTTGCCGATGAGTCCGGTGGCGTAGCCGGCCTCCTTCAGAACCTCCGCCATGGTAGTCGAATTGTCCGGCAGCGGCGCCTGGCCCATCGGCCTGATTTCGCTGTTGTCGCGAATCGGAGAGTTGCCCATGTGGAGGCCGGTCATCAAGGAGGCCCTTGAGGGCGCGCAGACCGTGCTTCCCGAGTAGAACTGGGTGAACCGCAGGCCCTCGGCCGCCATCTGGTCCAGTCGCGGCGTGAGGATTTGCTCCTGGCCGTATACGCCGAGGTCTCCGTATCCCAGATCATCCGCCACGATGAGGATGATGTTCGGTGGCCGCTCGGGTTCGGGATTCTCCGCGGGGCGGCACGCGGCGAGAAGGAGGAGCGGGAGGAGGCGGAGGGACACGGGAGTATGGAGTGTGAAGAGTGTGGGCGAATGGGCGTGTGGGCGTGTGGGCGTGTGGGCGTGTGGGCGTGTGGGCGTGTGGGCAAAAAAAGGCACATCTCACCGGCAAAGATGCAAAAACCAGTTGAATTCTCTTCCCGCGCTTGTTAAATGTAGAGCCTACCCGTAACGGCCGTTTGGCCGGTTTCACCATTTCCTGCGTTCAACCACCACAACGACACCCATGGACATCCTGCTAGGAGACCGCGAATATTTCCCCGGCATCGGCAAAGTCGCTTACGAAGGTCCGGAGTCGTCCAACCCGCTCGCCTTCAAATGGTATGACGAAAACCGGATTGTCGGCGGCAAAACGATGAAGGAGCATTTTCGCTTCGCCATCGCCTACTGGCACTCCTTCTGCAATGCAGGCGGAGATCCGTTCGGACCGGGCACGAAGGTCTTCCCGTGGGACGCGGGTGACGATCCGATCCAGCAGGCGCGGCAGCGTCAGGATGCCGCCTTCGAGTTCATCACGAAACTCGGCGCGCCGTTCTACTGCTTCCACGACCGGGACATGGCGCCCGAAGGCAACTCTGTCGAGGATAGCGAATCCATCCTCCAGGACCTGGCGGCGCGGGCCCTAGAAAAGCAGCAGGCGTCCGGCGTGAAGCTCCTCTGGGGGACGGCCAACCTGTTCTCCCACCCGCGTTACATGAACGGCGCGGCGACGAATCCCGATTTCCAGGTCGTGGCGCATGCGGCCGCGCAGGTGAAGGCCGCGATCGACGCGACGATCCTGCTCGACGGGGCGGGGTACGTCTTCTGGGGCGGCCGCGAGGGCTATTTCACGCTCTTCAACACGCAGATGAAGCGAGAACTCGATCATCTGGGGATGTTCCTCAGCAAGGCCCGCGACTATGCGCGTGCGGCGGGTTTCAAAGGGACGTTCTTCATCGAGCCCAAGCCGATGGAGCCTACGAAACATCAGTATGATTTCGACGCGGCGACGGTCATCCAATTCCTCCAGCAGCACGATCTCGCGGGCGACTTCAAGCTCAATCTGGAGAACAACCACGCGACGCTTGCGGGCCACACCTTCATGCATGAACTGCAGGTGGCCGCGGAGGCGGGACTGCTCGGCAGCATCGACGCGAACCAGGGAGATCCGCAGAACGGCTGGGACACCGACGAATACATGTGGAGCCTCTACGAGGCCATCGAGGTGATGCTCATCGTGCTGCCACAGGGCGGTTTCGGGACAGGGGGCGTCAATTTCGATGCCAAGACCCGCCGCAGTTCGACGGATCTGGAAGATCTCTTCCTCGGACATATCGGCTCGATGGACACGTTCGCACGCGGACTCGTCGTTGCCGACCGCATCCTCCGCGAATCCGACTACCTCGCCCGGCGGAAGGAGCGCTACGCGAGCTTTGACGCCGGCGAAGGACAGGCTTTCGAACTAGGGCAACTCGGTCTCGAGGCGCTTCGGCAGATCGCCATTCGAAACGGCGAGCCCCGACAGATCTCCGGCAAACAGGAGTATTTCCGCAATCTCATCAACCAGTATATCTGAGATCTCGGCGGCGCGCGTTTTCCTTCGAAAAATCTACCAGCCCAACCCTCCGACCGGTACATTGAGCGTTGCACTCCGGCTTCCCCCGTCCAAGGTGCGCCGGTC
>CAYLXM010000126.1:0-6418 GCA_964387555.1 uncultured Rhodothermales bacterium | reverse complement strand
GACCTTCGGACCTAACTTCCCCCCCATGCACGTTCTCGTCACCGGCGGCGCCGGCTTCATCGGCTCCAACCTCGTCCTCGGCCTCCTCGAAAACGGACACTCCGTCCGTGTCATCGACAACTTCTCGACCGGTCGGCGGCAGAATATCGCCTCGATCGAGCGCGAGGTCGAGCTGATCGAGGGCGACATCCGCAGCTACCACGTGGTAGCGAAAGCAGTGCGCGGCGTGGAGGTCGTATTCCATCAGGCCGCCCTTCCATCCGTCCCGCGGTCGATCAACGACCCGCTGACGACGCACGAAGTGAACGTGACCGGTACGTTGAATCTGCTGGATGCGGCGGTCCAGGAGGGCGTGCGGCGGTTCGTCTACGCGTCGTCCTCGTCCGTGTATGGGGATAGCCCCGAACTGCCCAAGGTGGAGACGATGGTGCCGCGCCCCCTGTCTCCCTACGCCGCCGCCAAGCTTGCCGGCGAACACTACTGCCGCATTTTCGCGCAACTCTACGGACTGGAGACCGTCGCGCTGCGCTACTTCAACGTATTCGGACCGCGCCAGGACCCCTCCTCGCAGTACTCCGCCGTGGTCCCCCGCTTCATCCGGATCCTCTCCGAGGGGCAGCGTCCGCGCATTTTTGGGGATGGCGAACAGTCTCGCGATTTCACCTACATCTCGAACGTCGTTGCGGCCAACCTGCTGGCCGGCTCGTCGGACGTCGACCCCGGACTCGTCGTCAACTGCGCCTGCCAGGAGCGGACCACCCTCAACGCGCTCCTTGCCGTGATCAACCGGACGCTCGGGACGGCCATCGAACCGGTGTACGACAACCGCCGCCCGGGCGACGTTCAGCACTCCCTCGCCGACATCACCCTGGCCCGGGAGAAATTGGGCTACGATCCCACGGTCGGCCTCGAGGAGGGCATCCGCCGAACCGTGGAGGATATGCAGGGGTAGTTTGGAGTTTGAGGGTTTGCCCCCGGACCTACTGCCTGACCACCACCCCCCTCGCCCGCACTTCCCCCTCCTCCAGCACGACCACGACGTACGCCCCGGACGGAACCGCCCCCAGGTCGACCGTTGAGCGGCCCAGCGCATCCGGCTCAAGCGTCTGCCTCACGATGCGCCGTCCAAGCATATCGAACACCTCCACCGCATCGGGCCGACCGGCAAGTTCGCCAACGGCAATTCGAAACACGCCTCTCGTCGGATTGGGATAGGGTGCAATGCCGCCCGCTGCCGATACCGGTGACTCGACATCTCTGCCGACGGCCGTCTCCTGGATGAACTCCATCTCCTTGAACCCGAAATCGCGAAACAACGGCCACTGGTCGCGACGATGGGGATCGCTCACACTCGCACTCGAGACGAACGCGCTCTGTCCCGGCGGCAGGATGTTGCGCGCCGTCACCCCGTCCTCTGCAAAAAGAAGGACCTGTTGATACGTCCCCTGCATGTTGTTGTGCGAGCACAACGCCCCGCGGCCCTCCGCGATGCAGGTCTCGGTCATCCCGCGCGGAAATTCCTGCAGCGCCTCATAGGTCCAACCCGGGGTCGACTCCAGGGCATCGATCATGTATTGCACGCGCCCGGCCGCCTCCTCGTTGTCCCGCTCGTTCTCGAACGCCCACGGGATGTTGTCCCCATGGTCCCACCAGGCCACCGGCTTGTTATTCCAGTTCACGAAAAATCCTTGCGGCGGATCGGCAGCCTGGGGCAGTTCCTCAAAGGGGAAAATCCCCGGCCACTCCTGCGATCCGTCGCCGAGCCGGGGCAAGCGCGGATCGACGCCGTCGCTCCGATCCGGATACCGTCCCACGTGCCAGTATGTGATCCGCCCGTCCACATCCGCGTACGACAGATTGAAGGACAGGCTCATCAGCCGCGCACCCTCCTCGAACTCCGCGAAGTTGCGCGCGCTCCACAGGTGGACCATCCCTCGAACGGCATCCAGTTCGCGATTCCAGTACGTCATCTTCATCGAGAAGACCTGGCGGTTCGCGAGATCCCGCTCGAACACGGGCCCGTGGATCGTACGGTAATGGGTGAAGGTCCGCTGGTTGCCCGCGACGATCATCGTGTCGACGATGACTTCGAAGTCGTACCAGGAGCCGTCATAGCGATACTGCGACATCGTCTCGTCAAATGTCGTCTCGATGAAGACGTCCCGGTTATCCGAGTATCCGCTGGTGAGCGTCCACGCATGGCGCTCGGTTCGTCCGATGATCACACCGGGCATACCCGCCACGCCGATCCCCGCGACGTGCAGGCCAGGGCTCCAGAGTTCGACTTCATGCACGGGGGACGTACTGTTTTCATCAATGCTGCCCATCTGCGGCGCGCCGAAAAGCATGGCTCCGCCTTCGGCGGATCGGGAACCGTTGATCACGATCGAGAAGCTGCCCCACTTGCCGGGTATTTCCTGTTCGCGCAGCCATTCCCGACGCCGTGCGCCCTGCTCCTCCCAGCGGATCCCTACCCGAGGATCCACCGGAGGTCCCGTCCACGAGGCCGTCCGGCTTGCACTCGTCGGCTCCGAGGGGATGGTCGTGGGCACGTTGGGGTCGTTGATCGGTCGATGGACGTCGAACCAGGCCTGCCCTTTCGACTCGAGTTCGGCAAGGCGCGTCAGCTCCTGGCCGCCCCATTCCCCGAAGACCCGCAGGAAGAACTGAATGACGGCGATGGAGTGCGTGGGTTGCCACGGTTCGACGTTCATCCCGAGTGCCTCGTAGAAGCCGATGTCGAAGGGCTTGAAGCGGGCCGGGTTGACGGCCATCGAGTCCAGATACAGGTTGACCCCGGCGGCATACGCCTCCAGCATCTGCTGCATATCACCGGGAAGCGCCCGGAATTGCGCCCGGCGTTCGGCTTCCGTGTAATACATCGTGCGGGTCTGTTCGTCGATCTCGACGAAGCTCCCGCCGATCAGCCTGGCTTCCGATGCGCGGCCGAGCGCCGCCCTGCGGAATTGCTCCATCTGCACGAGCCGGTCCTCCGCCGCGGCAAATCCCTGCGCGAAGAACACGGCCGACTCCGACTCACCCCGGATGTGCGGTGCGCCGTACGCATCGCGGCGAATCCGCACCTCCGACCCGTCCGGCGCAACAAACACCCGATCCGGCGCCTGTGCGGCCGCCATTACGGGGATCAGAACACACGCAACAACGATGAGCCGGGCTACAGGACGAGGCATTTCAGAAAGTTGGGTGGATGGACGGATGCGGCTAACCAGATAGCACGTCCCGCGATGATCATGGTTCCGCGACCCGCGTCCACCTCCCGTCTCCCCACTCCCCACTTTCCATCCCCTCTTCGCGTTTTCGCGCCTTCGCGAGCGACCCGCGTCCCGCGCCCACCTCCCGTCTCCCCACTTCCCACTTTCCACTCCCCACCCCCGGACCCTCGGACCTCCGGACCTCCGGACCTTGTCCCTCACCCCGCACCATACTTCTGCAGCGCATCCGCAGCGAACGAGGCCAGGTCATCCAGACCAAAATCGATGACCCGCTGCAGCACCGGCAGACTGAGTTGTCGATAATCGTGGATCGCGACGTTCCGGAATCCAACCATCCGCTTGAGCGAGGCCGCCAGATCCGGACGGACCAGACCTGCTTCACTCAACAAATCGAAGGCCTCCCGGCTGTCCTGGGGCACGCCCAGGCGATGGATCCTGACGAGGTGGGTTGCGAGATCGATGGCGGCCTGACAGGCCCTCTGCACATTGAGTACGATGGCATCCTGCCGCGTGATGTCGCTGGAAAGGCGCTCCGGGTCTCCGCCATAGTCCTCTCCGACACGCCGAATGCACCGCTCGATCGATGCGCACTTGTTGACCACCACATCGTCAACCATAGACCGTACCTCGCTCGATCGCGTCCCTGACGATTCCCGCCCGGGTTTCATTCAGGTCCGCGTACATCGACAATGCGACCATCTCGAAGAAACGGCGCTCATTCGGATCGGATTCGTACAAGAGGATGTCGGAGGAGAGTACCTGAGCCCGGATCACGGTTGTGGCCGACCGGAGGTCAACGAGGTCCACATCGCGCCGGACGAGTCCCGCGATCGTTTCCTGCAACTCGAACCGAAGGGTTTCGGGGAGAGGCTCTTTCGCAAGAATCGCAAGATCGAGATCTGACTCGGGTCCCTGCATCCCCTGTGCAGCTGATCCGAACACGTACACCGCCACCGTGTCCGGTACCATCGACTGTACCGCCTCGATCACTGCCTCTCCGGGAAGACCAGGGGGAAACTCCGCCATTCTCGCCATTGTCTGCACGCGTTTGCCATAAAAACAACCACGCCGCTAATCGGTTCGGCCACCGGTGGTACTTCAGAAAGTCCCGGCAGTGTGGATCCCGGGCGACGCCTTGCCCTGTATGTGCGGATCCCGGCCGGCGCCTTGCCCACCACCTGACATCCCGGGCGCCTGCCCCGGACTTGATCCGGGGACGCACAGCGGAGACCCGGGATATGCTTCGCGGAAGTTTGAGAGTTTAGTAGTTTAGGAGTTGCGACACGCGTCAACCTCCCGTCTCCCTTCTCCCTTTTCCCGTCTCCCCACTTCCCACTTTCCACTCCCCACCCCCGGACCCTCGGACCTACCTGACCACCCTCCCCGGATCCACCCACGCCACTTCCACCCCGGCCGCGACGAGCTCCCGCCGGAAATCGTCAAACAGCGCCCGATTCGCCCGCACCGCATGCACCGGCTCGCCCCGGCGCAGCGCGAACGCCGCCAGCGCACCGGCCGACTCGCCGATGTTCCACTCCACGGGATGCAGCCGGTAACATCCGTTCGTGATATGTGTTACGCCGAGGTTCTTGCACGCCGGCAGCAGATTCCGCATCCGCACCGGCAACAGGGCGCCGAGTGGAATCTGAAACGGCAATGATGCCACGTCGATATAGTTGTCCCCGCCGGTGCTCGGATGGAGATCGATCCGATAACTGCCGATCCCCACACTGTCCCAGAACGGCGCAGCCGTGACCTCCCCGGCCGGCATCCCCGTCTCCGCCATCCGCGCATCCAACCCGACATGCTGCTCCGCCACGGTGAATTCAGCGCGGATCCGCCGCGACTCGCGGATGTACGGACGCTTCGCCATCCCATCCTCCGTACCCGTCAGATCCCCCCGCAACCGAAGGCCCCGCCATCCGGCGCCCCCGTCGGGACGCGGCGCTTCGGTCTGCAGCCAGTAGAACAGGGAGAGACTCACCTGGCGCGCCCCCTCGGCATGACGTACCGCATCCTCGGCCGACACCTCGAAGAGGTTGCCGAGCAGATAATCGTTCTGCGGCCAGTTCACGAGGGAGACCCCCGGACGCGCCGCCTCGTCCCGAAACAGCGCCGGATCCACCAGCCGCCGGTAATTCCAGAGATTGAACCGCTCCGTCTGCGCACCCGGACGCGGGTCGAAATCCACCGAGTTCGGCTCCAGCGTAATCGGATGCGTATACGTCAAGCCCAGGAGCCGTCCCGGCCAGGCAGGGGCCAGATCCGGGACGTACGCCCGCCAGAAATCGTACTGCTCCGGCCGCGCGATCGCAAAATCCTCCCCCTCCACATAGTCCATCGCAAAACACCACGTAGGCGCCTGCATGTTGTGCGGCTGCGCCTCGGCCGGCGCCAGTCGCTCGCCCGTCTCCCGCTGGGATTCGAACCCGGTGACGTATTCCGTGCCCGTCAGCGGGAGGAGTTCCCCCGTCTCCGTGGCATCGATGAAGATGGGCCCCGCGAGGTCCAGCTCATCCCCGGTCAACCGATGCCGCACGTGCACGGACTCGACCCGGTCTCGATCCACCGCCGCTCCGATCGGCGCCGTATCCCGGAGGATGCGCAACTGGCCGGAACCCACGTAGGGCGCGAGCATCGCCTCGAGGACCGCCAGCGCCACCCGGGGCTCGTGACAGAGGTACGACACGCCGCAGGAGCCCGGATTCAGCCGCGGATCCGCGTAGGCGCCGCCCGTCAGCGGATACCACGTCCGATAATACCGGCGTACCTCCTCGCGGAAGCGGCGGTACGACGCCGTTGCGCCAAATTGCTCGATCCACGGATGCTCGTCCGGCGGAACGGCCTGCTGGGTCAACTGCCCGCCGATCCAGTCCGTCTCCTCGGTCATCACGACCCGCAACCCCGCCCGGAGCGCCCCCAACGCCGCCGCACACCCGCCCGTGCCCCCGCCGATGATGACCACGTCGGCTTGCATCGCCGAAGGAGACCAGCGAAACCAGGGAGCCACGGCGAGCGCGCCGAATTGGCCGAGGAAGTGTCGTCTGGAAGGCATAATAACTTATAGTTTTGGAGTTTAGAAGTTTAGGAGTTGCGCGCCATACCCACGACCCGCGTCTCCCAACCACCCGGACGTGTCCTGAATTATGTTTACAGAATTAATGGTAGACATAATGAAAGCTGAG
>CAYLXM010000125.1:0-6739 GCA_964387555.1 uncultured Rhodothermales bacterium | reverse complement strand
GCCTGATCCTGTCCCACCTGGAACCGCTGCTGCATGAGCGCATTGCTCTGCTCGTCGGCGGCAAGGGCGCGGTCGCGCTGCTTCAGCATCGCCACGTCACGCAGCGCGTTGCCCATGCCCTGCCCGAGCGGGGCCATGCCCTCGAAGTAGTTTTGCGCTGGCATGTCAGATCCTCTTTTGCCAGATGTTTAGCTCGGACAGCCCGTTCATCGGGTTGGGGTTCAGGTAGTTCCACATGTTGTAGTTGTAGAGGCCCTGATTGAGCGCGTTGCTCGCTCCGGTGATGCCCGACACGATGCCGCTCGCCCGCGCATCGCCCTGATACTGCTGCGCCTGCGAGTAGTTGTTCGCGTAGTTCTGGCCGGCATTCACCGCCTGTCCCGTGGCCGTCTGTCCCATGCCCGCCATGTTGAACAGGCGATTCATGTAATTACCGTACTCGCCCGAGGCCAGCCCGGAGTTGTAGTTGGTGAGATCCTTGAGCGCATCGCCCGAGAAAGCTCCACCCCTCGCGGCAGCAGACTGCTCGAGCCCGCGCTGCCCTTCGGTTCTGCGGAAGTTGTAGTCGGGAGAGGCGAAGAAGTTCGTCATGTTCCCCGACTGGCCGGCAGTCGTGGGACCAAGGCCATCGGGGGGCGCTGTTCCGGCTGCGGGCTTGTTGCCGGTGCGGATGCGCGTCAGCAGCGAGGCCCACGAGCCCGTGGGCGCCTGCTGCGTTTGCCCGATCAACTGGTTCGCAGTCTGATAGCCCGGCGTCGCATAGCCGTAGAGGCTTGCGATGTCCTGCAACGCCTGATAGCCCAGCATCCGCTGCGGCTCGAGCATGTTGAGCCCGAGGTTGTACTGCCGCCGCTGTTCTTCAATGGACCGGCGGCTGGCGTCGGTCTGAGCATCAGCAGCCTTGTCGCCGCCAATGATTGAACCGAGGCCCCCAAAGATAGAACTGCCAATCCCAAAGATGCTGCCAAGATCCATTCCGCTCTCCTACTGCCCGACGAGCCGCACCCGGCCAGTCGCCGGTCGCAGCGTCTTTGAAGGCACCGAAGTGGCTGTACCCGCCGCACGGTGCTGAATGTGAAGGTCTGCGCTGTAGAGCGCGATGACCGAGGACTCGGTATCTTCGGCGTCCGAGGACGCGAGCCTGCTCACCTTGCAGTGCAGGATGGCCGAGGCTCCGTAGCCCGCAAGATCGAGGTTCCCAAAGCTCAACAGCCCGCACTTCGCGGTGTTGGCGGGATTGGTGCTCGGAACCGTCGCGAGCGTGGTCCACGCCTCGTAAGCGTTGGCGAAGTTTCCGTTCACGTCCGCCACGTCGTATTCAAGTTTCCACTTGCTTACGTTGTTCGGGGCGCTCGTGCTCGTCAGATGACGCACATGGAGGTGGGGGACCACCACGGCCTTGGTCGAATCAAACTCGCCGCTCCACCCGTGGGGAAGCTGCCAGGAAAAGATCACCACGTTATCGGTCGTGGCGCTGAATTCGAGCAGGCCCGAGGCGTTGTTCAGCGCGGGGGGCGTGGCCGATCCCAGCGGGTTGATTGCCACTGCCGGGATCACGAGATCGGTCCAGTGATCGCCGAAGATCAGGTCGCGTACCTGATCCAGCCGCCCCGTGCGTTGCTTGCCATCCTGTCCCACCAGCACGCGGTCGGTGTCATAGACCGCCGCTGCCGTGGAGAGATCGTCAATCAGTTCCGGGTGGGGATCAGTGACCACCACATGCGCCGCGAGGTCATCGTCGGTCGCGTACTGACTGTGGGGATCAGCCGCGTCTACGTGGTCGGTCAGGTCATCGTCCGTGGCGTACTGACTGTGCGGATCGCTGGCCGCAACGTGCCCCACGAGCGAGTTGGCGTCAGCGAGCAGTTCTTCCCAGACTGAGGCAAACCACCGGGCGTCCCACTGCGCCGGGATGCGCGTTAATTTCACGTCGCACCGCCCTCGACCTCGATTGTGCAATCAAGCACCGCAAGCGGGATCGCTTCCGAGCAGGTGAACTTGAGCACGATGTTCTCAGCCGCTCCTAACCTCCACCACCGCACCCGCTGGCGGTATTCACCAATCGCCCCAAGCGACTTCGAGGGAGCCGCCGACCATGTACGCCCGCCGTCATAGGAGACGTAACAGAGGATCTGCGGGTCAGCGGGACGCGCGGCATCAAAGACGAAGCCGCTGTCGTTCGGGGTGACATTGGAGAGCGGGCGCAGGGGGCGGGTCATTGCGTCCTCACAGCCAGTTCAACGCTGTTCAGTCTCACCCGCCGCCCCTCGGCATAGAGCGGCGCGTGGGTCCACTCGACCACCTGATAGTCGCCAAACTCCGAGTAGGTGTTGGCGTCCATGATCCCGATGACGCCATCTTCCGACAGCGCATAGACCTGTTCCGCGTACTGGGCAATCGCCACCACGGCCCAGTGGTTCTGGCCGTAGGAACGGCGCTCGTGCCACTCGTTCGTGGTGGCGTCATACACCACCGTGCCCTTGTCCTTCACGGTCAGGGAGTACATCAGGTGCCCGCCATAGCTCCACGCCATGCCGTAGGCGCTCGACACATCGCCCCAGGTCGCGATGATGTTCTCGATGCCGTGGGTGGAGATCCGCAGGGGCGTGAAGCCCGTGAGGCGGCGGACGGTCAGGTCGGAGGCAAGCCAGAAGATGCTGTTGTCGAGCTTGGCGAGTGAGCGCCCTGCCGCGCAGCCCATCTCGATCACGCCGTTGCTGGTGCGGGCGAAGGGGAAGCCCGTGCTCCCGTCGTTCTGCCATAACTCGCAGGTTTCGATGCCCGCGAGGAACACTTGCCCGTGATCGGCAATCAGACCAACTAACGGGTCAGGTGCAAACTCCGCCGTGGCGAAGTAGGTGCCGTCATAGGACTCGGGCGCATTGAGGTCGGAGCAGAACCAGCGGCCCGAGTTGGCCTCGTTGAACACGAGATAGTTGTCGATGAAGGACACCGCGCCACCGGGCGTCCTGAAGTCCGTATCGGTGATCTCGGTGACAGTGCCACCGGAGTCCGACAGCCACGCCCGCCCATCGGTCACGACACACAGCCGGTCCACCGTGGCAGCCATTGAAACAGGGGCAAAGCCGGGGATCTCCGACTCATCAATCACTGCGCCCGAAAGCGTCGAGACGTTGATGAGGTTCTGCCCCGCCACGGCCCACAGTTGGCCGTTGAAGATCGCGAGCCCGCGCCCGTTCTCCCCGAGGTTCGCGATGGTCGCAATGCCCGGCGCGCGCACGAGCGCCACGGGGCCGAGTGCGTCTTGGGGCTTCTGCTCGGGGAAGCAGTTCACGAGCCGCTCGGTGGAAACCTTGCGGTAGGCGCGGAGGGGGAGCGGGTGTTTCATCATTCACCCGTCACGATGTCCCAGTCCGAATACACCCCCGGCAAGTGGCTCATGTCGGCGGGCTGGATCTCGGCATTGACCGCATCGCGCACCAGAATCCGATACAGCCGCTCGGCCCGCACGATCTCCGTGGGGGCCACCTGCGTGCCGTAGTAGGGCGAGAGCGCAATCGCGAGGCTGGCCTTGACGCAGGCGAGCGTGTTGGCAGCAAGCGGCGAGGTAGCGTTGAGGTCGATCTGCGGCCACTGCCCGATCCGCACTCCATCGGCCTGCCACTGCTCGAGCATCTCGTTCAGGATTCGCAGGCCGTGCTCGCCCTGATCGGCGCTCGGCTGTTCCGCTTCACGCAGCACGCCCAGCAGTCCAAGGGCGTCGCGGATCACTTCGACATTGGTTGCCATATCAATCCTCGTAACCGAACCGAGCAAAGTCCTCGGCGTAGTACCGCCGCGCCAGTTCGCGCATTTCCGGGTCCAGATGCTGCTGCCACGGGCCGCGCTCGCCCTGGTTCAAGTGCGGCAGCGGGATGTCGCTGATCGCTTTCCAGTCCTCGTGCAGCCGCTCGAAGCGCCCGAGGAAGTCCACCTCGTCATCGAGGTAGAACGACATCGGTAGGGCTGCAATGTGGCCGCTGGCGAAGAATCGCCTCAGTCCATCTGCCGACATTGGTTCAGCGAGCGTCCCCGTCTTGGCGGCATACGCCCATGCACTGACCAGCCGGTCATAGGGATGGCGCACGAATGCAAATCGCGGGCGCGGTACATAGCGGGCTGTTTCGTGCTGATTCGGCAGCCCAAGCGCTGCCTCCATGCTCTGGCCCCCCGTTTTCGGGATGTGGACCAGATGCCATTTCACAACGGGCGATACAGGAAAACAGCCTTGCCTGCGCTTGCCGCGTCGTCAGGGTCCGCGACCAGCGATGTGTCGAGCCGGATGCCAGGGAATGTGTACATCGTCCCAACCGCAATCGACACAGGCAGCGTCAGTACGGTGGTCGTGCCGTCCTTGATGACGCAGGTATGCGCCGAGGATGCCTCAGTGACAAAGATACCGGCCAGGATGCACGGGCCGTTGTACACGGTTGTGCTGTTATTCTCCCAGTCGATTTCTGTCGAGTACAGGTACTCACTGTGAACGCCAAGCGTGGCGTCGTTTGCGTCGCCATCGGCGTCGTTATTCCAGTGCATGAAGGTCCGGGTACGGGCCATGTTCAGTTCCTCAAGCCTACGGCAAATTGTCGAAGTTGCCCGCGTATCTCCGTGCGATACGGCGCGGGAATGGAATCACCCTCGGTCGCAGCGTCATCCACGAGGATGCACTTGGGCCGGCAGTCGTGTGTCGCCATCACGCCAAACAAAATGCGGCGATTGCCCTCTTGCCTCGGCGGACCATCGCACAGCACCATCTCGACCTCGCCCCACGGCAGGCGCGGCAGTTCGTACCACTTTCCTGCGGGGTACTCGATCAGCCGACACTCGTGTATGACGATGTTGGCAAGCCCGAGCCGCTGTGCGGAACTTCGGACCCTCGCGGCCCAGTCGGCGTTGTGCTCGAGCGCGTGGATCGTGAGCGATGGATTCGCCGCCGCCATCGCCAGCGTCGAAAGGCCGCTGCCGGCCTCCAGGCAAACGCCCTTCACCTGTCGCGCTACCATCACTGCGGCTTTCAGCAGTTCGGCGCCAGCAGTCCACCCGTCATTGCTCCACTGCAATGTCAGGTCAAAATAATCCTTGTCCGTCTCAGTCCCGGCCTTGATGCGCTCGATTTCCTGCGTGAGCGAAAGCCCGTGCATTCGCTTCAGGTGCGAGCCGAGCGTTCCGATCCACGATTTCTCGCCCCGGTGCTCGAGGTAGCAGTCGGGATCAGCCCAAACCTTGAACCCCGCCCGCCGCGCCTTGTAGCAGAACGCAACGTCCCCCGAATACCGCAGCCCGCCCACAATCAATCGCTCAAAAATGCACGGGACCACGCGCCCAAGCGCAGTGGTGTACCGCTCGGCCATCGAGGCAAGCGCATCTAGCACCGGCCTGCGAATACGCAGGAAGCCGGTTGCCATCCCCTTCATTTCAATTAGGCCCTCCGGGTCGGTCCATATCGGCCCGTCGGGAAGCCAGCCGGTAAATTCCGGGTTATCCGATTTCTTTGGATACGCCCCGCCCACGATGTCGCGCTCATAGCTCAACAAGCGGATCAGGTCGGAATCCTGAAAACCGATGTCAGCGTCGATGAACACGAGGTCATCGCATTCAGACTCGAGGAAGTCCGCTACCAGCGAGTTGCGAGCGTCATCTACGTGGCAATCCCCGATTAGGAACCGCGCCTCGACCTCATAGCCGGCTTCCTTCAATGTGGGATGGCAGCGAAATAGCGAAAACGCCGTATGGCCCGAGATCGGACCATACGACGGGATCGCCAGCAAAACCCGGCGCGAGTTACCCCGCGCCGGGCTGTGGTGGATGCTCAGGGGCATCAGGTAACGGCGATGAGGCCCAGGTTCACCAGCGCATTTTGCAGCGCCGTCACCTCGGCCCGAAGCTGGGTCGTGGTTCTGGTCGTGGTCTGCGCCAGCGTGGCCTTGGCAATCGGTGCCGTGCCGTAGAAGCCCACGAGGTCGGTCGAGCTGTTGCCCAGCATCACGCCCTCGCCGCCGCCGTAGCCGACTCGCTCGGAGCCGGATGCAGTGTAAGTCGTCGCCATAGTCAGTTCTCCAGAAAGGAAAGGAAGGGGCGGCTTCCCGCCCCGTCAGGGGTTGAGGTCAGGATCAGGTGCAGTTGATGCGGCACGCCCACTCGGGACGCAGCAGCTTCCAACCGTACAGGATGTCGATACGGAGCAGCATCTCGTCGTTGCGGATGTCGCTCGCCTGCCACACGCGCACGCTCAGGCCGTCCTGCACGCGCCGCACGCACTTGGCCGCATCGTCCATCAGCGGGAGGTCCGCCGTCACGAAGGTGGCGAATTCCTTCTGGTACGCCAGCGCCTGCTTATAGGCAGTCGAGGCGGCCCCGAAGAACGTCACAACCTTCGACGTGACCGGCAGCGCCGACACGTTCTGACGCGGGCCAGACGAGTAGATCGTCGGGCTGAGTGCCATCGCGGTCGTGCCCGCCGCCGTGGCGACGAACTGCTTGAGGAACGAGTAGGTGTCCTTGGTCTGCGGATGAACCGCATACACCGGGCTGTCCGCCGCCGTGCCGAACGTGAACACGCTGCCCTTGGTGAAGTTGCCGCCCGCAAGGGTAATGGCCGCATCGCCCGTGGCAATCGCGCCGTCGTTCGTCGTGACGGTCGTGTGGTCGGAGCCGTTGGTGTGGACGTAGATACGCTCGTTCTCAAACCAGTCGAAGCCCGCGCCACGGGTGTACGCACCCTCGCGGAACGCTTCCCTGA
>CAYLXM010000124.1:0-6893 GCA_964387555.1 uncultured Rhodothermales bacterium | reverse complement strand
AGTAATCCTCGAAGCACGTGTGGAAGATCGGCACATCTGCCACCTGGAGTGGATCCTCCCCCTCCGTTCCCGGGTCAATAAGATTAGCGTTCGCCAAACAATAGGACAGCGCCAGATCCTTCGCATCATCGGTATCGATGAGGATGGTAAGCGTGAACAACTCTGTTGTCACGTCTTCAGCGACCGGTTTTCCCTTTTCACGCGTAAGGACTGCTTGATTGATGCTGCACCAGGTCTCAATACCGTTAACATCGGCCGTCTCTGCCGTCTCGTTGGCGCACAACGTGATCGCCGCTTTGCCACCTGGTTTGCCAAGAGCCCTCGCATACACCTTGTACTGCGTTGAGACGTCATCGGGCATGGTGAATTCGGCTCCATCCGCATCGGTCGCGTTGGCGTCGAGGACGCCAAATTGATCCGTCGTATTGGGCGTGAGAAGAATCTTATTGGTTTTGTCGAGGGCGTCCCATCCACCGGTCACTTTGCCGCGTCCACCATAAAGAGCATTTTCCCACTCATCCGGCGTGCAGTCATACGGATTATCAACCAATGGCTCCCCAATCAGAGTTAAGTAGTCCGCCCAGTCCTCATCCGTCACGCATACTTTCTGGCCTCCATACAATTGGACAAAGATCCGTCGCCCGTTGTTATCATCCATGGCGGCCGTTTTGTCCTTCGGAACTCCAATAATGTTAAGTTTATAGTCGGTGTAGGGTGCAATGTCGCCCATTTTGTTGGCGGCACTGATGCCATCCGTCGCCGTCGGCGCGACCTCCGAACAGCTGATAAGGGTGAACGCGATGAGGGCCAAGGGTAGGGCCCAGATCAATTTTTTCATGATACATCCTCCGTATCGTGATGTGGGTGAATGAAGGCCGGCAATCCGGCCGCATGATGGACTGTGGTCGATGGACCTGCAGACAACCTGCATTTTGTCTGCTTTCA
The DNA here is from genome assembly GCA_964387555.1 of uncultured Rhodothermales bacterium. Classification (GTDB taxonomy): domain Bacteria; phylum Bacteroidota; class Rhodothermia; order Rhodothermales; family CAYLXM01; genus CAYLXM01. The sequence goes on along the minus strand of CAYLXM010000124.1, from coordinate 5,948 downwards.
AGAAGCGATACACTGGACCTCCTCCCGGCTGCCGCGTGACCTCTTTTGCCCTCACCTCCTCCTCGGCGCCCAACACGGGACATACGACGCACCCCCCTCCCTTTAGTTTGCATCCACTCGGCCACAGCTAGCGAACCGTCCTGTGGCCCTCCCCCCGGATCTGTGAAACAAGACGGACAACCCAATATGCAACTCTGACCAACCAACGTCAATGTGAACTGTATTTAACTTTTTGCCGCTAATCGCCATGCTTCACAAAGACATATATATCTTTTAATTACCGCAATATAGGCCATACGTTCTCCCTTCCGATCCCTGATATTTTTGAAACGCTTCTATACCATACGCGGGAAACCACCGAAAAAGGGGTCATCCAGATGATGCTATTTTTCTCATCGGCGCCAGGACGCTAACTCTCCCGGCCGGCCTGCCATGGGCATGTCAAAACCGGCGGGAGACCTGACCCTCGACCACCCCCTCCCCTCGAGCCGTAAAAGGGAGAAGGACGCCGGCACGATTTACTCCCGTGACGCGACGCCTCCACCGGCACTCCGCCCACGCCGGAGTGCCTGCAAAAGCTGCAGCCCCAGAAAATAAAAGGCCGCCCACGCGAAGTTGAGCCAGGCTTCCATCGCGAAGAAACGCCGGACCAGCATGTCCTCCATCTCGTCGGTGGTGAGCATCCGGATGCCGGAATACAGGGCTCCGACCAGGAAGTGAATGAAAACAGCCGCATGGATCCAATTGACCCACCCATCCTCGTTACTCACGAACCGTTTCCAGAGCCCGATTCCCACCAGGACGGCCAGTGCGACGTAGAGGCCAGCCTTGGACAACTCGGCCAGGGGAGTGTAGAAGGGGTGCATGGAGTACTGAGGGTGTGGAAAGTATGGTGGGTGTGGAAAGTATGGTGGGTGTGGAAAGTATGGTGGGTGTGGCAGGACGCGGATTCGCGTCGATTTTGTTGGCGCCGCGGCTCACTTCTGCGTATCTATTCTCTAATAGACCGGCGGCGAACCCTTTTTCAAATGCCCAGCACCCGCCTCAACGTACAAACGGACCCGGACATGTCGATCGAATCCTCCCTGCGATTTCGTGCAGCAGCACTCACTGTGGTCAGCGCAACGCTGCTGTTCCTGATGTTTTCCGCCGCAGGCTGCGTCGTGGAAGACCCGGCCGCGTCGCCGCAGGTCAAAAGCCCCTACAGGATCCTGGCCTACGTCGGCGGGCGCACGGATATCTGGACCATCGACGTCGAGAAGTTGACGCACATCAACTACGCGTTTGCCCACGTCAACGAGGAGGGAGAAATCTATTTCCGCAGCGAACGCGCCGGCCAGAATGTCGCCCAGCTTCAGGCGCTGAAAGCCCGAAACCCTAATCTCAAACTTCTCGTCTCCGTCGGAGGATGGGGGGCAGACGGCTTTTCCGACGCCGCCCTGACCGACTCGTCCCGAGCGAAATTCGCGGCGAGCGGCGTGGACATGGTGAAACGGTACGGTCTGGACGGGATCGACCTCGACTGGGAATTCCCTGGGCAACCCGGCCCGGGCATCGTCTACCGTCCGGAAGACGAGCAGAACTTCACCCTGATGCTGGCCGAATGCCGCCGGCAACTCGATGCATTGAGCGATGAGCGGGGCCGTACCGGGGACGACCGTTACCTGCTCACCATCGCCAGCAACGATGACCAGGAGTACTTCGACTATACCGAGATGGACAAACTCCATGTCTATCTCGATTTCGTCAACATCATGAGCTACGACGCGTTCACCAGCGGCTCACCGACGACCGGGCACCACAGCGGACTCTACAAGTCCGCCCACCCCGACGCGCCGACCCGCACAACCGAAAGTGCGGTGCAACTGCATCTCGACGCGGGCATTCCGGCGGACAAGATCGTGATCGGCACCGCGTTTTATGGACGCGGTTGGACCGGCGTGAATCCCGAGCGTAATGGCCTGCACCAACCCTACGTACGATTCACCGAGTTTTACCCGTACCATCGCCTTCAGGCCGACTACATCGACAAGCGTGGGTTCGTTCGCCACTGGGACGATGCGGCCAAAGCGCCCTTCCTCTGGAATCCCGACTCCACGACGTTCATTTCCTACGACGATCCGGAGTCCATCCGACACGAAACGGCCTTCGTGAAGGAACAGGGCCTTGGCGGGGTGATGTACTGGGAACACAGCCTTGATCCGACCCAGGAATTGCTGGATACGATCTATCAAGGGTTGAAATAGATTACAATATTGCAGGAGTTTGGGAGTTGAGGAGTTTAGCAGTTGAGGAGTTGGGAGGCCTGGGCGTGCCGGCGTCCTGGCGTGCGGAGCGGTTCTACCTTGCCCGCTCGTCGACGGCCAGCGCACTGAGGACCGAGCCCACGATCAGGAGCCCGCAACCCCACCAGAGTCGGTGGCCGGGCGTTACCGCCAGGTAGACCACCGAGACGAGGGTCGACAGCAGCGGCGTCAGATAGGAGCCCGCCGCAACGAGCACGATGCGGCCTTCGCGCATGGCAACGTCCCAGAGTCCGTACGCGGCGTACGTCGCCAGACCAAGGAACGCCGCCTCGGCCACCACCGGCCACGACCATGCGCTTGGCTCGTCTACGAAAACGGAACCCACCACGAGTACGACGAAGGTGGCCGGAATGAAGAGGTCAACGCCGCCTCGCGCGTGGCCTCCTGCCCAGAGACGTGTGAGCGTGGAATAGAGCGCCCAGAATACCGCGGCCGCCAGGCCGAGCCCGTATGCCACGGGATTCGAAGCGAGGTTGCGAAGAAAGGACGCCCAGGAAACCTCCACGTCGTGCGTGAGGATGAAGATGATGCCCGCGAGCGCAATCGCCGTTGCCGGGAGGAGCACTATAGCCTTCGCCCTCTTCCGAAGGATCGCCACCGAGAGCAGAAGGGTCAGCACGGGCCACAAATAGTTGAGAAGTCCCACCTCCAGCACCTGAACCCGTCCGTCGGCGCGACCCACAGCCAGAAAGAGTGCGACCATGTACCCGACGAACAGCGCTCCACACCCCAGCAGGTAGCGCAAGGGCAGTGCTGCCATCCGGCGTAACGGGGCGCCCTGCCGAATCAGATTGACAGCGGCTGCAGCGGAGCCCACTCCATAGACGGCCGCTGCAGCCGTAATCGGGCCCAGGTCTTCCGACAGACTCCGGGCCAGCGCCACGGTAGTGCTCCACAGGAGAATCGCAAGAAAGCCGGCCCCGTTTGCACGAAGCATGCGATTTCTCTCGGCCTGCGCGCCATTCATAGCGTGTGCGTGCATCAAGGGTGAGCCGGCGCCGGTAACTCGCCGCACCGCACCTCACGAATCTGTGTTTCACATTCAACGCCTCGCGCCCCGCGTTTCATCGGCCCGCATCAACCGGCCGAATCACGCGGCACGGGTTGCCGGCCGCAAAAACACCCTCCGGCACATCCCGCGTCACCACACTCCCGGCGCCGATGACGGAGTTCTTTCCGATCGTCACACCCGGACAGAAAATCGCCCCTCCACCTACCCACACATCCGAACCGATCGTCACCGGTTTGGCCGATTCGCGCCGCGTCCGCCGCTCCACCGGATCCATCGGATGCAGTGGCGTGTAGATCTGGACGGCCGGACCGAACAACACGTCGTCTCCAATGGTGACGGGCGCCGAATCGAGCACGACGCAGTTGAAATTGAAGTAGACCCGGGCCCCAAGAAAGATGTTCTCCCCATAGTCGCAGAAGAACGGGGGTTCGATCCAGACGCCCGTTCCCACACCGCCAAGTAACCGTGCCAGGACGTCCGCACGCCGCTCTTTTTCCTCCTCCCCCGCCTGGTTCAACGCGTAGAGCAATCCCCTCGCTCGACGCCGCAAGGCGACTAGTTCCGGATCGTCGGGGTCATACAGCTGACCACTAACCATGCGGCTCCGTTCGCGTCCCATAAAGGTGGCTGTTTGGGATAAGGAGCTGCATTATAAACGTTTAGGAGTTGAGTAGTTGAGGAGTTGAGGAGAACGGAGGACGGACGACGGAGGACGGGATTCGGAGCAACCGACTACAGCGGCCAATTCATCAAAATCCGCTCCGTCTCCTCTGCGTGCCCCGTTTCGTCGCGGATCATATCATCGAGCTGAACCACGAGCCCGCGGTCGCCATACGTATCGGCCTCTTCCGCACGCTTTGAATAATCGGCGCCCGCCCTGAGCTCGGCCGCGAGCACGGCTTCCAGCATTTCGCGATTCGTATGCGCCGCCGGCACGGGACGTGGCACGGTCGTGGGCTCTCCTCCCAGCGCAACGATCTTGTTGGCGAGAAACTGCGCATGCAACTGCTCGTCGGCTACTTCGGCGAGAAAGAACTGCGTCAACTGCGGCCGGTAGGGACCGGTGGCCTTGGCGGCATACGTGACGTACTGAATGATGGCGCCGAGTTCTCCGGCGAGGTCTTCATTCAGGTGATCGATGAGGGTCTGCTTATCCATAACGGGAATTTGGTAAGGGGATGAACGACGGTCGACGTCCATTTCGTTGGACGAACGACACACGTATGGTGCACGCGGCCCAGGTCGCAACGGTTCCCTCCCAACCGGGCCCAAACCCCCAACGAGCCTGTATCCTATAGGAGGTCATGCAAATTTCGCCGCACCTTATCGAAAGCGGTTACGATACCGGCGATCTCTTCGCGAGGGCTCAAGAAGACGATCTTGCTGTCCATCACCAGCACCTCGGAAGCGGGTTCGGTCAGGCCGTCCAAAACCGGCAACGAGAGCGAATCACGATAGCGCTGGAGCCGGAACCCCGAAAAGGCTGACGCGAATCCGCGTGAATTCAGATGCGCCTCCAGCATGCCCTCCCGGTGACATCCGCGAATGAACCGACGGGGTCCGCCGACAAACGGAATCCCCTCCGCCCGCAACGCCTCGGCAAATCGGGCCGCCGGCACGCCGTCGAACCGAGCCGGATCGTAGTTCATCTCGAATTGGACATACGTAAACCGGGTATCCTCCACGTATCGCTTGCGCGGAGTGAGTCCCGGGATCTTCGCCAATTCATCCTCCAGAACCCTGCCGTGTTCCTGTCTGAGCGCGTCCTGTCCGATGAACCGGTCGAACTGCCGGGTGAGCACCGCGGCCTGGAACTCCGTCATCCGATGGTTCGAACCGGGGAACGGATAGCCCTCGATCTCCCGCTTCGGATCCCGGCCGTTGTTGATGAATGCCGTGCAACGCCGCATCAACTCGTCGTCCGACCCTATGATTGCTCCCCCCTCCCCGGCCACGAGGGACTTCCACTCCTGGAAGCTCACGCAGCCCGTCTTGCCGAAGGTGCCGACCTTCTTCCCGCCGACCTCGGCGAAGACGGATTGACAGGCGTCCTCGATGACCGGGATCCCATGCTTCTCACCGATCGCCATAATCCGGTGAATGTCCTCCGGAAATCCGGCCAGATGAACGGGGAGAATCGCTCTGGTGTATTCGGTGATCGCATCCTCCAGGAGGTCGACGTTCATGGAGCCCGTCTCCGGATCCACGTCAACGAATACGGGCAGCGCGTGCCAGTTCGTAATCGTGTTGATCGTGGCGATGAACGTGTTCGCGGTAGTGATCACCTCATCCCCCGGACCCACACCCGCGCAGTACAGGGAGGCCCTCAGTGCGGTCGTACCCCCACTCGAGAGGGCGCACGAACCGGCCCCCATGGCCCGCGCAAACGTCTCTTCGAAATCATAGACCCAGTGTCCGCGGATGCAACACCAATCCCGGCTGCGCAAGACGTCCAACACGGCCTCCTCCTCGTGGTGATCAAAGATGGGCCATGTTTCGGAAAACGGGACATCCCGAACGGGCGTGCCGCCGAGCAGGGCCAATTTGTCGGATGCCTTCGCCGAGGCAACACGGGGGTCTCCCGCACGCGAGAGGATGGCGGCTGCCCCGGCTACTGCGGGCGCGGTCTT
>CAYLXM010000123.1:0-6898 GCA_964387555.1 uncultured Rhodothermales bacterium | reverse complement strand
CCGAGAGTCCGGGGGTCCGAGGGTGGGGGTGTGGGAGAGTGGGTGAATGGGTGAATGGGCGAGTGGGCGAATGGGTGAATGGGTGAATGGGCGAGTGGGCGAATGGGTTAAGGTCCGAGAGTCCGAGGGTCCAAGGGCGCGAATGGAGTGAGCGTCCCGGGGGAGCGAAGCGGAGACCCGGGATCCAGCGTATCGGGAGTGTGGGGAGTAAGGGGAGTACGGGCAGTATGGGCAGTATGGGACGGCTACGGGTTTTCGTGGGTGCTGCCTACCGACGGTCCCAAGGCGGGTGTGGGCGTGTGGGCGAAAAGGGCCTGGGCGCGGGGCTTGCAGGATTCACACACCCGTCATCCCGGCGCACGCCGGGATCCAGATAAACGGGGTTCACAGGGTTCAAGGGATTTAAGCTATTCAGAGGGTTCACCGCATCTCGTCACCCCGGATCGGGGTCCGGGGCAGGTTCCCGGCGCACGCCGGGATCCAGGGGAACGAGGGGGGCCAGGCACTCGGAGTTGATAGCGGCTGTATCGAACCGAAACCCTTAAATACGTTCAGTAGGCAATCCGGATCCTCCTCTATCGCCTCGGTGGGACGAGTTCCTCGGGGCTGGATGACGAGGCCGGCGATGGTGTGAGGAGTAAACCGGGTCCAGTTGACTCTGCGAGGATGGCGGCGTAGCGTGGAGGAGTCTATTGACACCCCGGCGGGGGGTTTTTGCATCTCGAGTGGAGTGCGTCTATTCCATCCCTATGCCGACCCCATCCCATCCGAGGAGGTATCGGGCCGCGTGGGAGTATGAACACGTAAAGATGCCACCGGCAAGCATATCACACACAATCGGGCTCTCCCGGTCAAGCGGATTTTGCTCATGAAAACGAAGATGACACTTGTCGGATGGTGTATTCTCTTTTCCGGTATGCATTTGGTGGGTGCGGAAACTGACAACAAGGGGCTGCTGCCCGTGAACCGGGATGGGTTTGAGTCGGGTGACTGGCGGAATTTCAGGCCGCATTACGCCGGCGATGCAGCAGAATGGATCCGACCGAATTTTTCGATCAACAAGGTTGATCCCGTCAGCGGTGATTTCTCCCTCCGGTGGTCACCGGATGACAGGCATCACCAGTGGTTCATGCTCAGCAATGCGTTTCACCTGGCAAAACCGGTTACCGTAACCATCGACTTTCGGGTCAGCGGCGAAGGGGAGGGTTTCGAAGCCGGACTGCTCCTGATGGAATCAAAAATGGACTATGCGGGGATCAAAGTGTCCCGCGAAAGAGCGGAGCTATTCAAAAAGGGAAACTCCACCCTTGAACAAGCCGGAGAGGGCATCCGCATCGTGCCGGGATCGATCTACACGTTGTCTGTTCGCATGACGGATGACCATCTTTTCCGGGCTGACGTCGTGGAAAAGGAATCAGGCAGGGTGCTTGCCGGATTCGAATCGTTGAGCTTCATCGTGCCCGAGGGTCTGTCCATGTACGTCGCAACCGCAGCCGGCTCCAATACGGTCATCGACTTCGACAACCTGGAGGTGGATGCCGCCGCATACCGGGTGCCGGCCGGGAAATATGTCCGTTCGCCGCAGTTTGTTGTCCTGCCGCGGCTGCCCGACGTGGCGCAGGACCAGGGAAACTGGGTGGGTGGCCAGTCGACGATGCGCGAAGACGGTGAGTTCAAGATGTGGTACCGCATCCGTGACAACGAGGTCAGGGGCCGCGGCTACGGCTTCGCCCGCAGCAGTGACGGTCTGAACTGGAAGAAATACGAGCACAACCCGCTCTTCACGCACCACCCCGACTACCTGAGCAATGAAAAGATCAGCGTGCTGAAGGTTGACGGTTTATACCGGGCCTGGTATGCCGTCGACACGGGCGGCAACAAATGGTACACGGCCCACGCCACCAGCGAGGATGGCTTGATATGGGAGCAGCAGGACCTGGTCATCGACGAGACCTACTGCAAGGATCCGGTGGTGATCTTCCGGGAGGGCACCTACTTCCTCTACTCCATCAAAGACGAAACGCGCATCGGTGTGTACACCTCTTCGAACGGCGTCGACTTCACCAACAGGAATACCATCGACATCGGCGTGCATGCCCATGTGGCCGCGTTCTATGAGAAGAGCACCGGGCTGTTTCATCTGTACAGCACGGCAGGATACAACGGGGTGAACCACGCCGTTTCTGCCAATGGGATCGATTTCGGGTTCTTCACCAATGTGATGAATCCCTCTGCAGCGGGGCTCGACGACTGGGACGAGGCGGGCGTCACCTATTTGTCATTCATTACCGATGCCCATGGGCAGGTCGACGATGCCCGCTCGCTTCCCTTCTACTACCAGGCCCGCAACAACTGGGACAATAACATCCCCGATTGGAGATTCCACGGCGGAGAAAGGGTAGTGCTCGGCGGCAGGTATGAAGGGCTCTACCTGGGCGTGCCCACGCAGATACACCCCGGTCAAGGCACGTACTACGAATCCTTCCCGTTTATGGTGCCGAGAGCAGATGGTTTGACCGTGGCTGCGCTGAGGCCGGTGAGAATCGTGGTTGACAGCTACGACCCGGGCAAAGAACAGGTTGCCTCAGGGAGGATGGAGGCCCTTTCCTCCCAACCGCGCAGAACGCAGGTGCAGATTATGTCTGAGGGTCTTGTTCCGGGCAAACGCTACCAACTCGTTTTGGAAAATGAACCGATGGGTGAAATGCCGGCCGATACACACGGAACCGTCATGTTTTCCATTTCGGTTCAGCAGGACGGCGAGAAGAGCTTTCAGGTCGTGCAGAAATAGACGGCCGGAACCGGTAACCTTTTTGGCAGGCTGTTTGATCAACGACAACAAAAAACCCCCGTCGGACGACCAGTATGTTTCCCGTTGGGTGTAGCAGCATCAGTCTGCCGGGCCGAATCGTCCCCTTTCGGCAGATAGGAACGTCGCTGCTTGTAAGTCCCCTGAAAAATCAGTAACTTATCTGTTTGGCATTCTTCGGCCGGATCTGATGTCTCGTGACCGGCCGCGCGATGTCCCCTTCTTTTTCCAAAACCCGACAGGGACGGCATTCAGGGTCAGCGCGTTTGGAGCAAACACCGGCGCGCCGTCCCCCCAATCTGTCCCTGGTGAGGATTCCTGTTTTGCTCTGGGTGCGCTGACAATACCGGGCCGGTTCCCGTGCGTCGCTGATCCTCTCCTGCGTCCGGTTCGCCTCTCTCCCCCAATTCTGGTTCGAAATGAAACTGGTGGCTTCTCTCACCCGCCAACTTGCCGTTGCCTTGCTCCTTTGCGGCCCGGGCCTTCCCGCCCTGGCCCAGGATTACGTCGATCTCTTTCGGATCGACTATTCCATCAGCAAGGATAATGCGTTCGACTCCGGAACGGGTTCATCGGACGTTTCGGAGTGGGTGGCGGACCTGACCCTGCCGGTCGTCCTTGACGATCGGAACACGCTGCTGACCGGTTTCCTTTTCGAACGCGTTTCGCTTACCCCGTACGCGGGGCACGGGGACGTTTCCCTTCATACCCTCAACGTTCGGATGGGACTGAACAGGACCTTTTCGGACGTTCTTTCGGCCACGTTTCTCGTCTTGCCCAAATTGAGCTCAGACATGAAGGAGGTGGGGAGCCACGACGTTCAGATCGGCGGTTTAGCCCTCTTCAAGGTCAGCCGGAGCCCTCACTTCAATCTTAGATTCGGCGCCTACACCAATACCGATCTCTTCGGCCCGTTCCTCGTGCCCATTATCGGTGCGTACTATACGAGGAACAGATTTGAGACCACGCTCTCGCTTCCCCTCGCGGCCGATGCCAATTACCAGCTCAATGACTCGTTTCGTGTCGGAATGCGCTTCAACGGCTTCATCAAGAGCTTCAACCTGAATGAGGCCGGCAATGGCCTGCCCCAGTACATCACCAAGGCAAACAATGAAATCGGCGCCTATCTCCAATGGACCCGGGGAAACGTGCACGTTTTTGGCCTGGTGGGCCGCTCGATAGGCCGATCCTACCGAGCCTACGAGACAGATGACAAACTGGACTTCGCCATCTCCATTCTGAAGTTGGGAGACGATCGCCGGCAATTGAACACCGATTTCGAGGACGGCTTCGTTTTCAAAACATCTCTTCTTTATCGGTTAAACATAGACCATACACGATAGCCGGCTGATTCCATGTTCGAAAGTCTTTCGCAACTCGACACGGTGAGGCTCAATTTCGGGAGTGAGAGCAAACTCCTCCTGAACCTCGCGATCGCCTTCATCATGTTCGGTGTCGCCCTGGAACTGAAGCCGGAAGACTTCAGGCGCCTTTTCCGGGAACCGAAACCGGTCCTGGTCGGCATACTGAGTCAGTTCGTCCTGATGCCGGGGATGACGTTCCTCTTCGTCCTGGCGATGAGAAACTACATTACGCCCACCGTGGGCCTGGGGATGATCCTCGTCGCGGCCTGTCCGGGGGGCAATATTTCGAATTTCATTAGCGCCTTGGCCCGTGGAAACATCGCCCTGTCGGTAAGTCTCACCGCATTCTCGAGTATCGGCGGACTGATCTTGACGCCATTCAATTTTGCCTTCTGGGGGAATTTGTTCGTCAAATTCTATGCGATGGGCGACCCGGCCGCCCTCGTGCGGCCACTCGAAGTCGATCCGCTCGACGTGTTTCAAACCATTGTTCTGATATTGGGCATTCCGCTTTTCATTGGCATTCTGTGTAATCTCCGGCTTCCATGGCTCACGTCAAAGATCCTGATCCCGATCAAGCAGCTCTCGATTCTTGGATTCGGAGCGATGATCGTTTTCATTTTTGTCAAGAATTTCGACTACTTTATCACATATATTCAGTGGATTTTCGTGCTGGTGCTCGTCCATAATACCCTCGCGCTCGCCACCGGCTATTTTTCCGCTTCTGCTTTTCGATTGTCCAAGAGGGATCGCAAGACCATCTCGATCGAGACGGGCATCCAGAATTCGGGACTCGCGCTCGCCCTCCTCTTTAATCCATTGATTTTCCCGGAAGACCTGGCGGTGGGAGGAATGGCCTTTATTGCGGCATGGTGGGGGGTATGGCATATTGTCGCCGGAATGACGGTGGCCGGCCTGTGGACGGGATTTTCGCTTCGGCCAAGCGTAGAGCCGGAAACACACTGACCCGCGGTCGGATCACGTAGAGAACGATGAAATCTGATGCACCCAAGACCGTAGACGAATACATCGCGGGATTCCCGGCGGACGTCCAGGATCTGCTCCAGCGAATCCGGCAGACCATCCGGCAGGCTGCACCTGATGCAGTGGAGCGCATTGCCTACCAGATGCCCACATTCGTGTTGGGCGGCAATCTCGTTCATTTTGCCGCGTACAAAAGCCACATCGGGTTCTATCCGACGCCGTCTGCCATCGAGAAATATCGACAGGAATTTTCAGTGTACAAAGGCTCGAAGGGAGCCGTGCAGTTTCCGATACACGGCCCTATTCCTTTTGATCTGATTGCAGAAGTCGTACGATTCAGGGTAGAAGAAAATCGCAATAGGTATAAAGCAAGAAAAAAGTAATAGCCGAATCTGTACCCTTAAAACGAAGACGGTCGGCCGAAACGTTGCCCATGCGGCGAGGAGGATGCAAGCAAAGGTTTGAATCTTGAGGCAATTGTCGCAAGGGGTGACATCTTCCTGCCCACAGCGTCGCCGTAAGAGTAAATCTGCCTGAATGAATCGGCGGTGTGCGTGCGAGCACATTTGCCGCTTCGGGAATTATCGGGGAAGCCGAATACAAACGGCCGCGGGAGGAGGTGTCATCACTACATTAAAAAGTTGGACCACCCCGAATCACCTACCCCGACCCCTCCCATGGAGTTTTTCTACCAGCGCAGCTACCGCGGACCGCTCAAGGCCATCCTGCTCGACTGGGCCGGCACCACGATGGATTACGGTTGCTATGCGCCGGCCGTCGTATTCATCGACGTCTACAAGCGCAAGGGCGTCCCGATCACCATCGAAGAAGCCCGTGCCCCCATGGGCGCCCACAAGAAGGTGCACATCCGCAAGATTTCCCAGCAGGATTCGGTTCGTGAGCGGTGGCAGGAGGTACACGGACGCTATCCCAATGAAACAGACGTCGAGGAGATGTTCGCCGACTTCGTGCCCCTGCAACTGGACTGTCTTGCGGACTATGCGGACATGATTCCGGGCACGCTGGAGGCCGTGGCGGAATTCCGCAAACGCGGGCTGAAGATCGGGTCGACCACCGGGTACACGGAGGAGATGATGGAAATCCTCCTCCGCGAAGCGAAAGCAAGAGGCTACGAACCCGACGCCACCGTGTGTGCCTCGCAGGTCCCCGCCGGGCGGCCGGAACCCTGGATGTGCGTGCAGAACGCGCAACTCCTGCGAGTCTTTCCGTTCGAAGCCATTGTCAAGGTGGATGACACGCTACCTGGTATCGAGGAAGGACTCAATGCAGGGATGTGGACGATCGGCCTCGCAAAAACCGGCAACGAGATCGGATTCAACGCGGAGGAAATCGCGGCCCTTTCGCCCGCCGAACTGGCGGTCAAGCTGGATCGGGCCTACACGCGCTTTGCCCAGGCCGGGAGCCACTATGTGGTGGATGGCATCTGGGACGTGCCCGCTGTGCTGGACGACATCAATGTGCGGCTCGCGCGCGGGGAAAGGCCGTGACTGCAAACGGGTGAGGGGAGGGACCGGCAGCCCGGGGCTTTCGCCGTATTCGGCAGAAATACGCGGCGAGACGACCCGTCGCCGTGCCGCTTCATTTGAAGGGGACGGTTCTGTTTCGTTCATTATGGGAGGGGCGGAGCGAACTTGACCGGCCCAAATCCATCAGAAAAAGCGACCTCTATGTCTGAAAAGAAAGACGGCGGTCTCGGATTCTCACGCCGTGAGTTCCTCAA
>CAYLXM010000122.1:0-6997 GCA_964387555.1 uncultured Rhodothermales bacterium | reverse complement strand
AGTTTAGGAGTTTAGGAGTTTAGGAGTTGAAAGTCGGGACCGGCGTCGGACGGGATGGGCCTGCCTCATCGCGCCGGCCCGGTGGTGCGGACTGCATCGTGCAAAGATACGTCTACCCGAGTGCTGTGATCTCCCGACGTCGCGACATCGCAATCGGAACAACGCTTGACCCCAAAATGACACACGGGAAGTTGCATCCTGGCCTGGGTAACTTCCGTATACTTGATGATTGCCGTTCTCACAAACCATCATCCCCCTGTGGCCACAGAACTCGAAGCCTCATCCGCCGAAACGAGCCTTGAACGAGAGGCGCGTAAGCACGTGCAGAAACTCAAGGAATTCTACACGCACCTGGGAGCTTTCATCAGCGTTATCGTCGGATTGGCGCTGATCAACATCCTCACCACGCCGGGATTTCCGTGGTTCCTCTTCCCGGCATTGGGCTGGGGGATTGGCCTCGGCGCCCATGCCGTGGAGGTGTTCGGCCTCTTCGGGTTGGGGGGGAGGAAATGGGAGCGCCGCAAGATGCGCGAGTACATGATGCAGCGAGGGGGTGGACTGGATGCCGAAGACGTGCGAGGGATCCTGGCCGAGGAACTCGGTGGTCGGACCCTGACTCAGGGGGGGACCGGCGAACTCGACCGGCTCGTTCGCCGAATCGAGCACCTCGAGGCGATCGTGACCAGCCGCGATTGGGAGGTGCTGGAGCAGACGGGCCGTATCCGCCTCGACGAGCCGGACGAAGAAGAAAAGCCGGGCGGAACGAGCCACCACGAGGCGCAGCAACGCGCCGCCCGGCTGGCAAGGAGAGTCCGGTAGGAACGTGGATGGTGGGTGGTGGAAGGTGGTGGGAAGCGAGTCGCGGGTCACGGCTCGCGGGTCGCGCAACTCCTAAACTGCTCCACTCTTAAACTCTTATACTATAGAATTCTGTATCCCGGCCTCCGCCGGGATGACGGTCAATAGACCAACTCCTAAACTTGTAAACTATAATGTCCTGGATCCCGGCATCCGCCGGGATGACGGTCAGTAGCCCAACTCCTAAACTCCTAAACTCCTAAACTCCTAAACTACAAACTCATACCCCTGGCCAAAGCCACCCGAACACCCCGGCGGTGAGGAGCGCGTACAGCAGGGCATCGAGCAGGTTCTTCACCACAAGGCTCCACGGACGTCCGAACCAGATCGCCTCCGGGATGACCGCGAATCCGTAGGCGAGCCAGGCCGTCGTGCCGGCCACGCGGAACACCTGCAGGTAATCGATGCCCGGAGCGAGTGTGCGAGAGGTCAGGTAGGCCACCACGAAACTGACGACGGCATAAAAAATGAAGGAGAGCACCAGGCTTTTCCCCATGTTCATCTGCCCGTTAGGCCAGGCCGTATAGACGCCAACCGGACCCTCCTCAAACTTCTTGGTGAAGACCGGGTCCTTCATGTCGGACATCGACGTCATGTGGGGAATGTCATACTGCCCGGGAGACAGTCCCCGAAGCGCGTCGGCAACCGCCGACTCGTTGGGGAATGCCCTGTAGTCTGATTTGTGGTGCGGCAAGACCATCCAAACGATGGAACTCGCAATGAACACCAGGACGCTCGAGAGGAGGATGGCGAGCCAGAGAGAGCCGATTGTAACCATGGCCGTATCGAGTTGCGGGTGGACGTGAGCCGCCCCTGCGCGAGCCGCATGAAGAAGGGCGGTAAGAGAAGTTGGTGAAATGGTACCTCGCGCATGCCCACTTTGTCAAACGCCTGTCACCCGGTTCTCCGGCCCATGTGTAGCCCCGGTCGTATTTTAGAGCCGCCATCCGCATGCCGGGGCAGACCCGGACTGTCGGGCCCCTCGCAAGCCGGCAAAACCGCGGCGGCGAATGTCCGGCACCTGCCACTGGTCGGGCGCCGCAGGACCTTCCGATCGCAGAGGCACGCGATTTCTCTGCGGGATCCGATTCGATTAAAGCTCCACGATGAACTATACATGCGCGCTCTCGGCCACGCTCCTGGCGCTGGCCGCACTGCAGATGCCTCTCGCTGCCCAGACGTTCCAGGAGCCCGATGACGCCACCGACAATGTGCTGGAACCCGCCCCGACACCGCCAGGGCCCCTCGCACAGATCGTCGGGAGCATCCGATCGGCTCCGGAAGCCGACGCCTACGCCATCCGCATCGCAGATCCTTCGGCGTTCGAGGCCACGACGGACGGCAATGAGTCCGATACCCAGCTCTGGCTGTTCGACGCGGAGGGTCAGCTCATCGATTGGAGCGATGACATCAGCCAATCCAATCTTGCCTCCCGCCTGACCGGGGCGAATCTCACCGGGCCCGGCCTGTATGTGCTTGCCATCACGGAATACTGCTACGAGCCGGTGGACTCTGAGGGCGATGCCCTGATCAGCACGCTTACCCCGTGGGCCGGCTGGAGTACGGGCGGAAACGTGGGGATGTGTGACGGCGGCGGATCGAAGGCTGCCCCTCGGATCAAGGTGGGCAGCGTGCTGGATCTGGACTATACGATCTCACTGACAAGCGTCAACGGCTCGAGTCCGCAGCCAACGGTACTGCCTGCCGATTCCCTGGCGCTCGTCGCGCTCTATAACGCCACGAACGGCTCCGGCTGGTTGAGCCAGACCAACTGGCTCACCGCGGACGTCGGCTCATGGTTCGGGATACAGGTGGAGGATTCGCGTGTCACGTCGATCCAACTCGGTGGCAACGAACTGACCGGATCGGTGCCGGGCGAACTCGGGGACCTCACTGGGCTCCGGCATCTGGAGATCCACCAGAACCCCATCTCCGGACCGTTCCCGGTACGCCTCACCCAACTGGCGAATCTGGATCGGCTGTGGTTCGATGAGACGGCCGTGTGCGTTCCGGCCGAATCCGAATTCCAGGAGTGGCTGGCGGGTATCGATGACGTGCGGGGAACGGATGTACCCTGTGCCCCCGCCATTTCCGCGAGCCCGTCCGCGCTCGACTTCGGCGCTGTCTCCGTGGGAGAGACCTCCGCCCTCACCTTCGCCGTCTCGAATACCGGTACGGCTGCGGCGGAAGTGACGGTCTCCGGTGCAGGCACGTTTGGCGCCGACGGATTCACCTTCGTTAGCGGAGACGGGTCATTTACGCTGGAGCCCGCTGCCGAACATGACATCGTGGTTCGCTTCGCGCCCGTATCGGCAGGCGAGCACACGTCGGCCATTTCCGTCATCTATGAAGGAGGCGGTTTGACCGGTGATTTTTTCTATCCGTTATCCGGCACGGGGTCCGCCCCTGCGATCGGGATTGCCCCGCCGGAGCTTTCCTTTGGTGAGGTCACCATCGGGGTGACACGGGAACTGACGGTGTCGGTATCCAACCAGGGCGACGCCGTATTGGCCGGCACGGTGGCGCCTGGCGAGGGTTTTTTGGAGGCGGGATTCTCGCTTAAAAGCGGAGACGGTGACTTCGCGCTCGAGCCCGATTCATCCTTTGTCATTACGGTCGCATACCGGCCCGTCGCCGCGGGAGGGGTGACCGTGGCAGTGGTCATTACTCACAATGATCCACTGGAGCCGGATCCGATAGCAGTTTCGGTTACCGGCGCCGGCGTGCTGCCGCCAGCGCCGTTCATCTCCCTTGATCCCCCAACCCTCGATTTTGGGGATGTGGAAGTTGGCGCATCGAAGGACCGAACGCTTTCGGTAAGCAACCTGGGGCCGGGTCTACTCCAGGGTTCCGTGGCTGCTGGCTCCGGGTGGCAGGCGGCTGGATTCTCGCTACTCCAGGGAGGGGGAGCATTCGCCCTGAGTTCGGGGGAGAGCAGGTCGATCGTCGTGCGAATGAGTCCCGGTTCCGTCGGAGAGAAGGCGAGCAGTCTCAACGTAACGCATACGGCCGGCAACGAGCCGTCGCCGATCCGCGTGGCGGTGCAGGGGTCGGCGGTGCCGGCGGAGGCCGAAATTTCCGTTGCGCCGATGCTGCTCGAGTGGGGTTCGGTCACCATCGGTGCTTCCGCCGAACGGAGTCTGATCGTGCGGCATGTCGGATCGAGCGGCAGGCTGGCGGGTTCTGTGGAGGAGGGAGGAGATTTGATTTCGAAGGGCTTCGCGACCCTGTCGGGAGCGGGCACCTTTGATCTGGGTCCCGGTGATCAGGCCGAGGTACGGGTTTCCTTCACGCCCGACCGCGTGGGATTGGCGGTGTCCGAGATCCGGATTTCCCACAACGCCCCCGCTCAGGGCAGCGTTGTGGTGGTCCCGATAGCGGGAGAGGGCATCGATCCGGTCAACCCGGCGATGGATGCCGTGCCTTCGGGATTGACCTTTGGGGATGTCGCCGTCGGATCATCGGTGGCTCTTTCGGTGACCTTCAAAAACGTCGGGTCCGGTCTCCTCGAGGGAGAGGTACTGGATCCGACGCCTCCGGCGGGTTTCACGATCGGAGCGGGTGGAGGGACGGTTACGCTTTCGCCCGGAGAACTCCACGTCGTGACGGTTCGGTACAGCCCATCCGCTGCCGGCGTGAGTGCGTCCAATCTGCAACTCGTGAGTAATGCCGGAACAGGCACGGTCGTCATTCCATTAATTGGCAATGGGGTGTCGCAGAACACAGCGCCTATCGCCGTGGCTGACACCGTGGAGACGCAGGCGGAGTACCCTGTCGTGGTCTTTGTACTCGACAACGACGTGGATCCAAACGGGGACGAGGTGCGCCTGGTGGGGCTCGTGGCTTCGCCCCGGCAGGGAATCGCCGCGCCGACCGAGGATGGGACCATCCTCTATACGCCCTTTTCGGGGTTCGCCGACGGGTACGACCGGTTCCAGTACCGAATCACAGACGGGACGTATACCGGCATCGGCACGGTGGTCGTCCGCATGGCCGCGTCTG
Source organism: uncultured Rhodothermales bacterium (assembly GCA_964387555.1). Classification (GTDB taxonomy): domain Bacteria; phylum Bacteroidota; class Rhodothermia; order Rhodothermales; family CAYLXM01; genus CAYLXM01. The sequence goes on along the minus strand of CAYLXM010000122.1, from coordinate 2,137 downwards.
TCGCGACGGCGGTCGAGCCCGTCGCCGCGGGGTTTGAGCTGAGGCCCAATTATCCGAATCCGTTTCGTCACACGACCCGGATTCGCTACGCCCTGGCGCAGGTGAGTTGGACGACATTGCGCGTCTACGATAGTGTGGGCCGGCTGGTGGATACCATGGTAGATCGGGTCCAATCCCCTGGAGCGTATGAGGTCATTTTCGCCGCCGACGCCCTCCCGAGCGGTACCTACTTTGCGGTCCTCGAGCAGGACGGCATCCGTCGTGTGCGGGGGCTGAATCTCACCAAATAGGCCGGACGGCGTCGTTGGTCGGAACCATAAATCGGTCGGGTCGGGTCTCGATGATTATGCAATCGGATCAGTAGCGTTGTAGCTTTGGTTCATATGAAGTCAGGTTCGGTCAATCGGGAGGACCGGAAGGTGTGGCGCCTGGCAGACAAAGTGGACGGTCGCGATTCGGGTTCCGCTATTCGCGGTCAGGGGAAAAGAGCATGCCAGAGGGCCGGGGCTTGGCGCGGTGTTTCTCGGTTGGGTGGGTCGGCACGTTATCAACGGGGTTCACAGATGTTTACCATGCGATTGCCTGTCGTCCGTTTCGCACGTGCGCTCACGCTCTTCTTGTTGCCGGCGTCGGCGCTGATCGGTCAGTCGATCTCGTTCACTCCCACGTCCCTGGATTTCAGGAGTCGTGTGGTGGGGACCGCTACAGACCTGACGCTGACCATCAAGAACACGGGCACCCTCGGTCTCACAGGCACCATCTCGGCCGGGGACCTCAACTTTGCCGCTTACGGATACAGTTTCGTGAGTGGATCTGGATCGTACAAAATCGCGCCTGGTGGCTCGTGGAACGTGGTCGTCCGCTTTCTGCCGACTTCTTCCGGCACGAAGACGAGTTCGATCGCGGTCACTCACAACGTCCCGAATCTCAGGAGCCCACAATACGTGGCGGTCACGGGCACGGGAACGCCAGACATTTTTGCCAACCCGACCACATTGGCTTTCGGCGATGTCCCGATTCAAACCGCGAAGGATCTCACGGTCGCCGTTACCAACAATAGCGGTTCCTACATCTCCGTGACGCCGCGCGCGGGGGAAGGCTTCTTGATCAATGGGTTCAGCTTGCCGAACGGGGAGACGACGACCCGGGTTCCGGCCAAGACGACGATCAATATCCCGGTGCGGTTTATCCCAACTTCGGGTGGCTCGAAGGCCGGAATGCTGAATATCATACACAATTCCCAGTACACGACGAGTCCCCTGGAGGTCAAAGTGAATGGAAACGGGACGGTCCCCGTCGTGGTGTTCGATCCCACCTCCTTACGGTTCGGAGACGTACCGATTGGCTCCACGAGGGATCTGACGTTCCAGTTGACGAACAAGGGCAGCGGGGTCCTCAGCGGCACGGTAGAAGGGGATGGGAATTTCCTCGAGTATGGATTCACGTTCGTCAGCGGCGGCGGCAAGTACGAGTTGCAGTCCGGGCAGAGCAAGACCATAACCGTGCGTGCTAGCCCCTCGTGGGCGGGGCCTGCCGAGGGGAATGTGCTCATCTACCATAACGCCACGAACGAGAAGAGTCCGGCCTATCTCCTCGTCACCGCGCGCGGCACGGACCCGGCGATCGTTCTCAACGCTCAATCGCTGGCGTACGGCAACGTACTCGTGGGCTCCTCAGCCGACCAGATCGTCCGAATTACGAACACAGGGACCGTGGGAAACCTGACAGGGTCCGTGTCCGGTGCGGCAGACTTCGCGACGAACGGCTACAGCATCGTGAGTGGAGGGGGTTCCTATTCGCTGGCGCCGAAAACCAACCACTACGTTACGGTCCGGTTTGCGCCGACCTCGATCGGCTCGAAGACCAGCAGTCTGAGCATCACCCACAATGCCACCAATGACGTCTCCAACCCCGTTGTGTTGCCGGTTTCGGGCACGGGGACGGCCGTCTGGATCGGCGTGAGTCCATCTTCACTCGCTTTCGGAGACGTGGAGGTGGGGGGGACGAAGGACCTCACCGCCACCATCTCCAATACGGGCAATCTTCCACTCAGCGGTTCAATCGCGGGAGGAGCGAACTTTGCCGCAAACGGGTTCAGTATCCTGAGCGGCGGGGGTGAATTTGTGATGAAGCCCGG
>CAYLXM010000121.1:0-7032 GCA_964387555.1 uncultured Rhodothermales bacterium | reverse complement strand
AGCTCGTCGTATAGAATCGGGACGAGTGCCTCGAGCGCATCGGAATCTCCGCCGCTCCAGCGCTTGAGGAGGCGGGTTACCTGTTCGGAGGATCTCATAGGCTGGTTTCGGGAAGGCCCGTTTGGCGTGTCGAATCACGCACGTGCTTTCCCAGGAAGCCTCCCAGATTCCCCGGGGGAGTCAATGGCGCCCCCCAGAGCCCTGCAGACTGCTACATAGAGGGCGGGATTTCCTGCCGGAGTAGGTCTCGGACGCTTCCTGCGAACCCACTTCGACTTCGGCGTCAGCCAATCCTATGTCGAACAAAAGAATATACCCAAGATACCGGTACGCAACGTTGATCCGGCCACGGCGGCCGCCATTTCTCCATGGAATTGCGGTGCATTCACCCGGCGTGAGCCGACGAAGTGGTTTGCGGTATGACCTCTACGGTGTATACTCGCGGTATGTTGCCCTGGCGGGATGTTCCTGGCGGTTTGGACGGCGTTTACTTTGGGTTCGTTCTGGCAGGGCACCATCGGCCGCTCTTCTCCCCCTCCATGACTTAATCCAATCACCGTGACAAACCGTGGCTTTGTTTTCCGGACGGCGCTGATCGTCGCCCTGGGCGGATTCCTGATGGGATTCGACGCATCAGTCATCTCCGGCGTCGTCAAGTTCATCGAAGTCCAGTTCGCCCTGACCAAACTCGAACTCGGCTGGGCCGTGAGTTCGCTCACGCTGACCGCGACGCTGGCCATGATGGTCGCGGGCCCGCTCAGCGACGCGATCGGCAGGAAGCGGGTGTTGTCGATCGCGGCCGTGCTTTATGCGCTATCGGCTATCGCATCGGCATTCGCACCGTCCTTCTGGTTCCTCGTGGCGGCACGCATGCTCGGCGGCCTGGGCGTGGGCGCCTCGCTCATCGTCGCTCCGATGTACATCGCGGAGCTTTCGCCCCCGAAAATGCGCGGGCAGATGGTGTCGCTGAACCAGCTCAACATCGTCATCGGCATCTCAGTCGCATTCTTCTCGAACTATTTGATTTTGCAAATATTGGGTCAGGACGACCCGACAAACTGGCGCTGGATGCTGGGCCTGGAGACCCTCCCGGCGGTGCTGTACTTCGGGTTCCTCTTCCTGGTGCCGGAAAGCCCGCGCTGGCTGGTGATGCATGGTGAGGAATCCGCCGCGCTGGCGGTCATGAACCGCGCGCTCGGCCCGGAGGAAGCGAGCAAGGAAATGGGTGAAATCCGGGTGAGTGTCCTTTCCGGTCAGAAGCGGGAGAAAGTACCCCTGCGCGAGCTTTTCGTACCTGCCATGCGGCTCGTTCTGACCATCGGGATCGTCATCGGCATCATCCAGCAGATCACCGGCATCAACTCGGTATTCTTTTATGCGCCGATGATCTTCGAACAGTCCGGCATCGGGACCGATGCCTCATTCGCCCAGGCCGTGCTCGTGGGGCTCATCAATCTCGTGTTCACCGTCCTGGCGATTATGCTGATCGACCGGCTTGGCAGAAAGCCGCTTCTCGGCTTTGGCCTGGCGGGGATCACCGTTTCCATGCTCGTGCTCGCCTTCGGATTCTACTCGGCGACCTACACGCTCACCGAATCATCGATCGCCGGGCTGCCCGACACCATCGCGAAGGAGCAAATCGCACCGCTGCAGGACCGCACGTTCGAGGGCGACATCGCCTTCAAGGCCGCCATAACGGAGGCCCTCGGCAAGGAGGAGGCACAGCAATACGAGTCGCAGCTGATCACGGCCGCCATCTCCATGAATCCGCTGCTGGTGCTATTCGGCATCCTCGGGTTCGTGGCCTCATTCGCGATGTCGATTGGACCGGTGATGTGGGTGCTCTTCTCCGAGCTTTTCCCGAACCGTCTCCGTGGCGTGGCCATTTCGTTCGTCGGGTTCATCAACTCGGCCGTCAGTTTCGGTGTCCAGCTGGTATTCCCCTGGGAATTGGCCACGCTCGGCAGCGCCACGACATTCCTCATTTACGGGCTGTTTGCCCTCCTGGGACTCATCCTCTTGATGATCCTCCTCCCGGAAACCAAGGGCAAATCGCTCGAAGAACTGGAAGCGACGCTCGTTCGCGCGCCCTCTGCCTCCTGACCTCCGGCGCCCTGTCGTCACCCAAAAACGCTTGAATCCGATGAAGATCGCATCCCCCATTGCGTCGGTCATTCTGGTCGCTCTTTTTGTTTCGCTCACGTCCGCGTGCGGAGACCCCGGACAGACCTCCGGTCCCATTCCGGTGGAGATTCGGAAAGTGGATGGACGGGTTCAGATGTACCGTGACGGAGAGCCGTACACGATCCTCGGCGCAGGACTCGAACGTCCGCCGTACGGCGAAGGCGACATGGCGCAACTCGCCGCGCACGGCGCCAACTCGGTGCGCACCTGGCGCACCGACAGCGGCGACCAGCCTGCTCAGGTCATCCTGGATCAGGCCCTGGAACTCGGGCTGACCGTGACCATGGGCATCGAAATCGGCCGCGAGCGGTCGGGCTCAGGCGGCATCGGCGTGTTCGACTTCGACTATGACGACGAGGTGGCCGTGGCCCAACAGCTCGAGCAGGTGAAGCAGGAGGTGCTGAAGTACAAGGACCATCCCTCGATTATCATCTGGGGGATCGGAAACGAACTCAACCTCGGCGCCACCAATCCGAAGGTCTGGGATGCCGTTAACGACATCTCCAAGATGATCCACGAGGTCGATCCCCATCACCTCACAACCACGATGCTCGCGGGCATCGGCAAGGATCTGGCGGATCAGATCAACGAACGCGCTCCCGACCTCGACCTCATCGGCATCCAGATGTACGCGGACATCGAGAATCTGCCCCGCTACCTCAAGGAGATCGGCTGGGATCGGCCCTACATGGTCACCGAGTGGGGGGCCACCGGACACTGGGAAGTCCCGACTACCTCCTGGGGCGCTCCGATCGAAAACAACAGTTCGGTCAAGGCCGACGCGTACGCCCGGCGGTACCAGATCGCCATCGCTTCCGATACCACCCACTGCGTGGGATCCTATGTCTTCCTCTGGGGCCAGAAGCAGGAGCGCACGCCCACCTGGTACGGCATGGCGCTTCCGAATGGGGACCGGACCGAGGCGATGGACGTGATGCAGCACGCCTGGACGGGCTCCTGGCCCGCAAACCGGACCCCGCGCCTGGAGGAGGCGCTTCTGGACGGCAAAACGGCCTACGACAACGTGATGCTGAAAGCCGGGCAGACCTATCCGGCCGAGGTTATGTCCACCGATCCGGACGGCGACACGCTCACCTACTTCTGGGAGGTCATGCGGGAAACCACCGACCTCGGACACGGCGGCGACCTGGAGAGCGTCCCCGAGCGCCTCGACACGCTGGTTGCCGGCGCCGACCAGGCCCAGGTGACGCTTACCGCACCGAATGAGCCCGGCGCCTACCGCCTGTTCGTCTACGTCTACGACGGCCAGGGGCACGGCGCGCATGCCAACATCCCCTTCTTCGTCAACGAGTGACCCGCCTCATCGAGCCTTGAATGGGGCGATCCCTCAGGAGCGCTCCTCCGTGTGCAGCGCTATGTTTGATCCCCCTATCCTCGTCGGCCACTCCCACCGGCAACCTTCATCCGAACCCGCGGAAGGCGCCTTCGTTTTCCTGGAGGGTGAACCGTTCTATCGGATCGCTCACTACGATCGGATGCGGCCGTTTTTCCTGTCGATCGTCAGCGACTCCGATCACTGGCTCTTCCTCTCGAGCAACGGAGGACTCACGGCGGGCCGCAAGAACCCGGACCACGCGCTCTTCCCGTATACGACGGACGACAAGATCCACGACGCAAACGAACACACCGGCGGCAAGACGCTGGTGCTGGTCGACGTGGACGGCACGACGTCCCTCTGGGAGCCCTTTGCTTCCTCGCGGTACAACCCCTACGCGCTACAGCGCAATCTGTACAAGAACGTTTTCGGCAACAAGATTCTGTTTGAGGAAACCAACCTCGACCTGGGCCTCACGTTCTTCTACGCGTGGGGGACGAGCGAGCGGTTCGGGTTCGTGCGCCGGTCGGGTCTGCGCAATTCCGGTTCCGGGTCGGTCTCCGTTCGCGTGCTCGACGGCCTGCAGAACCTCCTGCCGTACGGCGTGGAGCGGAGCATGCAGACGAACTTCAGCACGTTGCTCGACGCCTACAAGAAGAACGAACTGCAGCCGGATACGGGCCTGGGCCTCTTCCGCCTGAGTTCGATCCCCGTCGATCGTCCCGAACCGAGTGAGGCGCTTCGCGCGACGACCGTCTGGTCGGCCGGGCTCGACAACCCCACGATCCTCCTGTCGACCCGACAACTCGAGTCGTTTTGTACGGGCGGTGTACCCGTGCAGGAAACGGATGTCCGGGCTGAGCGCGTGGCCTATTTTGTGTGCGCTGAAACCGGCCTGGAGCCGGGTGAGGAACAGAACTGGGTCCTCGTGGCGGAAATCGAACAGGGTCCGGCCGAGGTGGTCGCTCTGTCCGAGATGCTGAAGGATCGCGACCGGCTCCGCCGGGAGTTGGAGGAGGATGTCGCACGCGGCACCGAGCGCCTGCGCCGGATCGTGGCCGGTGCGGACGGGTTGCAGCAAACAGAGGAAGAGACGACGGTCGCCCGCCACTTCGCGAATGTGCTGTACAACCTCATGCGCGGCGGCGCCCTGGAGGACGGTTACGCGATCGATGTGAAGGACCTCGCCGAGTTCGTGCAGCACCGCAACGAAGGCGTGGCCCGGTCGCATGAGACCTTCTTCTCCGGCTTGCCGGAACGCCCCTCCGCAGCCGTGGTGCTCCAGGCCGCGGCCGAATCGGGCGATCGACAACTCGAGCGGCTCTGCTACGGCTATTTGCCGCTCTCGTTCAGCCGACGGCACGGCGACCCGAGCCGGCCGTGGAATTTCTTTTCGATCGAGACGCGCAAGGAGGATGGTGGCCGAAACCTCCACTACCAGGGCAACTGGCGGGACATCTTCCAGAACTGGGAAACGCTCGCGCTCTCGTTCCCCGGTTTTGCGGAGAGTATGGTCGCGACGTTCGTCAACGCGTCCACGCCCGACGGCTACAACCCCTATCGGATCACCCGGGATGGGATTGAGTGGGAGGTGGCCGATCCGCACGATCCGTGGTCCTTCATCGGCTACTGGGGTGACCATCAGATCATCTACCTGCTCAAACTGCTGGAACTCTCGCGCCATCACCATCCCGACAGACTGCAGGAGTTACTCCACCGGCCCGTCTTCGCCTACGCCAACGTCCCCTACCGCATCGCGCCGTACGAGGTGCTGCTCAAAACGCCGCACGAAACCATCACGTACGACCACGACGAGGACGCACGTATCGCAGAGAGGGTAAAGAAATCCGGTGCCGACGGAAAGCTGGTATGGAGGAGTGACGGCGCGCCGTATCTCGTCAACCTGGCGGAAAAGCTCCTCGTCCCGGCCCTTGCGAAGCTGACGAATTTCATTCCCGGGGCCGGGATCTGGATGAACACGCAGCGGCCCGAGTGGAACGATGCGAACAACGCCCTCGTGGGCTACGGCGTGTCCATGGTCACGCTATGCTACCTGCGCCGCTTCCAGCGCTTCGCCGCGGAGGTATTCGCGTCGTTCGATGAGCCCACGATCGCTCTCTCGGTGGAGGTGGCCGATCTGCTGGAGGCCGTATCCCACACACTGGCCGAACACGAGCCGCTGCTCGGCGGGGCGATTTCCGACCGGGATCGCAAGCGCGTTCTTGACGATCTGGGGCAGGCGGGCAGCGCCTACCGGACGGGGCTGTATGAGCGGGGATTCAGCGGAGTCACCAGGCCGGTAGAGTGCACAGCCCTGCTGGCCTTTTTCGAGCGCTCGCTGGCGTGGATCGATCACACGATCCGGGCCAACCGGCGCGAGGACGGCCTCTACCATGCCTACAACCTGATGTCCGTCGACGGCGACGCCGTCTCGATCCGTTTCCTCTACCCGATGCTCGAGGGCCAGGTGGCCGCGCTGAGCTCGGGGCTGCTTTCGGCGGAGGAGTCCCTCGCGGTGCTCTCCGCCCTGCGCGGGAGTGCGCTCTACCGGGAGGATCAGCACAGCTACATCCTCTATCCCGATCGCAGGCTGCCCCGGTTCGTGGAGAAGAACGTCATCCCGGCGGATGATGTGGCCCGATCGGTACTGCTACGGCGTCTGCTCGCCGACGGCAACCGGAAGCTCGTGGTGCAGGATGTGCGGGGGGACGTGCATTTTAGCGGCTCCTTCCGGAATGCGAAGGATGTGGCCGCCGCGCTGGATCGGCTGGCCGGTTCGGGGTATGAGGAGGAGGTGGAGCAGGATCGTGAGCGGGTGTTGGAGACGTTTGAGACGATGTTTGATCACCGGTCCTACACGGGCCGTTCGGGGACGTTTTTCGCGTATGAGGGGCTGGGCAGCATCTACTGGCACATGGTATCCAAGCTGCTTCTGGCCGTTGCGGAGGTGCACGAGGCCGCCGTGCGTGCCGGGGAGCCGGAGGACGTATTGCGTCGGTTGTCGGAGTTCTACTACGACATCCGGGCCGGCTTGGGGACGGACAAGACGCCGGCGGAGTACGGGGCGTTTCCGACGGATCCGTATTCGCACACCCCGGCCCACACGGGAGCGCGGCAGCCCGGGATGACGGGTCAGGTCAAGGAGGACATCCTCGCGCGGTGGGGCGAACTTGGCGTGGTGGTGGAGGACGGTTGTCTCCATTTCCGTCCGGATCTATTGCGGAGGGAGGAGTTTCTGACGCGTCCGGCCTCGTTCGAGTTTATTGATCCGGACGGCCTGGCGGACGCCATCTCCCTTGAAGCCGGGATGCTCGCCTTCACGTACTGCCAGGTGCCGATCGTGTACCGTTTGTCGGCGGATTCGAAGATCGCGATCACGTACCGGGACGGCCGTGTGGAGGAGGTGCGGGGATGGAGCCTCGATCGCGGTCAGAGTACCGCCTTGTTCGAGCGGAGCGGGGAGATCCGGCGGATCGAGGTGGCGTTGAGGGTGGGGGTGTAGGGGCGGGGGC
>CAYLXM010000120.1:646-7215 GCA_964387555.1 uncultured Rhodothermales bacterium | reverse complement strand
CGCAGCGAGCTTTTAAATGGCGAAGAAAGCAGACAAAGACCTGTTGACCACGCTGCGGGACCGCTACAAGAAAGCGACCGAGGCGGACCACGAGAACCGCCGCGATGCGCTCGAGGACTTGAAGTTCTGCTACGAGCCTGGGGCGCAGTGGGACGAAGTGGTCAAGACCGACCGGGGCAATCGCCCGGCGCTCGAGTTCAACAAGGTGCGCGTGACGGTCAAGCGCGTCATCAACGACATGAGATCGCAGCGCCCGGCGGGCAAGGTGCGGCCCACGGAGGATGCGGACAAGCCCACCGCTGAAGCGGTCGAGGGCCTGATCCGCAACATCTGGGCGAACAGCGACGGCGACAGCGTGATCGACCAGGCTGCCGAGTATCAGGTGGCCGGTGGCATGGGCGCGTGGCGGATCGTGACGCGCTACAGCCGGGACGATGCGTGGGACCAGGACATTGCCGTGGAGGCCATCCCGAATCCGTTCTGCCTGTACAAAGACCCCGCCTCGAAAGATCCCACCGGACGGGACGCAGAGTATTGGATTCTCACCACGCGCATGTCGAAGACCGCATATGAGGCCAAATGGCCTAAAGCGGAGGTCACGAGCTTCGAGGGCGACGAGTTTGATGACGAGGAATGGGCGGACGATGACTCGGTACGGGTCTGCGAGTACTGGTATCGGGAGCCCGTGCAGGACACGGTGCTGCTGCTGTCCGACGGTCGATCGGTTGCTCAGTCGAGTCTGACGCCCGAACAGGTCACGCAGTTTCAGGCCGAGGGGATCACGGTCGTCAAGTCCCGCGAGGTACAGCGGTATCAGGTGAAGATGGTGATTGCCTCGGGCTCCGCGATCCTCGAGCGGGCCGACTGGGCGGGTTCCTACTTTCCCTTCGTGATGATCTACGGCGATGCGCTCGTGATCGACGGAGCACCGAAGTGGTGGGGGCTGGTGCGGCACGCCAAGGACGCACAGCGGGCCTATAACTACTCCCGCACCCTTGCGGTGGAGTCGGTGGCACTCGCGCCTCAAGCCAAGTGGTGGGCCACTGCTGCACAGGCGCAGGGGCATACCGAGAAATGGGCGGAAGCGCACAAGAAGAACTTCCCCTTCCTGCTGTTCAACGCTGACCCGCAGAATCCCGGTGCTCCGCAGCGCATGGGCGGGGCGGACATCCCGGCAGCGTGGATCAATGAGATTCAGTTGTCGTCGGAGGACATCAAGGGCACCACGGGTATCTTTGATGCCTCGCTGGGCGCTCGCACGAACGAGACCTCCGGGGTGGCGATCCGGCAGCGGCAGATGGAAGGGTCGCTCGCAACGTGGAACTTCAGCGAGAACCTCGCCCGAGGTATCCGGCGGACGTGGGAACTGCTGGTCGATCTGATCCCCCGCGTCTATGACACGCAGCGCAACATCCGCGTGCTCGGTCACGACGGGGCCGAGAAGTACATGACCGTCAATGACGGTGCCGTGGATCTCTCGCGCGGCAAGTACGACGTGACCGTGACCGTGGGGCCGAACTTTGCGACCCAGCGGCAGGAAGCGGCAGAGACCTACATGGCGCTTGCACAGGCTAATCCGGCAGTGATGGGCGTGGCCGGGGACTTGGTATTCAAGGCCGTGGACCTCCCCTATGCCGATGAGATCGCCAATCGCATGAAGGCGATGCTGCCCCCGCAGATCCAGCAGATGGAGGCGCAGGGCGCGAAGGTCGATCCGCAGGTCATGCTCGCGATGGCGCAGGTCGATCAGGCGAACCAGATGGTGCAGCAGCAGGGAATGCTGGTGCAGCAGGCGGCAGCGGAAACGGAGCAGAAGGGCGCCGAGGTGCAGAAGCAGATCAGTGACCTCGAGGTGAAGCGCAGCCAGTTCGAGGCACAGGTCGCGAAGGCGATGGCCGAGATTACCAAGCGCGAGGCCGAACTGCTCACCAAGCAGGCGCAGGCGGGGGCGGACGAGGGATCACGAGTGGTCGAGTCCGACCGCGAGGCGCTTTCGGCACAGGTCACCGAGGCAGTGGCGGCGATCCAGGCGCAGGCCGCGCAGTTCATGGCGCAGGCCGCGCAGGTGATTGCCGAGATGCAGGCCCGCAGCCAGCCGCAGGTGATCGTGAACGATCCGCCGCGCGACAAGACGGTGGTGGTGGAGCGCATCGGCGGGAAGCTCGTCGGGCGCATTGTCGAAACTCAGCAAGGGGTAATGTAATTGCAGGAACAGGCCAAGTACGAGGCGATGTGGGAACACGCGAGCTACCGGGCGATTTCTCCCGGCGAGCACGTCGCGCCGAAGTTTTTGGAGGTCGCATCCCCCAAAACCGGCGAGACGGTCAGGGATCTTGGCTGCGGTACAGGGCGCGGCGGCGCCGCACTCGCAGCGGCAGGGCTTGCGGTCACGCAGTACGATTTCGCGGCCAACTGTCGCGATCCCGAGATCGACCTGCCGTTCGTACAGCATGACTTGTTAAAGCCCATTCCGGGGTTGCCGGCGGACTATGCGTACTGCACCGACGTACTGGAGCACATCCCCCCGGAGGACGTGGACCGGGTGCTGTTGAACACGGTACGGGCCGGCTACCAGACGTTCCTGCAAATCTCCTGCGTCGATGATGTCTGCGGGGCACTGATCGGGGAGCCGCTGCACCTGACGGTCCAGCCGGCAAGCTGGTGGAAAGAGCGGCTCGAGTCGCTGCGCTGCAAAGTGCTCTGGCACGAGGACTTTCTGACGCACTGCATGTTCCTCGTCACGGCGTATGCCGATGCGGAGGAATTCGGCCCCAAGACGGTGCTGAACGTCTCCGCCGATACGGTCTATGCGAACGTCAAGGCGAACCTCGCGGCAGGGTATGCCGAGGTTCAGCCGCACGAGAAGCAGGACATCCCGCTCATGATCCTGGCGGGCGGGCCGTCGCTGAACGACTACAAGGACGAGATCATCGAGCGGCGTAAGGCCGGCGAGTTCCTGGTGACGGTGAACAACACGCACCAGTTGTGCCGCGAGTGGGGCATCGAGCCCTCGATTCACGTCATGTGCGATGCGCGGGAGTTCAACACGCGCTTCGTGGAAAACCCGTTTCCCCGGACCAAGTACCTGATCGCGAGCCAGTGTCACCCGGCAGTGCCGGCGGGGCTGCCGAAGGAAAATGTGCTGCTCTGGCACAGCGGCGCAACGCTTCAGGACACCATCAAGGCGTTCGATCAGGAGCGGGGGACGAGCCGCGAGTGGTGGCCGGTGTGGGGCGGCGGGACGGTCGTACTGCGGGCGATCCCGCTGCTGACCCTCTTGGGCTTCTACCGCTTCGAGTTGTTTGGCTTCGACTCCTGCCTGCGCGACAAGGACCATCACGCCTACGCGCAACCGGAGAACGACCGCACGGTGGAGATCACGGTGCGGATCGAGGGCAAGGACTTCCGCTGTCATCCGTGGATGGTGGCGCAGGCGGGGGACTTTATGAAGGTGCTTAAGGTGATCGGGCCGTCCATCGACCTGATCGTTCGGGGCGATGGGCTGATTGCCCATATCATTCAATCTGCTGCTGAGGAAACCTAAATGGCTGCTGGTAACTGGATTCTGTACAACAATGCGCGCAAGAAGATCCTGAACGGGACGATCCTGCTCAAGTCCTCGGTCCTGCGCTGCAAGCTCTACAAGGACGGGGCGGCAGACATTTCGGTGTCGGCCAACTCGCTGCTCTCCGACATCACCACGTCGGCGGTCGCGAACATCTCCGCTTACACGTTGTCGGCGGTGACGATCACGGCGGTGGCGGGCAGCGCCACGCACAAGTTCTCCGGGCCGAACCTCGTGTTCTCTGCGTCGGGTGGCAATGCCACGACGATTCAGTACGCCGTGGTGTTCAAGTCGGTGTCGGCGGCGGGCGGCGATGTTCTGATGTGGTGCAAGCTCTCCACGGCAGCCTTTGACGTGGCGGAGAACAACACCCTCACGATCAATACCCCGACGAACGGGTACTTCGTGATCTACTGATGTGGTGGCGCGTGTACACCTCGTCGGGCGTGTTCACGTCTCAGGACGGCACGCCCTTCGAGGCACCGCGCACCGACGTACAGGTGGTCGTGCAGGAAAAGGACGGCTCGTATGAGTTGGTCCACGGGCGTGACTACTTCTACTTCGAGCCCGAGCGGGGCGGGTGGCACACGAGCGACATCTTCGGGGCGTTCGATCACCTGATCCGCAGCAAGCAGCAATGCCTGCTGATCGGGCGCATGTTGAGCGACGATGAATGGCGGCGCTTGTTTGCGCGGGTGAAAGCAGACGTTGGCCCGCGAGATGTGAAATATGCGCGGGAGTACCAGCGTGAGCCGCAGATGGGTTAGTACCCGCACAGTCTACGAGTGGCGCGGCGACACGCTCGTTGAGATCGAGCGCGAGGGCTACTGGTACGACGGCCCGTGGGCGCTTGCGATGGACACGAGCCCGGTCTGGGCGGCAGAGGACTTCCAGTTCTTCGCCGACACCGGGGCGGCGGGCTCCTCATCGCTTGCCGCAATCAACACGGGCGCGAGTGTTGAGGTCGGCAAGAAGTTCCGCCTGCGCGTCAACGTCGCAGAAACGGCGCTCGCGACGATCACGAACACGGGCACGTGGTCGCTGCGCTACAGCGTTGACGGCGGGGCGTTTGCAGCGGTCACTTCGACCTCATCGGTTAAGTACGTCACATCCGATGCCGCCGAGTTTGTAGACGGCAACACGCTTACCCAGGCGCTCGGGGGCGTTACCGACTCGGCGACGTACCAGAGCACATGGTCGGAACAGGTTGAGGACGGCACCTCGGCCTCGCAGACGTGGACCGACGACGACACCGAGCTTGAGTTCTCGCTGCAACTGAACGGGGTTGTTGCCACCAACACCATCACGTTCAGGATGACCTCGCCGCAGGGCACCGAGGTTACGTTCACGAACGTACCGACGCTCACGGTACTGAGCGCGGACAAGACCGCCTCGCCCATTGTTCGCACCCTGCGAACGGTCGCACAGCAGCCGACCGTCGAGCAGGACTGGACGGTTAACCCAACCGTCGGGACGGTCGTGCTGGCGGGCCAAGCGCCCACCGTTGACGTGGGATCGCTCGCGGTCGAGGTCTCGCCCACGGTCGGGACGCTGCGGGTCACGGGGCAGACGCCGACCGTCGAGTTGGTCAATTCGTGGATCGCGACCACTCCGGGCTTCAACACCTGGGGCCTGCGCTACCAGATCGGCGGCACGGACATATCGCCGTCGGTCGGGGCGGTGGTGCTGGTCGGGCAGCAACCGACCCTTGGGGACGCGGATGTCACGGTCAGTCCGACCGTGGGGGCGCTGCTCATCACGGGCCAGCAGCCGACGGTCGAGCAAGACTGGACCGTTGCCCCGACCGTGGGGACGTTGCAGATTGTTGGGCAGCAGCCCGACATCGACCAGACCTACAGCGCCAGCCCCACGGTGGGGACGTTGCAGATTGTTGGGCAGCAGCCCACGGTCGATCAGGACTGGACCGTAGCACCCGGTGCGGGAGCGGTCCTGTTCGTGGGGCAAGACCCCACCGTCACGCTTACGCAGAACCTCTGGGCGAACCCCTCGGTCGGGACGCTACGGGTAGACGGCCAGCAGCCGAGCGTCGATCAGGACTGGACTGTGGCGCCCACAGTGGGCGTCCTGCGGGTGGCCGGGCAGCAGCCCGCGATCACCTCGGGCAATGACCGGGTAGCGCAGCCGTCAAGCGGGACTTTCCGCCTCGAGGGGCTTGCCCCCACGATCAGCCAGACGTGGAGCGCGAGCCCCACGGTTGGGACGGTCAGGATCGAGGGCCAGCAGCCGACCCTGAACCAGACGTGGAGCGCGTCCCCGAGCGTCGGGACGCTGCGGATTTCCGGGCAGCAGCCCACGGTCGATACCGGGGCCGATGTCACGATTGCCCCCGATGCGGGCCTGCTGCGCGTTGAGGGCCAGCAGCCCACGACCACCCACAGCGGGACGTGGACGCTCACGCCGGCCTCGGGCCTGCTGCGGATCACGGGCAATGCCCCGCAGATCCTCGTGCCGGGGATTGATGTCGAGCAGCCCTCGGGGGGCTGGGCGGCCTATAACCAGTCGGCGATTGATCGCACCGAGCGCATCCGCCGTGAGATTGAAGATGAGCGCGAGCGGCAGGAACTTGCCGACCGGCTCGAAGCCGAATTGCGCCGCGAGGGCGTGCTGGCCGACTCCGAAGCCGAGCGGCTGCGGCTGGCCGCCCTTGCGGCGCAGTACCAGGATGCAGAACTGCCGAACCGCGTGCTGCGGGCGTTGCGTTACGCGCAACGGGCAGAGACCGACCTTGCCATCGAGCTTGCCCTGCGCGAGTTCCGAAGGATGCAGGATGAGGAAGAACTAGCCGTCTTGATGGCCCTCGTCCTCGACTAAAAGTTCCGGGGTACTTCAACCCCGCCCGTTACCAGTGACGTTCACTGGGTAAATCCGCGAGAGCGTAAATGACTGAACAGACCGATCTGGCACTGCCAGAGAGCGGGGACATTCCCGCGTCCGAAACTCCTGAACAGGAGAACGTGGCCCCGGACACCACGCCCGACGTTGC
>CAYLXM010000120.1:0-636 GCA_964387555.1 uncultured Rhodothermales bacterium | reverse complement strand
CGGAGACGCAGGAGAAGCCGAAAGGCGGATTTCAGCGTCGCATTGCCGAGTTGGTCGAGCAGCGCAACGAAGAACGCCGCGCACGGGAAGCAACCGAGCGACGGCTGGATCAGTTGGTCGAGATGATGATGGATCGGCGTCAGCCGGAACCGGCAGCCCCCAAGGCTCCCGAGGTTCCCCCGACGCTCGAGCAGCACGGGTACGACGAAAAGCAGTACCAGGCTGCGCTCTTGGAGTACGCCAAGGCGGAAGCCCGCCGCGAAGCGCAGGACGCCCTCAAGGCGGATCGCGTGGCGCAGCAGGCCGAGGCCCGGCAGGCAACCTTCAAGACCCGCGAGGCCGAGTTCGTAAAGGCGACGCCTGACTATCAGGCAATCGTTTACGACCCGTCCACGCCCATCAGTCAGACGATGGCCGAGATCATTGCGGAATCGGAAGTGGGTCCACAGTTGGCCTATCACCTCGCGAAGAATCGCGACGTGGCGAAATCCATCTACGGCCTGCCCCCGGTCGCCGCTGCCCGTGAACTCGGGCGGATCGAGGCACGACTGAGCCAGCCCAAGCCGGAAGCCCCGCGCATCTCCAACAGCCCGCCGCCGCCGCCGAAAGTGGATGCCGTCGAGCCCGAAGTCGAAC
>CAYLXM010000119.1:0-7299 GCA_964387555.1 uncultured Rhodothermales bacterium | reverse complement strand
GCGCCATCTGCGGATAAGAAGATGAAGAGCCGGCTGAGGCTCCGGGGGGACGAGAACACCTCCACCCGACC
This sequence comes from uncultured Rhodothermales bacterium, assembly GCA_964387555.1. Classification (GTDB taxonomy): domain Bacteria; phylum Bacteroidota; class Rhodothermia; order Rhodothermales; family CAYLXM01; genus CAYLXM01. The sequence goes on along the minus strand of CAYLXM010000119.1, from coordinate 7,228 downwards.
GCCTCACTCCACCACGCCCCGTACCATCACCAGCATCATCTTGAAGGGTACCGGGGCCTTCACGGCATGCGGGACATCGGCCGGCAGAAGGAGCGCCTCGCCCATGCCGACCCGGTGGGTCCGGTCCGCAATCCGGATGTCCGCCTCGCCCTCGAGAACCTGTACGAAGGCCTCGAAGGGCGTCGTGTGCTCGCTGAGTTCCTGTCCCTCATCAAAGGCGAACACGGTGATGTTGCCGCCCTTGTTCTTCACCAGGACACGACTCACGATCGCGCCGGGCTGCACGGCCACCAGGGAAGAAAGGGGGATGACTTCACTCATACAATCGCTCGCAGGGTATAACGCGGATCAAGACCGGGTCAGAGATCGGTAGTGACGGCCCACCGCAGGCAATCGGCCCCCCCACCGCACAGCAGTACAAAACACGACTGCTCAACGATACCGGTACTTCACCGCAGCGTTGGCGCGGCGCCATGACTCGGCGAAGGCAACCTCCTCCTCTCGACGGTCATAACCGTACGATGGGGCCGCGTCGTACTCCCTGTACCAGGTTATCGTCTCCGAGATCCACGACTCCCAGGGCGTCGACCGGAACGCCAGGTCTCTTTTCGCCTGATCGAGCGAGAAGACGGCCGTCCTGCGCGTATTGTACGGAAAAACATCCGCTCCCGGAAAATAGCTGAACGACTGGGCGTCGAAGACCTCCTGGTCCACGTGGATGAGGCTCACCTCGCGCCCCAGGATCGCTGCGAGACGCGTGAGGTACTCGTTGAGCGAAAAGACCTCCTCTGCCGCGATGTTGTAGGCTTTTCCAATCGTCGCAGGATGATGGAGGGCCGACACAAACGCGTTCGCGACGTCCTCTACGTAGACCATCTGGAATGCATAATCGCCGCTGCCGGGCACGAGGAGCGGACGGCCATCAAGGATTCGCTCGATCCAGAACCAATCGCGCCTCCCGGGATCACGCGGACCCGCCACAAACGCCGGTCGAAGCAGTGTAACGGCCACCCGGCCATCCTCGTGGGCTTTCAGAAGCTCCGTCTCACAGGACCGCTTGTCGATTCCATATCCCATCCCGAACGGATTCCGCGGCCAGTCCGGCATGAGCGGCGCCTCGGCCTGGTCTTCCGTGATGGGACACATTACGCGATTGGAGACCATATAGACCGACACGGTACTCGCGTGAATGAACCGGTCACAGTGCGGCGCGAGGGCTTCGACGGCCCTGGCCGACTCCTCAGCGGTGTAGGCCACCATGTCGAATACGGCATCGAATCGTCGGCCGTCGACCGCCGCGGTGAGGTCTGCAACGAATCGGCGGTCGCCGACCCGTCGATCCACCTGGCGATCATTGCCGAAGGGATCGGGCGTCCGGCCACGGGTCAACGTCGTCACCTCGTGACCCTCCGCCAGCAGCCGACGCACGATCGAAGCGCTGATGAAGCCGGTTCCGCCGAGAAGGAGGAGGCGCATGGGGAGGTGGGTGGATGGTGGGTGGTAGATGGTGGAGGTGGAGGTGGAGGTGGATGGTGGATGGTAGATGATAGATGGTGGAGGTGGATGGTGGATGGTGGACCCGTGGGTGGACGCGACCAATTTTCACCCCCGTGGACAACGGGTGGAGAGCCGGATCGTCCGTTGGGGGTGTGGAGTGTGTGGAGCGTGTGGAAAATGCGGAGAGTGCGGAGCGTGTGGAGCGTGCGGAGCGTATGCGAATCAGGGCGTGCGGGCTGGTTTGGGCAGTCTCCCCCACTCGTCGAGCAGCGCCTTCAGGCGCTCGAACGAGGGCTTTGGCGTGCCGTCTTCCTGCACGATGCCGCCACTGGGAATGAAGGTCCGGATGTCGGCGAAATCATACCACGCGATGCCTTGGATCCAGGGTTTGCTGTAAAAGATCCGATAGGTCTCTTCCAGCCAGTCTGCCTGCAAATCGTCGTCCCACGGGCGGTGCCAGTCGTACGGGGCTGCGGGGACCGACGCTTTTCCGGTCAGAATGTCGGCTTTCGACGGCCCCGACGACGCGCCGATCTCCGTGATGAGAACAGGCTTCCCGAATTCCTCGAAGGCCTCCACGAGGCGGATCGTATCGGAGAGACACCGCTGCGGGAAGTACATCTGTACGCCGATCGTCTCGAACGGGACCTCCGCCTCGATCAGGTCCTGGACGAACTTCCGCGGCGTGCGCAGGGGCCGGTCGGCCGGTCCCGCCGAGTCGCGGCCGTAGGATGCGTAGGCGCCGAACGGACAGCAGTTGTTGATGATGCGGTTCACCTTCGGGTTCACTTCGTGCGTTTTCTCGCAGGCCAGCCGCGTGATTTCCGTGATCTGCTCGGGCGTATGGCGGTGGATGTTGGCCCAATCGTGGTACTCGTTGACGACCTCCCAGTGCAGCACCTTGTCGCCATAATGCGAAACGAGGTTCTTGACATGGTTCTCGACGTAGCGCTTGAGGTCGTCGAATGATTTCTCCTTCAGCCAGTCAGGTGTTACCCACGGGTGAAACCAGAGCAGCGGGCGTCCCTCGATCGTCACGTCGTGCTCAGAGAGCCAATCGACGATATTGTCCTTGATGCCCCACCGGTAGACGCCCTCCCTTGGCTCAAACACCTCAAACCATGTGTCATAGACATAGTGGGTGATCGTAGCGTAGTTGAAGAGTTCCACGAACCGCTTCTCCACATCTTCCGACTTGGCCCACACGAAATGCCGGGTCTCGCACCCGAAATGGAACGGTCGTCCGGCATTCAGCCGGGCTGTGGCATGCGCCGCCTGTTCCAACTCGATCTTCTCTCCTGCCCAAAGGCTATAGAGCAGGGACTGATGGGCAAGGCGCGCGGCCGATGGGCCTGTGGTCTTGCGTGCATCTTCGAGGAGAGCCGAAGAGAGGTCATGGAGATGACGAACCTCCGTGGAGAACGACGTGCCGTGCCCCTTGGACAGCCGGGCCATCCGCTCCCGATTCCGTGCCACCCTGGACGAAGCGAACTCGACGCTGAGGTTGAGGACGCGCCCTTTCCCTTGGTCATCCGCCGTGTAAAAGGCGCCTTCGTTATCCGCCTCCAACCAGACGTTCCCGAATCCTTCGACGAACCATTTTGCGGTCACCGAGAAGGGCCGGTCGACACCCTGTTCGGGTGTTGAGATTCCTTCGGACGTCACCGGGAGGGTGGCAAACGGGTCGCCGTTTTTCTCGGATGCGTACGCAAAGGTGACATCCGGTAGGAGCTTGTGGGGAAATAACTCAAATAGCAGGCCGCGGCGTGCCTGCACCGTTACGCTATCCCACCCGGCAGCAGCGGGGGATACGGCGAGGCCGGCGGCTCCGAACATTCCGGTCTTGAGGGCTTGGCGTCGGGAAATTTTGGGCATGACAGTTAGATCCGTGGGTGGTGTGTGTTCAATCGGAGTGGTTTTCGTCGCTGCGGAATCGGCCCTCGATGGCCGCCCTCAGTCGGAGAACCTGTGGCGCACCGGGGTTCAACGCCTGCAAGCGCTCGAGTTGGGTGAGGGCAGTCTGAGGGTCCCCCGCTCGCACGGCAGCCATTCCGAGCAGATAGGTCGTCTGGAGGCGCTGACCGTCCGAAAGCGGGGGCCCGGAGACACCTTCGGTAGCCAGTGCGATCTGGAATTGTTCGATCGCCTCCTCCAATTGACCCGTCTCGTACAGGGCGATCGCGAGTTTGGCGGAGGTGACCGGAGACCGCTCGATGCGCAAGGCCTTGCGGAAGGGACCGATCGCATCCGAAAATCGGCGTGCCCGCCCTAACATGTCGCCGGCCGTCTCGTAGAAGAAAGGATCATGGGGCGACATTCCGGCCAGTGCCAGGTACTCGACTGCTGCTTCGGTGTGGCGATTCTCCGCAGCGTACCGGTCAGCCAGCCGCTTATGGGCTTCCGCCCATCCGATACGGTTTCGGACGTAGTCCCAGGCGGCCTCCTCCATGGATGATGAGGGCGTGTACTCCACAGGCACGGGCTCCGCGCGGAAAGGCCACCGATTCATCAAAACGGCAACGCGCAACCGCGCGATTTCATGGTCGAGCGGCGTAACCGGCGTGGAGATCGACGCGCGTTCTTCACCCGAACGGATGGCGCGCTGCCACGCGTCCGCGGACTGAAGCAGACCTGCTTCCGACAGAACTCCCAGGTACGTCTGTGCCATCAGATCGTACCCCTCCAATCTGGGATGGACATGCTCCCAGAACAGGTCGTTGCCCGGTATCCGGTGGGACGAAGCCTCCGCGAAGGCACGCTCCGCATCGGCCAGGGGGATGCGCCGTTCGCGGGCGAGTTCATGGATGACCTGGTTGAAAGCCGCGGGGGCTCTGAATTTCAGTCCATCCAGATCGCGAGCACGGCCATAGGCTTCGACCGCCTGGACCGAATCTCCCAACTCCTCCATGCAGCGTGCCTTTCGGAAGGCGGTTTCGGCATGGCCATCGTACATGCCGGTTGCCTGCATGAATCGCTCCAGTGCTCCGACACAGTCACCCGCCTCGCTGAGTGCCATTCCTGCCTCGAAGGCCCGTTTCCACTCCTTGACGCGGGGAGCCGGCTCGTTCTCGGGGGAGAGTGAGACAAACGGCGGCTGGTCTCGCAGATTGGCGGCCAGGGTGGAAACGACCATGTCCACGTCATGACGCGCTGCCAGGTCGGCCAGCGCCCGGTAGTTCTGCTCGAACGCCTTCAGTGCCTGCCTGTACGCCGGTCCGTCGAGTGGGATCGCCGGATCCGCCACGATCCGTTCCATCAGATTGCCTTCCTGGGGCGGGTCAGCGGTTCGCGGACTGAAGAGCCCGATGACGTCCTCCACCAGTCGCACGGTCCTCCACTTCCGAAGCGTCAGCAGGGTTCGCGCCATCCAGGGCCGCATCCCTCCCCAGTGCTGCGATCCCGGTCCAAACGGTCCGTAGAACTCGTTATGGCCCATGTACACGAGGAACAGATCCGGCTCGTAGTCGACGAGATCGCGCGCCAGGTCGAGTACCGCGAAGCTGTTGATCGCGGTGATGCCGACGTTTACGACCTCCACGCGCTTCTCCGGAAACAGGCTCTCCAGGCGGTTGGCGAGGCGCTCGGAGAAGGCCGCATTGAACATATAGGGGAAGCCGATCGTCGTCGAGGCGCCCAGACAGAAGATGCGGTAGGATCCCTCAGGCTTGTCAACCAGGAAACGGTCGCGTGACACGTAGGTCGTGTGGTCGTCGTCGTCGAAATACCGCAGCGCTACGCCCGGATTCACGCGGAAGTAGGCCGTCCCCTTCCAGTCATCGCGAACGAAGACGGACGTGTCGGGACCGTACCCAAACAGGCGCAATCCCCCCTCCAGCAGAAGGAAGAAGACCACCGGGATCGCCAGGGTGGCCGTCCAGAGCAGGAATGTGGGACGGGGGGAGGGCACGTTGGAGTGGGGGCGTGGGGAGGGTGTGGAGAGTGGGGAAGGTGTGGAAGGTGTGGAGAGTAAGGGGAGTGTGGGGGCGTGGGGGGAGTGTGGGAAGTCGGAAGAAACTCCTAAACTCCTAAACTTTTAAACTCTTGTACTTTATATCATTCCCCATTCCTGTTTGAGTTTACGCAACCTTTCCAACGCCGCTTTGGGTTCGGCGCGGGTCGAGCGGATGAGTCCGCCGTTGGGAATCCAGGCCTGGCCGTCCATAAAGTCGTACCAGTTCACCGCTTCGATCCACGGTTTGCTATACGCCAGGGTGTAGAGGCCTTCGAGCCAATCGGCCTGCAGTTCTTCATCCCACGGCCGGCGCCAGACGTGGGGTTCGGTTGAAATGGCAAGCGAATCATTGAGTACGGACGTGCGCGAGGGCCCTGAGGAGGCGCCCACTTCGGTGAGTTGGACCGGGCGGCCGAACGTCTCGAGGCGTTCCACCAGGAGGAGCGTGTCCTGCAGATCCCGATGGGGGAAGTACATCTGTTGCCCGGTGATGGTGAAATCGACCTCCGCATCCACCAGATCCTTCATGAACTCCCATGGAGTACGCTGAGGATACGTTGCCTCGATGTTGTTCCACCGGCCGAGTTGGACATACTCCGCGAACGGGCAGCAGTTGTTGATGAGCCGGTGGACGTTCGGGCTCGTGTCCCGGGCGACGTCGCAGGCCAGTTTCGTGATCTCCACCGCCTGATCCGGGGTGATCTGCACCTCGTTTGCCCAGTCGTGGAACTCGTTCACGATTTCCCAGGCGTACATCCGCTCCCCGTAGTGGCCCACCACCTCGCGGGTGTGCCGCTCGACATACCGCAGCAGATCGTCATACTTCTTGTGCCGCAGCCAATCGGGCGTCACCGTCTCATAGGGCCAGAAGATGGGTCTCCCCTCCACGGTGATATGGCGCTGCTCGAGTCTCTTGAGCAGAACATCCCGGGTATCGAACCGCTTATCCCCTTCCGTCGGCTCGAAATCGGGCATTCCTGTCGTTCGGGTTTCGATGTAGTAGGTGATGGTCGCGTAGTTGAACAGCTCGCTGAAGAGGTCCATGAAGACGTCCGAATCCATCTGGTAGAACGTCCGCGCATCACACCCGATAAAGAAGTCCTTGCGAGGGCCTTGTGCTGCGATGGCATGACGGGCTTTCTCGAGTTCCATCATCTCGCCTGCCCACATCGCGTTTCGGAGCGCGTCCTGCGCGAGGCGGGCCACGGACTCTTCCCCGAGCCCGGAGCGTGATGCATCTTCGAGATAGCCTTCTGAGATGTCAACCAGCCCGGCCGTTTCCCGTGACGGGATCCATCCGGAGGCCTTGTGCGCGGTGAGGCGTTTCCGGTTTCGCACGACCCTGCTTCGAGCGAGTTCGTAGCTCAGGTTGAGGGTCCGCGTCTGGCCTGCCGGCGGAAGCGTGTAGAACTCGCCCCCGTTGTCGGCCGTGATGAATATGAACCCGAATCCCTCCACATTCCAGCGCACGTTGATCCCGAACTGATTCTCTCCCTCCGTGTCGGAGATGACCACGCCCTTCTCTTCCGTCCCCTCGATGTCGGAGTGAAACGCGTCCCACTTCGCGTCGCTGGCGTAGGCCCAGCGCAGGTGCGGGCCAACACCCCGCTGCACAGCCGTGGGCTTGAAGATGAGTGTCCCGGCGGCGGTGGACCGACGGGTACGCTGCCCCGTCAGAACCTGCGGAGCGGCGAACAGAGTCGTTCCGAGCGCGCTCAGGCCGGCGCCGGCGCTAACGGAGGATTTCAGGAAATCGCGGCGGTTGAGGCAGGGCATGGG
>CAYLXM010000118.1:0-7382 GCA_964387555.1 uncultured Rhodothermales bacterium | reverse complement strand
CGAGGAGATCGCCCGCGAGGTACGGGTTGAGGTAGTGGTAGGGGAGGGAGGTGGGATAGTTGGCGACGATCCCGCCCGCATTAAAGAGGATGACGTTCGCGCGGACGTCCCGGGCGGCGGCGACGAACGCGTCCAGATCCATCTGCGCGTCGATTTCCCGGAGGTTGGTCTGGAGCATTCGTCTGGGGGTCATCCACCAGTCGGGGACGGGTTCCAGCGGGATTACCGTCAGGCCGGACCCGTCCGGCTCGAGGCGCGGGTGCCGGGGAAAGGCGGGGATGACGAGCGGCGCCATGGACGTGGCCAGGAATTGACGGCGGGTGAGTTCGTGGGAAACGGGCATGGGGGTGATAGCGAAGATCCTCTTTGATGGGGCGGAATAGCCCCTGGTGCCGGTCTCTGATGTGCTGCAGCACGCCGTCAAGATAGCACGGGACGGACGGGTTTTGGGGCACTTGGGTCCATGCCGCGTTTTCCGCGCGTGTGGAGGTACCGCCGGAGAGGACATGTCCGTTGGGCAGGACGGTAGTCGGCTCCTTCGCGCGCCACCGGGGTGCGGGCTTTCAGTGCAGTGTGCCGATCCCGGGATTACCTTGGGACAGGAGCAGGCGGCTGGTCCTGGCGTCTCGGCGGACCATCCATCACCAAACCAGCGTTCCATGGCAACCGACAAAAAGATGAAAGACAATGCGGCATGACGGGGGCAACGTGCGCTATATTTGACCTATTCAAGTATTGAATATCCATCTTACGAATATGCCTCCCCGCCCAACCCATCCCTTTTCGATCGAGTACGCGTTGCTTGGCTTCATGGAGGAGGGGCCGAGGTACGGGTATGATCTCTACCAGGAGGTGACGGATCCGGGGGGATTGTGGGAGGTCTGGCGCATCAAGCAGGGCACGTTGTATGCCTTATTGGCCAGGCTCGAGGAGTGCGGGTATCTGACCGCGGCGATCGAGCCGGCGGAGGGGCGTCCATCCCGGAAGATGTTCACGATGACCGAATCCGGGCGGACGGTGTTTGCCGACTGGATCCGGAGCCCGGTCGAACGGGGTCGTCAGTTTCGGCTCGATCTGCTGGCCAAACTCTACTTTGCGCGCCGCCGGGGGATGGACGTCGTAGAGGAATTGCTGGAGGCCCAGCGGCAGGTATGCCGTCGCTGGCTCGACGGTTTGGAGACGGATCTCGCGCAGAGTGAGGAGGCGGACCCCTTCCTGCGGCTGGTCGATACCTACCGGGCCGGGCAGGTACGCGCCATGATCGACTGGCTCGAAACCTGCCGTCGCGAACTCGTGACCCAGCCGTCCATCTGCTGAGGAACATGATGACCAGGGGCATGTCCGGCTTCCGCATGTTGGTTCTTATGTGTTTCCTGGCGGTGGGCGCGGTGTCGGGGTGTGCACCCCCGAAGGACGCTTCGGGCGGCGCTGTGGATGTGGAGAAAGCGCGTGAGGAGGCGCCGGTGTCCCTGACGGTGTTTGCGGCGGCTTCCCTCGCGGAGGTGTTCGAGGCCGTGGCCCGGGCGTTCGAGCGGCGGCATGATGGGGTGGAGGTGGTCCTCCATCTGGCGGGATCGCAGCAACTTGCCAACCAGATTCGGCTTGGGGCTCCGGCCGACGTCTTCGCCAGCGCCAACTGGCAGCAGATGCAGGTGGCCGTCGAGGCCGGGAGGATCGACCCGACGGTGGCCCGGCCGTTCGCCCGCAACCGGCTCGTGGTGGTATTGCCCCGCGGCAATCCGGCGGGCCTCGCGCGGCTGCAGGACCTCACGCGGCCGGGAGTGAAGCTCGTGCTGGCCGCCGAAGAGGTGCCGGTGGGTCAGTATACGAGGCGCTTTCTGGAGGACGCCTCTCGGGATTCGGTGTTCGGAGTCTCGTTTGCGGAGGGGGTGCTTTCGCGCGTGGTCTCGTATGAGCAGAACGTGCGGGCGGTGCTCACCAAGGTGATGCTGGGCGAAGCCGATGCCGGTATTGTGTATGCCAGCGATCTGGCCGGTTTCGGTCCGGCCGAGATCGGGCGGATTGAGATCCCTCCCGATCTCAGCCCGGAAGCACTCTATCCGATCGCTGCCGTCTCGGACGGCCCGCAGTCGGATCTGGCGGATGCTTTTGTGGATTTTGTGTGTTCGGCGGAGGGGCAGGATATTCTGGCGCAATATGGCTTTCTGGCAGTCCCCTCCTGACGCGGCACGGCGTTCTCCCCTTCGGATCGGGCCGACGTGGTGGCTGTTGAGTCTGCCGCTGCTCGGCTTTCTGGTCCTGCCGCTGGTGGCTCTCCTTGTGAGCAGCACGCCGGCGTCGATTGCGACTCATCTGGGGGAGGAGGCCGTCGGCTAGGCCATCGGGTTGAGTCTGCGGACCAGCCTGAAGGCGCTCGCGCTGACGGTACTGTTCGGCACGCCCCTCGCGCTGGTGCTCGCACGCCGCACGTTTCCGTTTCGGCGTGCGGTAGACACGCTGATCGACCTGCCGATGGTGCTGCCGCCGGCGGTGGCCGGTGTGGCCTTGCTGATGGCGTTCGGGCGAAACGGTCTCGTGGGACAGTTCCTGCGGGAATACGGGGTGGAGATTCCGTTTACGGAGACGGCCGTTGTATTGGCCCAGATATTTGTGGCGGCGCCGCTTTTCCTCAGGGCGGCGATTATCGGGATAGCCAGGGTCGAGGAGGAGTTGGAGGAGGCGGCCTTGCTGGATGGTGCGGGAACGTGGCAGGTGCTCCGGTTTGTCACCCTGCCGCTGGCGGGTCCGGCGTTGTTCGGCGGCGCGGTCCTGACCTGGGCCCGCGCTCTGGGCGAGTTCGGCGCGACGATCATCTTCGCCGGCAATCTTCCGGGCCGGACGCAGACCATGCCCCTGGCCATCTACCTGATGTTCGAATTGGACCTGAGCATGGCCCTCACGCTTTCGGTTCTGTTGATGGGGACCTCGTTTCTCGTGCTCGTGCTGGTGAGGACGATCCTATTGCGCTGAGAGTCTCTGGGAGATGGCGTAGTGCCGGGTTGATGCGCGTGTGCTCCCGGCCGTGCCGCGTCTCGCCCAGGATGCCATCGACAGCATAGCGTCCGTGCCATCACCGCGTCCAGCCGGCGGCGGCCCCGCTTCCCGCCACGGCGGCCGATCTCGGCCAGGTATGTGCGAACCGACTCATCCGTATACCATTGTTAGCCGTTGATGACATTCGGTCCACGATGCCGCGGCACGGTTGCGCTCGAAGCCCGCATCCTGTTACATTCCAGGCCCCGCCCTCTGGTGACGGCCTTCTGAGCCGTATACGGAGGAAGACCTAGGCGGTTGAACAACAGACGCACCATCGCCAGACATGACACCAGACCTCCTCTTCTCCATCTCGAGCGCCCTGGTGCTCCCGGGCTGGCTGCTCCTTCTCTTCGCTCCTCGCTGGCGCTGGACGACCACGCTGGTCACCACTGTCGTCCTGCCGGTACTCCTCGCCGTGGCCTACGGCGCGGCCCTTCTCCCACACCTATTCGACTCACCTGGCGGATTTGGTTCACTCGATGAGGTGGCGTTGCTGTTTGAGAACCGATGGTTGCTGCTCGCCGGTTGGGTGCACTACCTAATCTTCGATCTGCTTGTAGGCAGTTGGATCGTTCGTGACGCTCACGCGCAGGGCGTCCACCACGGACTGGTGATCCCCTGCCTGCTGGGCACATTCATGGTCGGGCCGTTGGGTTGGCTACTTTATACGATCCTCCGCGGTGTCCGGAAGAAACGCTGGACACGTGAGCCTGTCTCTATCGCCTGAACCGATGCGTGCCTTTTTGCTTGAGCTCTACGCTCGCGATCCGGTGCTCGCCATCACCGGCTGGATCCACGCGGGCCTCTTCCTGATCCTCGTGGCGCTGGTCCCGTTTGACGATCGTACCATACTCGGCCTGAACCCGTGGATCAAACCCATCAAATTTGCCATGTCCATCACCATCTACGTATGGACGATCGGATGGCTACTGGGCTACCTCTCCGGCCCACGTCTCCTGGTGGAATCTGTCCGGTGGGGCGTCGCCGGCACGATGCTGATGGAAATGGTATGGCTGATCGTACAGGCTGCCCGCGGCACTACCTCGCATTTTAACACCACCACACCGCTTGACGCCGCGCTGTTTGGCGTGATGGGTATGCTGATCGCCGTCAACACGCTGCTCGTTGGAGCGCTCCTAATTGCGTTCTGGACACAGCCAACAGGCCTTCCGCCGTTGCTTCTCTGGGGTATCCGCCTGGGCCTGCTCGGCTTTCTGCTCGGCAGCGCCGTGGGGCCGCAGATGATCGCGAACATGGCACACACGGTAGGAGCTCCCGACGGAGGGCCCGGTCTTCCCTTCGTCAACTGGAGTACGGTAGCGGGAGACCTGCGCGTGGCCCACTTTCTGGGATTACACGCGCTTCAGGTGTTTCCGCTTGTCGCCGCAGCCCTGCTTCGTCTCGCCCCGAGTGGCTCGCAGTGGACGAATGGTGCCCTTGCCGGCTTCATCGTGTGCTATACCGGTCTGGCGGTCTGGACCTACCTGCACGCCCTGGCCGGTCAGCCCCTCCTTGCAGGCTGAGACCCGGCCCACCCGACACACCCTGCCGAAACGGATGAATGGCAAGCCACGTCCTCCACTCTCATCACTGTGGCTGCGCCGCTCGCCACGCATTTTCGTCCAGCCGCCCGTCGAGCCTGATCAGTTGGTGCACCTGCATGGCCGTGGCCACAGGCGTGGGGGAAGAACCGTCGTCACGCTGCGCCCAGGCGATCCGCGCTGCCATCGACCCCATGAGGATGAACCAGCCGAAGAGGCGCACTCCATTGATGACCAGACGACCTGAAGGCCATATCGTATACCGCGCGAACACCATGCGCTCAGCCGTGAGATCCTCCTTGGTGCCCGGAAGGCGGAGGACCCACCGTGTCGTCGCCCAGCGCCGCCCCGATTCTTCTCAGCGCTTCCGGTATGGCCGCCTCCAGCATGTCTGGCGAAAGCTCGAGCGTCTCAACGGCGTGGGACTCCAGAATGGTCGAGAGGCCATGGATGGTCGACCAGACAAACAGCGCATCATGGTCGATCCGGTTCCGGTCGCGCTCCTCGCCTGATGGCATCGGAAGGTGGGCGATGGCCTTCCTGAGTAGCGAAAAGGCGTACCGCGCCTTCTCCATCATGCCGGGGTGCTCCTCGGGACTCGGCAGCGGTGTGCCGAACATCAGGCGGTACTGGAGCGGGTGCTGGAGGGCGTACCGGAAGTACGCCCTCCCCATTTCACCCAGGTCCGTCTCGGGGTCGCCGGTCAGGGGGCGTGTCTCGAGATAGGCCGCAAACGAGTCAAATGCGCGGCTGACGATTTCCGCTAGGATGTGGTCGCGGCTTTCGAAGTGCTTGTACGGCGCCTGATGAGAGACGCCCAGCCGCCTCGATACCTCGCGAAAACTCAGCGCCTCAACTCCAGCGCGCTCGACAATGGCCAGCGCCTCACGAATGCAGGCTTCCCGCAAGTTTTCCGGCTTGGCTTTTCGAGGCGACATGCTGGTGTTGCGTCATTCCCTTCATGACCAGTCCCATGATATGGACACGTCCCCACCGCGGCAACGTGGCGAGAGAGGCCTCCAGAAACTTGGACATAAATCCGGGCCGTACAGTTGTCTTGCGACCGAGCGCACGCAGCGTGTCGCGTGCCACGCGATCCGGACTCACCGTCATCGACATCTGCATGTCGGCCCGCCCACCGAAGCCGCTTCGGACCGGGCCCGGGGCCGAGGCCAAAATGTCCACGCCCTGCGAAGCCAGCTCCAGGCGAAGCCCTTCGGCCAGCGACTGAATGTAAGCCTTCGTCGCAGCATAGCTCGCCGCCCTCGGTACGCCCTGGAACGCCACCAGCGAGCTCAGCAATACGATGCCTCCCCGCCTGCGCTGTACAAGTCGCCGACCGAACCCGTGACTGAGCGCCAGCACGGCGCGACAGTTCACGTCAACCATGTTGAGCTCGCGATCAACCACCGACTCGAGCAGATTCCCGGAGGTGCCGAATCCGGCCGCTGCCACCAGCAGGCCGACGTCCAGATGCTGCGTCGCTGCCAAGACCCGCGCGGCGGCTTCGCGCTCTCCAAAATCCGCTTCGAGCACGAGGTGCTCTCCGCCGTGCCGCATGGCAAGATCGTCGGCGAGCGTCCGCAACTCCACGCGACGCCGCGCTACAAGCACAAGATTCAAACCGGCCTCCGCGAGACGGTACGCCATCGCGCGGCCGATCCCGTCAGATGCTCCTGTGACGACGGCCCAGGGTCCGTACCGTGCCCGCCATTGCAACTGACGCTGCGTCAGCGCCGGGATTCGTAATCCTCTCTCATCGCCATGGGAAACCGACGCGCTCCGTTCGGTCGGGCGCTTGGCCATTGTCCGGGGGTTCGTGTTCATTTCAGGTGCAGTTGTGTGAATGAATGTTGACAGTGTCAACCAATATACGGAATGCAAGTTGACAGTGTCAACTATTGGATGGATAGACTCCTCGGGATGCCGTCCTTTTGGAAAATCGCTCGATCCGGCTCTTCCGTGTGCAGCGGCCACGGATTCCAGATCCCCGGGCGGTCAAACACGTACCGAGGGCTCAGGCTAACCCCGGAAGACGCCGCATCTGCGAAACGTTGAGCCAGAAGCGGCCGGTTTGATCGATGGATATGTCCAGAACTTGCTCGTATGGCAGTGCCTGGGCCTTCGCGTCAGGCTCGAAGACAGGCTTCCATTCAGATCGGTACTGGAACATGAACCGTTCGAAGGAATCCGTTTCCGGGAGGTATCGCGCCAGCCCCCGGTTCGTACCGATCCAGACATTACCCGATGTGTCTTCACCGATTGCGCCGATGAAGTCCCCCGGGAGGGAGGTTGAATCGGACGAATCGTGCAGGTAATGGATGAAGCGCCCGATCACCTCATCGAACCGGTTCAGTCCGCGCGGCGTGCCGACCCACACCCGGTCCCTGCTATCGACAAACAGGCGCACGGCGGCCCGGGCGGTGAGCCCGCGTGGGTCATCTGGCGCAGCGTGCCAATGCGCTATGCGACCGCCGTATCCGGTCATCCGGTTCAGGCCGGTGTTAAAGCTCCCAGGCCACATGGCGCCGCCTGCGGTCGATGCAGCAGCCCAGTAGTATCCGTCGCCGATGGTGGTCGTGTCGGACGACACGTTCTGATAGACCTGGCGCGTTGCGCCGTCGTATCGGATGATCCGATTCCCGAACGCGAGCCATATGAAGCCCTGTTGATCCCCTACACCGGTCAGTAAGGGTTCTCATCGGGGTGCAGTGTCGGGCCAACGGCCGGGACCCGGCGCTTCGCGTTGCGGCAGGTGCTCCGGTTTGTCACCCTGCCGCTGGCGGGTCCGGCGTTGTTCGGCGG
>CAYLXM010000117.1:0-7410 GCA_964387555.1 uncultured Rhodothermales bacterium | reverse complement strand
TGGGGACGGCGAATTGCCCCGGTCCTAGGTCTCGGGTGAACCGGCAGTCCGGCGCGTGAAGAAAGGCGAGGAGCGGAATCATGCCGTGGGGCCCGCCACGCGGGAGCAGCCCGAGGGCCGTGCGATCCGGCTTACCGGGCCGGGTCGCGACTCTCAGACGCAAACGCACCCGGCAGACGTACCGCCACCACCGATCCGCGCGCGGTGACCCGGCCCGAGGCAGTCACCTGAACATCCACAATGATCTTCCGGCCCTTGACCTCCAAGGCGCGTCCGCGGACCTCCAGTTCGACGCCCAGCGGCGTGGGCTTCAGGTAGTCGACGTGCAACGATGCGGTGACGAATCGGGGCGCCGGACCCTGTTCACCCTCCTCGCGATACGCGACGGCCGCGGCTGTGGCGGTGCCGTGGCAATCGATCAGGGAGGCGAGGAGTCCTCCGTAGACGAACCCCGGAACCGCTATGTGATAGGGCCTGGGTGTGAACCGGGAGACGGTCTCGTCTCCTTCCCAGGCCGTCTTGAGGTGCAGGCCCTCCTCATTGAGCCGCCCGCAGCCGTAGCACCAGGCGACGTCGTCGGGGTAGGAATCTTGAATAGGGTCCGAAGGTCCGAGGGTCCCAGGGTCGGGGTCCGGGGGTCCGGAGGTCCGGGGGTCCGGGGGTGGGACGGGGTCCGAGGGTCCGGAGGTCCGGGGGTCCGGGGGTGGGATGGGCATGAGGTTGGTGGATGGTGGATGGTGGGTGGTGGTTGGTGGTTGGTGGGTCGCAATTCCTAAACTCCTAAACTCCTAAACTCCTAAACTACTGAACTATTTAACGTTAATACTCCTTACCCCCACCCCGATTCGAAACCCCGGACGGTCCAGACGCCACGTGAAATCCACCCGGACAGGATAGCGGAAGAGTTCGGTCAGCGAGAGTCCGATTTCATGGTGGGGGCCCTCCGGCTGTGGCAAACTCCCCCGGAGCGCAGAGTCATGTTCGAGCACCCCGTGGGCCCCGTGGAGGGTAACCCCGAGACCGGTTTCGGCGAGGCCCGGCAAACGCAGCGTCTCGAACGGGAGTGTCCCGAAATCG
This sequence comes from uncultured Rhodothermales bacterium, assembly GCA_964387555.1. Taxonomy (GTDB): domain Bacteria; phylum Bacteroidota; class Rhodothermia; order Rhodothermales; family CAYLXM01; genus CAYLXM01. Next base: position 6,333 of record CAYLXM010000117.1, on the reverse strand, counting down.
TGCTCCCAGAATACCGCGACCCCACGTGTGCCGACGTATGGAAGGTCGTCCGCCGATCGGAACGAACCGAAAGGACTCAGTGGACCCATTCCGACATCCAGGGCAAATCGGCTCTGCGGGGGCGCCGAGCCCGCGTGAAGTCCGGCCCATCCCCGAATGCGAAATACCGGCGGGACGTCGCGGCGACGCAGGACCGTCCGCGTTGACCAGCTCCACTCGGCCTCGTAGAGGGCGAACGCCTCGCCGCTTGCACCGATTCCGGACGGGCACCATGCGGCCCGGATTCGGAGTCCGGACGAATGCGGAACGAGCGAAGCGCCTCCCATTGATCCGATCTGCATCTCGACGTAGGGCTGAGCGAGGGTCCCGGCGATCACGTCCGGATTGGGGCGCTGGAAATTGGTCCGGAGCCACCCCTCCCATTCCGCGCGCTGCTCCAGACTCTTCTCATCGGACACCCGAAATCCCCCCACCAGACGCGCGGTGCGAAACCGCATGCCCGCCGAAAGATCGATTTCGCGGCGCCACAAATAGTCGAAGGGATCGTCATAGCCGAAGTACGTGCCGATCCCCTGGATCAGAGGGGCATAGGTTCGAGAGGTGTACGTCGTCGCAGTTTCGTCAGAGACGGCCATTAGCACGGTGGGCCCCACTCCGCGCGGGCCGATAGCCGGTGCAAAGGCGGCGGAGACGCGCGCGGTCGGCCGCTTGCGCTCGACGGAGTAGCCCGCCGCGACCTCCGCCGACCAGGAAGGGGCCCGCAGGGGCAGGCGAAGACCGGGATGGGCGCCGTCCACCCGGTTGTACCAGGCCCAGGGACGGGGAAATCGGACCAGGGCAGGCTCAGGGCGATCAAATGCGGCATCGGATGATGGTTCAGCGACCTTCACCGCCCCGTACGCTGCGAGAAGGCCAGTCGGGGAGAAAACATCCTGAAGCGAAAGACGCGGATTGATCCGGGAGACCGCGGCGCGTTCGCCGGTGGTAAGGGGGATGTCGGCCGGATTCCCCGCGAACAGGAAATCCCGATAGGCGGCGAACGGCTCGACAAAAATCCGTCGCGCGGATGCCGCCAGGGAATCGGGCACGGGCCACCCGGCGATGTGGTAGGTGAGGCGCGAGACCTGGGTGAAGCGGGCGGGAGGATGCGAAGCGCCGGTTCGGCCAAACTGCACGGAGCCTTCCATGCGCAGATCGACCGGCACGGGAAGTCCCTCGGACGTCCGCTCGAAATGCTGCTCGTAGTGAATCACCCGCTCCTGTACCGGTGGCGGCGGAATCATGTGCCAGGCCGGACGGAGGTACACGCTGAAGAGGATGTCTTCGCCGGTGACGATCAGGAGGCGGCCGACAAAGGCCGCCTGGCCCCGCGCGCCGGGCGTGACGTAGACCACATCGAGGCGTCGGCCATCGATGCTGAGGGGCTTGCCGATCCGGAAGGTATACAGCGAGAGGGCGTTTGGATGGGTAGGGCCGACGAACGACATCCCGAGCAACGCGACCTCATCGTCGTAGAAATTGGGGACGGCCTCGGGGCCGGCGAACCTGAAATCCCCGCTGCCCGGCGGGGTGCGTCGCGATGCGCGTACGATTTCCCGCGTGCCCGACGCGGGGCTCCAGTAGGCCTCCGTGATCCATTCGCGCAGTTGAACGAGCGTCTCTCCCCGGTAGAGGAGGAACCGCGTAAACCCCTCCGCCCGATAGGACCCCAGGCTGTCGAGGAGCGCTCGTTTACGCGCGATGACCCGTCGCATGAGTTCGACGGCTGGATCCTCTCCGCTCACCACCAGTTCCTCCAACGGCAGGGTATCCGGTTCGAGGCCGATCTGGAGGGGTAGCGGTGTGCGCGGGCTGACGGTGATGCGGCTCGATTTGTAGCCGAGGAAGGAGGCAACGAGAACCGCAGCGGATCGATCCACATACAGAGCGAATCGGCCTTCCGCATTGGTGGTGGTGCCGTGGTTGGTACCCTCGATCTGAAGGTGGGCGGAAGGGAGCGGAGTCCCCGTGGCCGCGTCGACGACTTGACCTCGAAGGTCAATCTGGGCGACGGCGACCCGGGATACCGGTATGATCAACAGGAAGGAGGCCGTTGTCAGCACAGTGCAGATCCTGCCGATCAGCGGGCGCCGGCCATGGATGATGCGTCGAAGCCACGTCCATCGCCCGCTGACGTGTCGCAGGAGGCCATTCCGCCGAGGGAAGATGGGCTTTGGAGGCCCGTTTCGAACGCGGTCAACAGTGCTGCGACAGCCATTCCGCCGCCGCTCGACCTGCGGTCTCGTGTTGTGCCGGGCACGTTCTCCGTGCCTTCGAGCCGCGGCTGAGGTGCGGATCCGGACGTTCTGTCGGGCCGCGGCGTCAGGCCAGGAGATCGGGCACGAGTTCGCCGTGCACGTCGGTGAGCCGGAAACGCCGGCCCTGGTATCGGAAGGTGAGGCGTTCGTGGTCGATCCCGAGCAGGTGAAGGAGGGTCGCCTGAAAGTTATGGACGTGTACCGGGTCTTTAACGATGTTGTAGCCGAATTCGTCCGTCTCGCCGTGTACCATGCCCGGTTTCACGCCTCCGCCGGCCATCCAGATAGAAAAACAGCGGGGATGGTGGTCGCGGCCGTAGTTGTCTTGGGTCAGCTTGCCCTGCGAGTAGTTCGTCCGCCCGAATTCACCGCCCCAGATGACGAGCGTGTCGTCGAGCAATCCGCGCTGTTTGAGATCCCGGATAAGGGCGGCAGACGGCTGGTCGGTGTCCTTGGCCAGCTTCTGGATGTCGCGGGGCAGGTTCCCGTGCTGGTCCCACCCCTGGTGGTAGAGTTGGATGAAGCGAACGTTTCGCTCGGCGAGGCGGCGGGCCAGGAGGCAATTGGCGGCGAACGTACCGGGGGTGCGGGACTGCGGTCCGTAGAGGTCGTACACCCAGTCGGGCTCGCCGGAAATGTCCATCGTCTGGGGAACGGACGTCTGCATGCGGTACGCCATTTCGTACTGGGCGATCCGCGTGTCGATTTCCGGGTCGAGGACGCGCTCGTGTTCGGCCTCATGCAGGGAGCGCAGTACATCCAGCATACGGCGCCGGCTCGTCGGAGTTACGCCGGGCGGGTCGTTGAGGAAGAGAACCGGTTCTTTTCCCGACCGGAACTGCACGCCCTGGTGGAGGGACGGGAGGAAGCCGGGTCCCCACAGCCGGGAATAGAGCGGCTGGTCGTAGTCGTTGCTCCGGGAGAGGAGGACGCAGAATCCGGGGAGATTCTCGTTCATCGAGCCCAGTCCGTAGCTCAACCAGGAGCCGATGCTGGGGCGCCCGGCCTGTTGTGAACCGGTCTGGAAGAAGGTGATGGCCGGGTCGTGGTTGATCGCCTCGGTTTGCATCGACCGGATGATGCACAGTTCATCGACGATCTGCGCCGTATACGGAAGCAGTTCGCTCACCCACGCGCCGCTCTGTCCATGCCGTGAGAAGGCGAATTGTGAGCCCGCCATCGGGAAGGATTTCTGGTGGGCCGTCATCCCGGTGAGGCGCTGGCCTCCTCGAATCGAGTCGGGGAGTTCTTCGCCGTTTCGCTCGCGGAGCAGCGGTTTGTGGTCGAACAGCTCCAGCTGGGACGGGCCGCCGCTCTGAAAGAGATAGATCACCCGCTTCGCGCGAGGGGCGAAGTGGGGAGATGCGAGGACGCCCGACGGTCCGCCGTCCGTCAACATCCTCCCGAACAGCAGGTCGGGATGGAGGATGGACGCCAGCGCGGCTGCCCCGATGCCCACGCCGGAGCGAGACAAGAAATGCCGCCTCGTCATCTGAAGGGCGATGGGATCCGGATCGTGCTTCATGGTTGCAGTAGGGTTAGCGCCGGTAGACGGCCGCGTCGAAATTGAGAAGGGTGGCTGCCGCCATGGCATACGCGGCTACATCTGCGGGAGGCAGGGAACGATCGGCCGGGAATTCGCCCACCGAGAGCAGATCCCGCGCGGCGGCCGGATTCGCGCGGAAAGCCGCGAGCTCTTCCTCAACCAGACGAACAAGCTGCTGTGCATCCGCCGGGGTTGGACGCCTGCTCGTGAGGAGGCGGTGGGCGAATGCTACCCGTTCCGCAGCAGACGAGCCTCCTTCGCGGATCATCCGTTCGGCGAGTACACGTGCCGCTTCCACGAATTGGGGGTCGTTCAGGAGAACAAGCGCCTGCAGGGGCGTATTCGTCCGCTGGCGCTGGACCGTGCAGACGTTCCGCTCGGCGGCGTCGAAGGAGATCATCGACGGCGGAGGGGTGGTCCGCTTCCAGATCGTGTAGAGGCTCCGCCGGTAGAGCTTCTCCCCGGTATCCTGCACGTATCGTACTTCGTTGCGCGTCGCCAACTCCTCCCAGAGCCCGTCCGGCTGATAGGGCTTGACGGGCGGGCCGCCGATTTCCCGAACCAGCAGACCGCTCGCGGCCAGGGCCTGGTCGCGCAGGGTTTCAGCCGAGAGGCGGTGGCTGGGACCGCGTGCCAGCAGGCGGTTTTCGGGGTCGATCTCGCGGAGTTCGGGGGTGGCCAGGGAGGATTGGCGGTAGGTGGAGGACAGGACCATCTGCCGGATCAGCCACCGCACGTCCCATCCCGATTCCACAAAGGAGACGGCCAGCCAGTCGAGCAGGGCGGGGTGAGAGGGCAGGGATCCCTGGTTGCCGAAATCGTCCGGCGTGTCGACGAGCCCGCGCCCGAACAGCATCTGCCAGTAGCGATTCACGGTGACGCGGGCGGGCAAGGGATTCCGCGGGTCGGTGAGCCAGCGGGCCAGGCCGAGACGGTTTCTGGGCAGATCGTCGGGGAAAGCCGGGAGGACAGCCGGCGTGCCGGGTTCTACCGGCGTCTCCGGGGAGTCATACGCGCCTCGGGCGAGCAGGAACGTCTGCCGGGGTTCGCTTTGCTCGCGCAGGATCATCACCTGCGTCTGGTCGGTCATCAACGCGTTTTCACGGCCGCGGACGGCGGTGAGGTCCGCGAACGCCCTGGACCAGTCCCGCGAGAACCGCGTCACGGCGTAGTCGCGCAGCGCGGTGTTCTGGGTCTCCGTTCTCCGGTTCTCGGGCACGGCGAGCAGCGCCGAGAGCGTATCGGAACGCCCGTGGAGGGCTGCCACCTCGAGTCCCGTCAACCGGCGATCGAAGAGGCGAAAATCATCCACGGCAACGCTGTCGAGTGTGGTCTGGTTGGCGCCCATGGTGCCGAGTCGCAGCGTGGCGTGCCCTCCCCAGTTGGTGCGTTCTCCGGTGACGACGTGTTTGGTGTAGAGGATGCTGTGCCGGAGGTTGTCGACGAGTACGTCGACGGGGGCCTCCGCACCGTCGAGGAAAAGCTTGAGCCCTGCTGCCCGGCTGGAGCCGTCGTAGGTCATCACGACCTGCCGCCAAACCCCAGGGCGCAGGCGTTCGCGTGTGCGGATTTCGAGGCTGTTGTCCGGCAGGACGTGGTTCATGGTGGCCGTCAACCGGCCATCGGCATCGAGGTGGAGGATGAATCCCCGGTTTCCGTCGAAGAGCCCGGTGGTTCGCGCAAATAGCGGTCCTTCGGCCTGTGTTCCGTGGACGTTGAACCAGAGGGCGATGGAAAACGGCTCGTGGCGCTCGTTCTGAGCAAAGTCTTTGCCAACATCCACGAAGCTCTCTCCGCTGAGAAGGAGGGCGCTGCCGCTTTTCCCCTCCACGATCGTCGGGGGCCGGTCGCGGTCGCCGACCAGTGCGGCGGGTTTGCCTGCCCGGGCCGAATTGACGAGTCGAAAATCCGCACTCCATCCGTCCAGCGGATACGCCGCGACGAGGCCGGCCGGTGCGATGGATTGGGTCCTTTGCCCGGTCGCGGTCGACTGCAGCCACCGTTGAAAGCCCGCATCGTATGCCGGGTTGTGGACATCGATGGTGGCCTCGCCCATCTCGATCGCCGCGGCCAGGGCCTGGAGTTCTTCCTCCGCTTCGCGGCTGGGGAGGGTCAGGGTGGGGCTCGCTTCTCCCGCGTAGGGGATGTTGCCTACCTCATTGATGGTGTTGAAGAAGGCGAACATCCGGTAGTACTCCTCCATGGAGACCGGATCGTATTTGTGGTCGTGGCACCGGGCGCACTCCATCGTGAGGCCGAGCAGGGCCTTTCCTGTCGTGTGCGTGCGATCGGCCACGTATTCGACCCGGTATTCCTCGAGAACGATACCGCCTTCCTGACTTTGCATGTGATTGCGGTGGAACCCGGTTGCGAGGAGTTGCTCGCGGGTCGGATTCGGCAGGAGGTCGCCTGCCATCTGCCAGGTGATGAACTGGTCGAACGGCACATTCCGGTTGAAGGCCTCGATCACCCAATCGCGCCAGGGCCACA
>CAYLXM010000116.1:0-7455 GCA_964387555.1 uncultured Rhodothermales bacterium | reverse complement strand
CGGTCACGCGAGACGCGAGGCGCGGGGCGCGGGGATTCAGGCCATGCAACGAACCGGCCCGTCTACGAGCCGTCGGTCCGTCTGAAACGCCGATCGGAGCCTGATCGGCACACGCCCGTCAGTTCGAAGACCGTCTCCTTGAGCGGTGGGGGACGACGATGGCGCCTATTTCGCCGCTACGAGTTCGTTGACCGTCTCCTCGAGCCGCTGGTAGGAGGCTCCGCTCATCGCGCGGACGACCTGGACCTGGTTTCCATTGCCCGTCGTGTAGCCAATCGCGAAATGGGGCGTGCCACGCAGGCGCACGCTTTCGGCCCGTTCCATGTCGGATTGGATCTTGGCCACGTGCTTGCCGCTATTCAGACACGTCTCGAAGGCACCGACATTGAGGCCGAGTGTGCGGGCGTGGGCGACCAGATCATTCGGCATCAGGGCTTGCTGGTTGGAGAAGAGATGGTCGTGGTACTCCCAGAATTTCCCTTGCTCGGCGGCACAGTTGGCCGCTTCGGCCGCTTTGTGGGCCTGTTCGTGGCGCTGCAGCGGGAAATCCATGAAGACCACCTTGGCCTTGCCGGTCTTGACGAAGTTTTCGTCAAACATGGGACCAATCCGTTGGGCAAATGACCCGCAGGCAGGGCATTGGAAATCGGAGAATTCAAGAACGGTAATCGCGGCGTCCTTCTCCCCCTTGAACTGGGCGCTCGCGACGTCGATCGTGACGTCCAGGGGCATGTTGTCGGCAGCTTCCTGTTCGAGGCGGCGACGTTCCTGGGCGATGAGCTGCTGGATGGGAGCGAGCGCGTAGATTTCACGCAACTGCTCCTTCAGTTCGGCGACTTCCTGGCGCAGGCTCTCCAATTCACTGCGCATGTCAGAATCGGTCCGCAGATCTACGACCTGCCCAATCGCCGCGCCTGCAGCCAGGCATACGACGGCTATGATGATGGCCGTCCGCTTGCTCATTGATTTCACCATCGGATCTTCGGATCCCCCTGTTGTGCGTTGTTGACTTTGCATGAAAACCTGTAGATCAGCGCATGAACAGGCTTTCTCGTGCCGGGTTCCTCAGCGGCCGGACTTTGCGACTGAGCGAGACCAATTCAGGTGGATCAGGCCGCATCTTCTTGTGCGCTTCGAAGGACATCCAGCTTCCGGGTAATTGCGGAGACCTTGATATGATAGTGTGAGGTGTGCCAGACCGGGTTTCCGGTCCGGAGGAGGATCACCTGGGGAGACTCGTGTCGGATTCCCAGCCTGCGTTCCGCCTCCTGAGAAAGGGACCGGTTTTCGATGACGTCGACCTGGTAAACGGGCAACTCCGGACGACTGTCGACGAGGGCTTCGATTTCCCGCAGGGCAGAGGCCGATGCAAAGCAGGCAGGGCTGTGTTTGTATAGCAGGGCCACCTCCTCCTTGAAGAGGGCGTCGATCTGGGTGGATGCGTTGACTCGGATTCTCATGGCATTTGAATTGGGATGCGCCGTCCCGTGCGGGCGGCCTCGTAGATGGCTTCGATCACGATCATGTCGCGGAGGCCTTCCTCCCCGCTGACGATACTCTCGCGGTCTTCCAGAACACATCGCGCAAAATCGTCCATCGAATCGGAGATGTAGTTCCCCATCGGGGTGTCGAGGGGTCTCCGGCCGGAGCGGTCCTGGATCCATCCCCTGTGCTCCCCATAGCCGTAGCAGGGATTCAGTTCGAGTTGGCCCGCCTCACCCGCCACGTAGAGTCGTTCCGTATTGGCGTTGTAGCTGGTTCCCAGCGAGGCCACGGCGCCACTCGGAAACTCGAGTTGGAAGAGAAGGGTCTCGTCCACTTCGGCGAACAAGACGGGATCCGTTTTGAATTCCTGGGCCGTAACCGCCACCGGTTCCTCTCCGGTCACGTATCGCGCGCCCTGGACGGTGTAGATCCCCATGTCCATCAGGGCTCCTCCCCCCGCCAGGTCACGGCGCAGCCGCCACTGGGTCGGATTGCCGCGGCCCATCCTGAAGCCGAAATGGGACTCGATCAGTGTGAGGTTTCCCAATTCGCCCGCGCGGAGGGTCCGGATCATCTCCCGCGTGTTGGGCTCGAACCGATTCCGATATCCGATGGCCAATTTGACGCCCTCTTCGCGGCAGGTCTCCACCATGGCTCTGGCCTCCGCCACGGACACGGCCATGGGTTTCTCGCACATGACGTGTTTTCCGGCGCGGGCCGCGCGGATCGTATGCTCGGCGTGCAATCCGTTCGGCGTGATCACATACACCGCATCGATGTCCGGATTGTCCGCCATCTCCTCCAGGTTCTCGTAGCTGTAGACGTTCCGATCCGGGATGCCGTACGTCTGTTTCCAGTGCTCGGGATCATCGAACGAGCCGGCCACGATCCCGCGCAGTTCAGCCACCTGGCACTTCTGGATCGCGGGGGCCAGCCAGTTGCCCGCATAGTTGCCGAGTCCGATGAACGCGAACCCGACCTTTTTGTCTGTCCGCCTCCGTGTTCCGGGGACCGGCCGGCCGGCTAAAACGGGAAGGCCCGCTGCGGCCAGGCTCATCTGCTTGAGGAAGTCTCGTCGGGTCTGTCGCATCGTTTATTTCTTATTGAAATGGTGGATGTCGGTGTCTTGTGGCCCTCGATTCGCGGCGGGGCCAAAATCCACGTCGGCACCGCTGAATGCCAGGGCGGTTTCGACATAGTCCCTGTCGTGCCGGAACCGGATCATCCGCCCTATTGCTCCTCAATTTCAAGCTGGGTCTCGACGGTCGTACCGGCCGTGGCAACCTGGATGGTATAGGAACCCGGTTTCAGATATCGCTTGTCGCTACCCTTGGCGGCATCCCCCGCGACGGGCGCCATGGAATCGGCCTTGCGGCGGTTCGCGCGCTCCATCTTCTGGTCGTAGGCCTCGATGAGTGCCGGGTCAACCGTAGCGTCGTAGGTAAAATAGTTGAGCCCGGAGTCGGCCTGGATCGACGATTCATGGAGGAACTCTCCCGAGCCGGCCTTCACGCGCACCACCGCGGCGCCGGCCTGTTGCTGGTAGAAGACCATACCGATTTCGGGTTCGATCACATCGCCGCGTGCCCCGCGCCGCTCACCCCACCGCTCGTTATGGCGGACGGATTCCAGAGCAAACACGTACACCGGGAGCGTACGCAGGCTGTCAGTGAGTTGCTGAACCGGACCGATGTCTGCAATGTAGATGGACCGGCCATGTGTCCCCACCACGAGTTCGTTTTCACGGCTCTGGATGACGACATCGTGGACGGGCGCATCGGGCATGCCGTTCGCCATCCCATGAAACGTAACCCCGCCGTCGAGGGATACGTATAATGTATGGTCGGAGCCCACATACAGGAGATCGGGATTCACAGGATCCTCCGCGACCACGTTCAGTGCTTCCGTGGGGAGGTCCGTTCCGAGTTGCGTCCACGTGGCGCCGTAGTCATCCGAGCGGTAGAGGTACGGCTCGAAATGGTCCCATCGATACCCGTTGAGCGTGACGTACACGCGTCCTTCGGCATGGGAGGAAGCGCGCACGCGGCTCACCCACAGGTCCTGCGGCAGGTCATTCGAGATGCGCGTCCAGGTCACCCCTCCGTCCTTTGAGACGTGCACGACGCCGTCGTCGCTACCCGTATAGAGGAGCCCGAATCGCAGCGGGGATTCATGGACGGAGGTCAGGGTCCCGTAGGGCACGTTCCCGGGACGTCCGCCCTGCGTCAGGTCGCCGGAGATGTCCTGAAACTCCTCCCCCCGATTGAGCGAGCGATGGAGTTTGTTGGAGCCCATGTAGAGGATGTCCTGGTTGTGGATGGACAGGTGGATGGGTGTTTGCCAGTTGAATCGCAGCGGTCGGTCGCCGAGTTCGTGGGTGGGCCGGACGCGGGTCCGCTTGCCGGTTGCCCGATCGATGCGCGTATAGTGTCCGAACTGGTAGCCGGTATAGATGACTTCGTTCGTTCGGGTGTCGACCTGTACCTGCATCCCGTCGCCGCCCAGGAGGCTCTCATAGGGATAGCGTCCGCTGTCGTGCCAGCGCCGGCTGAATTCGTACGTACTGGGTCCTCTCCAAACGCCGTTGTCCTGGAGTCCGCCGTAGACGTTGTAGGGCTCGGCCATATCAACGGCGACCGTATAGAACTGGCCGACCGCGGGGGTATTCAGTTTAAACCAGGTCTCGCCGTCGTCATATGACATGTTGAGGCCGCCGTCGTTCCCGTTGATCAGGTGTCCGGGGCGGTCCGGGTTGACCCACATGGCCTGGTGATCGGAGTGGACGTTTTCGCGGTCGATGTCTTCGAAGGTTTTGCCCCCGTCGGTGGATCGCAGCAGCGGCACGCCGAGGATGTAGAGGCGGTCGGGCGTATCGCCTGCGAGGCGAATCTCTCCGAAGTAATAGCCGTAGGTGTTGTAGAGGTCGTCGATGTAATCTGCATGGGTACGGCGCCAGGTGGCACCGCCGTCGTCGGATCGGTAGACTTCAGCGCCCGTCACTTCGGTGTCGAACAGGTCGCTGTTGGCATCCTCGAGGTACTCGACCAGGGCGATCGGCTTGATCTCGCCCTTCTCGACCTGCCGGCGTACGGAGGCGGCGGTATACTTGTCCGGGAAGTCGTTATCCCGGAGAAAGGTTTCTACCTCGTCGGGCTCGAGGGCGAGAAAGGCGGCCGCGTCCATGGTGCGCAAGGCGGTCCGCGTGAGGCCTTCTTCCTCTTCGTCTTTCGGGGGCCTCGGATCGTGGTTGTCGACCAGCGCGTAGACGATCTGCGGGTTGCCGGCGTACACGGCCAGGCCGATGCGACCGATGCCTTCGCCGTTCGGAAAGCCGCTGCCTTCTTCGGAGATGAGCGTCCACGACGCACCGCCATCCGAACTTTTATAGATTCCTGACGTCGATCCTCCTTCTACAAAATCCCAGGCACGGCGCGCCCGGTGCCACATGGCGGCGTAGAGGATGTCCGGGTTCGACGGGTCGGCGACGAGGTCGATCGCCCCGGTGTTGTCGTCTGTGAAGAGGGTCTTGTTCCAGGTCTCGCCGCCGTCGGTGCTTTTATACACCCCCCGCTCCTGGTTGGGTGAATAGAGCCGGCCAAGGGCAGCCACCCAGATGGTGTTTGGGTCGGTCGGATGGAGGAGGATCCGGCCGATGTGCTGCGAGTCGGAGAGGCCGTGATAGGTCCAGGTTTCTCCGCCGTCAGCGCTGCGGTAGAGGCCCGTGCCGGCGTAGGAGGACCGGCTGGAGTTGTTCTCGCCGGTGCCGACCCAAATCGTTTCACCGTTTTGCCAATCGACGGCCATGTCGCCGATCGTCATCGAGGCCTGACCGTCGAAGAGCGGCTTGAAGTCGGACCCGTTGCTCGTGGTCTTCCAGAGTCCGCCGCTGGCATAGGCGACGTAGAAGTGGGTGGGGTCGGTCGGGCTGACATCCAGGTCGCTGACGCGTCCGCTCATGATCGTCGGACCGACCGAGCGGAGCGGGACATTCTTCACTGGGGATGCGGCGCGCAGGGCTTGCCGTTTTTCCAGAGCCTGCAGGCGCGCTTCCGGGCTTGTCGGCTCGAGCGGGTTGGGAAATGTTGCCGTATTGTCCTGGGCGTTTGCCGAGAGGAAGAGGACGAGGGTGGCCAGGAGGGCCGTATGGAGTCGGCTCATGGGAATCGCGGGGACTGTGCGGGAGGGTAAGGCCGCGGGTTCGGCGGGTGTGGCGGAGCGTATGCAGGGGCCCGGACCGTGGTGGGATCACGTGTCGCTTAAGATAGCGGATTCAGGAGACTGGACCCACGTTCGAACACCGTCTATATTGGACGCTCGTTTGCCTTTCCCACCAGACCTCTATCGAGATGGCGAAGACCGGTCAAAGTCTGACCCAGCGTATGGATCAGCTGTACGAATACGACCGGGAGCCGGTCGCCGAGTCCCAGCTGAAGTCCGGGGGCTATTTCGCGGCCCTGTTTGCGGGTGAGCATGTGGCAGCGACCGAATTCGTGATCGGCGCTTTTTTTGTGCTGCACGGGGTGACCTTTACGGATTTGCTCGTCGGGCTGCTGGTCGGGAACCTCCTGGCCGTGCTTTCCTGGGCGTTCGTCTGCGCGCCTATCGCCACGCAAACGCGGCTCACGCTGTACTGGTACCTGCGTAGAATCGTGGGACCGGGGGTGACGTTCATCTACAACATTGCCAATGCGGTCCTGTACTGTATTCTGGCCGGAGCGATGATCGCGGTGGCGGCGACGGCAATGAGCATCGGGTTCGGTGTGCCCGCGCCCGGGTTGAATGACATCTTGCCCAACAGCGTGGGCTGGGTGGTCATCACGGGCGCCATCGGGGCGGTCATCACGTTGCTGGCCATTCTCGGTTTTGAGCGGCTGAGCCGGTTTGCGGGCATCTGCGCGCCATGGATTTTCGTGGTGTTCATCGCGGGCGCCATTGCGACGTTACCGCGACTGGGGGTGAAGACCGATCTGAGCAACTTCTGGGAAATCGCCACGACGCAGATCTGGAATGGCATTCCATCGCCGGGTCAAGAGAAGCTGGGGGTCTGGCACATCATGTTTTTCGCCTGGTTTGCGAACCTGGCGATGCATATCGGCCTGTCCGACCTGGCGCTCTTTCGTTACGCGCGGACGTGGAAGCACGGATTCTACTCGGCGGTGGGCATGTATTCGGGGCATTTCCTGGCGTGGATCTGCTCGGGCATCATGGTGGCCGGGATCGGACGCGACATGAATCCCGGTCTGATGGCCTTCACGGCACTTGGCTTCGCGGGTGCGGTGGCGGTGCTCCTGGCCGGCTGGACGACCGCCAACCCGACACTCTATCGGGCAGGCCTGGCGCTACAGACGATCACCCCGAACTGGTCGCGCTGGAAGGTGACGCTCATTGCGGGAGTCATCACAACGATCCTGTCATGTTTCCCGGTCATCTTTATGCGGCTATTGGACTACGTAGCGCTGTACGGGCTTGTCCTGATGCCGGTGGGCGCCATTGTGATGACCGAGCACTGGATTTTCCCGCTTCTGGGGATGGACCGTTACCGTGCGGAGCGGCTGGGTCAACTCATCAACATGAATGCGCTGCTGGTATGGATCGGCACGCTCGTGGTGGCCTGGTTCCTGCCCATCCACCTCTACTTCAAATGGCTGCCCTGTTACTTCTTTGCGGTGGTCGCCTACATCCTGTTGATGCGGCTGACGGGGCCACGCGTCGCCCCTTCCCCTGCCACAGCCTGACCAGAGAGGATTGCCATGAAGAAGAATATCGTCGGACTCGTTGCGTTGGTGAGCCTCGCCGCCTGTCTGCTGGTTCCGATCCTCTATTATTTCTCGGTGATCGGGGATTCCGCGATGAAGACCGGGTTTGCGCTCGTGTCGGTGGTGTGGTTTGTAGCGGCGACGTGGTGGGGGAGGAAGAAAGTTTAGGAGTTTAGGAGTTTAGGAGTTTAGGAGTTTAGGAGTTTAGGAGTTT
>CAYLXM010000115.1:4989-7828 GCA_964387555.1 uncultured Rhodothermales bacterium | reverse complement strand
GGGGAGGGAGAGGGTGAGGAGGAGGAGGGTGGAGAGGAGGGTCCGAAGGTCCGAGGGTCCGGTGGTCCGGGGGTGGGGCCGGAGGGTGGTCCGAAGGTCCGAGGGTCCGGAGGTCCGGGGGTGGGTACGACGGGTGGTCGGAAGGTCCGAGGGTCCGGGGGTCCGGGGGTGGGATAACGAACGTATTGCGGTGTGGGCGAGGGGGCCGTCCGGGTGGGATTCGGAGGGGCGAGGGGAGGGCGATCGCATCGCAGGGGGGCTCGTGGATGAAATCCGCTTCATCCGTCAAAAGACGCTTGAACCGGACGGCGGTTTCTGCGTACCTTTCTTATTCGTGCAGCCCAAGTGGCGGAATGGTAGACGCGCTACGTTCAGGGCGTAGTGGGTGTATGCCCGTGGAGGTTCGAGTCCTCTCTTGGGCACGAAGACGGTACAATATGACACAGGGCGACGCCAAAAACGTCGTCCTGTGGTGTTTTAGGGGGATTGGGATCTGGTAGGGGCAGGTTTCAAACCCGTCCACAAAGGGGTCACGCCCAGGCGCGAAGCCGCGAAGAATGTGAGGCCAAGGCGGTCTCACGCAGAGACGCGGGGTACGCGGAGGTAAAGGGGAAATGCGGAACGGTTATGTTTTGTTGAGGCGGGTTTCAAATCCGGCTACACAGGAGTCACGCGAAAGCGCGAAGGCACATTGGCCGAACGAAAACCCTGCAATGGGCCGAGGTGAAACCATTCAACCAGCCGAAGAACAACTCTGCAATCAGCCGAAGAAGCATAAACCTTGCAGTCACGCACTGGTGCGCTCCCGTCACATCGCCAGGACGGCCCGTCTTTCTACGAGCAGTCGGGCAAAGGCGGTCTTACGGTCTTCGGAAAGGAACGACCGGCTCAACAGCATTCCCCACGCCTCCTGTGCCTCGGTGATGTCTTTCAGGACGCGCGCAATGACGGCGTCGCGCAATCCCAATCGCTCTCTCCCAAAGTAGTCGATCAGGTCACGTCGCTCGAGGTTGGATCGTTTGCCGCGCAACGGAAGGGCCAGTTCGTCCCGTGCGCGTTTCAACACGATTGTCGTGTTGACGAGATCGTACGCAGGGGACAATCGGCAGACTCCGGTCTGGTCGGTGAGGACGGAGAAGTTCTTGACATGCATATCCTCATTGCCTGTCAGGAACGCCACGAGGAGCCGGCGGAACAACTCGATCTTCTCGACCGCCGGAAACGTGCAGAATCGCTCTATCACGTGAGCGACGTTCTCCATCGAGGACTCGTATTTCGTCTCGCGCGACAGACCCAGGAGCTGGGCAAAATCCTCCACGGCCATCTTCCGATTGCCGCTCAGGCGGTCAAAACGGCGGATCACATAGCACAGCCGGTCATCGCGGGTGTACACCAGACCGAACGCAGGCACGTTGACACCGGCGGCTGCCGCCATCCGCATCGTCAGATCCTCATTCTGAGGTACCTCGGGGAAAAGCGGGTTGTTGGGCTTGAGGATGTACGTTCCACCGGTATCTGTCAAGCGAAATCGACCTGCTCTGACGTTCAGGATGGCGCTCACCTTCGGCTGGACACCGCCGATGGACATCTTCTCCATCCTCGTGGCGGCCTCGTGGAGCAGCTCTTCACCCGTATACGGCAGCGGTTCCAGCCTTCGGAGCCTGGGGTGCAGCCGCTTCAGACCTGCAATGGAATACGGTCCCTCGCCGGGCGCCGGCGAATCGTAGGAAAGCGGGCAGCGAAGGTTAGCCATTGGCCCGCCCGGACTCCGGGAGCACCGTTACGGCCCCCACGGTGTCGGATCCTACGGCGAGCAACTGGCCCATGTAGTCGTGTCGGTCCAGTTTGGAGCGTTGCAGGAGCGTCTCCAGCTGCCATCCTTCCGGAAGCAGGCCGTCGAAAAAGGGCGGGAACCGGTCGAACCGATAGGCTTCCGCCCGCACCGGCAGGGTTAACGAAACGGGCGGTCCGTCATATCCGCGGTCATAGGTGAACGCAAAACGCCCTTCCGCCTCCCGAAGACGGCCGGCCGGTTTTCCGTGCACGCAGACGATCGCCACGCGTTCGGTCTTTTCTTTCATAGTGGATGGACCTCCTCAGGCCCCTGGTCCGCAAGAGGACTTTCAAGCCGGAGCGTGATGTTCAGGGCTTCGAGCACCAGCCGGAGGGTACGCAACCGCACGGTCTCCTTACCATGCTCGATGTCGTAGATGGCCGTTTTCCCCACTCCGCAAATCGCGGCCAGTTCGATCCTGGTCAGGCCGGCCCGCTTGCGGTGTTCCCGCACGAAGGTACCGATGTCCTTGCTTGTCATCTGATAATACCGCTATGGCGGCACAATGATCATACTAGTGGGGTGAATGAGCACAGGGAGACGGCTCGTCGGCTCATTTTACCGCGAAACCAGTACATATGCACGATTTCTGCGGTTCAAGGACTCTCGGGAAATCGTGCGAATGACTATTTGCCGCGATCGCGGTGCTCTGTGAGGTTTGTGAGGCGGTTGTCCGTTTGATCGGTCGTCCACATGGCATCGTCCTTCCGGCATCTTCCGCTCCATCACCAGACAGGATGGGCGGGACGGCCGGCAATTCAAATCGGCGACACCCCGAGGGATCAACGACCTTCAAAATGCCCGGCTAGATCACTGATGACGCGGCACGGATTTGTCCGGCAGGGGCGGGGTTCAAACCCGCCGGCCTTCGGGGTCACGCGAAATCTCGAAGACGCTGTAAAGTGGACGCTTGGGTGGTTTCACGCGGAGATGCGGAGTAGGTGGGGGGCGGCTGCACGGACTCGTCCGATCTCTTAGAGCAGCGAGGTCAGCTCGTCTCGGGAG
>CAYLXM010000115.1:0-4889 GCA_964387555.1 uncultured Rhodothermales bacterium | reverse complement strand
TCAACCTCGAGGCAGAGCTCGATGGCCTCACGAATTCGCTCCATGAGTACGTCGAGCGACCTGGCCTGCGTGTGGCATCCTGGCAGACTGGGCACGGAGGCCACGTAATATCCCTCGCTGTCGCGTTCGATCACGACGTTAAAATCTCGGGTCATCGCTACTCGGCTGGTTCAACCTCGGGTTTCAACGTCCCTTTCCGCTTTCGGTTGCCGATAGTTCGCCCGAGTCGGGTCTCCCTGTTGTGCCATGAGCCGTTGCGGCACGACCGCAGCGTGCAATGTCAGCGGCTCACAGGTTTCCCCACCTGCGTCCGCGAGGTCTCCCCACCCCTCGTCGGATTCGTTTCGGTGTACGTTGGACGGTATTGGACTGGACTCCACATGTCAGGTGGCCGGCGGTCCGGACGAGCTTTTTGGGGACCGATTCGTCGGTCAGTCGCATATCGTGGGCGTGGTGGGTGATCTGGTCGAGCGTGGATCCGGGGTTGCCCGGATGGGCGGAGGTCGACCCCGTTGCACCCATGCCGGTTCGAGGTCATCTTCGACCCCAGGTCCTTCGCGCCGTCATTGTCTGCCCTGATCCCATCCCCAATTTGCGAAACAAAGCATTATCGCTGTCGATGGCACACTTCACGACGGTTTCTCGCCTTCTCTTTATGAGACGAACCTTTAAACTGAGAGGTCGACATGAGAACCCCCGTCATTCTCCTTCTTGTCCTCGGAATGGCCGCCTGCGAGGCTCCGGACACGACGCTCACCGAGGTGGAGCGGTCCGGTTTGGACGATCAGCCGATGGCCGCCTGGCATGCCGCGCTTCCGGGGAATCCGAGCAGCAGCAAGACCTCCGCACCGCAGGTCGGGCCGCTCTACAAGGCCGGCGACATCGACGGCGCTCCGTATCAGATCACCGTTCCGGCCACCTGGAACGGCACGCTGGTCGTGTACTGCCCCGGCATGCGCGACAAGGCCGACGGCCCGGGCGAAGTGGATGATCGCAATGCCTATTTAGGACCGAGCTGGCCCACCGTTTTGGCGCTGTATTATGAGGGGTACGCCATCGCGGCAACATCGTACAAAGACAACGGCTGGTCCGTCTACGAAGCCATCCAAGACGTACGCAATCTCGTCTCGTACTTTCGCGACACGATCGCCCGGCCCGAACGGACGATTCTCTGGGGTTTGTCCATGGGAACCGTGGTCGCCGTGAAGAACCTGGAGCAGGCAGCCGGTCTTTTCGACGGCGCCGTCATCTGCTGTTCCGTGGGGGCCGGGACGACCCGGACGTGGGACGCGTGGGGGGACTTCGCTCTGGCCTACCACACGGTATTCGGTATACCTCCGGCCTGGGGCACTGCGGGAGACGTTCGTGATGATGTCGACTTCGACACCGAGGTCATTGCCAAACTGTCCGGTGAGCTTAGCGACACGGCGAACTTTCCGAAATTCGAGTTCCTGCGACTGGTGCTTGGCACGCCCTGGCGGGGGATCGACCCGCCTGTGTCCCCATCCTTCTTTCCGGGCTGGGCGTTCCCCAACATGTACTTCGCGTTTGAAGCGCGCGCGGAACTCGAGCGTCGCGCGGCGGGTCCGGTCTTTCAGAACATCGGTCGGACCTACTCCCTGACGCCCGCCGAGGTGGGTTACCTGAACGGCCTTGGCGTGGAGTCCTCCGCGATCGAAGGCTGGTTGGCCTCGATGAATGGCCAGCGGTATGCCGCGCCGCCCTACGCGCGGAACTATCTGAGGCAAAACGCTGACCTCACAGGTAAGATTAAGCACCCGGTGCTGTCGGTGCACACGGTCGTCGATCAAATCATCATGGTGTCGCAGGAATACGAATTGGCTCAAACCGTGCAGGGTGCGGGGCGCGGCGACCTGCTCTTTCAGACGTACACGGACGGGAGTGGCCACTGCGCATTCACGGACGAGCAGTACGTGACAGCCGTGCGGGCGATAAATGAGTGGGTGAAGACAGGGGTATCGCCTTCCGAAACGACGTTTCCGGCCTCGCTCGGGTTTGTGCCGGGATACGTCCCGCCGCCAATGGATCAACCGTAATCGAGAACACGCCGCTGAGTGCGCCGTCGGCTCGCTCGCTCGATGTCCGGGAGACGAACGGACCGGCGATATACCTGTTACCTCTACCTGTACCACGTAGCAATCACATCACAGCGATAATGCGGTAGTGACGCGCTGCAGTTCAGGGCCGGTCGAGTCTTCGTGAGCACGGTGCCGGAACCGGTACAACAAAGGACGTCGCGGAATGCGGCGTCCTTTCTTTTGTAGGGGCAGGCTTCGAACGCGCCCTTCCGACGGTCCCACCCGCCGCACCGGAGCACCCAATCCCCATCAGAAGCCCGAACGCCTGCTTCAGACCCGATTCGGCCGGCGCAGGCCCGCGGGGACCGGCGGCCCGAGTTCCCCAACTTGCGGGTTACTGCTTCACCCCGAACGTGCCTTTGAACGTAGCTCGATACCAGCCGCTACCAAGACCCAGCGAGCGGCCCTGCAGGTCACACTGCACGCCTGCGTATTTGCCCGTGCCCCCGTCACACGTTATCACGCCATCCTGATCCCAGAACCCGAATGCGGCGTTCGGGTCTAGAGAGGTAGCCTGGTAGAGGATTCGGAAATAGTCTCCGTCCGTATCGGTCTGGAAGCAGACGGCTTTCATGGTCTCCGTATCCCACTTCCCACCTTGCATATACCAGATCTCCGTGCAGACGAACGCAGCCGGCGGCCACGTGTCGCCCTCGGGGACCCAATGGCCCCTGTAGTCGAACGTTAGAACGGTGTCGGCATGAGCGGCCGGAAGGTGCCGCCAGGCCGAGATGTCATCGACTCCGTATACGATTGCCTCGTATTCCCCCTGGGCGTGGAGGGTGCCCGGTAGGGCCAGCCAGAGTGTCGGCAGGAGCAGGGCAATCACCAGTCCTGATCGGCCGAAGGTCGGAAAGCGAGAGGTAGATGTGTGTGTCATGGACTTTCTCTGCTTGTGTGAGGGTGGAGGGAGGGCGTCGATCACAGAAGAAGGCGGCAAAGCGCGAAGAAATGTGCCATCCGACCCAATTGCGTCTACCGGAGATGGCCGTTCCGGCGTTCGTGGCCCGCCCCACTGTTGCATCGACCGCGCGGGGCGGCACGATTTTTCTTCGTGGATGGCACGATCCGGCCCGGTTTCTCGCCTTCTCCTCATGACCATCAACCTATTCCCAAGAGGCCACCATGAGAACCCTGACGTCACTCATCCTCCTTCTGACGCTAACCGCCTGCCAGACGCCTGAACCGGAACTGACCGAGGAGGGGAAGGAGCAACTAGCGAAAAATGTAATTCAAGAACAAACAGCACTATACGAGGGTCTATCCAATAGCCTTGACCCTGAATTCTATGACCGAACGTACGAGCGTGGAGCGACATTCGTCTCGGATGGCGTTGTCTTCACCTTAGAGGAACGCAAAGCTGATTGGCCCAACGTCATCTCCGGTTTCCAGTCGTTTGTCTGGCTGGACCAGAAGTATGAGGCCACGGTATTGTCTCCCTCCCTAGTGCTTCTGACAATGACGGGCCGCCAGTACGCTGTTGACACGTTGGGAGTCCACGGCGACACCGTTGCCACAGCCGTGACGACCGTCTGGCGGGAGACCAACGGCGAATGGCGGAGAATTAACTACCACGAGAGCTATCCAGACTAGGAGAGCGACCGAGTTTTCTTCGACCATTCGCGGGGCAAGAATAGGGGAGACGAATCGGCCCGCATCACTTCACCACGTCCGTGCACACGCCCGACGTGTGATTGGTCCAACGCCAGGATCCCCTGGCCGGGCTGCGCGACATCCATGTCCCCGGTCTCACTTCCCACTCGCAGCGGACGTTCTCAGCCTGGCCAGTTCCGAAAAGGGCGTTGGTCGGGGGAATACCGCCAGGCGACATCCTTGGACAAGATGTACGAGCGGTGAGTCGCACACATCCGTTCGACCGGCCCGTCAGGCGGAGTCTTCCCGCTCCCTTCCTTCGCGGATCGCGTCCAGGAGGTCCTGGAGCGAGACTCCGGTCTCAACACCCTCCACATCGAGCGGTGAGCCGCACTTGGGGACAGGGCGGACGACAAATTCGGATCCATCCCGCCGCTTGATACGGCTCTCGCCTCGGGTCTTCGCCTCATCGAGCACCTTCGAGAGACGCTGGCGAGCCTCGGAGTAGGTATAGACTTTCATGGTTCGATGGGCAGCGTCTCAATCTCCTCGATCATCGCGACGGCCAACTGCCGCTGATCGAGCGACAGGAGGGGGGTTCTGGACCACCTCGCGCACTCGAGGACAAAGGCGTCGTAAGCGAAGATCCGATGCGAGGTCGCCATCTCGAGCGCTTTCTCGAGTTGAATTTCGGCAAGCCGAACGGGGATTCGTTGAAAGGACGTCAAGGCCTCCTGTGCCTGTAGCGCGGTTATCCGGTCCCGGCGAACCAGCGCGGACAGGGCATTGCCCACCTCCCACGGCAGGGAGGGAGGGGACAGCAACTCGGCCCCTTCAGTCAGTTTGACCAGGGCAGGTTTTGTCGGCTCGTTCAGAACGACCGACAGGATGACCGATGGATCGACGGTAAGGATCACACCCGTTCCATTTTATGTACAATTGTACAATAGTAGGTTCATGGTGTTCCGGATTTCTGGCGAATGGTGATGTGCCCGACGGCAAGCCGATCATCCGCTCCTGTCGATCCGGCTCAGCGACGGACCACCTCGCATCACTTCTCCACCACCGTGCACGTGCCCGTCGTGTGATTGATCCAACGCCAGGATCCCCTGGCCGGGCTGTGCGACATCCAGGTCCACGAGGCCGATGCCCGGTGGAGGGACGAACAGGAAGCGTACCCACACGGCACCACGTCCC
>CAYLXM010000114.1:0-7841 GCA_964387555.1 uncultured Rhodothermales bacterium | reverse complement strand
CCTCAACGACGATATCGCTGCGATGAGCCTGAAAACTGGAAACGCGGTCAGCCTTCGTGGTGGAAGTGAGACACTTCGAAGCAATCGGGTGTTGTCGGGGGTGATCCGCAAGGCGATCGAAACGGCGGGGTTGCCGCGTGATGCCGTCCAATTCATCGACAGCCCGGATCGCGAACTGGTCACCGCGTTGTTGCGGCTCGATCGGTACGTCGACATGATCGTGCCGCGTGGTGGTGAAACGCTTCACCGGTTGTGCCGCGAGGAGGGTACGATTCCCGTCATAACGGGTGGAATCGGGATCTGTCATGTCTTCGTCGACGAGAGCGCGGATCTCGATCGTGCCGTGGACATCGTGGAGAACGCCAAGGTGCAGCGCCCTAGCGTGTGCAACGCAATGGACACCCTGCTGGTGCACGCAACCGTAGCCGAGTCGTTTCTACCGGCCGTGGCGAATCGGCTGTCGAAGCACGGCGTCGAGTTGCGTACCGATCCCGCCTCTACGCGGGTTCTGAAAGATGCAGGTGCCCATTGTACGCCGGCCGGGGACGGGGATTTCGATCGCGAGTGGCTTTCGCTCGTTCTTGGCATTCGGGTGGTAGATTCGATAGACGAGGCCGTCGCGCACATCCACGTGCACAGTACGCGGCATTCCGACGCGATCCTCACATCAGATCGTGCGAACGCCGATCGGTTCGTGATGGAGGTGGACTCGTCTGCGGTCTACGTGAATGCCAGCACCCGATTCACCGATGGCGGCGAGTTTGGTCTCGGTGCGGAGGTCGCAGTCAGCACGCAAAAATTGCATGCGCGGGGTCCCATGGGGTTGGAGGCGCTTACGACGTACAAGTGGATCGGTGAGGGCGAGGGGCTGGTTCGGTCCTGAGACGGACAACGTCGAAAAGCGGATGAAAGGCGAGGCGAAGGCAACCTGGCAGACAGAGGAGTGTTAGATTTGCTCAGCTTTTTCAAGATAGGTACTGATTTCCGATTGCCGCTCATGTCCAGGGTTTGGATCCTTTTCGGCTGTCTCCTCTTCTCTCCTCCGCTTCTTGCGCAGATCGTGCTTTTCGACTCGACCGATGTGGTCGAGATGAGCCAGATCGTAGTAACCGGCACACGGTCGGCCCGGCCGTTGGCCAACGTGCCTGTAGCGACGACGCTCATCACGGCGCAGGAGATTCGTGCACTGGGTACGAAGAGGTTATCCGATCTGTTGGTGGAGCAGTTGGGAATCACGCTGGTGCAGGACGAGCATGGGACGGGTCTGCAATTGCAGGGATTTGATGCCGACTATACGTTGATTCTCATCGATGGGGAGCCGGTCATCGGGAGGACGGCCGGGACGCTCGATCTCGATCGCATCACCGTGTCGAACATCGAGCGGGTCGAAATCGTCAGGGGCCCTTCGTCGTCGCTTTACGGCAGCGAGGCGCTGGCGGGCGTCATCAACCTGATCACCAAATCCGCGACGAAGCCCTTTGACGCTTCCCTGCAGACGCGTTTCGAGACACACACCACGATTGGACTGACCGCCGATACCGAGGTGAAACGCGGCCGATGGGGCTCCCGTTTCTTCTTTGATCGCCTTCAATCCGACGGATACGACCTTCGGCCCGAACTCTTCGGCAACACGACGCCAAAGTTCACCCAGTACACGGCCGACGCCCGGTTCGACTTCGAACAGAACGAGAAGTCAACCTGGAATCTGGGTCTCCGCTGGTCGGCGCAGGACCAGTTGGGTTCCCTCAGCGTTTTAAATGGTTCGCATCTTGTGGAGTACAGTGACACGGCGTCCCGTGTTGACTGGAGTCTGGCGCCCAGCTGGATGCTGCGGCTGTCCGGTCGCACGAAGATGACAGCGCGGGCCTACGCGTCGCGATTCGTGACATCGCAAGAGAGCCGCGATCAGGACGGAAGCGAGGTCTACTTCTCTGATCGATACGACCAGAGTTATGCGAAGGGCGAGGCGCAGTTCGACATCCTGGCCGGCGACAAGCACTTCTCGACCCTTGGTGGCGGCTTCTTCGAAGAGCGCATTCTGGGAAACCGGTATGAGGGTGCGGGGAGGCGGACGGCGACCGCGTTTCTGTATGCGCAGGACGAGTGGGCGCCGAATGGGCAGTGGACCGTGGTGGGCAGCACGCGGTTGGACTATCACACGGAGTACCAACTCCGGTTCACTCCCAAGGTATCGTTGCTCTACCGGCCGGTTGAGCGATTGCGCCTGCGCGCCTCGGTGGGTTCGGGCTTCAAGGCTCCCGATTTCCGGCAGCTCTACCTGAGTTTTACGAACCCGCTGGCCGGGTACAACGTGTTCGGATCGGCCCAGGTCGCGGAGGGCATCGCCCGGCTCGAACAAGAGGGGCAGATTCTCGAGTTGCTTATGCCGATTGAGGCGATGGAGACGATCCGCGCAGAAAGTTCATGGGCGTACAATGTCAGCGTGGAGGGAGAGCCTCTGTCTCGCATGACGGCTCGGGTGAATCTCTTCCGCAACAACGTGAGAGACCTGATCGAGTGGATTCCCGTTGCCATCAAGACGAACGGACAGAACGTATTCTCATATACCAACCTGAACCGTATTTACACACAGGGACTCGAAACGGAAGTGACCGTGAAGGCCGCGGACGGACTGGTGGTGGGCATCGGGTATCAGTACCTGGACGCGAAGGACCGGGAGGTGCTGGAGCAGATCGATGCGGGTAAGATCTTTACGAGGGAAAACGGACGAGACCGCTTGGTCAGACGAAGTGACTATGGCGGCTTGATGACGCGCTCTCGACACTCCGGGTTGTTCAACCTTCGCTACCGTAATCATGAGTTCGGGACCACGGCCTCGCTGCGTGGACAGTTTCGAGGGAAGTATGGGTACCGGGACAACAATGGAAACTTGATTCTGGACAATCCCAACGAGTACGTTGAGGGGTACATGGTCTGGAACCTGACCGTCACGAAATCCATCACCGATCGGTTGAACATTCAGGGTGGCGCAAACAACCTGCTCGACTATACGAATCCCATTCGGATTCCCTCACTGCCGGGTCGCCTGCTTTTTGTTGGGCTCCAGGTTGACCTCTAGCCCGGTTCGTTGGTCCGGAGTTGATTCCGGGTCCGTTTCCGGGTAGGGTTCTATGGTTAAGGAGCACACCTCGCCATCCCCTCTCCCAAAGGGACACCGCGTGGCGGGACGACTGGGATTATCGGCAGCCGGTGTCTATGTGCTGTTGGCCGGCTTACTGGCCCTGTCCTTCCTGCTTGGAGTGGGGCTGGGAACGTTGCAGCTTTCTCCTGGACAGGTGCTGGCGATGTTGCTGCGTCCGCTTGGTCTCGAGTTGCCCTGGGCCTTCGAGGCGCGCCAGGCTGCGGTCCTTCTATCGATCCGGCTGCCACGGGTGGTTCTCGCGGGCCTGGTCGGTGCCGGACTTTCCGTGGCGGGTGCAACCCTGCAGGGTTTGTTTCGGAATCCCCTCGCCGAACCCGGCCTGATCGGCGTATCCAGTGGCGCCGCGCTTGGGGCTGCGGCCATGCTTGTGGCGGGAGGGGGGATCCTCGCCGCATCGCCCATACCCCTCGCCGTCATTCTCCTTCCCGCTGCCGCGTTTGGAGGAGGATTGATGGTGACGGTACTCGTGTACCGGATCTCCACTCGGGGGGGGGCGACCAATGTGGCTACGATGCTTCTGGCGGGGGTGGCTTTCAACGCGCTCGCTGGTGCGGGTACAGGGCTTTTCACCTATCTGGCCGATACCGATCAACTGCGCGACGTGATTTTCTGGATGCTCGGGAGTCTGGGCGGTGCGACATGGTCCTCCGTGACACCGGCCATCTTCCTAATCCTTCTGCCCGTGGGCCTGGCCCTTCGACTTGGCAAGAGTCTCAATGCCCTGGCGCTGGGCGAGGCGGAGGCCTATCATCTCGGGGTAGATGTTGAACGGGTCAAACGGTTGATCTTCGTCCTGACGGCAGTCGCGGTCGGAACAGCCGTGGCCTTGAGTGGGATCATCGGATTTGTCGGGCTCGTGGTACCCCATATGATTCGTCTTGCGATTGGCCCGGATCACCGCCGGCTGCTTCCCTCGTCCGCTCTGCTCGGCGCGTCGCTCCTCATCCTGGCCGACCTGCTCGCGCGCACCGTGCTTTCTCCCGCGGAGTTGCCGATCGGGATCCTCACGGCGCTGGCGGGTGCTCCGTTTTTCCTCTGGCTCCTCGTGCGTGATCGAAAACGTTCCTTCTACCTCTGAGGCGTCGTATGATCGAAGCGGCAGATCTGGTTGTACGGCGTGGAGGGCGCATTCTCCTGGATGGTGTGTCCGTCACAATTCGGGAGGGGGAGGTGCCGGCCGTGGTCGGCCCGAACGGAGCGGGAAAGACAACGCTCCTGCGTGTCATTTCCGGAGAGTGGCGCGCAGAGGGCGGCACGGTGCGCATGGATGGACGCGATCTTTCAGCCTACACAGCCGTCGATCTGGCGCGCCGGCGCGCAGTGTTGCGGCAGGACACGGTGCTGCCCTTTCCTTTCACCGTATCCGAAGTCGTTGGTCTCGGGCGGCTGCCCCACGAGGCCGCCGCCTCACGTCAGGAGAACGAGCGGATCGTTTTGGAGGAGATGGTTCGCGCGGAGGTCGATCATCTGGCGGACCGTCTGTATCCAACCTTGTCTGGGGGCGAGCGTCAGCGCACACAGCTGGCGCGGGCGTTCGCGCAAATCCGTGGGTCCGCTGTGGAGGGTGGTCGATATATGTTGATGGACGAGCCGACGGCGTCACAGGACCTCGCGCATCAACACCGGTTATTGAGGCTGGCTCGTGGGCTTGCCGCTTCGGGCGTGGGTGTACTCGTTGTGCTGCATGACTTGAATCTTGCGGCACGGTACGCCGATCGGCTTATCGTGTTGAAGGATGGTCGAAAGGCTGCCGAGGGCCCTCCGGACGAGGTTATGACGCCGGAACTCGTGCGGGAGGTCTTCTCGTTCGAGGCGGAGGTGCATGTCTCGGCCGGCGGAGTGCCTTATATAAGTCCGAAGGTCCGGGGGTCCGAGGGTCCGGGGGTCCGAAGGTCCGAAGGTCCGGGGGTCGGATAGGGGGTCCGAAGGCGCGACCGGAGGGAGCGTCCCGAGCGCTTGCCCCTGACTCCGATCCGGGAGAGCGAAGCGGAGACCCGGGATCCAGAGTATCGGGAGTGTGGGGAGTATGGGCCGTGTGGGAAGGTTGAGGGGTAGCGTGGGTGCCACCTACTGAGGGTCCGGAGGTCCGGAGTTTGGGCGAGGACGTGTTGGAGGCTCGTGATTCGTCCCTGGAGCGCAGGTTACTGCGCGGGATGTGTTCCTCCGTTCACCGCAGGCCGGGTCGTTCTCGAGGGGGTGCCCCTGGGAGGCGTCTCGTCGAACCAGGCTTCGACCTTTTCCGATTTGAGGTACCACGCGCGGTCCTCCGCCCACCGCGGCGAGGTATTCATCCTCCAGCACTCGAGATCGTCCAGGCAATACCATCGCCCTTCGATCTGGTAGTAGCGGTCACGGATCTTCCCGTTCACGCGGATGCGAACGATGACTTGTTCGTCGGGGAGCAGGTTGTCGGGATCGGTCCACATGGCGTGGCGCAGAGGTATCCCAATATAATGCGTGGGGCGCGCAGAAGGTCCGAGGACGGGACGAGATGGGCAGAGAGGGAGTCGCGGGACGCGGGTCGCGCGTCGCGTCTGGAGAAAGCGGTGCGTGGAGAGTGGAACGTAGGGCGTGGGAAGATGGACGCGGGTGGTGAGAAGGTCGCGTGACGTGGGTCGCGCTTGGGACGTAGGGAGATGGGAGGTGGGCGGTGTTTGGGCCGCCGGACGCGGATCGCGCTTCGCGCGTGGAGCATGGTACGTGGAGAGAGGCAGACCGGTGACGGACATTCTCGCGAGGAATTCCAAAACGGAAGAGCTTCCAGAATCGTACACTATAAGACCCACGAACACGATACCGCGCTTACCCGGATCGGAGTCCGGGATAGCCGCCCCGGAATAGAGGCTGCGCGCCTCAGCACCCTGGATCCCGGCTTTCGCCGGGAAGACGGTGGTGGGAAGCGGATCCAACTTCTTAACTGCGCACTCTGACACTCTGTAACTCTCGCCCCCTGGATGCAGGCTTTCGCCGGGAAGATGGTGGTGGGAAGCGGATCCAACTTCCAAACTCCTAAACTCCTAAACTCTGAGACTCTGTAACTCTCGCCCCCTGGATGCCGGCTTTCGCCGGGATGACCGTCGAGTGGCAGCACTCGAACTCCAACCCCCCCCGACTCCAAACTCCAAACCTTCCAACTCCAAACTCTCCACACTGCCCCATGTCCACCACATCCTCCTCCCGCCGCGATTTTCTCCGAAAAATGGCGGCTACCACAGCCCTCTCGACCATTGGCACCCGCGTTCTCGGCCGCAATGTCTATGAGATTCATCGCTCCGAGGAGCCGAGAAGGCCCGTTTCGGCGAATGACAAAATCCGTATCGGGACGATCGGCACGGGGATCATCGGGTTCATCGACACGGACACCGCCCTGAAGGTGGAGGGTGTCGAACTCGTTGCGGCCACGGATATCTACGAGGCGCGCAGGGTTCGCGTGAAAGAGGTCTACGGAGACCATGTCGACACCTACGTCGACTACCGGGAGATGCTTGCACGCGACGATATCGATGCGGTCTTGATCTGCACGCCGGACCACTGGCATAAGCAGATGTCGGTCGATGCCATGAAGGCCGGCAAGGCGGTCTACTGTGAAAAGCCGATGGTGTGGACGGTGAGCGAGGGGGAGGAGGTGATCAGGACAGCGGAAGAAACCGGCGCCGTCTTCCAGGTGGGCAGCCAGTTTGCCAGTTCGATCGTGTACCAGAAAGCGAAGGAACTCATCGCCGCCGGAGCAATCGGGCAAGTGAATGCGGTGGAGGCGTCGGAACTCCGTAACACATCACTCGGCGCATGGCAGTACTCGATCCCTCGGGACGCCTCGCCGGAGACGCTGGATTGGGATCGGTTCCTGGGTACCGCCCCCAAGCGTCCTTTCGAACCGATCCGTGCCTTCCGTTGGCGCAACTACTGGGACTACGGTACCGCCATGGCGGGGGACCTCTACGTGCACCTCTTCACGGGCATCCACATGGTGCTCGAGTCGAACGGACCGACGTCCATCATGGCGGCAGGTGGACTCACCTACTGGAACGACGGCCGGGATGTGCCGGATGTGCTGATGGGCGTCTTCAACTATCCAGAAACCGACACCCATTCCCGGTTCACGTTGTCCCTGCAGACGAACCTCGCCCATGGCGGCGCCGGCCGCGGCATGTTCCGCTTTGTGGGCAGCGAAGGACAGATCGAGGTCGGCCGGGGGCTCACCCTCTCCAGGGCCGGCATCGTGGACGCCCACGAGCACCGTCCGGAACAAGTCCTCTATGGCTACAATGCCGTCCGTACCTGGTCCGAGGCGCAACAGAAGGCCTTCGCAGAGTGGTACCTGGCGAATCGCCCCGAGCCGACACCCCCTCCGGCTTCGGACTTCGAGACGGAGTTCATGCCGCCTCAGGAGTACGATGACCGTCTCGACCACCTCAACAACTTCTTCGCCTCCATGCGCGACGGCGCGCCGGTCTACGAAGACGCGGTCTTCGGCCATCGCGCCGCGGCTCCGTCGCTGCTGTGCAATGACAGCTATCGAGATCAGAAGGTGTACAAGTGGGACCCGGAGGGGATGAAGGTGGTGGACTGAGGTCGGTGGTGGGAGATGGTAGGTGGTAGGTGGTGGGTGGTGGATGGTGGGTGGGGTCAAGTCCTGAAATACGTTTACACGTTTTTGTGGGTTTTGTGGTGTGGTTAG
>CAYLXM010000113.1:0-7868 GCA_964387555.1 uncultured Rhodothermales bacterium | reverse complement strand
ATGACCTCCCGCGAACGCGTCCTCACCGCCCTGCGCCACCAGGAGCCCGACCGTGTCCCGATCTCCCTGGGTGGCGGTCCGTACGGAATTGTGGACGAACTCTATTTCCGCCTGCTCGACCTGCTCGGTCTGGGCGAGCCCGTGGCGCCGTTCCGCAGCGGCCACAACATCACCTTCATGGATGACCGGCTGCTGGACGCGCTGGGAACGGATACGCGCTACGTGTGGCCGGGCCTGAGTCCCTCCTCCCCTGCCGAGTCGACGTCCGATCCGGACACGTTCCTGGACGGGTTTGGTCAACCGTGGAAACGCGCCTTCCCCTACTTCTATTCGGCGAAGGGCATTCTGGAGGAGGCGAAGGAGGTCGGGGAGATCGAGAGCCGGGTCCACTGGCCGGATCCGGACGATCCGCGCTGGATGGCCGGCACCGCCGAGCGCGCGCGGATGCTCCGCGAGACGACGGAGACGTTCGTGATCGGGCGGATGGTGACGTCGCACGGGCCGTTTCAACTCGCGTGCAGCCTGCGCGGGACGGAGCAGTTTATGATGGATATGGCCCTGAACGAGGAGTTTGCACACCGGCTGATCGACCGCATCGGGGACGTGATTGCGGGGTTGTCGCGTGCGTATGTGGAGGCTGCCGGTCCGTG
This sequence comes from uncultured Rhodothermales bacterium, assembly GCA_964387555.1. Taxonomy (GTDB): domain Bacteria; phylum Bacteroidota; class Rhodothermia; order Rhodothermales; family CAYLXM01; genus CAYLXM01. Next base: position 7,218 of record CAYLXM010000113.1, on the reverse strand, counting down.
GCTCGACCTCATCGAGTTGCCGGGGGACGATTACGCCTCGAACACGGGCCCGATCATTTCGCCGGCCATGTTCCGCCGGTTCGTGAAGCCGGTCCTTGCGCGCATCATCGCGGCGATCCGCGGCGTGCGTCCCGATTTGCCCATCATGCTGCACAGTGACGGTCAGGTGACGCGTTTTCTGCCCGATTTTATCGACCTGGGGGTGGATGTCGTCCATCCCCTCGAGCCCATTCCTGGCATGGATCATGCGAAGGTGAAGGCGGAGTTCGGGAGCAAATTGTGTTTTCTTGGGGGAATTGACATTTCCCATGCCATGCCGGGCAGTCCGGAGGATGTGCGGGCGGAAGTGAAGCGGCGGATCGCGTTGCTCGGTCCGGGCGGCGGGTACATCCTCGCCCCGTCGAACCACTTGCAGGCCGACGTGCCGCCGGAGAATGTGCTGGAGATGGTGGAGGCGGCGAGGGAGTGAGGGGAAGTGTGGAGAGTGGGCGCGTGGGGGTGATTGGGCGTGGGGCGTACGGGCGAAGTCCGCGGGCAAGACGACAGTCGCCCGGAAGATCATTCGGGCGCTCAAGGCCCTCAATCTACTCAACCCGCAGAAGTTGCAGGAGTTCGACGCGCGCCTCGGCAAGCGGCTGGACCTGGAACCACTCTCGCGGCTCACCGGTGTCTGAGTCGCTCGCGACCGTCCCCGTGCGGACGGGTCCCGTCAGCTCTGGTTCGAACGCTGCCGACCGCACGAAGCGCTCGACGGCGCGGGCTGCCCGGAAAGCCGGAACCTGAACGGCCATGATGGCCGGCGTCGCCCGGAGGGGCCGGGCTTCGGGGCCCTCTTGAAACGGGTATGCCTAATGCCCGTGACCCGGTTCGGCCGTGTCGTAGTGGCGCCTCAGCAGGTCGAGACCGAAGTCGTTTTCGAAGTTGCGCCACACGGAGTGGACGTGGTTCGCGCCATTCTGGGTGTTGTCGTACTCGAAGAGATCGGTCGGCCCGTGGATGCGGTAGTAATGCGGTTCGCCACGTTCGAGCGAGCCCGCCCAGGCAAAGTACAGGCTGTCGATGTCGGCGGCGACAATACGAGCCAAGTGGCGTTCGGCCTGCTCCGCCTCCAGATTCTGGGCATACAGGTCGACGATGCGCCACAGTAAATCCTTCTGCTCGGGTGTCATGAGCCAGGCCGGAAGGCCTTCGAGGGTCTCGATCCGCGCCTCCCGATCCGCCGAGGTGATCACGTCGCTGGGTGCGGTCGCCGCGATGACCGCCTGAGCCCGTTGCTCGCCGGTCAGCATCGTGACCAGCGCCCGGCCCAGATCCTCCTCGGCGGCGAGAACGCGCAGCCCGGCGTACGGACCGGTGCGGACTTCGGCCGGATTCGAGCCGTAGAACGCCGGCGTGACAGACAGTTCGTCCGTCACCGAGGTGAAGTTCAGCGACAGATGATGGCCTTCGATGCGCCAGCCCCACGGTCCGGCTCCGCCGGGCAGGCCGAAGATCGAGATGTAGTACTTCTCTGGATCGCGCCGATCGGGGTCGTTTTCCAGCTCGCGCAGGATGCTCTCCAGTTGCATGACGTGCGTCACCTTCAAGTAGCCCTGATTCGAGAGCGCCGCCTGTAGCAGATCATGTGCGGCCCTGCGTTGCGGCAACTTCATGTCGGCCAGCGGAAGGCCCCGGCGGGGACGGGGGATGAAGTGGAAGTCGAATCGCTGCTCGTCGTCGAACGCAAACAGGGCCCGCTCACGCTGCTCGTCGCTGAGCGAAGCCAGGAAGGCGGCCGTGGCTTCGGCCACCGGTTCACCGGCACTGAACGGCACAGGCCCGGTGTGCGACGAAACCGAACCGCCGGTAAGCGAGACGAGGCCGGTGCCGGCAACGACGGCGATAAACAGCGCGGCAAGCCGGATGGGACGGGTCTTCATGATGCTTCGAATGACGATGGAGAACGGCGTGGCCTAATATCGCCAATATCCTTCATAGAATACACGTATTGTGAAGGCGCCGCGGCGGCCGCTCTGAAGGCCGCCGCCGGTCTGACGCGCGTCGCCCACGCGCCACGAGGACATGCTCCCGGCGTCCGCCGCCGGCCGGTGTACCGGTCGGGATCGCCCCTCGGGCCCAGGCCATGCCCTTCAGCCCGCGCTTCCGGCCGACCTTGACGAAGGCTTCGACGCAGCGACCGAACTGCGCGCGCGTGTGGGCGTGGGGGCGATTAGGCGTGGGGCGTGTGGGCGCCCCCAACTGTCATCCCGGGCGAGGTGTAGCCGAGACCCGGGATCTCGGTCGCCTGCTCGCTCGGTGCGCAGATCCCGGATTACGTCCAGGATGAACGTTAATGCATCCCTGTAGCCCGAGCCGAAAAGCCAAACGGCCGACCCGAGGTTCGGGCCGGCCGTTGAGCAGGTGTTCCGTCAATGAGGCTCGCGGCAGCAACACGAATGGCCTGCCCCGCATCCGCATCCATCGCACGCGGATCGAGCCGATGGGTTACTAGTTGCCCGGCGGCTGGGGCGGCGGGGGCGTGGTTGTGTCTGTCGATTTGACTGAGGTGGCCGCGATCCTGGAAGCGACCTTCTCCTGGGACGTGCTGGACGTGGAATACGCCACAACGACGTTTTGGCCCGACTTGATAAAGCCCAGCCTGCTGGCGTTGCCGTCGAGTTTGATGGCAGTCGTGGACAGGACACTGAAGAGCCACGAGCCATTAGAACTGTCTACTGCGGTGAGTCGATTGTTAATCAGATCGACCGCGCTGACGACCCCCGACAGATTCGAATTCGATGATGTGGTTGTTTCCGTGGATTTGACCGAGGTCGCCGCGATCCTGGAAGCGACCATCTCCTCGGACGTGCTGGACGTGGAATACGCCACAGTGACGTTCTGGCCCGGCTTGATATAGCTCAGCCTGGTTGCCGTGCCGTCGAGCGTGATGGCCGTCGTGGACGCGACGCTGAACAGCCACGAGTTGGTGCTGCTGTCGACTGTGGTGAGTCGATTGTTGGTCAGATCGACCGCGCTGACGGCTCCCGACAGATTCGATGCGGTGGATGGGTCCGATACGGTGGATGGATCCGACGTCTTCTGAGCGAAGGCAGTCGAGGTGAGCAGGAGTAGAGCGGTTACATAAAGACTGAGCCGATTCATGAGGTGTCTCCGCGTTCCGGCGACCTACTGGGTTGCCGGGGCGCATTCGTCGGTCATTCCGCTGGGTGGGGGAATTCGACCGAACTTGTGATGAGTTCTGGAGAGCGTTGTTGCTCCCGTTTCGTCCAAGAACCGCCCTATTGTTTATAAGTTTCAAAAAATCAGGAATTTTTGGCCAGGCGATGTGAAGGGGAGAGGTGGGCCTGCTGTGAGGCGGCGGGCCGACGGGGAAAGAGCGGCCGGGTGGATGATCAAGAAGGGGTGTGGGGTCGGGGCAAGCACAGGCAGTCGCCTGGGGGCGATCGGGAGAATGGGAGATTTCTCTCGAGTTGTCATCCCGAGGTCCCTGCCCCGGACCCCGATCCGGGGATGCGATGTCCTTCGTTGTCATCCCGGGCCCGCCACTGACCTCGATCCGGGGATGCGATGGCCTTCGTTGTCATCCCGGGCGACGCGAAGCGGAGACCCGGGATCTCGGTCGCCTGCTCGCCCGAAACTGAGATCCCGGATCACGTCCGGGATGACAGTCAACGCATCCCGGGCGCCCGCCCCGGAACCCGATCCGGCGACGCGATGAAATGATACAGCGTTCCGAGTCAAGTCCATAAAGCCCGATCCGAAAAGCCAAACGGCCGACCCGAGATTCGGGCCGGCCGTTTGGTAGGAGTTCCGTCGTCTAGGCTCGCGGCAGGAGCGCAAATGGCTTGCCACGCACCGCACGCGGACCGAACCGACGGATCACTAATAGCTAGTCTTCTGCTTCGCTGTGGTTGTGTCTGTCGATTTGACCGACGTCGCCGCGATCTTGGTAGCGACCCTTTCCTTGGACGTGCTGGACGAGGCATACTCTACAGCGACCTTCTGGCCCGCTTTGATATAGCCCAGCTTGGTGGCGTTGCCGTCGAGCGTGATGGCCGTCGTGGACGCGACGCTGAACAGCCACGAGATGTTGTTGCTGTCCACAGCGGTGAGTCGGCTGACGGACAGATCCACCGCGCTGACGGCCCCCGCCATAGTCGATGGGGTGGTAGTACTCGTTGTCTTTTCGGTGGTAGTACTCGTTGTCTTCTCGGTGGTTGTACTCGTTGTCTTCTGAGCGAAGGCAGCCGAGCTGACCAGAAGCAGAGCGGTTACACAAAAGGTGATCCGATTCATGGCGTTTCTCCGTCGCGACGCGGCGACATAATGGGTTAAGAGCGGTGCTCTGTTCGGTCGTCCCGATGGGTGGGGAAATTCGACCGAAGCGGTGATGAGTTCTGAAGCGCGAAGTGGCCCCCGTTTTGCTTAAGTACCGCCCCTGCAGCGATAAAGTTGCATAAATCGAGAATATTACATGTAGGTAGCGTGAACCGAAGTGCGGGGTCTGCTGTGAGGCGGCGGGCCGACGGGAAAAAATGCGGCCGGGGGATGATCGGGAAGCGGTGTCCGTCTCGGGGCAAGCACAGGCGGTCGCGTGGGGGCGTTTGGGATAATGGACGAATGGGAGAGTGGGCGACTTCTCTCGATTTGTCATCGCGGGCGAGGCATAGCCGAGACCCGGGATCGCGGTCGCCGGCTCGCTCGAAACTGAGATCCCGGATCACGTCCGGGATGACAGTCAACGCATCCCGAGGCCGCTGTCCCGGACCCCAATCCAGGGACACGATGTCCTTCGCTGTCATCCCGGGCGCGCGCCCCAGACCCCGATCCGGGATCGCGGAGTGACGACACAGCTTTCCAGGTCGAGTCTCTACAGCCGCCTGCAAAGCGCCCTGAGATTCCCCCCCGCCGTCCCCGCCGGGATTTCGCACCCGGCGTTGACCATGTAGGGATCACCCGCGGCTTCGTGGGCACGGCGGACGCCCTCGCGGATGGAATCCGGCGTGCCCTCGAGGACCGCGGTCACGGGGTCGAGGTTGCCGGTCAAGACCACGCGCGGACCCACCACCTCGCGCACCTTCCGCAAATCCACCATGTGGTCCACATCCAGGATGTCCACCCCGAGATCCGCAATCCCGGGCAACAGATGGGTGATGTTGCCGCAGATGTGCAGCTTCACGAGCGCCCCCATCTCCTGGATCGCTTGCACGAGCGCCTTCTCCCGCGGCTGGATGAGGCGCTCGTAGAACCGCCGCGAAACCTGGCTCGCAATCGCATCCCCGATCCCCACCGTGTCCACCCCCACCTCCACCTGCGCCCGCCCAAAAGCGATCCCCACCTCCACACAGCGGTCCATCAGCGCCCCCACGAAGGCCTCATCATCGTAGAGATCCACGAGAAACTGCGCCGTACCGCGCAACGTCGCGGCCTCGGCAGCCGGACCCTCCACCCAGCCCAGGATCGAAACCACCCCCCGATGCCGCTTGGCGAATAACCGCGCGGCATCCACCCGATCCCGCATCCGCGTCGCGACGAGCGGATCCGGAACGGGCAGCGCCTCGAGATCCTTCGAATCGGCCAGCGGCGCCGTACACCGCGGCACGCCATCGACCCGGTACGTGATCTCGCCGCCGAACCCCTGCGTCTCCCGATACGGATCCGAGATGCAACTCAACTGATCGAACCCGAAATCCCGCGCGCACACCTCGTTCGCCTCCACGAGCACCCGGTAATCGGATGCAAAGGCGCCGTAGTTCGACCCGATGTGCTCCGCCGCGAATTGCATGAGGATGGGCACCCGCGGTAGGATGTCCGGCCGATCGCCCCGAACGACGGCCATGTACCGTTCATAGCTTGTCATCTCGGTTCTCCGAGTCTATTGCCGCCACCACTGGCCAACCGTCCCGTCCGACCGTGGCCGGCCTTCGGCTATTAAGTTCTACTGCCCACTTGAGGCGGACAAATCCGTTACAGGCTGCCCCTCGGCGCACTGCACAAATGCCTCTCGGCAGTCACCGTGTAACGAAGCTGAATCAGATTCACACCGGACTATTCCATTCAACAGTCCAGCCTCAACTCTGCCCTAACACACTGGGGGATCATAGATGGGTCACACCAAAGCTGAGCGTCATTTATGATGCAGCCCCCGCACCGCCCCGGCAATCGCCCCCACATGCTCCGGCGTATTCCCGCAACAGCCACCAACGATCGACGCGCCGGCCTCCACCAGCCGAACCGCGAAGGCGCTCATCGCAGGGGGATCCACCGGAAACACCGCCGGCGATCCGGAGGGCACCCCCGCATTCGGCTTCGACCAGATCGGAATCCCGGGCTCCAGCGCGGCCAACTCCTTCACGATCGCCTCCATATTCTCGAGCGTCGTCCCGCAGTTCGCCCCCACCGCCGCCAACCCCTCCCCGGCAAACTTCTTCCACATCTTCGTCGGCGTCACCCCCATCATCGTCTTCGTCCCGCGGTCATAACTGAAGGTCATCACAAGCGGCAACGCACTCACCCGCCGCACCCCCTCCAACGCCGCCTCCGCCTCCTCCAGCGCGAAAAACGTCTCCAACACGAGAAAATCCACCCCACCGTCCGCCAGCGCCGCCGCCTGAAGTGCGAACGCGTCCGCCACCACCGCCGCCGTCAGATCGCCATACGGCTCCATCATCTCCCCGGTCGGACCCATCGAGCCCCCGACCAGCACGTCCCGCCCGGCCTCCTGCGCCGCCTGCCGCACCAGCCCCACGGCCGCCCGGTTCACCTCCGCCGCCCGCGCCGCATACGGCGAACGCTTCAGACGAATCGGATTGCCGCCGAACGTGCACGTGAGGACAAGGTCCGAGCCGGCCTCCACAAACGCCCGATGCAACGCCACCAACCGGTCCGGAAAATCAATCACCCAGTCCTCGGGCGCGGCCCCGGCCGTCAACCCGGCCTTCTGCAAATTCGTACCCGTGGCGCCGTCCGACACAAGCACCCTTCGTTCAGTCAACAGTTTTTCAAAGAGGATGGACATGGCGAAAATCACATAGTCGGCGCCCGGCCCCTCGACCGGACCGGCCCGTGGTTCTATAACATGAGCGCATCCAGATACGTATCCGGAAACCGCGCGTGCGTGGTAAGCTCAACGTACGTGCCCTGACGCGCCATATGCTCCGCCTTCCGGCGCGCGGCGCGCGAGAGGAGCATGTGCACCGCCCCCACACCCGCCGCATT
>CAYLXM010000112.1:0-7890 GCA_964387555.1 uncultured Rhodothermales bacterium | reverse complement strand
CTATGCTCGCATCGGTTTTGAGGCCATACCGGAGCAGGAGCTCGATGCGGAGCTCGTTCGACGGCTCGCAGAGGAGACCGCGCTGGGCCTGGAACGTTCTAGGCGGGTGGCGATGCGCAAACCACAAAGTCCCTCGTTAACTTGAGAGAATCAGAATGAGCGAAGCAGATCAAATGACGACCAGCAAGCCGAAAAGTAGTTCATCCGGAAACGGAATTGGAGTAGGTGTCGCGCTTGGCGCTGCCATTGGTGCGGCATACGGAGCTTCATCGGGAAACATGGCTCAGAGCTTAGCAGTGGGCGTAGCCCTCGGTACCGCAATCGGAGCGATCTTTGACTTCAGCCAACGCGGAAAATCGAAAGCGGACGTTTCTTGAACGCAACTATAGGGACGGATAACAACCCGTTGCACACGGAGCCGCGGGCCGCGCGGTTTCTGAAGTCGATATCGTTCGCCGCGGCCCGGTGAACGGTGCCGTTATGCTGCTACAGCGGTGACGAAAGAAATGGAGTCACTGGTTCAGGCGTGGCTCTCGTTCCAGCGGACGCCGGGATGGGCGAGACGGATTGGACGGGGGATCTGGCGAATGCATCGGACGAGCGTTTCAATGGGCGGCAAGCAGGGTTTGTCCAAACCCCGCACGCAACCAACCACAACGTGCTGCTCCACAGTTATCTAAAAAGACTATAAGGACCAAAGGAGAACGTATATGTCAAACCGACGTCAGGTTGTTCGCATGCCGATCACAGTCTTGATGGCTTTCGGCCTCATCGCCAGCCTGCTGCCGGGCTTTGCTGCGGCGCAAGGCCAGCCCGCCCGGGAGACGCTCACCGCGCGTGCAGCGGCGATTGTTCCGCTCGATGGGCCGGTATTGGCTGGGAATCCTGTGAGGTTCACAGTCAACGGCAATCTGAGCGATCCTCACTGGGATCTGGGGGATGGGGCGACGGCTGAAGGCGCATCGGTCACCCACACCTACCGAGAACCGGGGGTTTACCGGGTCGTCACGGGATCCAGGGCTGGTGACACATTCAACGAGCAATCTTCCGTCATCGTGCGGGTCCACACACCGGAAACACTGCATTTGCCGCAGGTCCTTCTCGATACCGATGCCCGCAACGAAGTCGATGACCAGCATTACATCGCCTACGGCCTGTTCAGCAACGTCGACGTGCTGGGCATCAACAGCGCCCATCACGGTCCTCACCGCATCGATCACTTTGGCGCTGCACAGGAGCCGATCAACTATGGCGAGATTCTCTACATTATCGAACTCAGCCGCATCAGTGGCCTGTTGGAGCATCGTACCGAAAACCAAATTCCCCGGGCGTTCCGCGGTGCGAAAGTGCCGTTGCAGGTTCCCGCCAGTGGCAACTGGTCGGACACGAAGCCGATCGAAAGCGAAGGCAGCGAAGCGATTCTTGCAGCGGCGCGTGGCGCATCGCCCGACAATCCCGTGTGGGTCCTGCCTGTCGGACCGTGCACCAACATTGCCAGCGCGATTCTTCTTGCCCGTGAAGAAGGATTGGACCTGAAGAGCCGGATTAAGATCGTCTGGCTGGGTGGTGGACCGGAACAGGTCAACGCCGGGAGCCACAACGGAATCAGCGACCCCTGGTCGGTCTATGTAACCGCTCAGAGCGGCCTCGATTTCTGGATTATCCTGGAGCATCCCACGGGTGCCAGCATCACCATGGACAAGCGGGCAGAGTCCGGACTTTATCCCGACAACCGCCTGGGCGAATACCTTGAAGCGATCACGCCCGCTCGCGAGAAAGCGCTCTTCGATGTGGCGACGATCTCCATGGTCATTGGCAACCACCTTGGGAAACCCTGGCTGACGCTGGTCGAGCCTTCGGTGGTGCTAGGTCCTGATCAGGAATATCGATGGAAGCAGGTCAACTCACCAACGACCGTCTACATAATTCGCGATATCGACCAGGAAGCGATGAAAGCCGATTTCTTCGACACCTTGAACGGCAAGCCGACCGCTCTGCCGCCAACGGGACAGAAACGATGACGTCCTGAAAGGAAAGATAGTCACCATGCCCAACCAAGCCGGTTCATTCGCCAGATGCACCCTCCCTCCAACTCACGGTGCTGCGCGGTGACGGCACGGCAGGATTGAAAAAGCGAATAAACGAAAGCGTCGATGTAATAGGATCATTAAACAAGAAAAACCAACTCATAGATAGTTGATTTACCCATATCTAAAAATTGAAAGCAACAATGATAAAGTAAATTGAATAACCAAAAGCTGCAGCGGACCCGAACAGTCTATTCCTCTGCGCAATTTTCGGTGTGATGAAAAGTCCTGTTCTTTGCATCAGTTTCATCTTATGCTGTTCCGGCCGCTGGGCTTATTGTTATGCGCCTCGAAATATCGGTTTGGATAGATTGCCGGCGGCCTGTATAAGGAGCCCTGGAAGTCGATCACGGTATCCCCCACGCAATGAAGCAGGGTAAGCGCATGGGCATGACCCCTCGACGCACCACCGCGCCGCCCATCGCGGATGAGCGGCCATCTGTTTTCAGGAGCGTAAGAATGAGTTACAGTCGTTGGATCAATAGTCATTGGTACACCTTTTGGAGCGTGCCGCTGTCCGACCGAGATGAGCCTGAAAATCGTGATAACGCGATTTTTGAAATCTGCGCAGTCGCTCATTTTACGGCGAAAGAATTACGGGATAATCTTGATGGGTGTCTCCAATACGTTGAAATGACTATTGCGAAGAAGTATAAACCAGAATGTCGGGTCACGGAAGAGCGGAGGAAGGAGTTGATCGGATATATCAGACAATTCCTTGAGGACGTTGACGAAGAATATCCTCTTGATGATGACGATGCACCTGCAGCGGCCACGAACCGCAGCGTCTAGCCAAAATAGACAGCGCCGGCGTCATGGCGGTTGGTGCCGATGAAGTGCGGCGCTAGCCTCCTCCCCAACGCCTCGCCTGACTCCACACCGGCCCGGATGCCCAGGCGCCCGGAGAAGGGTCCGGCTGCGCGAAGGGCCTATCGGTTTCCGCGACCATCGGGGCGTTGAACCCACACGCCGCCTTGTTGCGTTCGATGCTTCATGCGTCGCCTGCCCGATCCCCCCGGGTGTGTGTGGTGTCTGGCGGCGCACTCTGGTTCGAAATGCCTCCCAACGGCCGTTTGAATCCGCGTTCCGGCCGAATCCGCAACAGTGAGGTTCAATCAAGGCGGATTCGGGCCTCCCCGCGGTCCGGCCGGTGCGAGCCGGCGGTAACCGGCGCTTCGATGGGAGCACAAGCCCGGGGCGGCCGTTTTGGGCGGACCGGGTTTGCGCTGAGGCGCGCGGGCCAGGTTGCCCATCCTCACCACATCTTCGAGGATGAATGGCGGCGCGGACGGAGATCCGCCTGGACCCCTCTTCTCGGGCCCCTCCTGACACAGCACTGAAATTCCTGATGTGTTGCACCGCCTCCGCCTTGCAGGTCACCAAAAAAGGGCCTAAATAAGGGTCAAGCCAACCCCTAGGTCCATGGCAAGCGCTGCGATCCCGGCTGCGGCCGTGTGGGCCTGCGCGCCGCGCGCTGGAGACTGAAACCAGCAGCCGGCTCACGTGGAGTGCCGATTTGTTTTGCTGTCCGGTTCCCTCCTCCCTTCAGTCAACGCGCGCCTGGCCGGCCGGGTCGTTCTGCTACGCGGGTACCGGTGACACACAACGCTTTGCAGAATGACTCAATACCTGAAACCCTGGAGGACCCTTCAGATGGCGCCACACTTGCGAATCATCTTCTTCGGGCTCGCCGTCCTCGGCCTGGCGGCCTGCGGTGACGCTCCATCCGCCGATCGGCGGAATCCGACGGTACAGGCGAACGTCGAGGCCTACCAGCGGGCGCTCATCGCCCGGGGCGTGACGGGCGGAAGCGTCGCCGGCGTATTTATGGGTCCCGACACGGTCGCCTTCTCGATCGTCAACTCGGGCCTCGCGGGCGACACTCCCATATCGGCGAACACCATCTTCCCGATCTGGTCGATGACCAAGCCGATCACCGTTGTGGCGATGATGATGCTCCACGAAAGGGGGTTGTTTGCCCTGGACGATCCGGTAGCGAAGATCCTCCCCTACTTCGCCGACATGAAGTGCAAGGACGAGACGGGAAGCGTGTATCGATGTGAAAATGAGCTGAGGATTGTCCATCTGCTGACTCATCGCAGTGGATACGGGTACTACCCGCCGGGTAGAGGGCCCAGCCACCTGGCCCCGTACGCAAGCCTGGACGAGTTCGTCAGGGTATTGGCCGCAACGCCGGCGGAGTTTGAGCCGGGCAGCGACTATCTCTACGGGAACAGCATCTCGATTCTCGGACGTCTCGTCGAAGTACTGTCGGGAATGGAATTCTACGTTTTCCTGAAGGAGAACATCTTTGATCCGCTGGACATGCCGGACACGAAGTTCGAGTTGTCTGCCGCCGACCGCGGGAGGTTTCAGGTCTTGTTCAAGAAACCCGACCAGCTGGTCGGCAGCACCGACATCATTACCAGCTTCGACGTGGGAACCGCCACCTTCACAACCGAATACGATGAGCTCTCCTATGTACCGGGCACGAAAGTTCAGCTGGGAGGCGACGGGTTGGTCAGCACGTTTGAGGACTACCGGCATTTCTGCGAGATGCTGCTCGGTAAGGGGTCCTACCAGGGAAAACGGATCCTGAGCGAGCAATCCATCGCGATGATGACGTCCGTGGCGACACAGGGCAGGCTGGTGAGAGGGTACAGCGCTGGCATTGACTACGGATACTCGCTGTATGTGCTTACGGAGCCCGTCCTGTCGAGCGGCCTTGCACCCAAGGGCATCTACGGATGGGTGGGGTATCATAACACGGACTTCTGGATCGACAACGAGACGGGCCTCTATGGCCTGTTCATGACGAGGACTTCTCCGTATTCCGCGGAAATCGGGAAGCAGTTCAGGTCGGCCGTGTATCGAGGACTGGACTGATCCCGGGTGCGGAATCGGTCTTTGTCCCGCGACGATGCTTTCGAAACGGAGGCCTTTCATGAGCATCACCATCCCGGACGAGGCGCTGCACGCAGCGCGGATGAGCGAAGCCGAGCTTCGGGAGGAACTCGCTGCACTGCTGTTCCAACGCGAGCGTCTTACCCTCGCCCAGGCCGCTCGTCTCGCCGAGGTAGACCGCTTGCGCGTCCAGCACCTGCTCTCCAGCCGCGGTATCGGACTGCACGTTGATGTGGCCGACTTTGAGGAGGATCTCCGCACCCTTCAGGAACTCGGACGGTTGTGATCGTCGAGGCGCTTTCGCTTCATCGGTGGGCACCGGGGTCGTTCGCATGCTGCAATCTCCCCCGTGCCCCAACTGGATCTACGTCCCGCCTGGGACATCGGGACGTCTCGATGACGGCGGGCCGCACGCACGTCCTCAATGCCGGTCCGCACGGGGTGCGCAGACCGTTTGACCGACGGGGCGACCTCCCGCATATCCAGACTGCATAATCCGGCCCGCAGTCTTGCGTCCGCTCAGGGAGGTGCTACTTATTGAAGGACGTGGTATGCCTGGATCGCGGCTCGTCGGGTATAGTTGCGCGCCACGGTCGGCACGTCCTGGTGCATCTGGCCAGCCGGCAAGAGACGATGAGCGTTTCAGGAACCGTCGCAATGGATAGTATGTCATAAATGACACATCTTGCATCATGGGTGAGTCAAAGCCTCTTGTCTGGATGCACGGAGAGATCAAAACGCCTCCGTTTTCCGCCGATGCCCGAATCGAGGCGGCCGCCTGGAAGGTGGGTGATGCTGACGAATTCCTGGGCTTGTCTCCCGAAGAGGTCGAGTTCGTGGAGTTCAAACTGGCGCTCGCCGCCAAAGTGAAGGAACTGCGCCAGAGCAAGGGTTGGACACAGGTTCAAGTTGCCAGGGCTCTCGGATCCAGTCAATCGCGGATCGCGAAACTCGAGGCGGCGGATGCTTCGGTCAGTGCGGACTTCATGCTCAAGTCGTTTTTCAAGCTTGGCGCGACGAGAAAGGATCTCCCGCGTGGAGCGGTTCAGAGAAGGAGGAGGCGCCAGGAAACAGCGTGATCAGCCGTCGAAGTGGAGCGCCTTCGTCCGCTGATCCCACCGGCGTGTTGGGCTCGACCCACCTCCCCCCTGCCCCAATGCGACGCACGTCTCCCCAGACCCATCCGCTCCCGGGAGAAGATGCGGCGACGCGAACAGCATCACGCTTTCCGTATTCCGCCGATTTGTCCGTGACGCCGCACGCCAGGCCGGCATCGTCAAGCGTGTCGGGTGCCGCACGTTTCGACATTATTCTGCCACACCGCTGGTGGAGTCGGGGGATGACTTCCGGATGATTCAAGAACGCGTGGGACATCGGGACATCGGGACGTCTCGACGACGACGGGCTGCACGCACATCTGATCATCTGGGCGTGAGCGGTCTGGCCGGCGTGTTCAGCAGCCGGCGGCGTCCGGCGCTTCGGTCGTTGCACAAACCCGGGGCGGCCGTTTCGGGCGGACCGGGTTTGCGCTGAGGCTCGCGGGTAAGGCGGCCCCTTTTCAGCCCTGTGCCAAATAGCGGATACATTTCCAGGCGCCGTCGGGTTGTTTCCCGAAAACGGAAACGTACCGTGCGCGGCGCAGGGCGCCTTCGCCGTCCACGGGTGTCACCCTTTGCTCCAGGCTGCCGAACTCGACGGCGAGGTCGACGGTGCAGGAAAGGAGCCGGTTCATGGCGGTTTCCGGTTGGTGGATGGGTCGTACGACCGGTTCTTGACGGGTCGCTCCTTCCACACGACCGGAGCATTTTCGAGGTTGTCGTCGTTCACCCTTCATTGTAGACTACTTCCGTCGTTCAAACTCGTCTTCAACCATGAGCGTACACGAAATCGAAGCGTGGGCGCTTCGCCTGCCCCGGCACGAACGAGCCCTTCTTGCGCAGCAACTCATCGCAAGCCTCGATGAGGAAGATGAAGTGGAGAAGGCCTGGACCGACGCCGCGCTTCGTCGTGATGACGAAATGCGTTCGGGGAAGACAACGGCGATTCCGGCCGATCAGGTCCTTTCTGACGCCCGAGCCGCCTCACGATGAAAGGAGTCGGTTTTCATCCAGAGGCCCGTGCCGAGTTCATAGCTGCAGTCGCCTACTACGATGAACAGGCAGCCGGGCTTGGCACCCGATTCATTGAGGAAGTCGAACAGACGGTCCAGCACATTGCAGACCACCCTGGGCTGGGGATCACGGTTGACGAGCCTCGTGGGCTACGCCGTTGGATGGTGCGCCGCTTCCCCTATTATCTGATCTACCGATCGGAGCCCGACACTACGCTCATTCTGGCCGTGGCGCATCAACGCAAACGGCCGGGCTACTGGCGAAATCGGCGGTAGCGCAGTGGGCACGTACCATGTTGTTCCACCGGACGAACCGCTGGGGGGCGTTTCCACGTTCGGGCACCGCATTCTCGGCCAGCTATGACGCCGGCGCGGCCGGGTGGAGCGCGTGGAAGCGTGCCGCTGTGCGCGATCGGCGGAAGTGGAACGAGCAATACGCCTGGCTGATCGAACGCCTGGAGGATTTTGATCGTGTTTTTCGTAGCCGCCTGAACCTGTTGACCAGCACCCCTGAACGGTCCGGTCCTGATGAGCCCGGGTCAAGCGTGGGGATCCGTCTTCGGAGAGATTCACCCGAATAGCCCCCATGGCCAAGCCCGATCCGTCCACCGTCCGCGAGCTCATCGCGTGGTCGTACGCCAATCTCGCTCGTGCGCATGCCGCGCTGGAGGACGAAGCCGAGCGGTACTCGAAGATCCATTACATCATCCGAAATCGGCTGTACTACGGACTGGTTTCCCGCCGGATGTTGATGGGATCGATCCTCGAAAACGAGCGGCTCAAGAAAAC
>CAYLXM010000111.1:0-7964 GCA_964387555.1 uncultured Rhodothermales bacterium | reverse complement strand
CAGTAGTAGCCGGCGTTCTCGATGGTCTTCTTGAGGGCGGCCAACTCCTCGTCGAACCCCTTGAGCCGGCGAGACCACCGCTCCGGACCTCCGCCGACCACCGCCGCTTCGACGAGCATCCGCTCCCATCGGCGCGGCGTGCGAAGGCTGCCCGATCAGTTCCTCGGCCACCCGGGGATGCGCTCCAAAACGTTGAAACCCCCTCTCAGTAGTCGTGATTTTCGTCACCCCGAAACCGCCGGAAATCCAGATGGCTCCAGAGCGATCTTCCGCCATACGCGAGACGCGCTCAAGCGACGCGGTATCGGTATTCTGTGGGTCTGCGGACAGGCGGGTCACTCTTTCCTCGATTGGATCGTACACCACCAGTCCGCCCATTCCGCCGAACCATAGAGTGCCGCGGGAATCTTCCTGGATCACAGTGACGCTTCCGCTTCGGGTATCGGGGCGATAGGGACCGCTGAGGACTTCCGGTCTGTTCGGGCGATACGGATGGTGGACGAACGCCCCGGGCCGGTCGCCCATGTGATGCAGACCGTCTCCAAAGGTGCCGACCCAGAATGTGCCGCGGCTATCCAGCAGCGTCGACATGGCGCCGCTGTGGCGCAGGCTCCCCGGATCCGCCGGGTCATGCCGGAAACACTCGACCTCCCATCGCTCCCGCTGGATGCGGCACAATCCGCTGGACGGCAGGATCGTCCCGTCCGCCCTGCTGAGCGCCACCCACAAGGCGCCTTCCAGATCCTCGCTGATGGAGTAGATCGATCCACAGGGGAGATCCTTCGGGTCGGAATCGTCGCAGGGGTGGCAGGTGAAGTCCCCGCGGGTCGGATCGTAGCTCGTCAATCCGCCGCCATGGCCAATCCATACCGTGCCGTCGCGGGTTTCGGCCATGTGCAGCACGTTGTCGGAGCACGGCGTGTTCGAATCTCCGTCGCGATGCGGAAACCGCTCAAAAGCGTCCTGTGCGGGATCGTAGCGGTGGAGACCTCCATCCTGCAGGTTGCCGATCCAGAGCCTGTTTCGGCTGTCATAAAAGAGGTCCTCTACGTAATTGGATCCCAGCGACGTCGAGTCCCCCGGTTCGTGGTAGTACGCCGTGAACCCATAGCCGTCGTAGCGATTCAGCCCGTTGTGCGTTCCGATCCACAGGAACCCCAGGCTATCCTGCACGATCGCAGTGGTTCGCCGTTCGGAAAGCCCCTCCTGCGGGGTGAGGCGCTCGGACTGATACGATCCGCTCTGGGCATAGGCGGATGAACCCAGCGTCAGGATGAGGACCATCCACGGCACCGCGATTCGTGCAACGTTGGGCATCTTGTCTGACGCGACTGCCCGGTCGAACCCCTGGTTGATCAGACAGCAAAATGGCCGTGAACGTAACCACATGGATAGGCGGGAAAACGTCTCCGTTTGTGCCACGGTAGGGCAGACTGAACTTACCGATGCAATTGGACAAAAACCGATGTAGGGCAAGACGAAGATGGTCTTGACGAGACGACCGTCCTCCTGCCGCACCCGCAGGAGCCGGTTTTGGCGTGAGTAGGCTTGGAGCTTGCTCACCAGCCGGGAAGCCGTCACGTAGCCCCGCTTCAGGCTACCGGCCACCCGCAGCAGGTCATCCCAATGGGTTTCGATCATCGCCCGATTCACCCGGCTCCGGAATCGTCCGTCTAGCGGTTCCCGGAACGGTGGACGGAATTCCGTCCGCGGGTCCTCCATGCGGTAGAGCCGTTGTGCGCCCAGGTCGCGGATGCGCGGGGAGAACTGCAGGCCCAGTAGGTCGAAGATCGCGAAGAGGAGATCGGAAGTGGATTCTTGTATCTATATCTTCACCCCTCCAGCTGCTCCCGCCAGAAGTTCCTTCTCCCCCAGCAGCATGCCGATGTCTTGGCTCGGAACCAGTTATGGCTGAATGACGTAGCCACTGCTAGTCGCGCTGAGTGATGAGTTCTGCGATGGCCAGATCCTCTATCCGAAAAACACGGTGGTTGGTCGTTGCCGTGTACCTGTTGTTGCTCGCCTCGTGCGATTCGCACCGGATGGAGGAGGAAGGTTTCCTGGCCGAGCCCGGGTCGATCCTCTTCTTCTCCGACGAGAGTGGCACCGCCCAGCTCTACAGTATGGAGCCCGACGGCTCCGACGTGCGCCGGCTCACCGACGATCCGGACTTCCACGTCGGCCGGGCGGTCTGGTCGCCGGATGGGACGAAGATCGTCTTCGAAGGCCCACAGGAGTTAGCGCATTACGGCCCGGCCCTCTATGTCGTGAATGCAGACGGGACAGGGCGGTACCGTCTCACACACGTCACAACACCCGGCGTCCACCCGGCCAACGGCGAATATCCGGTATGGTCGCCCGACGGCAGGCGCATCGCCTTCCGCCGCGTAATGTTTCCAGAAGCAGCGGGTATCTTGGATGTTTATGTAGTGGATATCGATGGCACGAACGAACAGCGTGTGACAGCGACACCCAATCTCCTGGAGTACATCGGCAGTTGGACTCCGCAGGGCCATCTGCTCGTTAGCGTTTTTGACTACAACTATCGGGACTCATTGGGCCGCCTGGCAGAGAACAGCAAGCTCGTAGCTCTCGGACTAGACGGCACATACGAGTGGACCCGGGGTGAGGACGGGGAGATCCTCGCAGCACCGATACTCTCTCCGGACGGTAGCCAGATCGCTTTCAACGTGCGATTCAAAGCACGTGGAATCAGGCCAGTGCAGGAGGAGATTCACGTGATGAGCGTCGATGGCACGGGTCGCCGGCAGCTCACCAACAGCGAACATCAGTATGTGGTCCCCATCGACTGGTCGCCCGACGGTACGCTCCTGCTTGTGCAAGCCGGTACGCCCCCCGGCCAGGGGCTCGAATGGATCCTTATCGTACCCCTCGACGGCTCTGAGAGTCTCGATATCACGCCCTGCCCGCAGGGCAAGTCCCAGTTCTGTCTCCCGACCAGTTGGAGGAGGTGATCGCCATGCCATAGCCCCCGATAAAGAAGCCCCCGCGGCTTCGCCTTCCTGATATACGCGGCTACAAGTGGAGTTCCGGATCCTCCATTCTTCAATCCCGTGAGCTTGACATGAAACGCTCGATCCTGTTCTTCCTCCTTCTGCTCGAGATCGCGCCGTCGAGCTTTGCCCAGAACGAGACTGTCACAATGCGCGACTCCCGGGGTGTTGCACATCGCGTGGAACTCCACCCACAGACCGGCTCGGCTCGTTGGATTCACGGTCCCGACATCAACATCACTGCCTTGGGCCTGAGAGCCCCGCTCGACGAACAGATCCAGTCCATTCTCCTGGACAAGCTCCTCGGGGTCTTCGGAGACATCCTTCAAATTACCCCTGATCAGGCCTAGCTACGCAAAGCCGACACCGACGGAACGGCCTGGTTCGTTTCCTTCGATCAAGTCGTAGATGGCGTCCCGGTTGTCGGGACGGAGATCGGCTATACGATCGATACCGAGGGAAACGTCGTGGCGCTCGGCGCCACGGTTTACCACGACATCCGCGTCTCAACGAAGCGCCAGTTGTCGAAGGATACGGCCCTGGCGGCAGCCCGAGAGGCGTTTGCCGTCGATTCGGCGCGGGTGAGAAATGACGGGATGTTGAAGATCCTACCGATTCAGGATGAGCGAACGACGACGTTTCACCTGGCCTGGCAGGTCCGACTCTTCTCTCTTACCCCTTTGAAAGACATCACCTATTTCATCGATGCAGGAGATGGCACAGTCTTACGCGAACAAAGTAACATGCGACACCTTCACGAGGCAAAAGGCGAAGGCCCCGTAGCTGGCACGCCGTCGGCCGATTCGAAACCGCATGGCATGAATGCGGGGGTATTCGGCGGCACGCTCTCCGGTACTGTCACCGGCTCCTACTACCCGAAGCTCGTCAGCGATACCCCGGTATCGGCCGGCTTCAAGACCACGAACTTCGAAATCTTCAACGCACTGGGCCAGCGCGTGGCCTGGGGTAGCACCAACAGCGACGGTTCCTGGTCCACCTCCTACCTGGCCAGCGCAAACTACACGATCCGCATCCCGCTTCAGAACGATTGGGTAGAGCTACACGATCTCAACGACAACGCCATCGTGCATGATGCGACGATCTGGGTTGGGAGCAACACGACCTACAACCACAGCTGGGCGGCTGATGATGCCCCCAACGTGCGCTACCACGTCGGTGCCATGCACGACTTCTTCAAGGGCTCTCCGTTCACCTTTAGCGGTACAGACTACCAGATGAACGCGTTTGTGGACCAAGGGATAGGTGTAAATGCGGCGGCGAATGGCACGGAGGTGTTCTTCGGCACCCTAGCAGGAGCGGGCTGGGCCCGGTCGAGCGACGTGGTCAATCACGAATATACCCACAACGTCATCTTCAACATCTATGGCAACGATTTCATCGGAACAGTTACCTGCAACACTGCAACACATGAGAGCTGCGCGATGGACGAGGGGCTTGCGGATTACTTCGCAGGTGCCAAGAACAACGACCCATACATCGGCGAAGATGTGGGGATCAGCAGAAACCTGGACAACAACACATTTGTGTGGACCGCGGCCAATGGCAACCACTGGAATGGACAGGTAATTGGTGGGGCAATGTGGGATGTGCGGCAGGCCATCGGCGATGCCACCATCGGCAACAACCTTACGTTCAAGGCGCTCCAGATCACGCCCCACGCGTTCGACTTCGCTGCGTTCCGGACCAACGTGATCGCGGCGGACAACCTGAACTACAGCGGCGCGCACGTGTGCGCAATTCAGAACGCGTTTAATGCCCACGGCATCGGCGCAGCGTGCCAGCCGCCGCCTGCCGCACCGACGAACCTGACCGTTACGGGAAACCTCGGACAGCACCCCTATCTCACCTGGACCGGCAGCACAGGCGCCACGGGATACAAGGTGTACCGCTGCTCGAACTGGTCCTATACGTGCTCGTCGTTTTCCTACATCGGATCGACGACGAGCACATCCTACACCGACCTCTACAAGACCATTGGCAACGGGTGCGTGGGTAGCGGTGACGATGTCACGCAGTATCAGGTGACGGCGTACAACAGCTCCAGCGAATCCGGTGGGTCCAATACGGCCTCTACCTGCACCGATCCAGGCAAGACCGGTGGACCTTCCCGCGAAGCCTCGATTCCAGAGGTCCTTGCCCTGCACGAGAACTACCCGAATCCGTTCAACCCGGCGACCGAGATACACTTTGATCTGCCGGAGGCTGGGCACGTGCGCCTCGTCGTCTATGACCTGATGGGTCGCGAGGTGGCGCGTCTGGTTGATGGACAGATGGAGGCCGGCTACCGGAGTGCGAGGTGGAACGCGGCGGACGTGCCCAGCGGCGTGTATCTGTACCGCCTGACGGCAGGACAGTTCACCGCGACGAAGCGCATGATCCTGCAGAAGTAAGTTGCGCCTCCGGGTCTACTCGAAAAAGAAGAAGGGCCCACGGGGTTTATCCTGTGGGCCCTTCGGCTTAAGCAACCTACGGCAACGCCGAAAGGCAGGCCCGCTTTAGGAGGATCCGATGCGACTATTCGGGTACATTGCGCTTGCAGAGTAGCTTAACGTCGATTTCTGTCCATTTGCTACGGCAACCCCAACGTGAGTCGTTCACGTCCTGCGGCGAACTCAAGACTGGCCAGGATATCCTCCTTGGTGAGATCGGGAAAATCATCCAGAATCTCCTCGTAAGACATCCCGGAGGCCAGGTAGCTGAGCACATCATATACCGTGATGCGCATGCCGCGGATGCACGGCCTACCGCCGCGTTTTCCCGGTTCGACCGTAATCCTATCCGCGTAGCTCATGGGAGTACCTCTCACATCCGGCATACCGATTTGTGTAACAGTAGCCTTGACAGAATGGTTTCAGCCCTGGTCGTTGCGATACGCGCCTGACGTCCTCAATTCCCAGCCCCTTCCACCACCCGCACATCCCGCAGACTCCGGACCCGCCTCCCGTCCTTTCCACGCAACTCGGCCACGAGCACGACCTCGCCCGGCATCTCCGGCACCGTCAGTTCAAGGTTGAGGATGTTCCGTCCGAGCGACTCGACACGGGCTTCGAGCCCGGCACTCACCAGCGCATCCTCTCCTTTCAGTACCGACAGGCGCACCTCCCCCTGCCAATCCTCATACAGATCGTTGATCACGGAGATCTCAAACGAATGCCGCGCGCCGGCGGTGATTTCTTCCTCCCAGAAGTCCAGCATGATCCCGACCGGACTGAACGCCTCTCCCACATACTCGCGGAAATACGGCTCGTACTCCAACCGCTCCACGTCCAGAAAATGGTCGCTCGTCGCACCGCCCTCGGGCCGTGGGATGTCGCCCGGACGCGAATACGCCAGCGCGCAGAAATGCAGTACCCCGGCGACCTGCCGGTGCGCCCGCCAGAACTCCGTCTCCGCCGCCAGCGTGCGCGCATAGAACCGCATCCGCTCCTCCACCGTCGCACGCTCGCCGAGCAGTTCGGCATACACCCGCTGCGTCAACGAGGTCGGCTGCCCGTCCCGCGTGAGCCAGAGCCAGCCATACTCGTTGATGATCACCGAGGCGGGGAGATCCCGCTGCGTTTCGCGCAATTCCGGCGCCGTGCTCACCGTCGGCATCTCTTTCAACCGGAAGATGGGCTGTTCCGGATCGTCCCATCCCCGATAGAAGTGGTAGGGATGCGCCTCGATCACGTCCGTGGGACTCTGCGCCGACATCCACCCGTTTTCCCAGGGGCGGTTCGAAAGATCCAGATGCCGCACGGCCGCAATCGCCCTGGCCGTCTCCGGGGTGATGCTTTCATTCTGCGCATCCCAGATCACCACACTCGGGTGATTCCAGCGGGTGCGCATCCATGCCACGTACTCGGGTATGATCTTCTCGGCCACGGGCTTCTCCGGCGCCTCAAAGAGGAGCCAGATCGGAAACTCATCCTGAATCAGAAACCCCTCCTCGTCGGCGATTTCGTACCAGAAATCCGGCGGAAACCCGATGCAATACCGGATCGCATTCCAGCCCATCTCCTTGAACGAGCGATGCAAACGCCGCACCCACTCCTCGCGCCAGGGCTTGTCCCCCCGCTCCGCATCCTCGAAGAAGCGGTAGGCCGTCACGTTCGTGCCCCGCAGGTAATACGGCCTCCCGTTCAGCAGCGCGCGTTTCGTGACCGGATCGAAGGTGAAGCTTCGCATCCCGAAGCGCGTGCGGACCTCGTCTGCCTCCGTCGAGACCTCCGCTTCGTAGAGGAACGGGTCCTCGGGATACCAAAACCGGGCATTCTCTATGAAGGCCGTTGCGGTCAGCATGGTCGGTCCATCCCCCGACAAAACCCGTGTGGATGCCCGCGCCTCGGCCACGATCTCTTCGGACCCCCTCTCCCGGATCCGCACGCGAACGGCCACATCGGCCCCAGGGAGAGCCCCCTCCACCTCGACCACAAACCGCGCCGATCGGGTGGGTAGATCGGGCACGACCTGCACGTTCGCGATGCTGGGCGTGCCGGTCAGGATGAGCTCCACCTCGTCATAGATCCCCGGGATGTACCGGTATTTCTCGAAATCCCATCCGCCCGGGTGTCCCTCCGGCAGCGCCTCCCGGCCTGCGCCGACGCGGATAACGAGTTCGTTTTCGGCTCCGCCGCCTCGCAAGTAAGCACGCACATCGAAGTAACCGGGCGTAAAAGACGGAAGATGGTCCCCGACAAGGTGACCGTTCAGGAAGATTCGCGACCCGTACCGCGCTTTGTGCAGGTGCAGGAGCGCGGTCGCCGGCACATCCTCCGGAAAAGAAAAGACGCGGCGGTACCAAAAGGCCTCTCGAAGGTCGCTCGGCTTGCCGACGTCCTCGAACGGCGGCTCGGCCATGTCCACCAGGCCCGGAACGGGGACCGTCCGCGAGAACGTGTCCGGCATCCGATCCATCTCCCCTTCCTCAACCTGCCAGATCCCGTTGAG
>CAYLXM010000110.1:0-8053 GCA_964387555.1 uncultured Rhodothermales bacterium | reverse complement strand
GCCTCGAAACCCCATAATTGCCGGCCTGGGACCGCTGCACTCATGTGTGGCAACCTCCGATGCGCCCCTACAAAGGCCCCACAAACCCCGCCCCCGTCTCCCCTGCAAACGCGGCCATGAGACCCGCCAACCGCTCCACGACATCCGGACGCTCCTCGGCGCGGTTGTGCGCCTCATAGGGATCGTCCGCCAGATTGAACAGTTCGACCTGCGGCGGCTCCTCCCCCCGGTACAGCAACCGCAGCTTCCAGTCGCCGTCACGCACGGCCTCCAGCCGGTCCTCGATCACGTAGAAGAACGGCTGCGGCGCAACCTCCCCCGTCCCGTCCAGCAACGGCAAAATATTGCGTCCATCCACCACGCGATCGGACGGCACGCTCCCGCCCGCCAATTCGACCAGCGTCGTGTAGAGGTCCATCGTCGTCGCGAGTTCGGCCGATACACGGCCCGCGGGCAGCCGTCCCTTCCACGCCACAATACCCGGCACACGAACACCTCCCTCCCACGTGGTCCCCTTCGAGCCGCGCAGCGGACCGGCCGATCCGGCATGCCACCGCTCCACCTCCTCCGTCTCGTACATCCGCGGCGGCATGTTCGTCCACGGCCCGTTGTCGCTCGTGAAAATCACGATCGTGCTCTCCAATAGCCCCTCCTCCCTCAAGACCTGCACGATGCGGCCGACAGACCAGTCGATCGTCTCGATCACGTCGCCGTACAGTCCTCCGGCGGAGCGCCCCCGAAACCGCTCCGAAGCGACGATCGGCAGGTGCGGCATCGCCGGCGCCAGGTAGATGAAAAATGGACGCTCATCCCGATCGCGGATCAACCGAACGGCCTCCTCCGCGTACCGTTCGGTGAGTGTGCCCTGATCCACCGGGTATTCGTCCACTTCCTCCCTATCGCGGTGCAACCGCAGGGGCCGCTGGGTCTGCACCCACGGCGGCTTCATATCGTTGCTGTAGAGCAGCCCGTAGTAGGAATCGAACCCCTGTTGCGTCGGATAGAACCCGTCCACCGCCCCCAGATGCCACTTGCCGATCGCATGCGTCCGGTACCCCTGCTCCCGAAGCGCCTCCGCAAGGGTGACCTCCTCCGCGCTCAGCCCGTGACGGTCATCGGGACCCAGCACGCGTGTCAACCCGGAACGAACCGGATAGCGCCCCGTCAGCAGACCCGCTCGCGACGGAGAGCACGCCGCCGTGGTCACATAGAAAGACGTCAGCTTGATCCCGGCCGAAGCCAGCGAATCGAGCCGGGGCGTCTGGATGGTCGGGTGCCCGTATACGCCGAGATCGCCATAACCGAGGTCATCCGCGAAGATGAGTACGATGTTCGGCGGCCCCGCCGATCGGCCGCAACCGGCCAGGCCGAGGGCGATGAGGACCACCAGTGCATGCGGAGCGCGAAACCGTAGGGGACTCATGACGGTGCGGGGCGGGATATGGATCCGGGACAGGATCCAAAGTAGACCATAGACCGGCGCATCGCATCCGAAATCGGCCTAGAAGCCCAGGTCCAGGGTGAACCAATGGGCCTGATCGAGGCGCCCAAAATCGGCGTACGCGTAGTCGATACGGATACGCATGCTGCGGTCGAGACGGACGTTGAGCCCCCCGCCGAAGGTCAGCCCCTGCACGCCATCCTCCTCGAACAGATTTCGATAGCCGGCGCGCAGCGCGATGAGGTCGCGAAAACTGTATTCAGACCCGAGATTGACGTACTCGCTGTTGTCGTTGGGATGCGCGGCGTCGGTAGAGAGAACGATGCGATGATCATCCGTTTGCAACGCATCCAGAGACAATCCCACCCTGAAAAGGAGCGGCAGAGGGTGCTTGTCCATCAGATAGGCGGAGTTGACGATCTCCGCATTCCCGCTCTGACCGGCCTTCGGGTCATAGCTGAACACGATATCCCGGCCGCTCATCTGCATTTTGGGGCCAAAATTCGAGAAGGAGGCCCCCAGTCTCAGCCGGTCGAACGGCGTGGTGAAGAGCACCCCGATATCGAAGGCCATCGACTGGGCCGAACTGTGCCAGATGCGTTCGCTGATCAGCTTCGCCGAGCCGCCTATCGCGAACCGGTCGGTCAGCAACCGCGCATACGACACTTGAAGGGCGAAATCCTGCACCTTGAACTGCTCGCCGGTTCCCTCAGGCTGCTCGATCGTTCGAACCGCCATGTCGCCGGAATCCAACAGGTATACCGCAAAGGCGAGGCTTCCGGCCAGACCCAGGTTCGTGCCGAAGCCGGCGAAACTGTAGCGGATATCTGCCAGGTAATCGGTGGAAGCCAGTTGCACGCTGGATCCGGTCATGCGCGCCAACCCGGCTGGGTTCCAGTAGAGAGATGACAGGTCCCCGCCCTGCGCAACAACGGCCCCTCCCAGCGCAATGGCACGCGCCCCGACGCCGAGTTTAAGGAACTGCGCCGATGTGGTGGCCACTTTGGTGATGGTCCCGCGTCCGGATTGTCCATCCGCCTCCTGGGCCCGCACCGGGTGGACGGACGCCAGCAAGGTTATGACCAGAAGAATCGACAACCGGGATGCCGGGATCAGGAGCCTTAAACGTCGCATGGGTTTGGGAGCAGAAGAGGATCCCGCGTTTACTTGATCACCGCGAACTTGCCGACGAAGGTGCCTTCAGACGAGTCCACGTGAAAGAGGTAGAGACCGTACGCGATGTTCATGTTGTCCTTTGTGCGCAGGTCCCAGAACACCTTTCCGTCGTCGATCGTGCTGTCGTGCTCGATCACATCCACCAGCTCTCCGGCCAACGTGTAGATCCGGATGGTGCACTGGGCCGGCACGTTGGCGAAATAGAGCCGCCGGTCGCCACGCTCGGTGCGGGAGACGGGGTTGCGCGGCTCGAGTTCGTTGGTCGCCACGTAGGGATTGGGCACCACGTAGATGTCCCGCAACTCCTCGCGCGTCTTCTCCGCGTCGGTCCATGCCGCCTTCGTCGTGAACCGAAACACGTCCGCGCCGGTGAACGGCTTGCGCGTCGCCAGCAGGAACACGTCCCCGGCGCCCGGTTTCGGGCTGTCCGCAGTGAACTGCACCTGCCAGGTGGCAGTCGCCCGGCCGTTGATCTCTTCGACAAATACGATGGGCTCGTCGACGTCCCAGACCTGGTTTCGATTCAGGTCCGGCACGAGCGCCTCGATGCGCTGGTTCGCGAGCGAGAGGTTGATCACCTCGAAGGGAAGCGGCAACCCGGAGCCCAGACCAATCGAACGCTGGTCATCCGCAAAACGGACCTCATAGTCGTACGGCTGGGCCAGCCGGAGCGGTCCGGAAACGGCGACGCGCGCTTCGAATTTGGCCCCCTTCCCGCCTTGCGCCCAGCCGGTTTGCCCGGTGTCCAGCATCAGCGGATCGTCCTTCACAAAAATCTGAATGCCGGAGAAAATGGGATTGGACTCTTCCTCCGCCAAGCGGTCCGATCGAAGCACCGGCGCATGACGGAAGGTCGCCGTCAACACCTGACCGGTCACCACGCCGGATGACGCGAGGATCTCGACCGTGCCGGGTTCGGGGTTGACCGTGAAGTCTTCTCCCTCCTGCAATCCGCTGATCGTTAGCGAGCCGGGAACGATGTTGCGGTAGCCCATCGGGGTCGTCCGGCCGGGTGTGGCCGCAAAGGTTACGGTGACCGGCCTATCGTCGATGACGGAATAGACGGATCTGCCATTTTCCCGCTCGAAGACGACCTGAAATACGCCCTCATCCGGCACCGCCCGTTCGTCGAGAATCCGGAGTTGAATCTTCCCGGTGCCGAAGCCGGCGACGCGCTCCAGTTGTCCGGCGTCTCCCACCTCCGGCGGCAGGTAGCCCGCCGTCCGGGGGCGTGGAATGACGGCAACGGTGTTGACGTCAAAGATGTACGAGTCGGTGGTCGGGTTGTAGGTGATCGTCTTCGCGGTTTCACTGGGAGGAATGCCACCGCCCAGTGCACCCCCGCCGTACCCTCGGTCGTAGGCCACAACCGAGTAGTAGTACGTCTGTCCGTTCACGACGCCGGCGGAATCCACATAGGTGTGGAACAGCCCGGTATCGTCGCCCAGGTCATAGGAGATGCCGCGGCGCGGGAAGGGGATCGGCGAGGGTCCGGTGACGCCGTTGGACAGGTCGAACCTGGCCTCCACACCCACGCGGTTCTTGAGCGGCTGGTAAAGAAAGCGGGTCCCGTTGACGTCCGTGATGGTCTGCTGGTCGGCGAATTCGTGGTCCGTTGACCGATAGATCACATACCCCTCGAAATCCCGTTCGCCGGTGAGCGGGTCGATGGATTGTTCTGCCCGATCGTCCCAGAACAGGGTCACCTTCTGATCCCCCGGCACGGCCTGAACGACCGGTTTGTCCGGCGGCTTGGCAAACCGGTACCCCACGTCGTAGATCTGCTGCACCGTCTCGGCATTCAGCCGGAGGTCTTCCAGGTTTTCGCCGAGGAGCAGCGCGATGGAGAATCGTTTGGTCTCGCCGGCGCGGAGTTCGAAGGATCCCGATCCGTACAGGAAGACGTAGTCCCCCGCAAACTCAGGAATGTCATCGAATCGGCCTGGCTGTACGAAGCTCCACAGGCGTTCGTCATTGTCCACCCGGTTCCCGGCAAAAGGTGGTGAGGCAAACGACGTGAGGCCGATCATGTCGCTCTCGTCGATATCGGTGAACTCGAAGTTCGGCTCGCCGGGTTTGGTGATGTCGAAGGGGTCTCCGGCCGTGGGAAGTCCGTCGCCCTCTCCCTCATCCCCCGTGCCGGGAATCCCGTCGAGACCCACATCGTCCGTATCGGGACTCCAGTCCCCGTCATTGTCGATGCCGTCGGTCCACGACTCGTCGATCATCCCGTCCCCGTCGTTGTCGATCCCATCCCCCGGATAGAAAACGCCGTTGATGATCTCGTTTCCGATACCGGGACTCTCGAGAAACTTGTAGCCGAAGTAGCCCGGGACCCGACCGGCGATGTCGGAGCGGCCGTCATCGTCGAACGCGTAGACCATGTTGCGCTCCCTGTCGAAAAAGGCGAGGTCATCCTGCCAGTTCGACGGCCCGCCCACATGAGGGTCTCCCCACATCCCGAAGATGACCTTCTCGAGGTCCTCTTCGCTCTTGTTGGTGATCTTGTAGATGAGGAAGATGGCGTCCTCGGCCAGCGGATTGGCCCACTGGTAAAGGCGTACCTCAACCTCTAGCCCCAGCCCCCGCTTGGTGGGATCGGACGGAAAGGGGTAGTAGTTGAATTCCGCGTTCCGGTAGTCATTCATGAAGTAGATGGCCTCCAGATCGGCATTGGAGGCCCCCTGCTGCAGCGCACCGGGCCAGACGTACGACTTCAGGTTGTCGTTGTACCACGAATCCGGCCAGGAATCCGGCCTTCCGTCCAGATCCGAGTCCGGCGCATTCGACGTCGGGATCTTGTTCGAGTTCGGATTGACGACCTGGATCCCATCGAACGATCCCACGGGCTGCGCACAGGGGATCGGTTGCCACCCCCAGCGCACAGACCCATCCGGCGACACCTCCCCCCCGTTGGATGTGAGGCCGTCGGTCACGATGTGCATGACCCAGACGGTGTCCCCCGCGGCATCAAGAACGACCTCTCCCGCCTCATCCCGCCTGGGCACGCTCTGCGGATCGCGCCGCCCCTCGTCTACCACCTCGGCCGCCACAAAGGGGCCGAACTCGTACCCGTACCCCAACCCGTTCCACACAATGTCCGTGATGACGTTGCCGGGAGCCGAGATGGAGCCGAAGTTGAAGATCTGGGTCGTGATCTTGTTGCCGTTCAGGATGGCATCTCGCCGCTCGGTGAAGTCGGGACATTCGCCCTGCTGGAGTCCGAATCGGGAATTCCGATCGATCCATGCCTGCACCTGAGCCGCACTCCAGCCCTTCTGGCGGTCGAGGTTAGAGCCTCCCCGCACCTGGCCCAGCAGCGGGGCAGCGAGCCCGAAGAGCCCAAACCCCGAAAGGAGCACGACGGCCCGAATGCGCCGTCCGTAGTCGTGTGTTATGGTCATGTAGATACGAGGCAAACCTGTTGTTTCGTCCTGGATTCTGGCGCGGACCGCCGCCGGCCGCTCTCCGGTTCAGAACGAAATCTGTACCCCCACGCGGATCTCTCGCGGAGCGCTGTAATACTGCGGGCGGGCATTCCAGGACCCCAGATCCTGGATACCCGGCAGCCCGTAGAATGACCTCCACGTCGCGTGGCTGTTGGAGCGGTCGAGCGTATAGGTGGCCCTCCCCGTGTCGTTGAACACGAAGCGCTCGTTGAGCCGGTCCAGTACGTTGAATACTTTGGCAAACAAGCGAACCTGCAGCCCGCTCACGTCCACCTCCTTGTAGGCATGCGCATCCACGCCCAGATTGGATGGTTTGCGGCCGCTGTTGGGGAGCAGGTCGATGTTTTCGTCCACGATTTCCGGCGAGTAGGGATATCCGGTCCCGAACTGGCCGATGAAGGAGAGACTCCAGTCACGGGGTCGTCCGATCGTGACCGTCGACGACAGAATGTGCCGCTGGTCGAAGTCCAACGGTACGACCTCGAATTCGGTCTCCCGGCCCGAAAGCGCGTTGTAGAAGAAGGCGCCGGAGTCATTGTTGTTGCCTTCGGCGATCTGGAAGGTGTAGTCCACCGTGGCCGCCAGCAGACCGTTGCGTGACCGGCGTTTGGTCAGCGCCAGCGTGATCCCCTGAATGTTGGCATAATCCTGGTTGAGGTAGATCACGTAGCGGTTATCGCCGGCGATCTCGCTGAACGTGATATCCTGGGGCGCCAGATAATCCCGAATGTCTTTGAAGAATCCGGTGACGTCGATCGCCAACTGGTCTCCCAGTTGCTGCTGAAGCCCGACTTCATACTGCACCGTCCGTTCGGGACGCATATTGGCGTTACCGAACGTCGGAACCGTGTTCGGGGGGAACTCGAATTCGGGATTCAGATACAGGGAGCGCAGGCGGGGCATCTGTGCAAAATGGCCGTAAGAAAAGTGGATGATCCCCCGCTCGGTAATGGGAAACGAAACGCCCAGGCGAGGCATCAGGACATTCTTCGCCTCCGCCGTCTTCAGGTATTCCTTCGGATCCCCCGAACCCAGTTGCCCCCGGGGGCCGAATACATTGGAGACCGCCAGTCCGTTCGGCTCAAACCGTTCAAATCGAAGGCCCGCATTGATGATGAAGCTGTCGAATTCGAGCTTGTCCTGTGCATAGGCACTGTACTCGAGCACCTTCTGGTTCTCGTACCGGTCGTGAGAGGGCGAATCGACCGACTCGACGGTCGGGCTGCGGTACCGGTTTCCGTCGAACAGGACGACGAAGTTCTGCCGGTCGAGACTGTGCCGCTGCACTTCCGCACCGATCTTGACCTCGTGCGTGGTGCCGAACTGGCGCGTCAAGTCGAACCGGGATCGGAACGAGCGGGCCGTCTCGTAGACGTGGCCCATCTCCGTGCCGCCGAACAGGAAATGATTGCCCGGGAATCCCACGATCGCGCCGGTCGAGGCATAGCGCGGATCGGCGGGATCCTCATACAGATAATCCCGCAAGGTATTGCGGGCCAGGGACGCGCGGATCGAATAGAACGTGCGACTGCCCAGCATGTGGGTTAGCCTGACGCTGTGGTTGTAACTGCCGTCCCGAACTGTAGATACGCCGTCCGGATTCAAGCGATAGGCGAAATTGAACGGCGTGTACTGGCTGTAATCCCGGAGGAACGAGTATTCGACTTTCACCTGCGGACTGATCCGGGTGGTGATCTTTGCGAGCAGGTTGTAGCTCGATCGGGGATTCATGGAGACCCGTTCATCCGGGAGCGGAACGCCGTCCTCCTGTCCGGAGGAGAGGTATTCCTGCCACGGCTGGTCCTGTATTTCGTAGTACCAGGGATTCACGTTGAAATTGGCCGAGTCGGTCGGCGTGTGCAGTCTCCGACCGTAGATGTGGCCCTCATTGACATCGCGGCGCCCCGAGAGGAAGAAGTTGGTCCCGCGGAAGAAGGGTACCGGTCCGGCCAGAGAACCCTCCAGGGTGTGCACGTTGAGGCGCAGG
>CAYLXM010000109.1:0-8170 GCA_964387555.1 uncultured Rhodothermales bacterium | reverse complement strand
CTCTCCAGCACGGAGGGCAAGGTGGTGCTTCTCACCTTTTTCGCCTCCTGGTGCGGCAGTTGTCGTGCGGAGGCGCCGCTCCTCGGCGAATTGTATCGGACCTACAAGGATCAGGGGTTTGAAATCGTGGCCGTAGCCGTCAATTCGAGCATCGAGGATACAAAGGCATTCATTGAGGCGTTCGACGTGCCCTACCTGATTGTCATGGACAACAACGTCGTCTCCCGCTTCGGATACGGGGTCTCCCGCGTGCCCACGAATTACTTCATCAGCCGGGATGTCTTCCTGATTGGCCCCTACGGTCCTCTCGGCAAGGAAGACTTCGAAGACCAGATCAAGAAACTGCTCTGATGAACGCCTATTCAGCCCTCCCGGAAATCCGCTGGGGCATCATCGGCAGCGGGGACGTCGCCGAACACAAGAGTGGACCCGCGCTGAACCGGATACCCGGTTCGCGTCTGGTGGCCGTGATGAGCCGGCGCGAGGACAGGGCAGCCGATTTCGCGCGACGCCACGGGGCGGAGCGGTACTACACGACGGCCGAGGCGCTGATCGACGACCCGGAGGTAAACGCGGTCTACATCGGAACGCCCCCCCATGCGCATCCCGAGTTGACGGCCAGGGCGGCCCGTGCAGGAAAGCAGGTCCTCTGTGAGAAGCCGATGGCCAATACGGTGGCTGAATGCCGGCAGATGGTCCGGAGTTGTGCCGACCACGGCGTGCAGTTGATGATCGCCTACTACCGGCGCTTCTTCCCCGTAGTACGAAAGATGAAGGATCTGCTGCAGCGCGGAGCGATCGGGGACCCGATTCGTGTGACTGCGCCCGTCGCAGCCCCATACACCCTGCGTCCCGGAGGCGAGCGGAGCTGGCTCGTCGATCCCTCCGTTGCGGGAGGCGGTTTCCTCACGGACGTCGCCACGCACCGGATCGATCTGATGGTCCATTTCATGGGAGAACCCGTCCAGGTCGCGGCGTTCACGGACACGCAGCACCTCGATATTGCGGTAGACGACGCCTCTTCGGTACTGATTCGCTTCGCGAACGGCGTACATGGTGTGGTGATGGCCAACTGGAACGCGAACGCCGGTATCGACGACTTCGAAATCCTGGGCACGAAAGGACGGTTGGTCACCCGCTCCCTGTCGGGGGCCGGAGAACTCGAAGTGGTCACCTCGTCCGGCGTGGAGTCCTTCCACTTGCCTGCTCCCGCAATCACGCACCTGCATCTCGTAGAGCACTTCGTAGAGTGCCTCAAGGAAGGACACCCAAACGCCCTGTCCGGAGAGGAAGGGCTGCAGGCGACACGCGTCACGGAGGCGGCGTACCGTTCCAGCCGGGAGAATCGGTTCGTGGACGCGTGATCGGCGCTCAGTAACTGAACTCCCCGAGTTTGACCTTGCCTCGGAATGTCCAGTAGACGACGATCGTGTAGGCCACGACCATAGGCACGCCGATCGCCGCGATGATCGCCATGATACCCAGCGTCTTCTGCGAGGAAGCGGCCGTGTAGAGGGTGAGGGTGTGGACCGGATCGACCGTCGAGACGACCAGGTTCGGGTAGAGAGCGGTGCCGTAGAGGAACACGAGTCCGAGCACCGTTCCGATAGACGAGACGAACGCGTACCCGGGCCGGTGCAGGTGGATGGCGCGCGGGATATTGGCGATAGCCAGTACGTTCATTGCGACGATCGCCCATCCGGCGGGGTATTGCTCGAGGTTTCGGGTTACTTCAGGATGGGTCACCAGGACAGCGATCGTTGTGAAAATGTACAATACCATGAAAATGCCGAAGGTCTGCCACATCCACCCATGCAGACGCTCCTGGAGGTCCCCCTCGGTCTTGAGGTAGAGGTAGATGGCCCCGTGCATGGCGAAAAGGGCCACCGTGAGTGCACCGACGAGCAGTGCGAACGGCGAAAGGAGATCGAGTAGCCCCCCCTGGTAGATGCCGTGTTCTCCTATGGGGATGCCGAGCAGAGTGCCGCCGACGGTAACGCCCATGAGAAAGGCGGCGGACGTGCTGGCGACGGCAAAGGCCACGTCGAACGATCCTCGCCACAGTATTCCCTTCTGCTTGCTCCGGAACTCCAGCGCGGCGGCGCGGAAGATCAGTGCGAAGAGCAGGAGCATAAATGGCAGATAGTAGCTGGAGAAGACCGAAGCGTAGGCGATCGGAAAAGCGGCAAAAAGCGCCCCACCGAATGTGACGAGCCACACCTCGTTGCCGTCCCAGAGTGGGCCGATCGAGTTGATCATCAACCGTCGGTGGGTGTCGTCTTTGGACACGAAGAGGTAAATCGCGCCGACGCCAAGGTCAAAGCCATCCAATACGGCATACCCGGCCAGCAGCAGACCGAGCAGGAGAAACCAGAGGATGTTCAGGTCCATGAGAACACGTTGGTTGGATCGTGGGAACGATGGTCAACCGGAATGACCCGTGCGGCGCGCTGCGATATCCACAAGACGCTCCTTTTCGGCAGGAGGCCCGGAAACAGCCGAAGCCGGTTGGGGGCCGTGCTGGATCTTGTCGTTCATCACAAAAAGCCAGACGCCAAACAGGAGCAGGTAGATCAGGCCAAAAAGGATTATGGACGACAGCACGACGCCGCCGGTCAGCGACTCCGAAAGGGCATCAGTCGTTCGGAGCAATCCGTAGACGATCCAGGGCTGCCTGCCCACCTCTGCGCTCACCCAGCCGAGCTGGTTGGCTGCATACGCTCCCAGGACGGCGAATACGAAGACCCAGAGCAAGGGACGGTTGCTGAACAGCGTGCCGCGCCGGTGATGGAACCAGGCGACCAGCGTGAGCAGGATGAACAGCAGCCCGAGTGCGACCATCAGGTGATAGGTCTGGAACGTTAGGCCCACGGGCGGGAGATCGGCGGGGTCGAACGCATCGAGGCCGGCGATGGGTTCGCCGAAGTCGCCGTGTACGAGAAAGCTCAGGCCACCGGGAAGGCCGAGTCCGAAGCGCACCTCTTTCGTCTCGTCATCGGGCACACCGAACGCATAGAGCGTGCCGGGGCCGGTCGTATAGTGTCCTTCGAACGCCGCCAGCTTGGCGGGTTGGAGACGGGCGACGGCATCTGCCTGCAGGTGTCCGGTAAACGGAGCCGCCAGGGCTCCGACGGTGGCAACGGCGAGTCCGATGATGAACGTCCGACGGGAAAACTCCTCGTGCTTTCCATGGAGGAGGTACCACGCGGAAATGCTCAGTACGAAGAAGCCGCCCAGGATGAGGGCGCCGACCCACACGTGGAGAAGGCGCACAACGCTCGTCGGATTGAAGACCATCGCCCAGAAATCGAGGATTTCCGCACGAGCGAAGGCGCCTTCACCGACGATGTGGAAACCCGCCGGGGTGTGCATCCAGGAGTTCGCGACCACGATCCACACGGAGGAGAAAATCCCCCCCAGGGCGACCATTACGGTGGCAAAAAAGTGCATCCGCGGTGAGACGCGATCCCAGCCGAATACGAGCACTGCCAGAAATCCCGACTCCAGGAAGAATGCGAAGATCCCCTCCGAAGCCAAGGCCGACCCGAACACGTCGCCCACGTAGCGGGAATAGGCGGCCCAGTTCGTGCCGAACTCGAACTCCATCACGATGCCGGTCGCCACACCCATGGCGAAATTCACCGCGAAGACCTTCGTCCAGAACCGCGCCATCGACTCGTAGAGCGGATCGCGGGTGCGCAGGTAGACGGCTTCGATGCCCACCATGATCACGCCCAGACCGATGGTTAGCGGCGGGAAGAGATAGTGGAACATGATCGTGAAAGCAAACTGCAGGCGGGAGAGCAGCAGGGGATCGAGTTCCATGGGATTCGGGTGCCGATCTCAGCCGAACGCACCCGCGGCGCCGCGGGCGTGGGGCTTTGGAAGGAGAGCCAACAGACAGGAGGCGGCAAATCCGGGGATCGCCTTACGCCTCGGTCAGGAGATTACGGGTCAACGTGCCCATATGCAGCCTCCGCGGATGAAACTTGATCGAACAAGGAGACACGCGGGCGAAGGGGGACCGGTTCTGATCGGGGGCTCAGCCGCGCAGGTAGAGCGTCCGTGATTCCCCCGCGCGAACCAGCAGTATGGAGCAGAACGAGAAGATCGTCTTTGTGCCGTTGAACGATCCCATGCCCGGGACAAGGCCGATACGGATCCACCTGGATGGCCGGGTAGCGTTCAGGGACAGACGTACGCGTCGGGGGAGCAGAGAGGCATAGACAAGGTGCGTGCGCCCCCTGCGAAGTCCTACGGCATCGTGATAGGGCAGGTCCATGCTGCAGATGGGGGAGAAGCTGAAACGATCGACGAATTGACGGATCTGAGAGCCCAACAGGGCTTAAGAAACGCCTAATCTGCTGTTTGAAGCAAGGGATGAAGCGGTAAATGTGCGATTTGTCCCTACCAGTGGAGCGGTTGGCAGTGAACCAGGGCCGGCGATCCACATGAGAAGGGGCCGGTCCCTCGCGGAACCGGCCCCTTTGTCCGTTTACGGATGGTCGAGCTCGGGGTTACTTGAAGAGGACCATTTTCCGCGCGCCGGCGAAGTTCGGCCCGACCAGGCGAACGATATAGACACCGCTCGACAGGTTGTCTGCCGTGATCCGGATGGTCTGGACGGCATTGGCTGCGGGCGTACCCTCATAGAGGAGCTTCACCATCTGACCACTCATGTTGTAAAGCTCGATGCGGGTCTGCACCGACTCCTGCGTCCCGAAGCGGATGTTGGCCGTCGGGTTGAACGGGTTCGGATAGACTTCGCTGAGGTAGTACTTGTCCGGTATGGTCACGGTAACCTCCACTTCCGGGCTGTAGGTGGTCTGACCGTCGAGGTCGATCTGACGCAGACGGAAAGCATACGGGCCCGGCTCCAGGTCGGAGATCGTGTACTCGTAGGTCTTCGGTGTTGTGGACGTACCGGCTCCCTCCACGAAAGCGACCTCATCGTCGAACTCGGTGTGCTCCGGCCGCCTCATCTCGATGGCGAAGCCGGCATTGTTCGTTTCGGTGGCGGTTTCCCACGCTACCCGAACCGTGCCTTTCGAGACGAGCGTGGCCTCCACGGACGAGAACTCGATGGGCAAGCCCGCGCGGTCGAGGGGCTCGTAGAACGCGTTCTCCGTATTGGAGACGGACTTGAACCCCAGGTAGTAGCCCGTGCCTTGCGCCCGGTTCTTGCAGGTCGTGCCGTCCGCCGAGTCGCAATTGTCCTTGTCGCGGGTGGTGTATGCCGTGATCTGGTAGATACAGCAGGCCTTCTCACCCGGGTCGATCGTGGTCGCGGCCAGCGCAGCCTTGCATTGGGCATCCACAGCCCACTGATACGGATTGTCCTCCAGAGAGAGATTGGACAATGGCCAGTCTCCCGTGTTGGTCATGCAGACGCGGTACCAGACCGGTTCGTTTTCGGTTACCGGCACGGCGCTGGCGTTGTTGTTCGCGTCATACCAGAAGAGTTCGTCGCCCGGGTTCTTCACGTTCACCTCTTTCTTGAGCGCGATCTTCAGGTTCGGCGAGTTGGTTATTGTGCAGGTGGAGGCGCCCTCTTTCACGTCGAGGGAGATCTTGCCGTCCTTGATGCTGCAGGCTCCGGAGGCGCTCGCCACGTACCCGGCCGGCCCGCTTTCGACGACCGTGTACGTACCGGTCGGCAGTTCGATCTGTTCGCCGGTTTTCAGCGGATCGTAGCCGTCAATGGTGAAGGTCCACATCGCCGGCCCGCATACCAGCGGATCCGGGCAGCCGTTCACGTTCTTCACGATGGTGACCGTGCCGGTCTTGCGGGTGTTGGTGAAGGTACAAATGACAGTAGCGTCTTCGGCCACGACGGCCGATGCTTCAACAGCGCTTATATCGTCCACGAGTGTGACGGCGTCGCCTTCCAAAGGTGTGGAGACGCAGGTGATCTTCGTATTGTAGAGCGCATTGGCGGCCTCGGAGATCGTGTAGTTGCCCGTGGCCACCTTGATGGCGGAGCCGGCGGCCGTGCCGTCGGCCGAGATCGCTTCGCTGTCGCCCAGTTCCGGCTGGGCATCGTACGGCGTCGTCGGTCCCGTCACCGTGAACTTGAACGTCGTCGGATCGTCGGGATCTCCGACATTGACCACGTCCTTGACCACCTTGAGATAGCCGGCCTTCCGGGTGTTGGTGATCGTGCAGGTCACATCACCGCCCACACCGATACCGTCGCTGGCACAGGTCGTCGCCGAAAGGACCTGTTTTGCTACGTTATCGTAGAGCTGGTAGGTGGTCGCATAGCGGGCGTCGGCCGTCTCCGTGACGTTGAAGCCGGCATTGGCCTTGAGCGTCACATCGAAGTCCGGATCGGTGTCGGTGACCGTGCAGTTGAGACTGCCGTTATCCGCCACGCAAGAGGCTCCGTTGACGACGTTGGATCCGCTGACGGCAACCCCGAAGCTCCACGGTGTAGGATCATCGCTGAGGTCATCGGTGACCTGCTTGACGACCCGCAGCATCACCGGTACGTCGTTGTTGGTGATCGTACAACTGATATTGTCGCCGTACTTCACCTCGAATTCCGCTGATTCCAACCGAAGCTTATCCTCCGTCAAGGTGAGGTCCGTGACGGGGCAGTTCGCTCCGGCAATCCCGGTGAAGGAGTACCCGGTTTTTACCGCTTCGCTGACCGAGAACTTCGCCCCGTTGGCCACCGAAACGGGTACCCCGCTTTCGAGTTCGATGTACGCCAGTTTGAGATCGAAGTCATTCGGTGCGAGGGTACCTCCGTCGTTGTTCACGACGTTCTTGACCAGCGTAACCCGGGGGCGCCGCTTGTTGGTGAAGGTGCAGGTGAGGTCCTGGCCAGGTCCGAGGACGACTGAGAGCGACCCGTCCTCCGTGTCCTGCGTAATGCCGGTGGTGACCGGACTTCCCTGGGCGTCTTTACACTCGATGGCGGTCAAATCCCAGGTATAGTCGTCGGGTGACACGCCGATCTTGATCGCGCCATCCACGATGCCGTTTTCGGCAAAGTCGTAGGTATCGGGCACCAGGTTATCGAAGAGTTTCGTTCCACCGTCCTTCAGATCGAAGGTGCCTTCGTCGAAGTCGGAGAACGCGAAGTCGGTCAGATCCCCCGTCGGGAATGTTGCTTTCGCGATCGTGATGGAGCTACGCTTGATGGTGTTGGTGAAGGTGCAGACGACCGCCTTGCCTTCTTCCACCAGGGCGTTGAGCGATATCCCGCTCCCGGACGTGCCCGGTTCCCCGTCAACGGTGCAGGCGTAGGTACTGGTGTAGTCGGACAAATTGGTGCCGTTGGCGCCGGACTCCGCCACGCTGTACGAGCCGGTATCGACCGTGTGGGTCGTCCCGGATTCGCCGCAGGCGAGCGTTTCATCCTGAACCAACGTTTCTCCTGCTCCGATGGCGATGCTGAATTCACCCACCGTATAGTCCGGATCACAGGCCTTCACGACCTGCAGCGTCCCGGTTTTCCTCTTGTTGAAGAAGGTACAGGTAACCGCCTCGCCGGCGAGTGCAACGCTCACGCCACCGGCGATGGCCGAGGCGCCGTCGAATACGACCGGATCCGGGTCACCCGGGATGGTGCAGACGACCTTGTCGAGATTCCACTTTCCATTTGCGGGAAGCGTCTCGGTGAAATCGTACGTGCCGGGGAGAAGCAGACTGAAGGTTTCGGAGTTGGACAGCGTCGGGTCGGCATCGTCGTCGAGCGAGAAGGCCTCGTCGAACGCATTGTCGCCCTTCCCGGCGAAGGCGAAGTCGTCCCCGCTGTTGCGGTCGTCGTCCTTAACGATCGTAATGGAGCCGTACTTCGCGTTGGTGAACGTGCAGACGACGTTTTCACCCTTGCCAACGGGCAGTTTGTCGACGCTCGTCGCCATCACATCGACGAATCCCTCGATGTCCTTACCGTCTGCCTGGCAGGTGATGGTCGTTTTGTAGCCGGCCAGTTCGCCGAGTTCCGCGATGGCGTAGGACCCCGTAATCACATTGCGGGCCGTGGAGGTGGCTCCGCAGGCGAGGTCGTCCACGTTGTATGCTTCCTCGCCGGTTACGGCATAATCCCATGTATCGGTGACGGAGGGGATACAGACCTTCTTGATCGCGAGCGTCCCGGTATCACGCCGGTTGGTGAAGGTGCACGTGAGGCTCTGTCCGGGCGCTGGATCGACGGTGA
>CAYLXM010000108.1:0-8207 GCA_964387555.1 uncultured Rhodothermales bacterium | reverse complement strand
CCGTCGCGAAAGTCATAGCGCACCTCGTCCATCAGCTGATGCACCAGGAAGATACCGAGTCCGCCGGGACGCCGCTGCTCGATTCCAGCCTTCACATCGACCTGACGCATCTCCGTCACGTCAAATGGCCGAGAATCGGGATCAATCAGGACGGTCGAGAGAGAATTTCCCTCACGCCGGAGGTGAAGTTGCACGGGGGTGTCCGTATCGCGGTTGTACTTCACCATGTTGGTGAACAGTTCTTCTACAGCCAGAGTAATCGCGAAGCGCGGCGCTTCCTCCACTTCGTTGCCGGAGAAAAATCGCTCCAGGAGCGCGAAAACCGCGTCGATGGCGCCATAGTCCCGCGCGAACTCGCCTGACATCTGATCGAATTCCATGCAGTAGGTGTGGTTTCGTGGCGCAACGAAGACAGAGTCTTCTAAGGTACGAAATTGTCGAAGATTTCAAGAAGCTGTCAAGGCGGCCACCGGATTGCGCTTCTAGGGTATCGGGGCGCGCCTTGCGGAGTGGAGCAAACGACCCCAAAGGCGATTGTACGGATGAACGAGCTCCACGAACGTCTCACCCGCATACAACGGGTGGCCCTCATTGGCCCACCTGAAGATGCTGCCTTCCAGATTTCGCACGCGGGTCCATCCGAGCCGCCCGAGTTCCCTGGCCACGCGGGCGGAGCGGTATCCCACTGAACAATAGACGACTATCGCCTGACTGCGAGGCACGTGCGCGAGTTCAGGGAACTCCTCGGCATCGGGATCAACCCGCCGCGATCCGGCAATCTGGCTCACCGCGAATTCTTCCGGAGACCGGGCGTCCAGCAAGAGGATGGAGGCCCGATCGACTCGCAATTCTTCCACGAGGCGTTCAACCGTGACGTGCTGCACATCCGGGTAGGCCGCACGGATGGAGGCGATCACGGCAGTCCAACCCAGAGCCTGCCCCGACATCGCCTCGGAGAGGGAGAGCAGAAAGCCGATGAGGAGGGCAAAGCGAACCATAACCGCCGGAATACCGGGTAATCGTGGGCAAAAGCATCTAAACGCCGGTCGCCTGCGTGGGATTCCGGCCGTGACCCTGACGCGAAGCGAGGGCTGGGGAGAACCGGTCCCCGTCGCATGAGAGTGAGACGTAATGGTTTGTTCTATATCCGGATATAGACCTTCTCGTGCAGCGAACCGGAACAGCCGATCAAGCGCTCACGTTTACATGATTTGTACCAGAGATCATTGTTGCCCGGAGGCGGAACATGAGCAGATATGGGAAAGTGCTGGTTGCAATGAGTGGTGGCGTCGATTCCTCCGTCGCGGCTGCTTTTTTGCGGGATGAGGGCTACGAAGTGGTCGGCATCACCATGAAAACGTGGGACTATACGTCGAGTGGCGGACGCAAAACGACCAAGGAAGTTGGGTGTTGCTCCCTGGAGTCGATGAATGATGCCAGGTCCGTCGCCCTGAAAATGGGGTTTACCCATTTCATTGTCGATATCAGGGAAGAGTTCGGGGACTGGGTGATTGACCGCTTCGTGACCGACTACCTCTCCGGCCGCACACCCAATCCCTGCGTACTCTGTAACACGCACATCAAGTGGGCGGCCCTTCTCCGTCGTGCCGACGACCTCGGATGCGAGTTCATCGCGACGGGGCACTATGCCCGCGTACGGCACGAAGCATCCACGGGCCGCTACGTGGTCAGCAAGGGACTGGATGCCCGGAAAGACCAGAGTTACGTCCTCTGGGGCCTCCCGCAGCACCACCTTGCGCGCAGCATCTTCCCACTCGGCACATTCGCGAAGCCGGAGATTCGTCGGCTTGCGTCCGAATACGGATTTCTCTCGGTGGCCGACAAGCCGGACTCGTACGAGATCTGTTTCGTACCGGACAACAACTACCGGCGCTTTCTGAGAGAACGGGTCCCCGATGTGGACGAACGTATCGGACCAGGAACATTCGTGACCTCCGATGGGACTCCCGTCGGCACCCATCAGGGCTACCCCTACTACACCATCGGCCAGCGCCATGGATTGGGCGTCGCCTTCGGGCAGCCCGTCTACGTGACGCACATCGATGCGTCCACAAACCGAATCACGTTGGGACCGCAGGAGGAACTCTATCACCAGGCGCTGCTCGCCAGGCAGGTCAATCTCATCAAGTTCGATACTCTTCGGGAGGAGCGGACGGCCGTCGGGAAAATCCGATACAAGGACGAGG
Source organism: uncultured Rhodothermales bacterium (assembly GCA_964387555.1). Lineage (GTDB taxonomy): Bacteria > Bacteroidota > Rhodothermia > Rhodothermales > CAYLXM01 > CAYLXM01. The sequence goes on along the minus strand of CAYLXM010000108.1, from coordinate 6,000 downwards.
GCGCACCGTGTTTGGTCAGGCAGACCCAGGAAGACGAACTGAAGATCGACTTCGCAGGCCCACGCAGGGCGATTACGCCGGGACAGTCTGTCGTGCTCTACGACGGCGACGACGTGCTGGGGGGAGGCTGGATCTCCAAGGTGATGGACGCCCACCCATCCCCCGATGCACAATTAGGTGGCGTTGATTCTTGAGATAGTTGCCGAAAAATTCAATATTGTTCAAACAAATGCCTGCATGCTCCCGCGCGGGGGCAGCCGATCCTTTGAATTCCACCACCATTCCGGAGTCAACAATGAAAACGCGCGGTCTATTCTTTGGTCTACTCACTGCCCTGCTGGCGATCGCCACGCTTCCCGCCTGTCAAAAGGCACCGGAAGAGCCGGCCGATGAGCCGCTCACCGATGTCGTGGAAGTGGCGGAATGGGTCCAGGGGACGGTTGTTTTCGTCGATCTCGAGGGAGGATTCTACGGGATCCAGGGGGACGACGGTACACAGTATGACCCGATGTACCTCGACGAATCATTCCACCAGGATAGTCTTCGAGTGCGCTTCCAGTTTGCAGAGGTCGATGATGCCGTTGGAATTCGTCAGTGGGGGCGGATCATCGAACTGGAGCAGATCGAAAGGATCGATTAGGACGGCGATTCGAGCGCACCCGGCGTCCGGCAGCCACGTTTGCGGGCGGACGCCGGGTGCTGCCCCACGCGCGAAAGCCCCCCGCCTGATGTCGTCTACAGGTCGGTAGAACCGTAAAGCATCTCTATCACGACATTCCCGACCTGAAGAAGGCTTTCCGGACTGCATTTGTCCGGGGTATCCTCCGTGGTGTGCCAGTAGGACGGGAAAGGCCAGTGTATGAGGTTGACCACCGGAATACCGCGCTGCAGGAAGGCGACATGGTCGTCGTACACGAACGAGCCGTCCTCGTCCACGAACGCATCGGCGCCGACCCGCCTGGCGGCGTCCCAGACGCGCCTCATGATGTGCGGTGCGCGCTCCATGGAAAGCTGTTCGCGGGGAATGCGCAGCGCGCGGTCTCCGACCATATCGAGCAAGATGCCGTACGTGGGCCGATAGGTAGGATGGTCTTCCACGAAGCGGGCCGAGCCGATCGCGAAAGCGTTCAGGGAATCGGGATATCGGGTGAAGTGGTCGTCCCCCAGATCTTCGAGGTCGAAAAGAACGATATCGACGCCGAACGGCAAGGGATGGGCAGCCAGCACATGGGCCATCTCCAGCAGGACGGCCACGCCGGAGGCGCCGTCATTGGCGCCGGCCACGGGTAGATGCTGCTTGCTGGAGTCAGGATCCTGGTCCGCCCACGGTCGCGTGTCCCAATGCGCGGCGAGGAGCACCCTTTTGTTTATTTTTGGATTGACATTAAAGGAGGCAATCAGATTGGTGGACTCGTAGACCCGGGTCGTGTCGTGGCGATCGCGGTATGTGAAATTGTGCCTCCCGACAACATCCGCTGATTTTTTCAGTTCGGCGGCCAAATACTCCAGCGTGGCACGGTGCGCTTCGCTGCCGGGCACGCGAGGCCCGAAAGCGACCTGGCGTTCCAGATAGGCGAAAGATCGCTGCGCATCAAAGGGAGGGCGCTTCGGCGTCAAGAGCACGAAGTAGACAACGACCGCCGCAGCGACCAGCAGAAGCCCTCCTGCGATGACGGCGATCTTGGGATCGACCGACAGGAATCTGCCGGTCCGTCCTCTTGTCTCCTGTGATCCGGCCGATCTCGTTTTTCCAGCTCTGGAGGGGGGTCGTGGTGTGCCGGATCGCTTTTTCGGGCTCTTGGCCGCCATGTGCGCAGGTTTGGTGTCAATTCGATTATGAGCGTCGGAATCCAGGACCCGGAAGGCCGACGGGAAAAATGGGCGCCTAGCCGGACAGCGGAAAGCTGATCATATTGGCAAATACCTTGAAGGCGCCGGGATGATACCGTTTGAGTTGACGGTACCAGGCCAGTGCGGTATAGAGATACGTACCGCTTCCGTACCGAACCAGAAGGGTCGAACCCCGGTGTTCACGCTCGCCCGGATCGGATAGGCCCAGAAGTTCGGTGTAGGCGGAGTCGTATGCCTGCGGGAAGTAGAGGCCACGCTCCTGTACCCAGCCGTCCCAATCCTCGGCCACGATGACGTTGGGGCGGCGGAAAAGGCGGTGATCGGGTTGAAGGACGCGAACCGGCGCGTCCTCCAACGTAACGCGCTCGCTACCCAGGGTCAGGGGAAACGGAGCGAAGTTGCCCGGATTGCGCCGGTCCGCTTCAAACGGATCCGGGTAGCCGGCATTCCACTCGAACGTCTTATGGTAATTGACGATGAGATGGCCCCCATCGGCGACCCACTGCAGGAGTCTGTCATTGTGAATGCGCAGGTCACGTCGAACGAAGTAGGCGCGGATGTCAATGAGGATGGTGTGCAGGGCTGAGAGATCGGAGGAAGCGAGCGCGATGGAGTCGAGAAGAACGGGCTCGATACCGAGAACACGAGCGGCCTCCGTGAGTGATCCGTCGTAGCTCTCGACAATCCCTACACGGAGTTCAGGGGAGACCTGGACGTCCAGCACGCGGGCCGGGCGGCGCTCCTCCGTCTGTGCGATGTGTGCGCCGCGTGCCTCGATCAGCACCTCGTAGACTCCCGCCCGGGCATCTTCCGGGAGCACGAGCGAAAGCGCCGCGGCAAACGTATTTTCGCTGCTGATACCGGGGATGGCGGTGGCGGTTGCGACGGGATCGCGCCGGCCGGAGGCAAAAACAGACACGCGCAGGTACTCGCATCGGCTGACCCGGTTGTAGACCGTGCCCCGAATGGGAAGGTTGTTGGTTCCGGGTCGAAGCAGGACCACGTCGGGAAGGTCTTCCAGGACGATATCCGGAGCAATTTCTAAGGGTAGGTATCCGCCTGTGAGGAGGGGTCCGTCGGTCCCGTCCCGAATGGCGTACCGGATGGGAGGGCGATTCAGGAACCGCTCGTACTGGTGCCGGGCCTTGGGCCAGGTGAACACTGGCTCCTGTGCAATACGCAATGTGACGCTCACGCCTGCTTCCGTCTGCTCTATCTTCTCGACATAGGAGCCATCGGGCGCCTCGAATTCGAACGAGAGGGAGGTGTTTTTCGGGAGAATCGAGCGAGGCCACACCAGCACCATGCGCCGTCCCGGTGTTGCGAAACGGGTAGCCGTCCGGACGCTGTCGGCGGGGATTTCGGCAAGACGACCGGAGTCGAGAAGGTAGGGAAGGTCCGGTTTGGTCTCTGTATTGGGAGGCAGATTGCCGGCGAGATCGAGCGAGTCGAGCGGGAAATCACCGGCAGAGCGGAGCAGTCGAAAGTATGTAGCGGCGCTTCCGGGATCCCGCCACCGGCTGCGCGCGAAGAAGTCCATGCCCTGAGAGGCATGTTCCGCGAGCGCCACTGCCGCGCGCTCGGCATGCGAGGCGCCGGTCCGCGGGTCCGTCTCCCCGGCCGGGATACGGACGTCGTATGCGGCCGGACGTGTCCAGTAGCGCAGGAACAGGCGCTTCGGCTGCCAGAGATCCACGCCGTCTTCCTCCAGTTGTTCAGGCCTGAAGTTCGGATCGGCCGAGCGTTCGAATGCCTCGTAGGCCGCAATTCCTACCGCCTGATGGTGCCCGTGCTGGCGCCGAGGTCCTACGGTTACTGTGTCATGGTTCGTGAAGACGATATCGGGTTTCAGCTTTCGAAAGATGTAGACAAGCCGGGAGACGACCTCGTCTCGTCCTCCCCACCGGTCGAAGGCTTCATGGGCGAAACGGGAGAACCCGAAGTCTTCGTAGTTGAGAAACCAGACCTGGGTGCCGAGAATGCGGGCGGCACGCTCGGTCTCCTCGGTACGAAGGGCGCCGAGGTACTCGTAGAGTTCAGAGCCAATTTCGTTTTGTCCACCCTCCCCCCGCGTAAAGATGACGCTGTAGGTAATCGCGTTCCGGCCAAAACGATAGTAGGCGAGGGTTCGCCCGTCTTCGTCATCGGGATGCGCCGCCAGGTTCATTGCGACCAGCGGAGCCGGGGCCTCCACCTGGGCGAGCAGAGGCAGAGAGAGGAAGAGTGTGGCAAGAAGGTGCCGCATAACGTCCGCGCTGCGGGATGTTGAATCTGTGGGCTTGAAGGTGCAAACCGTCCGGGGGGTTCCATGCCATTTCCCGGCCCTGCATCAGGCGTCCTACTGGTACCCGATCCAGACGGCAAGTACGATCGAAAGGGAAGCGGCAAAGAGGATTTTGAGCGTGAGGGGCGCGATGAATCGGAACCAGCGGTCGTACGGGATACCGGCCAGGCCGAGAATACCCATGAGGACCGCGTTGGTCGGGACGATCATGTTCATGAACCCGTCGCCCATCTGATAGGCAAGCACCGCCACCTGGCGCGAGACCCCCACGAGATCCGCGATGGGGGCCATTAGCGGCATCGTCACGAACGCCTGTCCGGACCCCGAGGGGATGAACAGGTTGAGCAGGCTCTGAATCAGGAGCATACCCACGCCGGAGGCCGATGCTCCGACATGGGTCAGTCCGGACGAAAGAAAATGGACGATGGTGTGGAGCACCTGTCCATCCTCCAGAACCAACGCAATTCCTCGCGCAAATCCGACCAGTAGAGCCGTTCCCGTCAGTTCTGCCGCCCCATCGATGAAGGTCTTGGCGGTCTGGTCTACCGAGAGCCGACCCAAAGCGGCCGCCACAAGCGTGAGGAGGGCAAACAGGGCTCCGAGTTCCACAAAGTACCACTCGTAGCGTGCGATGCCCCATACAATGGTGACCAAGGCGACGAGGATCGCCGTGAGGATGGCCTTGTGCCGACCCGTGAGTGTCGGGTAGGTCGTGACCTCGGGCGGTTGGGCACCCTCCACGTCGTGCACAAAACTGGCGGAGGGGTCGAGGCGCACCCGACGTGTGTAGGAGAACACATGATGAAAGCCGATGAGGAAAAACGGGACCGATAGGGCCAACCTGTACCACCATCCGGAGGTCGGCGGGAGTCCGGCCACGCCCTGTGCCACCAGGACGGTGAAGGGATTGATCGTGGCGACCCCGTAGCCGATCCCGTAGCCGACGACCATGATGGCAACGGCTGCTACGGTGTCCATTTTCAAGGCCACGCAGATCGTGATGAGGATCGCCACGAGGGGGATGTACTCCTCGGCCATCCCGATCGTTGAGGAACCGGCCATGAAGGCGAGCATGCCGGCCAGGATGAGCAATGTGGGACGGTGGCTGAACCGCTTCAGCACACTGCCGAGCATGGCGTCGATGGCGCCGGTTGCCCGGATCACTGCCAGGGAACCGCCGATGAGAAACAGGAAGAAGATGATCCCCTGTGCATCTCCGAGGGCTCTGGGAATGGCCGTGAACAACTCCCAGGGGGAGAGTCGCGGTGGGTCCTCGAGGACATGAAACGTGCCGGGCACCACAATGCGATCGCCGTGCTCATTGGCCGTCGTCTCGAACGCGCCGGCGGGCAGCACCCAGGTCGCGATATACGCCAACACCATGATGCTGAAGAGCAGGACGAGCGTGTGGGGAACTTTCAGTCGCTTGAGCATGGGGTGGAAATGGGCGAGGGGGCGTGTGGGGGCGTGTGGGCGTCCGGGCGTGTGCGGGTCTGAAGCGTAAGGAATGTACGGAAGGTGTGGAGAGTATGGAGAGTCTGGACGGTATGGAGCGTATCGAGCGTGGGTGGCTCGGTGTTAAGGGGGGTGCCAAGCGAGGAGGCGCAGGGAGGGGTTGGAGCGCGGGGGTGCCGGGATTGTGGGGGAGTCCGAAGCGAGTAGAATCGGGTTGTACCATATTAGCGGCGCGGTCGCGACCGAAGGGGGCGTCCCGGGCGCAGCGAAGCGGAGACCCGGGATCCGAGGTTTGAGGGTTTGTAGGTAACCTCTCGCCCGTCATTCCGGCGGAAGCCGGGATCCAGGATATTATAGTTTAGGAGTTTAGGAGTTTAGGAGTTGAAAGTCGGGACCGGCGTCGGACGGGA
>CAYLXM010000107.1:0-8217 GCA_964387555.1 uncultured Rhodothermales bacterium | reverse complement strand
GTCCGGGATGACATGCCGTGGGGTCCGCGATGACATGCCGTGGGGTCCGCGATGACATGCTGTGGGGTCCGGGATGACATGCTGTGGGAGCCGGAGATTAGACCCGGAACCCGACGTGGCTCGGTTGCATGGGGTGACCTAGTTTGGAGTGAGATTCCCTCCACAAACCGCAGTTCCATCATGTCGTCCCTTCGCGCGAAACTGCTCCGCTCGTTGGTTACCATGGCACTCGCACTGGCCGCTTCAACCACCACGTCCGCCCAGCTCCCGCGCCTCGCGATAAGCGACAACGCCCGCTTCCTGGTCACCGAGTCCGGCGATCCGTTCTTCTGGCTCGGGGATACGGCATGGGAGTTGTTTCACCGGCTGGATCGCGAACAGGCAGATCGCTACCTGTCAGACCGGGCGGCCAAGGGTTTCACGGTGATCCAGGCCGTGGCCCTGGCGGAACTGGACGGACTGGGGACGCCGAATCCCTATGGTCATCTGCCGCTCGTCGACAACGATCCGACGCGTCCCGCCGTGACGGACGGGCCGGAGAACGACTACTGGGACCACGTTGACTACATCGTGAACGAGGCCAATAGCCTGGGGCTGTACATCGGGTTCCTCCCCACATGGGGGGACAAATGGAACAAGAAATGGGGGGTGGGTCCGGAGATCTTCACGCCGGAAAACGCGGCCGCCTATGGCGAATGGCTTGGCCGCCGGTATGCGGGTGCCGGGATCGTCTGGATCGTCGGCGGGGATCGTCCTGTCGAATCGGATGAGCACGTGGAGATCATCCGCGCGATGGCGCACGGACTTCGCCGGGGTGACGGCGGAGCGCACCTGATTACGTTCCATCCCACGGGCGGGAGCGGGTCGAGCGAGCCGTTCCACGGAGAGGACTGGCTGGACTTCAACATGCGGCAGAACGGGCATGCGGTCGAATTCACGGGACGGTACGACAAGACCCGCCTGGACTACGATCGCAACCCGATCAAGCCCGTACTGGATGGAGAGCCGGTCTATGAGGATCATCCCGTTGCCTTTAATGCGGCCGAGAGAGGGCACACGACATCGGCCGACGTCCGGCGTCCGCTCTACTGGGATCTCTTCACCGGGGCCTTCGGGCACACCTACGGGCATCACTCGGTCTGGCAGATGTGGACTCCGGACAAGAATCCCATCAACAATCCCCTCATGCCCTGGACCGAGGCGATCGCTCGTCCGGGCGCCGCGCAGATGCAGCATGCGCGCCGCCTCCTCGAATCGCGGCCGTTCCTTTCTCGAATTCCGGATGACTCGCTGATCGTCACCGACCGGGTGCCTACGGCCGTTCCGGGAGCCGGGCTCTACCGATTCGTAGCAACCCGGGATGCCGAGGGGTCGTATGGAATGGTATATGCGCCCGTGGGCCGGGCCTTTTCCGTGCGGATGGACCGCATAGCGGGTTCGCAGGTGAGGGCATGGTGGTTCAATCCGAGATCCGGGGAGGCGAGCGAGATCGGTGTATTCCCCTCGGTGGGCGAATACAGCTTTTTGCCGCCTGATCCGGGCGAGATGCTGGATTGGGTACTGGTGCTGGACGACGCGTCGGCGGGGTATGGGGCGCCGGGGAAGGAATGAGTTTAGAAGTTTAGAATTTATAAGCTTAAACGTGTACGTCGTTGGGATGGTTGGCCTCACGCCAGGCGGAAATTGACTGGTTCCAGGGCTCGTTTGGATCCCTGCCGCGACCGGTTAACGGCCGGGCAGGGTTTGCGCGGTTCCGGGGTTGCATCGTGACCTGCGCGCGCGCCGGGGCCGGTTCGTGTGATTCCGGTGAGCGTCGTCCCTGCGAGCGAGCCGAGCCGCCCCCGGGAAGAGTCCTGGGGCCCGACTCCTCATAGAGACGGCCCGGCATGCGGAGCGCGCCAGACCGAAGCCGACTGCCACCGGGCTGTGACACGCCGACGTCTAAGCCCGAAACCCGGAGCCTCGAACTCCCACCATCCACCATCCACTCCCCACCCCCCAAACTCTCTTGAACCTTTCCTCCTCCGCCATCGCCCGGGTCCGCCGGTGGCTAGATCGCATCGCCGACGTCCTGCGTCCCGGTCCGGTTGCCGCACGCGGCGCCGTCTGGGGCGCCCTTCTCGTAGCCGTACTACTCGGGGCGATAAGTGGGCCGGTTATCCTCTTCCTGGGTTTCGGACCGGTAGTCGACGCCCTGGCAGGAGCGATCGCTGCGGGCCTGATCGCGCTCCTGGGTGCGCTGGCGCTGCGGCTCGTACTCGCGGTGCTCACCTTCTGGCCGCGAAGTTCGCTTGCGGTGGTGGTGGGCGGGATGCTGCTGATTGCCCTGTTGCTCGGTGGAGGACCCGAAGCCCCGGGGCTACTCGTCGGCATCGTGCTCGCGCTTGCGGGCGCCCTCGCGGGCGGCGCCATTGCCACGCTGCGTGACCGGTCATCCGGTCCACTCCGCGGCGTGCGCCGGCTCGTCTCGATCTGTTTTCTGGTGCTGGGAGCGGGACTGTGGATCGCCTTTGGCGTTTGGGCCTTCATGTCCGGGTCCGACGAGCACTTGATTCGCGTCGACCTGAACGATTCGGTGCCGCAGCTTGAAGCCCCGGATCCATCTGAACGGGGCCCCTGGAAGGTCCTGACGCTCACCTACGGGAGCGGCCGCGAACGGCACCGACCGGAGTTTGGAGACGACGTCGATATCGTGACCGATTCGGTCGACGGAACCGCGTTCCTTCCGAAACTCACGGGTCCGCTTGCCCCGCTGCGCAAATGGTACTGGGGGTTCTACCGCGATGCCCTTCCCGTCAACGGGACGGTCTGGTACCCGGAAGGAGACGGTCCATTTCCCCTCGTCCTCTTTGTGCACGGCAACCACAACATGGGCGAGTTCTCCGATCCCGGGTACGAGTGGATCTGCGATCTGCTGGCCAGCCGTGGATTTATCGCTGTGTCGGTGGACGAGAACTTCCTCAACGGATCGTGGATGCCGTCTCCGGAAGGAGAGAACGACGCCCGCGGGTGGCTTCTCCTCGAACACCTGAAACAATGGCGGCGATGGACGGAAGCCCCCGGGAATCCCTTCTTCTCCAAAGTCGATCTGGATCGCATCGCACTGGTCGGCCACTCGCGTGGCGGCGAGGCCGTCACCGAGGCGGCCGCATTCAACCAGCTCTCCAACTATCCCGACGACGCGCGGACAACGTTCGACTACGGATTCCACATCAAGGGTATCGTAGCCATTGCACCGGTTGACGACCAGTATAGTCCGGCCGGACGTCCCACCCCGATTCGTAACCTCAGCTACCTGGTAATCCAGGGCGCCCACGACGCGGATGTTTCCTCCTTCATCGGCGATCGACAGTATGAGAGGGTCGAGGTCGAATCGGATTCTTCCCACTTCAAGGCCTCGGTCTACGTCTATCGGGCGAACCACGGCCAGTTCAATACGGTGTGGGGCAACCTCGACTACGGCCTGCCCGCCGGGATCTGGCTCAACCGGAAGGCACTGATGTCGGGAACCGACCAGCGCAGGATCGGCGCCGTCTACATCAGCGCGTTCCTCGAGGCCGTGCTTCACGGTCGGACCGAGTACCTGCCGCTCTTCCGCGACGCGCGGACGGCCGCACGCTGGTTGCCCGAAGACCTCTATGTCAACCGGTACCGGGACGGCAGCTTTCGGCCGATCGCCGATTTTGAGGAGGACGTGGACGTCACCACGGGGAGTCTGTCCGGAGCGCGGATCGCCGCCACGAATCTTGCGATCTGGCGCGAACAGGACCACGGATTCCGTCAGGACTGGGGCAAACGCGGCAACCAGGTGGCTGTCATCGGGTGGCGATGGAAGCGGGATTCCCTTCGTACCGAAATACCCGACTCTCTCGTAATCGCCGGCGGTTCACCGGATAGCACGGCCGGGGCGGTGCCGGCCGTACGTGATTCGGCGAAGGCGCCTTCGTATGCCGTTCGTCTGCCTGACCACTTTGCCCTCCAACCGGGACGCGACGGCTCGGCCGCACTTTGTTTCTCCCTTGCGCACCTGGACGAGAAGCCATCTGAGGAGGAGGAGCCGGAGGATGCCGGGATAAACGTGGATTCGACCGGCGGAACTGCCGATTCAGCTGCGGTAGATCGAGAATCGGAGCGAGGTGTCGAGGAAAAGACGGAGGCGAAACGTGAGGAGGACGAGGAGGAAGGGCGGGACACGACACCCGAGCCGCTGGACTTCTCGATCGTACTGGTCGACGAGACCGGTCGCGAGGCCTCCCTCGCCCTGTCGTCCTTGCGTACGCTGCTGCCACCACTACGGAGCCGTTTCACTCGCTGGAGCCTGCTGGAGAGGAAGTACGAAAGGGATACCGAGCCGGTTCTTCAAACATTCCGCGCTCCCCTTTCCGTCTTCGCGATGGCCCATCCCGAGTTTGACCCCGCGTCGTTGACCGAGATCCGTTTCGAGTTCGACCGCTCACCCGAGGGCACGGTTATGTTGGACGAGATGGGGGTCTGCCGCTAGCGATACGGTTACCTGACGACCGCGAATCGCCTGACGAACCGCCCATCCGGCGTTTCCATCACGCACAGGTAGAGGCCGGCCGGGAGGGCGCCGAGATCCAGGTTAACCTGAAAGGCGCCGGCGGGGAAGGTTTCGTCTACCGCACTCGCCACGCGTTTGCCCAGCACATCGAAGAGAACTACCCGCACGGGGCCGGACGTAGCCAGCTCGACGGGGAGCACCATGCGGTCGGCAGCAGGGTTCGGATAGGGCGCACCGAGACGGGTACTCTGGGGAAGGACTGCGTCAGACTCCGTGTCTATCCCCGGCAGCACCATCAGACTTACCATGGCCGAGGCCCGGAGACCGCCCCAGCTTTCGATCGTGTACCCGAACTGGTCGTCACCCACGAACCCGGGATTGGGCCAGTACTGAATCCTCCCGTCGCCCGCGAAAGCGAGGCCGTGTTGGGGCGGGGTCGAGACGGAGACGATCCGCAGCGTGTCGCCGTCCGCATCGAAATCGTTGGCCAGCACATCCACCAAAAGAGCTTGTCCCATGGTGGTCGACGCCGAATCGTCCACCGCGACCGGCGGGCGGTTGAGCCGGGCCGTCGTGAAGGATCCGACGTCGCTGCGACTGGCGACTTCCCCGCGCCGTGCCGTCACCCGCCAGAAGTGTGTCGTAAACGATGGAAGTTCCACACCGGGCATCACGGTCGAGTCGGCCGTGAGGGTCAACGTGCCTTCGCCAAACGCTTCCGATGGAGAGACGTCGAGGTCGTATGAGCCCGCGGCCTGGAGCGGTGTCCATCGGAATGTGACCGGAGAGGGTTCCGCCTCTGCGCCGTCGGCCGGGGCAAGGCGCTGTGGAGGATCGATCTCGGTCCAGTCGACCGCCTCGGCCGAGAGGACCACGCTGACGGGCGACGGTATGTTGTACGCGTCATGGACGATGCGCAGCGTGTCCCGTTTGATGCCCTTGGTTTCTGGGGTGAAGTGTAGGAGCACCTCGAGCGATCCGTCGGCCGGCACGGTGCGTGGCATCCCCTCGTCCTCCAGGGAGAATCCGGTCTCGTCGCCGTGCGCGAGGGACAGCGTTGTCGTCAAAGGCGCCGCGCCGCCATTGACGAGGTAAACCGGCGTTGACTCTTCGGCGCCGATCGGCAGCGTCCCGAGGTCGAGTGCAGTGATGGAAAAGACAAAGATCGGCCGGGCGACCACCTGTGTGCCGGTCCCGGAGAGGTCAACGGCAATGTTCCTTGGGGCGTTCGGGGCATTGTGGGAGACCTTGATCGTTGCCGAGGTCGATCCCACGGTCGCGGGCGAGAAGGCCAAACGGACCAGGTGCCGGTCGCCCGGAGGGATGGTGAAGAGACCGCCTCCCGAGGCGAAGTAGAAGCCGGCGTCGTTGAGATCGCCAAAATCGCTGACGGAGCCGATCAGCGGATCCGATCCGCCGGTGTGCTCGATGAAGAGCGTGTCGAACACGGTGGCGCCCACGGTGACCGAACCGAACCCCAGAGCCGCCGGGTGCACCGCGATCAATGCGTCGGCGGTTGCGCCCTGTCCGGCGAGGCCGACACGAAGGGGCGAGCCCACCGCATCGTGATCGATCCGTACTGCCGATGTCTTGTCGCCGACCGATCCGGGCTTCAATCGGACCTGGATGACCAGCGAATCTCCGCCGGGCACCGCAAACGAGCCGGCACCCTCCCCGAAAAGGAAGCCGTTCGCGGTGAAATCCTCCTCGCCGGAGACGGCCCCTGAGAGGAGGCCGCCACCCGGGTTATGGAGTACGAAGGCGAGCATCTTCTCCGTGCCGACTACGACGGGGCCGAAGAGGAGCGAGTCCGTGGAGACGACGGCCTGGGCGTCGGGTGAGGCCCCGCGTCCGGATACCGGAACGAGTAGCGGCTCCGGCGACCCGAGTCCGTCATGTTGGATCGCGAGGTGAGTAGAGAAATCTCCAAGGCCCGGAGGCCTGAAACCGAGGGTCCACCGAACCAGTCCGCCAGGCTCGACCTGAAAGGCCGGTCCATCCTCCAGGAAAGAGAAGCCCTGGATCGCGAAGTCGGCCGCCGGGACAACCTCGCCGGAGAGCATGACGGAACCATTGTTGCGCAGGGTGAGGATTCGATCTGCCGAGGCGCCGACGGCCACGATCCCGAATGCAACGGCCACCGGATCGGCGACGGGTATGGCGACCTCCGGATCGAGGATCTGGACGGCGTTGGAGAAGAGGCTGGTCTTGGAATAATCCCCCGCCATGGCCTCCTCCATGTGCCACGTGACCGTGGCTGTCGCCCACAGACCCGGGGAAGCCTCAGAACGCGGCAGGGCAAATCGGGCGGAGAAGAGGCCGTCATCCCCCGTGCTCGTGTCGAGACGGCCAACGGGCCGTTCTCCTTCCCCGAATCCCGACGGATCGGGAAGCACACTCACGAACCACTCGATACGCACGCGCTGATCGGGTTGCCCTTGAATCCGGGTGAGCACGCGGACACTGTCGGCATCGACCGTGATGTCTTCGATCACGGGTACCTGACTGAAGGGGGGCTCCGATCCGCCTGGTTCCTCGGCTTCGAGTCCGATTCCAAGGCCCTCATTGGCGAAGATCGCATTTTCGCGGATCGACACTGCTCTGGGATATTCTATGGCCCGGCCGGCGTCGCCAAGGTGAATGCCGTCGCCCCCGTTGTAGGCAATCGTATTCCGGCTGACGGCGCAGGGCGAGACGTAGGGTCCGTCGTAGAAGCTGCAGTCCTCGACAAGGATGCCGTGTTCACCGTTTCCGAGGGGTGAGATTCCGTCCGTCCCCGTTCCGATTTTATTGTCCACGGCACTGCCCTTGTTCAGAACAATCCCCGTTCCGAGGTTGGCCGCTACCGTATTCCCGGATGCGCCCGAGCGATAACCCAGATGGAGTCCGCCACCGTTCGGAAGCGGCTTCATGCCGGAACGATCTACGCCGACCAGGCTCTGGGTCACCAGGCAGTGGTCACACGACACCCCCCAGCCGCTGTTGCCGGAAATCAGACAGTCGGAAATTTCCGCGGAGGCGCCTTCATATACGGTGAAGCTGATCCCTGTCCCGTTTCCGATCGCGACCTTGCCGGACCAATCGGTTCCAATATGGCACCGGTGAATCCCGAGTGCGCCGTATCCCATCCCGCCGTCCGAGACGCCGACAGCATTGCCGCTGACCACACCATCCGTCACCTCTCGCAAACCTCCGGCCATGCTCCAGGCGATTCCGATCCCATTACCCGCCGCCGTAGCGCAATCGGGCAACGTGCCCACGCAACTGAAACGGACAGCTTCAGGGCTCCTGATTCCGGTATCGCTGTTGGCATAGACGGCCGATGAGGTTACGGTTCCGGCGCCATTCGCAAAGACGATGCCCTCGTTGCCCCCATGGACGTCCAGGCACGTCAACGAGGCCTGGTTCCCATCGACACGGATCCCCGTGGGGAAGTCGGCCACCTCGATTCCGGCGACTGTGACCCGGTCGGCCAGGAGTTCGAGTCCGATCGGAGCCGTTTCTATGGGGAGGCTCTCGGAGCGCTCGATCGCGGCGCCGGGCTTGCCGGACGGTCCGAACGCCTGAACGGGGAGCTGCGAGCCGCAACCCGCCGGAACGGTGGGTCCGCGCAGCGTCAGGTCAGGCCGAGAAACAACAAACCCGCCATCGGGACGGGTCACGACAATCCGTGGCACCTGGACGATGATTTCGAC
>CAYLXM010000106.1:1321-8408 GCA_964387555.1 uncultured Rhodothermales bacterium | reverse complement strand
ATCCGGTGTCGAGTTTCAACGCCAGGGCTCCGGTTTCGGGGTCGAGCTGGAAAACGCCGTCATTGGTACCTACCCAGATGGCGCCCGCTCTATCCCGGTAGAGGGCACTGATCTGATCGCGGAGTGGTATCGCCGCGCGCGGTCCTGTCTCATTGCGGATCGGCACCAGGTCGCCGGCGGCCCTGTCCAACCGGTGGAGTCCACGTGTTGAACCTACCCAGAACCGGCCTTCGTCGTCTTCTTGCAGGGCGGTGACCCAAAAATTGGCCGGACCTGCGTTGTCTGTCCGTTCAGGCCGAATGAGGTGGAAACGCCCCGTCGACCGATCGAGTCGATTCAGACCGTCCCATGTGCCGACCCAGAGCACGCCGTCGGAGTCTTCCTGAACGCTGGTAATGTGGGAATGGCTCAGCGTGAATGGATTGGAGGGATCATGCCGGAAGAGCGTCACGTGCCCGGTTTCCGAATCATGCCGGGAGAGGCCGTTCACAGTGCCGATCCAGCGAGTCCCGTTCTCCTCCTCGTACGCGGCCGTAATGCTTCGCCGGCCCAGGCCCGGTTCCCCCTCCTTGACCTGAGCAGGCCTGAATTTCACAGTCGTGGGACTGATCTTGTTCAGTCCTCCTTCCAGGGTGCCGATCCAGCTCGACCCCTGTCGGTCCTCGAGAAACGTCCACAGCAGATCCGAGCTGAGGCTCCGGGCGTCAGCGGGGTCCGCATCATACCGCGTTACCTTTCCCGTCGCCCGGTCGATGCGCAGGAGAGAACCAAACAACGTCCCGACCCAGAGTGCGTGACGATCGGCTCGTTCCTCGGCGATGATCGTGATCCCACGAGGAGGAGCAGACCCCCAAGCAGAAGAGAAGACCGGACGTATGGAGCTTCCCGGCCCAATGTCAACTCTGGTGAAGGTGTCCGTCTCCCGCTCGTAGCGGTGCAGACCGTCTCCTCCGGTTCCCACCCAGAGATTCCCCTCTCTATCCTCAAGCAACTCTTCAATCCGGTTATCGGAGAGACTGGTCCGGTCCGTCGGGTCGTGCCGGTACCGCGTAAAGCGGCCTGTCGCGCGGTCCAGGCGATTCAGGCCTCCGCGGTCCGGAGTCTCCGCAGTGAAGTCTCCCGTGCCGACCCAGAGGGTACCATGCCGATCCTCGAGGATCGATCGCACCTCGTTGTCACTCAGGCTGTTCGGATCGGCCGGGTCGTGCATGAAACGGCTACACGTCCCGCTCGTCCGATCGAAACGGCAGAGCCCGGCGCCGGAGGATCCGACCCACAGGGTGCCTTCCTCGTCCTCCATAATGGCCCGGATGTGCGCCTCTCCAAGGCCCCGCGGGTCAGACGCGTCGTGCCGAAACACCGTGAAGGACTCGGTTTTCGGATCGTACCGGCTGAGAGTCCCTTCAAACCCCCCGACCCAGATATAGCCCTCCCGATCCTCGTAAAGGGACTCTGCGGAATAATTCCCGATCGTCGTAGAGTCGGCCGGGTTGTGGAAGAAGGTGCGAAACGAATGCCCATCGTATCGGCTCAAACCCGCTGTCGTCCCGATCCACACGTACCCCTGGCGATCCTGCAGAAGCGAAAGGATCGAATTGGCAGGCAACCCGTCCGCTTCGGTGAAGCGCTGGACCGGGAGGGGCTGGGCCAAAACCGCTTGAACGGCAAACTGAATTCCAGCCGCCAGACAGAGGATCCCCCGGAGGAGTAGGGCGCGCAGACGGCACGTTGCAGGGGCCACGGATCGCCTGCAGGTCAACGGAGAGACTGAAAGGCGAATTTGCATGCTCCTGTCCAGGACTTGTCGAGATTGGCTTGGAAGGACGCTTCGCACTGGGGGCCGAAAGGAGCCTCCGGCTGCTCCGGCCGGCAATCACCCGTCTCGTCCGGGGCCCTTCCTACCGTTATCAGATCAATTTCCCCAAGGATCCGTCAGAGATGACACCGTGCACCGGCCAAGAAACGGGGAGTCGCGGAACCTGCTTCTCCGTGAGGACGCCACGATGTGAGGAGTCAGAAGCCGGCTACCCCACGCCGCTGCCTAGAGAAAGATGACGAGCAGGCAGAGCACGAGCAAGGAGATAGCGGGATAAGACTTCTTCAGCGGATCTCCCACCCGGAAATGCATGGCGATCGCTCCCAGCATCAACACCGCCAAAGCGGTTGCTGCCGGTACGGTCAACGACGGCACCCAGATTCCGACAATCAAAAGGATCGCCAGAGCAACCTTGAGGCCTCCGACAATACCGACCGACCAGGACGGCAGGCCATAGGCCGCAAACTCCTCACGCATGTTCGTGGCGACCCCACCACGCCAGGACGTAGGTCTCTCGCGCCGGAGGAGCCAAACGTTCAGCAGACCCAGGGCGATGACAAGCTGAAGAATATTGACGACGTATCCCATGGTGGAGTCCGTTTCTGTGCCTTGTTCAAAGGAGAAGGGCCGAATTGCGTTTCGAACACAATCCGGACAACGAGACGTACTTAAGGAATCTAATCTACTTATCCCCAGGACGGCTAGCAACGCCTGCCCCCCAAGATGCCGATTCGGCCGGATATTCGTCCGGACAAAGAAAGTTTTCGAACGTGAGGGAACCGCTGTTTTTAATGCCAGTAGTACTGACATGAAAGACTGTTATAATAATCCGGTGGACGGTTTTGAGGCCAAATCGGGGTTGATCCGCCCGGGTTTTCGGGCACTCGGACCGATCCCGGCGGCCCATGAACCAGGGCCCTTGTCATGAAACACTTCTCCTTCGACGAACTCTGCGCGCTGGCCGAGTTGCCTCGGCGGACCGTCCGCTACTACATCCAGATCGGGCTGGTCGACCGGCCCGAGGGCGGAGGCCGGGGCGCCTACTACACCGGCATCCATCTCGAGCAACTGCTCGCCGTCCGCCGGTGGCAACGCAACGGTCTTTCGCTGGAACGCATCGGCGAGTTGATGCGTGATGAAACCGGATCGAACCCTCCCGAAAAACCCCGCGGCCCCGGCACGGTCGAGGTGTGGACCCATATCGTCATCGATGACGGCATTGAACTGACCCTGGAGCCCGGACGGGCGGGCCTCTCGCCCGAAGCCGTCCGCCGCCTTGCTGGGGACCTCAAAATCCTCTATCACGAAATTCGGAGCGAACCATGAGCGACACGACCATCGGTCTGCCCGGCTTGACCTCCAGAGACCGCCTGGTCCTGGCGGACGTGACCTACGACGTCCACCTGATCGACCTCATCCAGACGGTTCACATATCCCAGGTTTACCGCAACGCGGACGAGAAGAACATCGAGGCCGTATACACCCTGCCGCTGCCGCTGGATGCAACCCTCCTGGAAATGAAGGTGCAGATCGGCGAGCGGGTCCTGGTCGGGGTCGTCACGCCCAAAAAGAAGGCGGAGGAGACCTACGAAGAAGCCATCGAGACGGGCGATTCCGCCTTTCTGCTGGTCGAGGCCGCACCGGGTCTCTATACCATGAACGTGGGTAACCTGATGCCGGGCGAGGAGGCCCGGATCGAGATCCAATACGCCGAACTGCTGCGCTGGATGGGCGACCAAATCAGGCTGCGCATCCCCACGACGATCGCGCCCCGATACGGAGCTCCCTCCCTGCACCCACACGAGGTGCCGGAATTCACGATGGAGGACCTGCGGATGCGCATCCGGCTGACCGTCGAGGGCAGCCTTTCTCACGCGCAAATCACGTGTCCCACCCATTCTGTCGCCTTCGATCGTTCAAACGGCACGTCGGCCCGGCTGGAATTGGATCGGCTGTTGATGGACCGCGACGTGGTGTTTCTGATTGAGGGGTCGGAGGAACACCGCGCAAGCGCGTCGGCCGCCCGGGACGGAGAGGGGTGGGTGGTCCACGCCAGCTTCTGTCCGCACTTCGAAGGGGAGGTCGCGGCCAGAAACCTGAAGATCGTGGTCGACTGCTCGGGCTCCATGGGCGGGGATTCCATCCGCCAGGCCCGGATCGGCGTGCTGCGCATCCTGGACCTGCTGCGCCCGGAGGACCGGTTCAACATCATGGCCTTCGGGTCGCACGCAACGACCCTGTTCACGTCATCACGCCCGGCCGACCCGCCGGCTGTTGCGGAGGCGCGGGGGTGGGTCCGCGCGCTCGATGCCAATATGGGCGGCACGGAGATGTTCGGCGCCCTGAACCGCATGATGGAAATGGCCCCGAACAGGGGCGCGGACATCCTTCTCATCACCGACGGTGAGGTCTGGCGGCACGAGGATATCGTTAACCTGTCACGTAAATCAAATCACCGCCTGTTCACCGTGGGCGTGGGCAGCGCCCCCAACGAGGCGCTGCTTTCGAGTCTGTCAAAGCAGACGGGCGGAGCCTGCGAAATGGTGACCCCGAACGAGGACATGCCGGGCCGGATCGAACACCATGCCCGCCGGATGTTTCGCAAAGCCGAATCCGCGAAGGTCGTGTGGCCGATCTCACCGCTCCACATGTCGCCGGCTCAATTGGATAGCGTATTCTCCGACGACACGGTACATGTCTTCGGCTGGTTCGCCGAGGAGCCCGGAGGCGAGGTCCGCCTCAATCTCAACGCAGCCCCGATACAGGCCGCGCCGATTCATCCGGATGCCGAGGGGACGGTCATGCCCCGCCTGGCGGCCGCTGAGCGGATGCACGACGTCCATTCCGAGGAAGAGAAGACGCGGTTGGCCCTGCAATATGGTCTGGTGACCCCGTGGACCAGCCTGGTGGTCGTGCTTGAGCGGGCAGACAAGGCGCAGGAGATCCCCGATGTGATCAAGGTGCGCCACACGCTCGCGGCGGGGTGGCATGGGATGGGGACGGTGGGTCGCGGGGCGATGGAGATGACGTCGTACAGTCTGTTGGCGTTCGAGGACCTTGGTGACGTTCCCCCGGCGTCAATGCCTCCGCGACCGTTATCTAGTTCTGGGCCGATGAACAAAGCGTTTCGCGGCCTGTCGCGCTTTCGTCGCGTGCCGCCGCCCTCTCACGCTGTGCTCTCCTTCCGCCCAGCCGACTTCGGTCCGCTCGACCAGCACCGAACCATCACCGATCTCAAGATGGCCGGGTTCGAAGCCCGGTTCCTCGACGGCCTGCGCCGGCTCGTACGTGACGGACTCGACGAGGAACTCGTCGTGGCGGTATTTCTGGATCTCTGGATCGACAAGCAGGCCGAAGGGGCCGTCGATCGGCAGACACGCAGGCAGGTCGGCATGCGGGCAAGAAGATTGGCGGGAGCGGAGTCGGAGCAGATCCGCAAACGGGTCGCATCCGAGTGCGGGTTATGAGTCCTGCGATGGTGAGTACTGAGGTAGTGCTTGAGTGATCACAGGTCGCACTGCGGGGCCCTGCAATCCTTCGCAACATGGTGGCCCCTCGACCGGGCAGCATCAAGGGCCGCGCCACGCGTTGCGCGCTGCGTGCGGGGAGACTCGCAGACGCCCGTGGATTCAATCCCATGGCTGCAGAGTACGCCCAATCGCTCCGCAGGAATCCCCATTGATGGAGCGTTCATCAGGGAGCGGTCTCTCTTCGGCACTCCAATACGAAGAGGGGCTACCGAGAAAGGTAGCCCCTCTTCATGCAACCGATTTAGATGGTGGATGCCGCAGGTTCCAGCTGCATGCAAAGCGCCACTGGGTCCCTCAGCACATCATTTCAGGATGGTCATCCTCCTGGTCTGCACCCCTCCGGCTGCCTGAAGGGTGTATACGTACACTCCGGCACTGAGCGAGGAAGCGTCAAAAAGGACATTGTGCGACCCCGCTTCGCGATATCCGTCGGCGAGCCTGGCCACTTCGCGGCCCTGAAGGTTGAATACCCTCAACAGAACCGGGCTGCCTTCCGTCAGCGCGAAGGTGATCATCGTGCTCGGATTGAACGGGTTCGGATAATTGGGCTCGAGCGACACACGCGCCGGCATTGCATCTGCGATGGCGCCCTTCGATGCGCCGCCGCACACCGCCACGTCGGGATGATTGGCGCTCGCGTCATACATGATGCCGATCCCGGATAGGGTCTCCACGCAGAACGAGAAGGTCGGGTTCACGGTCTGGCTCGATGTCGTGAGCGTCACCATGCCGTCGGAGCCTGTCGTTCCGGATACCGTTTCATTGAAGGAACCGGAGAACTGGCCGGTTACCACGACGCCCGACGCGGCGGCGTGGTCGGCGCGGTGAACCGTCACCGTGGCCGTGCCCTTCACGCGCTTGTTGCCCGAGGTACCCGTCGTAACGGCGGCCACGTGCACGACCTGATCCTCCGGGGGAGGCGGCGGGGCGGAGCAGGTGGTGCCGCCGGCGTTTCCAGCGGGATCGTAGGAAAGGGACGCGTGCGTCAGGTTCGATACGCAGAACGATACGGTGACCGTTTTCGCGGCTGTCGTCGATGAAGTCAGAATCACGGCCACACCCAAGGCATCCGTTACGCCGGTTGCACCGGATTGCGTGATCGTGCCGGAAAATTCACCGGTAACCGTGGCGCCCTGGACCGGATTGCCCTTGTTGTCTCGCACCGTCACCGTGGCCATGCCCTGCTTTTTCTTGGCTCCGCCTGTTACGGACGTGGCGATTCCCGCAACGGACATCGTCGAAGCGGGGAACGGATCATACACGGTGATGGAGACCTGTGCTTGCCCTGGTTTGCCGCCGGCATCGGTCACCTGGGCCGTGATCGTGTGGGACCCGAGCGACAGAGACGTCTTTGTGATGGCTGCCCCGGTCCCCAAATCTCCGTCGAGAGAAGAAGTCCACGACAGATAGTCGGAAAGGTCTCCGTCCTCGGCATCGGAGGCCGAGCCCAAGAACGCGACCTCCGCTCCCTGCGCCCACAAACTCCCGTTTTCAGGAAGCGAGATAGCGACTACGGGGGACTGGTTCACCGGACCGGTGCTCACCTGAAAATTGCAGATGGCCGTATGCCAGGAAAAGGACCCGGTGTTCTTGATGTACTCGTTCGTATGCCAGAACGAATCATCCACCGGATCGACGACGGTCGCCGAGTAGTCCCCCGAGCGGGCAGCACCGGTTTCCGCGCCACTCCCCGCCTTGCAGACGACCTCACCGGCATCGAGAAGCCCGGTTCCCGAACTGG
>CAYLXM010000106.1:0-1311 GCA_964387555.1 uncultured Rhodothermales bacterium | reverse complement strand
AGGTGTCCGTGGCGTTCGAGAGAAGAAAGCCGATGCCAAGGTCACCCGCGGCATTAAGAGCAGCACTCGGCATCCAACGATATTTCCCGTCATTCGGGGCATACGTGCCGCTCTGATACAACGACCAGGTGGATCCGGGCTTGCGGAGTTCGTACCAGCGAATTCCCGCCCGGCCTCCACCGACATCTACCGTATGGCTGGCGACCATCGACAGGTGTGTCCCGAAATCCCGGACCTGCAACCGGTGCATGAGCCGACTGCTCAGCGCTTCGAGTTTTTGCGTTGTTCCGGGCTGAGGAATGCAGACTTCGCGACTCGCCGTGCAGAGATCGTAGTCGAAGGAGGGAACCGGGATGCGAGCGATTCGCGAGGCCGAGGCACCGCTGCCTGATGGCCACGTGACGTTAACTTGCCAGATGTCGAAATACCCGATAGCCGTCATCGCCGTGGCAAAGAGCGCGGGGACCGCTGACGTGGACGAGCCGTCGAGATCGGCCGCGAGGAATCCCCCCTCCGAGGTGCCAATATTGAAGCCCACAAGCGATGCCGGCTGCCCCGAGTACATGGAGGCCCTGTCCATAGCCCCGATATAGGTTCCCTTCCAGGTGAAGTAACCGCCTCCGATTGGCGTAAAAAGGTTCGCCATCAGCGTGATGGAATTCGACACGACGCCGAGTTTGGGGTAGTCGTTGAAGCCGATCCCGTTGAAACTGAACTCGTATCGGTTCCATTGGTCCGTCGGATCGAGCGTCGAGCCGGCCGAAACCGCGACGCACTGAGCAAAAACGGTCATATTGTCGTCGAAGGCGAACTGGCTCACGATCCAGCGCTGGGCCGCCTCATCATACACAACGATGGGGTCCCCCTGGTTGTATGGCTCACAGAGGCCGCCTATCCCATCCCAGAAAGCGTTTGAAGGAAAGGGTCCGAAGACCCTGTTGCCGGCCTTGTCAAAAACGGTCGTGAGCGAGTTCACCATCTGGATGATGTGAGTGTGACCCACATCTCCGTCCGTGTCAGGCGGCGTCACCCGATACCGGTTGACGACAGCGTTGTCTTCATTGGACGCCCCGTCGAAAAACCGGACCATCGAAACCGCCTCCGTCGACACAGATTCCTGAACAGGCGCAAGTTGCCCTTCTACCGAGCTTGTAACCGTCCGTATCTCCTCTTTGAGCACCTGATTCGGGATTTCCCGAAATACCACTGGGCGGTTTCGCACGGATTCGATGGCACGAGCGGCGGCAGCCCGGAGAGAGGGGAGAGGACGATTTTCCGAGCGTTTGAGGTCGCCCATCTCGGATTGGGCGT
>CAYLXM010000105.1:0-8438 GCA_964387555.1 uncultured Rhodothermales bacterium | reverse complement strand
ACCCCGTACGTCCTGAAAGCCTTGGTTTGGGGATCGAGGCGCGTGAGTGCCAGCTTGGTCGCGATCCAGAGTTCTCCCGATTCATCCTGCAGGATGGAACGAATACCGTTGCCCGGTAGGCCCTGTTCCATCGTGATCTGGCTCCGCTCGCCGGTCTCCGGATCCAGACGGTGAAGCCCTATGGATCCCATGTCGCCGCCGAACCACACCACTCCCTGTCGGTCAACGACGACGCTGGAAACGAACGGATACATGGTTCCGACCCGGATTCTCTGGGTCACCCGCTCGGTTTCCGGATCGAAATGGACGACGAGGTTGTCCATTCCGAGCCACAGGTGTCCCTTGTGATCTTCCGCAATGGCCTGAACCAGATAGCCTGCGTCCCGGCCCACGTCACGTGCTCCGCCGAAGTACGGGGTGAGGCGCCCGTGGCCGCGGTCGAACTCGAATAGCCCGTCGGCTGTACCGATCCACAACCGCGCCCGGCTGTCCTCATAGATCGAAAGCACGGACGAAGCCGTTCCCCTCCCTGTCGGCCCCACTATCGGCATGTCGCGTTGAAGATCCGAGATGGGCAGAACGCCCTTTCCGGGCATTGGAACGTAGGTGTGGAAGGCTCGTCTCCGCGGATCGAATCGGTTCAACCCGTTGTCCGTACCGACCCAGAGGGTTCCGGCTCGATCCCGGAAGAGTGCGTGCACCAGGTTGTTGCTCAAGGACGAGGGGTTGGCGGCATCGTGTCGGAAGACGTCGAGAGAACCGGAACCCGGGTTCCTCCGATAGAGGCCGGTTTCGGTACCCATCCAGAGCGTGCCGTCTTCTTCTTCGAAGAGCGCGGTGATGTCCGCATCCGACAGTTCCGGTGAGCCGTGTCCCGCCGGTTCCACAAGGAACTGGCGTCTTTGGGGCACAAGCTTGTTCAGGCCCCCTCCGACGGTCCCGACCCAGAATGTGCCGTACCGATCCTCCAGGAAATTGTAGGCGAAGTTCGATGCCAGGGATGCGGGGTTGTTCGGATCGTGCCGGAAACGGGTGACTTCGCCGGTCTTCCGATTGAACCGGTTGAGTCCCCCCCAGCCCCCGATCCAGAACATGTCGTTCTGTGCCCGTTCTTCCCGGATGATGACCACGCTGTTGACGGGGCGGCCCGCCTGCACGTGGGGTGGGCCGGCCAACCGGTCGGGGTAGGTCGGATCGTAGGGGAAGGCTGTGAAGTCGTCCGTTTCGGGGTCGTAGCGGTGCAGGCCGGCGCCCCCCGGTCCGTTGCCGATCCAGATCGTGCCGCTCCGGTCCTCATAAATCATGTCGACCGGATTCAGCGACAGGCTCCTAGGGTTGTCGGGATCGTGCCGGTAGACTCTAAAGCGACCCGTTTCGGCATCCTCCATTCTGACCAGTCCTCCCCGGTCGGACTGGTAGGGGCCGGTCGCAAACCAGAGCCGGCCATGGCTGTCCTCCATCATGTAGCGGACCGAGTTATCCGGAATGCTCGTCGGGTCTGTCGGATCATGAACGTAGTAGCGGCACGTGCCCGACTCGGGGTCCAGTCGGCAGAGGCCCTGTAGTCCGGCGACCCAGAAGCGACCCTTACCATCCTGCATCACCCCCCAAATAGGCGGGCGTATGCCACCTGGGTGGATGGAATCCGGCAGGAAGATCTTCAGCGCTCCGTTCCTCGGATCGTACCGGGTTACTCCGTCCGCGTGGGTCATCCACAGGAAGCCGTCCCTATCTTCATAGATCTGATCGACCGCATCCGGGACTTGCTTTTCCGGCTCCACTTCCACGCGCTCGAACCGGTATCCGTCGTAGCGATAGGCTCCTTTCTCGGTACTGACCCAGAGAAACCCCTGCCGATCCTGTTTCGTCCCGAGAACGAAACTGGACGGGAAGCCCTCCGCTTCTGTGATACGCTCCACGCGGAGGGGCTGGGCCGTGACTCCCGAACACAACCAGGCTCCCCCGACGAGTGCGATTCCGAGAATTCGTCCCGGACGCGAGGACATCAAGGCGCGTAACATGATCGGAATCCGTGCCTCTCGCCCGAATACGGCCCTCGCTTCGTTGGCGAGGCGTTCGGGTCGCACCGCGCCACCGAGGTGGTCGACCACCTCCGGTTCGGCACGCCGGGGGCACATTGCGAATACGGTATCCATCCCCTCCACCATGGACCCCTAATGGTTGGCCTTCCATTGGCTTAAATGTAGCGGAGGACGGAACTGTTGACAAGTATCGGATCGGGCCGGCGATGGCCTTTGACATGAGAATTTCTTGCAGCGAGGCTGGGGCAGCGGGCGGTCGGGTGCTACTTTGGCAAACCAGAATCCTTCGTCCGATGCGCATCCTCTTTCTTCTCCCCCTTCTGCTCCTTTTCGGGTGCCGGGCCACGCCGGACGCGCCCGAAGGCCCGCCCAACTCCTTCGCCGAACTCTCGGCCCTCTTCGAGGACCCTCCGGCCTCGTTCCGATCCGCCCCGCTCTGGGTGTGGAACGATGATCTTCAGGAAGCGCAGATCGATGAGCAACTCGAAGATTTTCAAACGAAAGGCATCGGCGGGGTGTTCGTCCACCCGAGACCCGGGCTCATCACCCCGTACCTGTCCGACCGGTGGCATGCCCTCTTTCAGTACACGGTGGAGAAAGCGAAGACGCTCGGCCTGGACGTATGGATCTACGACGAGAACTCCTACCCGAGCGGATTTGCGGGCGGACACGTTCCCGCCCGGATGCCGGAGTCGTACACGGAGGGACAGGGGCTACAGATGGAGACCTTCAGGGTGCTTCCTCCGGACTCCCTGGATTTCCTGGTCGTCCTCGAGAAGTCCGGCGACCGCTTCGTGGACATTACCCCGACCTGGCGCGAGACGCCGGGCCGAGCCGGCGCGTATTATGCATTTGCCCGGACCTTCTACGGGCGCTCGGGCTGGTTCGGCGGCTTCTCTTATGTGGATCTGCTCCTGGAGGGTGTGACGGACACGTTCAAGACCGTCACCATGTCCGGGTACGAAGCCTCGTCCGGACACGAATTCGGCAAGACCGTAAAAGGCGTCTTCACCGACGAGCCCAACACGCGTCCACCCGGCGGCATCAAGTACACGCCCGACCTGTTCGATCAGTTTGAGCAGCGATGGGGCTATGACCTCCGAACGTCCCTTCCCTCGCTCTTTCAGGAAACAGGGGATTGGAGGAAGGTGCGGCACAACTATCAGGCGGTGGTGATGGACCTGTTTGTCGAGCGATGGGCGAAGCCCTGGTTCGAATACACGGAAGAGAAGGGGTTGGCGTGGACCGGTCACTACTGGGAGCATGGCTGGCCGGATCCGTCGGAAGGTCCCGACAACATGGCGATGTACGCCTGGCACCAGATGCCGGGGATCGACATCCTGATGAACCAGTACAGCGAGCACGTCAACGCCCAGTTCGGCAACGTGCGGGCCGTGAAGGAGCTTTCGAGTGTCGCGAACCAGATGGGGAGGCGGCGGACGCTCAGCGAGACGTATGGCGCGGGCGGATGGGAACTCCGGTTCGTCGACATGAAACGGATTGCAGACTGGCAGTACGTGCTGGGCGTCAATTTCGTGAATCCGCATTTCTCGCTCGTCACCATGAAAGGCGCCCGCAAGCGGGACCATCCTCAATCCTTCTCCTACCACGCGCCGTGGTGGCCGAAGTATCGGGTGATGGGAGACTATCTGGGCCGCATGTCGCTCGCCATGTCGTCCGGTGAGCAGGTCAACACGACCCTCGTGATCGAACCGACCACATCGGGTTGGATGGTCTACAGTCCGGGCGCCTCCCATGCGGCGCTTCGGCGCCTCGGCGAGGATTTTCAGGCGTTCGTGACCGGGCTCGAGCGGCGCCAGGTGGAATACGATCTCGGGTCGGAGGACCTGATCGCCCGATTCGGGAGCGTGGAAAGTGGGCAGTTGAAGGTCGGGGAACGCGTGTACGATCGTGTGGTGCTCCCGCCCGGCCTCGACAATCTGGATCGGAAGACAGCCGATCTGCTGGAGGAGGTGCTGAAGGGGGGCGGGAGCATCCTGTCTTTTGCGTCTCTCCCCTCGTTTCAGGATGGTGCGGAGACGACCCGTTTCGTCGAGCTTGCCGCGGCGCATCCCGAGCAGTGGGCAGTGGACACGACGGGTCTTGCCTCTCCCCTGCTCGATCGGCTTGCAGACCCCTCATTCGAGATGGTTCGGACCGGCGAGACGGTTGGCATCCTCTACCACCACAGGCGGCGGCTTGCGGACGGTGAGCTCTGGCTGCTTACCAATTCGAGTCTGGAGGAGAGCGTTTCCGGTTGGTTGAGAGCGGGCGGCGCTTCCGTACGTCTACTCGATGCCATAACGGGCCGCATCTCCCCCTATCCGTACGAGCGCATCGACGGGTCCGTGTCGCTCTCGTTCAACCTCCCCCCTTCCGGTGCGCTGTTGCTGTTTGTTGGGGTCGAGCCCGAAGCGGCCGATAGCCCGGGATCCGGTTTGCCGGTCGCAGAGGAGGTCGAGGTGCCCGCCTTGGGGCCGGTACAGGTGCGCCGCACATCGCCCAACACGCTGGCGCTGGATTATTGCGATCTGGATCTGGGAGGAGGATCCGTCGAAAAGGGTCTCTACTTCTATCGGGCGGCGGACCGCGTCTTCCGGCATTTCGGGCTGGACGGCAACCCGTGGAGCCGGGCGGTGCAGTTCCGCTCCGATATCCTGGATAAGGACGTCTTCCCGGAGGGTTCGGGCTGGACGGCGACGTACCGCTTGGAAATCGCTCCGAATGTCGACATGGGCTCGATCCAGGTAGTCATCGAGCGCCCGGACCTTTGGGAGGTATCGGTGAACGGAGCCCGGGTTGCGTCGACGCCGGAAGCCTGGTGGCTCGATCGGGATTTCGGGGTCTATGACGTGGGTTCGGCCGTGAAGGCCGGATCGAACGAGATCACGTTGGCGGTTCGCCGGATGTCCATCCACCATGAACTGGAGCCCCTGGTTGTGCGGGGTGATTTCGGGGTGGAGCCGGCGGAGCGGGGCTGGAGGCTGGTTCCTCCTCAACCACTCACCCTGGGCGCGTGGAATCGACAGGGATTGTCCATGTATGCGGAAGGAATCGAAGTTCTCCAGGCGTTTGACATCGCTGAGGAGGGTGGAACGTGGACGGTCCGCCTGCCGGAATGGACGGGTACCGTGGCCTCGGTGTCCGTGAATGGAGCGGAAGCCGGGGTTATCGGCTGGCCTCCGTACGAGTTGGACGTGAGTGGCGCCCTGAGGCCGGGGGTCAACGAGATCGCGGTGACCGTATATGGATCGCTCAAGAACCTGCTCGGTCCGCACCATGCGGGGCCGATACGCGGCGCGGCGTGGCCGTCACAATTCGAGACGGCGCCGGAGCGGCAGCCTTCGGGGCGGGAGTACGACGTGATTTCGTACGGGATGGCAGAGGCGTTTCGCCTGGTGAGGCAGCATTAGGACATCCTGACCTGCCGGTCGCCGTTTTCACCGGTCGAGCCCGCCGGTTTGCTGCCCGAAATGATCCAGCAGGCGCAGCGCGCGATAGGTAATCCACTTGCTCGGTTTCCCTTTCGCCTCCACGTCCACCCACATCTGCCCGTTCATCGTGTTCTCGGGGAGCCAGCGGCCGCCTGACGTTCGTCTTTCCACGATGGCACGTAGCCGCAGGGATTGTCGGGTCAGAGAAGCCATTGGAGCACCGGAGGGACGGGTGCGCGTGGGACGCTCCGATCAGCAAGCGGCAATCACGGCGCCGGCGTGCGGTTCCAACGGGTGGCACAGGCAGAAATTCTTGTACGTACCGGCGGGACTCCGGTTACGTCCAGCGTATTTCGGGCCAAGGACCTGACGTTCATCGGGCCAAATCCGGCATCACCCCGCGCTCAGCTCGACGTTCATCCCGGCGACGGAGAGGTTTTCGTCGACGAAGGTAGGGTCCCAGAGGTTTGATACGACGGCCGAGATATTGGGATTTTGCAGGGCCCAGACGTAGGCCTTCATGGGCGCTTTCATGTTTCCCGGCACGATGCGGTCCACCATGTCGATCCGCCACTGCGGGATGGGCTTGATCGCCTCGTGTTGCGTGGCGACGAACATGGCCGCTTTCATCGCGATGATGCCCATCCCCTTTTCCTGATGGGCAAAACGGATGGGCTCATCCATGTAGCCCCCGTTACCGATGTTGTAGGCACACATGCAGACATCGAACTGGCCCGTGTCCGCGGCGCCGCGGAGGACGCCGGCCGGGTCGCAGTGCGTGGAAATCCCGAGATAGCGGACCTTGCCTGATTGTTTGAGTTCGTTGAACGTCTCCCAGATTTCCGGGACCTGGAGATCCTCGGGCGTGTCGGCGCCGTGGGGACACATCAGGATGTCGAAGTAGTCCGTCCCGGCTCGTTCGAGACTGCCCTCGAGCGACTGCACGATCGTCTCCCGAAACTGCTTGCTGCCTTCGACGAGGTGGGCATAGTCCTTCTGCATCGCGATGGAGAGGTAACTGCCCTCGACGGACCGGTCCATTCCGGGCCAGTAGAGGAAGAAGTATCCGGGCTTGTCGACGCCGCGCTCGGCGCGGATCTCGTTCGCCCGCTTCTGGATGGCGCTCTGCTTCTCACCGGGCAATCCGTTGAAGATCTCCCGGTACATCTGGTTGCGGACGTACTTGAAGCTGCTGACCTTGGTGGTCATGAAGACTTTATCGCGCTTCGACGGCGAATCGATGATCTGTCCATAGGCCCGCTCGCATTCGCCGTTGCCGTAGGCGGAGGCCATGTCGAGGTAGTTGAGTCCACGCTCGATGGCGATTTCCGTCGGGCGCAGGTTGTCGGGCCGAACGGGGTCCCCACCGCTGACGACTTCGGAGATCATCATCCCGGTGCGTCCGAGCATCCGATAGGCCATCCCCTCCTGTCGGTTGCGCCACTCCGGGACGACCGGCGAAATCGTGGGAGCGGCCGCCTTTGCCGGTTTGGAGCCGGCGATGTGGGTCAGCGGTGCGGCGCCCAGTCCCGCCGTGGCGGCGGCGCCGATGGAGAGGAACCGGCGTCGGGACAGAGGGGCGCCTGGATTTCGGTCGTTGCTCATTGCGGATGGATTACTCGTGTATTAGGACGTGCGGGCGACGCTTCATTACGAACCTGGGGCCGTTCTGATCCGGAGCACCGACCGATTGGCCGTCTCGCGCCGAGCCGACGTTCCCGCCAGCGAAACGGGCCCCCTTGAACTTCAGCCAGAGTTCCCGTCCGTGTTGAGACGTCGGGGAGGTGACGGCCGGTTTCCAGCAATCCGAGAGCTACGCCGGTCTTGCGCTATCAGGCGGCTTGTTCGGCGGATCGGAAGAACCTCTTCTTGAACCAGAGCGACACGTTCACGAGGCCGATGAGGACGGGTACTTCAACGAGCGGACCGATCACCGTGGCAAACGCCTCGGGTGAGGTGATCCCGAATACGGCTACGGCTACGGCGATGGCCAGTTCGAAATCATTGCTGGCGGCGGTGAGGGCGACCGTGGTCACCTCCGGGTACTGGCCCTTCATTTTTCGGGCCAGGAAAAAGGTGATCAGGAACATGGCCACGAAGTAGAGTACGAGCGGGATGGCGATCCGCACGACGTCGTATGGCAGGGTCACGATCAACTCGCCTTTCATCGAGAACATCACGACGATCGTGAAGAGCAGGGCGACGAGGGTCAGCGGGCTGATCCGCGGGATGAAGACCTTCTCGTACCACTCGTCGCCCTTGGCCTTCAGCAACGTGAAACGCGTGATGAGTCCGCCCAGGAAAGGGACACCGAGGTAGATGAAGACGGTCTTCGCGATTTCTCCGATGCCCACCTCAACGATGGCCCCTTCGAAGCCGAACAGCGGAGGCAGGAAGGTGATGAAGATCCATGCGTAGACTCCGTAGAGCAGGACCTGGAAGACCGCGTTGAAGGCCACCAGTCCGGCCGCCAGGTCACGGTCTCCCCCGGCCAGATCGTTCCACACCAGCACCATGGCGATGCAGCGCGCGAGTCCGACAAGGATGAGGCCGACCGCGTAGTGGGGCATGTCAGGCAGCAGGAGCAGCGCCAGAGCGAACATGACGAGCGGCCCGACAATCCAGTTCTGGATGAGTGAGAGCCCCAGCACCTTGCCGTGACGGAAGACCACCCCGAATTTTTCGTAGCGCACCTTGGCCAGGGGCGGGTACATCATCAGGATGAGGCCGATGGCAATGGGGATGTTGGTCGTACCGACCTGGAAGCTGTCGAGGAACCCCTCGACACCCGGGAATATGAAGCCCAATCCGACTCCCACGCCCATGGCGATAAAGATCCAGAGGGTGAGGAAGCGGTCCAGGGTGGACAGGCGTTTGGCGACGGCGGGGTGGGGCATGGGGAGTGTGTGGGCGTGTGGGCGTGTGGGCGTGTGGGCGTGTGGGCGTGTGGGCGTGTGGGCGT
>CAYLXM010000104.1:0-8686 GCA_964387555.1 uncultured Rhodothermales bacterium | reverse complement strand
GGTCCGAAGGCGCGAACGGAGTGAGCGTCCCGGGCGCAGCGAAGCGGAGACCCGGGATCCAGACTATGGGGAGGACGGGGAGTATGGGGAGATGAGACGGTCTCATGCGTGAATGGGAGTGAGCGTCCGGGGGTCCGAGGGTCCGGGGGCCGAAAGTCCGGGGGTCCGAAGGTTGGTGCGTTATAAATCAGGAGTTTAGGAGTTTGACAGTTTAGAAGTTTAAGAGTTGGCATATCGACCGTCATCCCGGCGGAAGCCGGGATCCAGAGCGACGGAAGTGGGGAGCAGAGGGAGACGGGAGGTGGGAGACGGA
Source organism: uncultured Rhodothermales bacterium (assembly GCA_964387555.1). Taxonomy (GTDB): domain Bacteria; phylum Bacteroidota; class Rhodothermia; order Rhodothermales; family CAYLXM01; genus CAYLXM01. Next base: position 8,373 of record CAYLXM010000104.1, on the reverse strand, counting down.
GGACGAGCGCGAGAGGCGGGAGACGGGAGGTAGACGCGAGACGCGGGACGCGGGTCGCACGCGAAGGCGGACCGCCAGATGGGAGGGTGGGAGATGGAGGGTGGGAAGGTGGAAAGTGGACGACGGGAACCTGGACCGGCGGGCGGTGTACTATACTATTCGATTTATCCCATTACCCTATCGAACCCTCGCGCCAACAGCGATGAAGAAGGACATCCATCCCAACTACAAGACCCTGACCGTCCATCTTGCTGACGGCACGTCGTTTGAAACCCGTTCGACGATGAAGGTGGATTCGTACACCTCGGACGTCGACAGCACGAACCATCCGTTCTACACCGGCAAGCGGCAGTTCGTCGACACGGCCGGCCGTGTGGAGAAGTTCCGTCGCCGGTACTCGAGTACGAGCAAGTAAAACTTCCGGCTTCCGATCGGCGATTTGTCCGGCGGATTTCCCGGAAGGGTCGGTACCAGACCGCGTACAGGAGTCGGGGGCGTTCCGGAAGTCGGGACGTCCCCGTTTTCTTTGTTGACCAGGCTCTGTTCCATGCGCAGCATCGTGGATCTGATCGTCGCCAAGCGCAACGGCTGGGAACTGTCGGCGCAGGATCTCGAACGGCTCGTCCGTGCGTATGCCCAAGGACATGTGCCGGACTATCAGATGAGCGCCTTTCTGATGGCCGGTCTGCTTCGGGGATTTACGGAGACCGAAACGAACGCCCTCACCAGTGCGATGCTGCACTCCGGCATGATGCTGGATCTGCGACGGCTTTCCGGGCGGAAGGTTGACAAGCATTCGACCGGCGGAGTCGGAGACAAGGTGTCGATCCCCCTCGCTCCTCTCGTGGCGGCGTGCGGCGTGGTGGTCCCGATGATCTCCGGACGAGGCCTCGGACACTCGGGCGGCACACTCGATAAACTGGAGTCCATCCCCGGATTCAGAACGAATCTGACCCTCACGCAGACCCTTCGTCAACTCAGCGACCTCGGCGTTGCGATGATCGGCCAGACCGAGCAGATTGCCCCGGCCGACCGCAAGCTGTATGCCCTGCGCGACGTCACCGGCACCATCGAGTGCGTTCCCTACATCGCTGCTTCCATCATGAGCAAGAAGCTGGCTGAGGGGATCGACGCACTGGTCCTCGATGTGAAATGCGGCCGCGGGGCGTTCATGAAAACAGAGGAGGAGGCGCGTGGATTGGCCGAACGGCTCGTCTCGGTCGGTGAGGGCTTCGGAACGACCACCGTGGCGTGGATGACCGCCATGGACGCGCCCCTGGGGTACGGCGTTGGCAACTGGCCGGAAATCGTGGATGCCGTTCGGTGTCTGCAGGGCGAGCCGGTGCCGGAAATCACCGAACTCGTGGTACTGCTCGCCGGAGAAATGATTTGTCTTGGCGGACAGGCGGCTTCGCCGGCGGACGGTGCTCTCAGGGCCGTCGAAGTGCTCGCGAGTGGGGATGCATTCGAGACGTTTCTCCGCATGGTGGAGGCGCAAGGCGGCGATCCGCGCGTGCTGGAGGCTCCGGAGGACCGGGAGGGGTACCGGCCCCGTGCCGTCGTGAAGGCGCCGGAGGGCGTGGATGGCTATGTCGCGGGCATCGATGCGCTGGCGATCGGGCGGATCAGCCAGGCGCTCGGGGCAGGTCGTACGACCAAGGAGGACGGCGTGGACCCAACGGCAGGACTGGTGCTCAACAAAAAGCCCGGAGATCCCGTAAGAGAAGGAGACATTCTGGCGACGGTCTACACGCGGACTACCGACGACCTTGCAGACCGGCTGGCTGCCGTCGCCGCCGCCTATTCCTACGTCGATGATCGGCCTGCCGGTGCACCGCTGCTGCTGGATCGGTATTCGGCCGCGGGTTGGGGGTCCGCATCGAAACGTGCGGGGACAGAACTTCGAGCGAACCCCACGATTTAACGATTGGTATATGTATCTTCCCCGGTCAGGCCATCGCGCCTTGTGATCGTGTCACTGTGCAATTGACCCTGAAAGCCTCATGTGGAAACGATTTGTCAGGATGATTAAGTCCCTCTTCGGGGGGCTTATTTCTACCATGGAGGATCCGAAGCTGATCCTCGAGCAGAATATGCGGGAGCTGAATGATCAGATTCCGAAGATGAACGAGAACATCGCCACGGTCAAGGCGACGGTTGTTCAGCTCGAAAAGGAGGCCAAGCGATATGAGGGCGAGATCGCGTCGCTGACCTCAAAGGTGAAAGCGGGGATTCAGGCTGGACGGGACGACATCGCGAAGCAATATGCGCTTCGGCTGGAGCAGATCAAGGAAGCCAACGTGCGAACCAACGAACAGCTGGGGCTTGCCAGATCGGCCTACGACAAGGCGCTGCAGGTGAAGAAGGTCTTCATGCGTGAGCGGGAGAAGAAGATCCAGGATGCCCGCGAGGCCCTGCGGGCCCATGAGCGCGCGAAGTGGCAGGCGAAGGTCGCCGACACCCTGGAGCAGTTCGAGGTGGCCGGCATGGATGCCACCCACGACGAAATGCTGCAGCGCATCAATGAGCAGACGGCCAAGAACGAGGCACGCATGGAGCTTGCACTCGACTCGGTCGACACGGAGGCCCTGCGCATCGAAGAGGATGCCGAGGCCATTCGGGCAGACGAACTCCTCAAGCAGTTCAAGCTCGAGATGGGCATGCTGGAACCCGCGGCGCCTGCGCCGAAGGTGCAGCTCCCGGCCGAAGAGGAAGCCGAGAAGACGGTGGGAAGGCAGCGTACGCAGACCTCGTAGGAATAGACCCCAATGGCACGCGCGGCCTGAGGTGAGAGCATGACGAAAGAAGAATTCGAACGTCTCAAGGAGGAAGAGAAGGCGCACCTCCGGGAGATCAAGCGCCTGAAGGGTGAGTTGCGGGACGCGGAACGCATGGCGAAGGTCCACCGCGCGATCGGCGAAATGACCGCCGGTCTCGAAACGCCCGAGTTGGACGCCCGAACCGAGTCGCTGCAGCGGGGCGCGATCGAGGCCGAGGCGCGACTCGATATGGCCCTGGAGTCGGCCGGAATCACCGATCCGTCGCAGCCTGTGCTATCTCCCGAGGAAGAGCGGAAACTCAAGGCGGAGGCCCTCGTCGCACAGATGAAGGCCCAGATGGATCCGTCGGGGAGCCGAACCGACACGGAGTCGAAGCAAGCGGGGTCGGTCAGGTCCGGCCGGCCGGCGAACAAGGACGGCAGCCTTCCGGAAAAGACCATTGGTCGACAGGCGGCGGAACAGGAGGGAGACCCCTCGACGCCGGAGCCCGAGAAGACCATCGGCCGCGGTTCAGCGCGGCGAAGGGCGGCGGGGGAAGAAGGATAGGAACGCACGTAGAGCCGACTATGTCGACAAGCACCAAGGAGAGCATCAACTACACCAAGGAAGCCTTCCTGAATCCCTGGAATCTGGTCTTCCTGATCGCCACCATGCTCACCGCGTTCTTCCTGGGAGGGACCGAGCTGACGCAGTTTCTGCTCCTGTTCGCGGCAGCGGCCGAGTTGCTCTACCTGGGCATCCTCCCGAGGCAGGAGCGGTTCCGCAAAGTGGTGCGATCTCAACGGGCCGCGGAAAAGAGCAAGCCGCCTTCGGGCGCAGACGTTTTCCGCCTGTTGTCCAAGCAGAACCAGAAGCGGTATATCCGCCTGCGTAACCTCAAGAAGATGATCGAGGAGAATTACGAAAAGGTCGGATACGCGTCCCAGGGCATGCTGGAAAGCCATATCCAGAAACTGGACGGGCTGCTCAATTCCTATCTCAACCTCTTGCAGTCGCAGGAGCGGTATCGCCGCTTCTCGATGACGACCACCCGCAACGAGGTGGCACAGGCCATTCAAGACCTCCGGGCCGAGATGGAACAATCGTCTCCCCGCGTGCGCGAAATCCGGCAGCGCAGACTGGGCATCCTCGAGCGGCGCCTCGACAAATTCAAGCGGGCCAACGAGTACCTGGAGGTGATCGATGCCCAGATCGAGACCATCGAGGATGTGACGAAATACATCCACGAACAGTCGCTCACGATGCGCAATCCGGAGGAAATCTCCTTCCAGCTCGACACGCTCGTCAGCGAAGTGGAAGAAACCCGGGCGTCCGTGGCGGAGGTGGAAGAGGTGTTCCGGTCGGGCCAGGTGCTCGGGATGCTCGACGACATCGACTCATTCGAGGCGGAAGACCGCGACGCGCTCACCCGTTCCCGCACGCAAACCGGCGAGTAGGCGGGGACCCGACCCGAGGTTGTCCCATGTCCGTCGAAGCCCTCGTTTCCCGGCTCTCCGCCCTGCGCTTCGAGGTCGAATCCGACGGGGTGGCGGTTCTGACGATCAACCGTCCGGAGCGGCTCAATGCCCTGAGTGCGGACGTGATGGCGGAACTGGCGCTGTGCATCGAGTTCGGTCGCGTGACGCCTCACGTCAGGGCGCTCATCATCATGGGAGCGGGACCGAAGAGCTTTGTGGCCGGCGCCGACATCTCGGAGTTCCGGGGGTTGGACAGGGAATCCGGCCAGGTTTTCGCGGAGCAGGGCCAGGCCGTCTTCTCCGCCATCGAGGCGCTTCCGAAACCGGTCATCGCGGCCGTGAACGGATTTGCCCTCGGGGGAGGTTGTGAACTGGCGCTCGCCTGTCATCTACGGATCTGTTCCGATTCCGCTCGGTTTGGCCAACCCGAGGTAGGACTGGGATTGCTTCCAGGCTATGGCGGTACACAGCGGCTTCCGCGCGCGGTCGGCGCATCGCTCGCAGCCGAAATGATGCTGACGGGGGATCCGATCGACGCGAACCGGGCCCTGCAGGCGGGGCTGGTGAGCCGTGTTGTGCCCCTGGATGAGCTGCTGGAGACAGCGAAAGTGCTGGCCCGCCGCATCCTCGAACGGGCTCCGCTTGCCGTGGCGTTTGTGCTGGATGCGCTCCGGGCTGGGGATGGTCCGCTCGACCGTGGACTCGCGCGAGAGGCCCTGTTGTTCGGTCAAGCCTGCGGCACGGCGGATTTCCGGGAGGGCGTCGACGCGTTCCTTGCACGCCGCAAGCCCCAATTTGAGGGCCGTTGAGGACGCTCCAGCGGATCCGGCTCAGTTCGGGGCGGGTGCGGCATTGTCGAATCGGAGTTCGAAGAGCGCGTATTCCTTGTCCGGCGTGCCCCCGAGGCTGATCGCGGTGTTCATCATGGGCCGGTTCACCTCGAGCAGCCAGCTCATCTCGCTGCCCATATACCCGAGTTCGGGCCCGCGCTCGAAAATCTCGGCGTTGAGGAGCACGTCATACCCCCGGTGCCGGTGCTCGGGGAGGACCCCCATCATGATGGTGCGGATTTCGGAGATGCCGACCATCTTTGCGTGGAGGAGGAGCCTGGGCAGACCCAGCGGGAACAGACGTCCGTTGCGGTTCTTGACGAGCGTCTGGTTCAGGTCGGGAAGGGAGATGGAAAAGCCGACGGGCACGCCCTCCTTTTCGACGATGAAAACGATACGTGGATCGACGATCTGCTTCAGTTCGTGCGCGAGTGCGCTGAATTCGGCTTCCGTCATGGGGACGAATCCCCAGTTCTGACTCCACGCCTTGTTGTAGATGTCGAGCACGATACGCGCGTCCTCGTCGAACCGGCTCATGTCGAGTGTGCGCAGTCGGGTGTCCGGGTTGCGTTTTCGGATGATCTCCACACCGCGGCGCATGCGGTCGTAGCGGGCGTATTTCTGGTGGATGTAGTAGGCCCACATCGTCATCGCCCGTTCGAAGCCGTACTGGAGGAAAAAGTCCTCGTAGTACGGAGGATTGTAGGGCATGAGGATGGCCGGACGCCGGTCGAACCCGTCCACGAGGAGTCCTGCCACCTCGTTGAGGGAGGGATTGGCGGGTCCCCGCATGGCTTGTAGTCCCTGCCCGCGGAGCCAGTCGGCTGCGGCGTCCAGCAGGGCACGTGCGACGTCGTAGTCTTCAATGGATTCGAAGAATCCGAAGAAGCCGGTGCCGTCGTGGTACTTCTCCAGGTGCATGCCGTTGACGATGGCGCTGATGCGTCCAACGACTTCGCCGGCAGCGTTGCGGGCAAGAAAAGATTGCAGGCGGCCATGGTGGAAGAAGGGATGCTTCCTTTTGTTCAGCACGCGGTGCTGATCCATGCGCAGCGGGGCCACCCACCAGGGGTTGTCGCGATACAGGGTATAGGGAAAGTCGACGAATTGGGCGAGGTCGCGGCGGGTGCGAACCGGTTGGACGACGACAGAGCCGCTCATGGAAGTATCGATCGCGCGAGGGATGGGTGGGACGCCGCGCCCGGAACCGGGGCGGTGGGTACGTCTTCTCTTCTCCGGCGTGCGCGGATGGAAACGATGGCGCTAGGCTTCCAGAGCGTCCGCTTCTGCGGAAGCATCCGGCTGCATCATCGGTGGAACGCCATTGCGACCCGCGACGCCGTTGTTTTCAATGATTCCGTGCTTGATGCCGACCTTGCGGAAGACTTCGAGGATGCGGTCGAGGTCCTCGTTCGTGTGGGTCGCCATGTAGGACGTTCGCATCAGTGACTGGCCCTGCGGCACGGCGGGTGGGATGATGGGGTTGACAAAAACGCCTTCCTCCAGCAGGTCCCGCCAGAAGCGGAAGCAGGTAAGCCGGTCGCCGATGACGACGGGGATGATGGGCGTCTGGCTCGTCCAGACATCGTACCCCAGGTTTCGGAATCCGTCGCGCATATAGTCGGCAATTTCCCAGAGCCGCTCGACGCGCCAGGGCTCTTCTTCCAGCACGTCCAGGCATTTCAGCACGGTAGCCACGTTGGCCGGTGGCATGGAAGCGCTGAAGATGTGTGCGGAGCTGGCGTGGCGGATGAAGTCGATGACTTCCTGCGAGCCGACGGCAAATCCTCCCAGCGAGGCGAAGCTCTTGGAGAACGTACCGGTGGTCAGGTGCACACGATCGCCCAGTCCGAAGTGGGCTGCCGTACCGCGTCCAAGAGGACCCACGACGCCGATGGCGTGGGCATCATCGACCATCAGGGCGGCGCCGAATTGTTCGGCGAGTTCGAGGAGCCCGGGGACGTCGGCGATCACGCCGCTCATCGAGAAGACCCCGTCGGTGACGATGAGTTTGCCCGCGCCGGGGTGGGTCTTGTCGATGCGCTCGAGCTGGCGACGGAGGTGGTTCAGGTCGTTATGCCGGAAGCGGACCGTTTCCGCCAGGCTGACCTGTGTGCCCGCCACGATACAGGCGTGGTTGTCCTTGTCGGAAAAGATAAACTCGCCTTTGCTCGTGATCCCCTGGATGACGCCCTGGTTCGTCATGTAGCCTGTCGAAAACAGGACGCACCGCTCGTAACCCATAAAATCGGCGAGCCGGGCTTCGAGTTCGATATGGAGGTCGAGTGTTCCGTTCAGAAAGCGGCTCCCGGTGCAGCCGGTCCCATACATCGCAATGGCAGCTCGAGCGGCTTCCTGCACGCGCGGGTCGGAGGTGAGGCCGAGGTAGTTGTTCGACCCGGCCATGATCACCTCGTGCCCATCGATGATCGCACGCGTGCCTTCGTTTCGCTGGATGGGGTAGAAGAACGGATAGAGTCCGGCGGCCTTGACCACACTGTATTCCCCTTCCGGACTGAAAAACCGTCGCGACTTCTCGAAGAGGGGTACGCGTGCTCCGGGAAAGTCTGTAGAATTGGTCATCAACTGGCTGTACGGTGCGGGGCTGACCGAAGCGGGTCTGTGCCGATCGACTCTGCCGCGAATGGTTGGGTAGGACAAGTGGGTACAATACGGGCAATCAAAGAGCAATATAGCGATCGAACGCGGCATGTCACATAGGCTGACGCGCTATGCGTTCCGGCAGCGCTTCGACCGGATTCCTGAATGAGACAGAACCGTCTATTTGAAGGGGATTTTCAGCGCTCTTTCGCAAATAGGGCTTAAAACCGAACGGTGAAGTGGAGTGTTGACATTACACCGGCAGGGCCGTCGGGTGAGAGATCGGCGTCGACGTCGAAATCCACGAGATGCCCGCTGATGAGCGCATCGAGACCGTTCAGGGCAAAGACAAGACCGACGGTGAGGAAGCTCAGCTCGCGGTTACGGCGCAGGCTGTTTTTGTGGTCGAAAAGGCGCTGGGCCGAGGCATTCTGAAAGAGTCGGTATTCGGCTTCGTAGCGGGCGTAGGGATTGGGGTCTTCGCCGATCCCCGTGGCATACAGGAAGGCGTGGCGGGCTTGCCGATGGGTGCGCGCGTTGTGGGCCGCCACGTACGTCGTCACCCCGAGCCCGGCATAGACGAAGGGGACCTTGTACCACTGTTTGTTGTAGACCTGGCCCCATCCCGGGAGGATCAGCGAACGGATGAGGGCGAGGCGCGGGGAGTGGGGGGAGGGTCCGGGGGTCCGGGGGTCCGGGGGTCCG
>CAYLXM010000103.1:7533-9196 GCA_964387555.1 uncultured Rhodothermales bacterium | reverse complement strand
AACCCATCCGATCCCGAAAAACCCGTCCGGCCCTTGCGAACCCGTCCGGCCCTTGTGAACCCGTCCGATCCCGATCAACCTGTCCGGCGCTCTGAACCTGTCTCATCCCGATGAACCTGTTGCACCTTTTCCCCCTCGTCGCCATGCTCTCACCGGATTCCCTGTTGACGGCCCGATTGCCTGAGATCCTTCCGGAACTCGAAGCCGAGATCGTGCGCAAGATGGACGAGTTGAACCTGCCCGGGTTGAGTATGGGCATCGTGGCGGCAGACGGATTGGTGTGGTCGGGCGCCTGGGGCGTGCGCGACGTGGAGTCCGGAGCGGCAGTCGAACCTGAGACGGTATTCCGCATCGCCTCGATGACGAAAAGCTTCACCGCAGCCGCGATCCTCAAACTGCGTGACGAGGGGCTCCTTTCGCTCGATGATCCCGCCGTGCGGTACGTTCCCGAACTGGGAGGCCTCACCTATCCGTCCCTGGATTCCCCGCCCATCACCGTCCGGCATCTCCTGTCCCACTCGGCCGGCTTTCCGGAGGACAATCCCTGGGGCGACCGCTTCCTCGACATGCCCGAGGAGGAGTTCAGCGCCCGCATGCGCGAAGGGATCCCATTTTCGACGCCCCCCGGCACCACGTACGAATATTCCAATACCGGATTCGCCATCCTGGGACGCATCGTAACCCGGGTGGCCGGTGTTCCGTATCAGGAATATATCCGCGAAGCGATCCTCCAACCTCTGGGCATGGCATCCACCTTCTGGGAGGTGGAGGAGATTCCGCCCGCGCTTCGTGCGACGGGTCACCGAATTGTTGGAGCGGGATTCGAAGCGGAGGTCCCGCTGCGCGACGGCGCCTTTGGGGCGATGGGCGGCCTTTGGACAACCCGGGACGATCTCGCCAAGTGGGTGACGTTCATGCTGTCCGCCTGGCCTCCGAGGGATGACCCGGAGGACGGGCCGGTGCGCCGCAGCTCGCGGCGGGAGATGCAGCAGATGGCGCGCTCGATCGAGCTCACCTTGACCCAACCCGGAGACGACGGGGTGCGGGCGTCGGCTTCTGCGTCCGGCTACGGCCTCGGTTTGCGGGTCGAGCACACGGACCGGTTTGCACTCGTGGTGGGTCACGGCGGCGGCCTGCCCGGCTACGGCTCGCACATGCGCTGGCTGCCCGACCTGGGCATCGGCGTGATCGGTCTGTCCAACCGCACCTATGCGCCCATCTGGCAACTCACCCTCGATATCCTCCACCGCCTGGCGGATGCCGGTGCGCTGGGCGATCCGGGCGCGTCCGGAGTGATCGGAGCAACCGGCACTCCAGGCGTAGCTGGCGCATCCACCTCATCGGGCCGGCTCCGCACGCTGGGATCGGCCTCCATCGCGACAAACCCTGCGTTACGCACGATGCGTAACGACCTGGCGCGACTGATTCTCGATTGGGAGGATGATCTGGCGGGTGAGTTGGCGGCCGAGAACCTGTTCCTGGACAAGTCGTTGGCGGACCGCCGCGCCGAGATCCTCGCGCTGCGCGAAGGGATGGAAGCGTGTCAGGCCGGTGATCTCGTGCCCGAGAACGCACTGCGGGGCACGTTTCCACTTGAGTGTCGGAATGGCCGGTTGGACGTACGCTACACCCTCTCCCCGACGAATCCGCCGAAGGTGCAGTT
>CAYLXM010000103.1:1962-7433 GCA_964387555.1 uncultured Rhodothermales bacterium | reverse complement strand
CTCTACCGACCGGTACAATCTCCGCTCGCCGACGAACTCGAAGAGGCGCTACAGAAAATCGTGATTGCGCACCGCGTAGTTCGCGTTCCTGACGATGAGTCCGCACCTGCCGTGAACCTGCCGGCGATGCGGGACGGCGAAAAGTGGGTCACCGGAGAGGAGCCCCTGATGGAGTACGTCGAGGAGCTGGCTCGTCTCATGGAAGACTGGGATCGGTACACCTCCGACTCCTGCTTCGTGGAGCGGGACGGGTCCATCTGCTGACCCGCCGGGTCGGTGCTGCACCGCCGTATCTTGAATCGAATCTCCGCGCCCCAACCGCCTACAAACCGGCCTCGGATGTGATGCCATGACGTCCACTATCGACCCCAACACCTCGTCGCCCGAGATCCGACCCGACGATCACGCGCCGCGGATTTACCGGATCACGGTGGCCGTCCTGCTGCTCATTCTGATTGTCGAATTCGTGCTGGTATTGATCGACGGTCAGTGGCTGACGGCCTTCCTGGTGGCGGTCATCAGCGGAATCATTTCGGCGCCCATTCTTTTTCGCAATCGATTTGGGGTCAAAATCCCGGCGGAATTCCAGGTGCTGGTGATCATCTTCCTGTTCGCTTCTCTGTTTATGGGAGAAGTGTGGGGATTTTATGAGCGGGTATGGTGGTGGGATATGGCGCTGCACGCTGTTTCCGGCCTCTTGCTTGGGATGGTGGGGTTTCTACTCGTCTATGTCCTCAATGAAAGCGAGCGAATTAATCTTCACCTGCAGCCGGGATTTGTGGCCTTTTTTGCGTTTCTGTTTGCGGTGACGGGAGGGACCGTATGGGAAATATTCGAGTTCGGAATGGATCAGCTTTTCGGCATGAACATGCAGAAACCGATGCTGGGCGATCCTTCAGGACTCACCGATACGATGTGGGATCTCATCGTGGATACGCTCGGGGCGCTGGTCATTAGCCTTTTCGGCTGGTTATACATGAAGCGCAAAGAGGAGTCCTTTATTGAATTGTGGATCCACAAATTCATCCGCAATAATCCGCAGTTATTTCGCGGGTAAGAGGTGAGTCGTCTTCACGGGCCATTTTCGCGGCTTCTGGCCCTGCGCCACCCTGCGGCTAACATTTAAAGCGTTCGGACTCGAATATCAACGCGTTGCTGGAAACGCTGTGCAACGATGATGAATGGAACGTCTTGCAGTGAGACGTCGGATAAGACAACCGTCAACGTTTCTATAGTGAATTGCGGATCGATATGCCCCGGTCTCAGATAGATTATGCCGCGGAAAAGCTCTCCGTCGATGATCGCCAGACGGGCGAAATCGCGATCGTGAGTCAGAATTACGCGCCCTTCGGAATGGGCGCGCCGAAGGATCTGCACATCGGTAGCCCCAACAAGGCCACACTCTTCTACCGAGGCAACGCTAAAGCCGCGGCTATGCAGAAAGGCGATGACGCGAGGGTGAATGTTCTCGTCGGCGAGAAAGCGGAAGTCAGCCGGTTTCAAGCAGGGATCTCAGAGGAAATCAGAATTTCATTCTCGAGGAATCTGGCCGCATAGCGCACAGCCTGCTCGACATCCTCAGGCTGGAGTTTGGGGTAAGATGCGATCACATCCAGGATGGTCGCGCCGGAAGCGATCCACTCGAGAATTGTCTGCACGCTGATACGCGTGCCTCTGATACAGGGTTTTCCACCCAGTATGGCTGGGTCGGAACCAATTCGGTCGAACATAGGGGATGCCCCACTGTAAGTGCAGGTGCTATTACGGTATTCGGTACGATACGTCGGTCGGATTTGATCCGCGATCCATTCCGCTCACCCGTTCATTGCACCCGATCGGTCCCGGTTCCCGGCCGAACCACCCACCGCAGGGAAACGAATGGAATGAAATGCCGCTGGGTGCCGAAGGGATACCGGCCCCAGGCTGTCCGATAGCCCAGGAACGGTTGCAGGCGATGGGACGACGCCCAGGTGATCGTCATGCAGCGCTCGAAATGAAATTCCCCGGTGCGTGACAGGAACCAAAGGCCGACGTCGCCCCCGAGAATCAGCTTCCCGAACAGAATGCCGTCCAGACGCGCCCGCGTTTCAAAAGCGACGCCACCGTGGAGGACGTCGGTGCGAGGGTAGACGAGCGGCAGGTCGATCGTCGGCATGCTGCGCTCACCGGATCGCAGGGCGAAGGCGGCTCCGGCCTGGAGCGTCAGCCAACGGCGGGACGAAAGCGGGATCGTCCCGATCAGGTCATTTCGAAAGGAGACCAGGAACGGAACTCTCGAATCGGCCGGAATCACGCCGCCAATGCCCTCGCGTGCCACCAATCGCAAGAGCGCGGTAGGGTAGCCCACGGCGTGGCGCGTGGCGAATCTCCATTTGCCCAGGTTGCCGTGCGACTTTTTAATCGCCAGCCCGGGCCCCGGGGCTCCCAGGAGACTCACCGTAACCTCCACGCCGCGAGCATGCCCGAAGCGGACGGGCTGGAAGATGCCCGCCTCGATGCGACCGGGCGACAAGACATACGCGGTGGAGGTCGACCAGGGCGACTGGGCGAACGTGGTCGACGCACAAACCAGGCACAAGGCTGCCAACAACACGGGGTGTGTCTTCACGGGTTGACCTCCAGGAGGGCCGTCACCGGCGCATGATCGGAGAGGGGCATGGTGGCCATTCCGCCGGACACGGCGTCCTGGTGGACCAACCCCGAGCCCGGCACCCACGAACCGTTCGTGAAGAGATAGTCGAGCGTCCGATTCCAGAATCCGTCTCCGTCGACCGTGTGGGTGAAATAGGACGCGTTGTCGGCCGTATAGACCGCGGTGGGAATAGCGGGCTGGAGGGCCTCGTATAGCGGGTCCATCCACCCGACCTCACCGCTGAAATCGTCGGCGATGAATTCCTCGTCCTCACAGATCGCGTCGGGAAAATCCTTGAGTTGCTGCGAGCCGGGGGGGATCATGTTGAAGTCTCCGCCCAGCACCATGAGGGCACCGAGGGCCTCGATGCGGTCCAGTTCCTCGATGAGTCGGTTCAACTGACGCTGCTTCGTGTCATCTTTCGAATACGCCTCCAAATGGGTCGTTACCACAAAGAAGTCCTCGCGTTGCGGCAGGGGGATTCGCGTGGTGAGGACGGCCCGCTTCAGGTAGAAGTAGTTGGTAAGGGCGCTCTCGCCGGTTCGTTCGGGCAGTGTAATGCGTCTCGATTCTGTAATGGGGCGTTTCGAGAGGACGGCGATGCCGCTGTTCATCCGCCCAAGGCCGTCGCTCGGGATGAAGTCGGGCTTCCACTGGGACGCGTACGCGCCGTAATTGAGCAGCGTATGGTCGAGCAGCCACTGCACCTGGTCGATGTAGGCGCTCCGTTTCGACTGGACGTCGACTTCCTGAAGCAGGAGGATGTCGGGATTGACCTGATTGATCTTTGCCGCAAGACCTTCGAGGTTGGCCAGGACCTCCTCCTCGGTCATCAGCACCCGCGTGTCGTAGCAGTCGTAGAAGAAATCGATCCGTCCTCCGCCGAACTTGATGTTCCAGGTCATGACCAGAAGGCGGTCCGACTCGGCCGGGACGGGCGAAAGGCTGCCGGCCTGATAGAGCTGTCCATCCTCAATCTCTTCAAAGTTGGCGTTGAAGAAATCGCACCCGGCGAGGAGGAGGAGGCCGAGAAGAAGCGCAGTGCGCATGGCACGAAGGCGATGGACGTAGGAATAAGGTAGCGTATGAAACGGAGTGGTGCTTCAACGTGCCAGGAATCCGAAGGCGAAGGCGCAGCGCAGCGTGGGTCCGGGATCGGCAAGACGTACGACAGAGGTCGGAAGTCAAAGGGTGTGGCTCGGTCCTCGCCGATGGGTCAGCCGCGTTGACGCACCGGTGGCCCCCCGGTCGTACATTATTCTACGTGTGGCCATCCACCGGTTCGAACACGTCCCGACACCCTAATCATTCCGGAAAGATGAACCCGTCCTTGTCAACCTCACGTCGCGATTTCCTGAAGAAGGCCTCGCTGGCTGCCGCGGCAACCCCATTTCTATCCGCCCGCTCCTACGGCCGCGTTGCAGGCGCCTCCGAACGGCTGCGCGTCGGGATCATCGGATGCGGGGGGATGTCGGCCTCGCACCTCGGGGCCCTGTTGGGTATGGGGATGGACGTGGAAATAACCGCGGTCAGCGATGTGTTCGAGACGCGGGCCCGCAATTTCCAGGACGCCATCTGGCGGGCCGGCGGCAACGCGAGCCGCTTCGCGGATTACCGGGCACTGCTCGACTCGGGCGCGGTGGACTACGTGCTCGTGGGCACGCCGGAGCACTGGCACGCGCAACAGTCCATGGATGCGATGGATGCCGGGCTCCATGTGTACTGCGAAAAGCCGATGACCCATACGCTTGAAGAGGCGCAGAAGGTGGTGGAGAAAGCACGGGCCACAGGCAGGAAGGTGCAGGTGGGTGTGCAGGGGATGAGCGACGACTCCTACAGCGCCGCTGCCGCCGCGATTAAGGACGGGAAACTCGGACCGGTCGTGGCCGCGCAGATCGAATACGTTCGCCACTACCCCCTCAATCGGGGTCCGTGGCGCACGGGAGTCGATCCCAGCCTGCCGAAGCCGGATGACCTCAATTGGGAACAGTGGCTCGGTCCGGCTCCGGCCCAACCGTGGAGTCCGCCGCGATTCTTCGAGTGGCGCAACTACCGCGACTACTCGGGCGGCATCTGCAGCGACCTGTTCATCCATCGCCTCACGCGCATCCTGAAGGCGTGCGGACTCACCTATCCCGACCGGGTCGTCGGCATGGGCGGCATCTATCTGTGGGATGACGGGCGGGACTTGCCCGACAACTTCGAGATGCTGCTCGAATACCCCGCAACGGCCGGCGTGACGCCCGGCATGACGGTCCACGTGCTCGGCACGATGGCCAATGACCGGCGCATCGAGCACCTCATCCGCGGCCATTCGGCCAGCATGCTGTTTACCAGCACGGGGTGGGAGATCATCTCTCAGGACACGGGCGAGGTGATCGAGCGGCATCAGAAAACGGGAGCGGAGGACGTGGCCCTGCACCATCGCAACCTGCATGCGGCGATCCGCGAAAATGCGCCGCTGCATTGTCCGCCCGAACTGGGCCTCTACGGCGTGGCAGCCATCACCGGCGCCCTGGATTCCTGGTTCGAGAAGAAGATGATGAACTGGGACAAAGCAGGGGAGCGGTGGGTGTAGGATTAAAGAGTTTAGGAGTTTAGGAGTTTAGGAGTTTAGGAGTTGCCTCTCGACCGTCATCCCGGGCGGAGCGGAGACCCGGGATCCAGAGACCAGGAGTTGCCTCTCGACCGTCATCCCGGGCGCAGCGGAGCGGAGACCCGGGATCCAGAGTATGGTGAGTGCGGAAGGTGTGGAAAGTATGGAGAGGTGACGGAGCCTCAAGGGTGCTATGATGGGACGTCCGAAGGTCCGGGGGCGCGACCGCAGGGAGCGGCCGGG
>CAYLXM010000103.1:0-1862 GCA_964387555.1 uncultured Rhodothermales bacterium | reverse complement strand
GGAGCGGCCGGGTCGAATCATCTGACGGACCGGAACAGGTGCCGGCCGGGTCCGACAGCGTAGACGGCATACCCATCCTCCGAACGCAGGAACTCGGCGCCCTCCGGCTCCTCCGCGGCACGCGCCGCGGCGGAGGGGACCCACACCTCCGCCGGGGTGTTCCCCGGGATGGTTACGGCAAACTCGATCCGGCCCTCTCCCTGGTTGATCCACCACGATTCCACCGTGCCGCGGATGGTCTGAACGGACGATCGGACCCAGGCCATCCCTTCGGGGAGGCGCGGCTGGATGCGAACCCGCGCGTACCCATCCACCAGAGGCCGGATCCCGGCCACGCTCTCGAGCATCCAGGAGTTGATGGATCCGAAATAGTGATGGCTGTGCGACCTGGAGTCCAGGCTCCATCCCTCCATCATGGTGCCATGACCGTTTTCGATCCACCATCCCCAACTGGGCTCGGTCACTTGCGTCGCCACGCGGTAGGCCGTTTCGGTATAGCCGAAATCGCTCAGCAGGGTCATCAGATACCGGATCGCAAACACCCCTGCGCTGAGGTGAAAATCCTTCGAGACGATGTCCTCGTTCAGACGCGCCATAATCGCCGCTTCCGTCCCCTCGGGCGCCAGGCCGAAGGCCACCGGGAGCACATTCTGTGTCTGCGCATACGGCTGCACCGTTCCGTCCCGGCCGATCGTCCGATAGACTAGAAGCTCGGCATCCCAGTAGCGGGCATTGTACGCGTCCCGAATCCGATCGGCGAGCGCGCCGTACGTCGCGGCCTCGGCGTTGTGACCCAGCAGATGCGCGATGGCCGCAAGGGTGCGCACCATGTGGTAGTAGTAGGCCACAGCGGTCGCATCGACCGGCCCGACGGGTCCCCGACCCGCGTATTCTCCCAGGGCGGGATTGTTCGGGTTCCCGTAAGTGAAGCCGTTGGATTCGTTGATGAAGGTGCCCGTGTAATCGACAAGGCGCTTCTGGGTCTCCCACATCTGCCCGCGAATCCGCGTATCTCCGTACAGGCGAACCATGTCCTCGGGGATCACAAACGTCGCGGCGTCCCACGACGGGACCGGTCCCCACACAAAATTCCAGCCCGGCGTATTCTCGTATCCGTAGTAGGTGGTAGAGGGGACGATTTCCGGGATTTCGCCGGATTCGGCCTGCGCGTCCCGAAAATCCGCCAGCCATTTTGTCCAGATTCTCGGCAAGAGGAAGCTCATGCCGGCCGCATAGGAGGAGGCGTGCGCGTCGCCGGTCCAACCGTTCTTCTCGAACGTCGGCGTGTCCGTCACAAACCCGTGGAGGTTGTTGATGAACGTGTTGCGGGCTGCTTCATGGATCGTGTTGAGGAGGTCATTGGAGGACGCAAAGTACCCGGTGGACTGCACGTCGGAGTGGACGAGTTGCAGGGTCAACGCTTCCAGCGCGGGCTTGCCCGGGAAGCCCTCCACTTGCACGTAGCGGAAGCCCTTGTAGCCGAATTTCGGTTCCCAGACCTCGGGGCCCTCGCCGGAGAGCGTGTAATAGTCGGTCTGGAGTTGTGCATCCACCAGCCCGCTGATCACCTGCACCGTGCCGTCGGCATTCAGCTTCTCCCCATGAATGAGCGAGACCGTTTGTCCGGCTTCTCCCGACACAGAGAGCCGGACCCAGCCGGCAAAGACCCTCCCGAAATCGAAGACGAAGGCCCCGGGCAGCGGTTCGGACACCGAGTCGGGCTGGAGCGATGCAATGACGCGGATCGGCTCCAGAGCCGCCGCGACCCCTGTACCCGAGGGTCCGGCGACCTCCGTTGCGGGCCGCCAGGACGCGTCGTCGAATCCTGCCCGATCCCATCCCGGGAAAATGCGGCGGGCATC
>CAYLXM010000102.1:1314-9306 GCA_964387555.1 uncultured Rhodothermales bacterium | reverse complement strand
ACACCCTCCGTACGCTCGACACCCTCCGTACGCTCGACACCCTCCGTACGCTCCACACCCTCCGTACGCTCCGTACGCTCCTAACTCACGCCCCTACTTCTCCCCAAACAACCCCTCCTCCGGTTCGACATTGATGGCGATCTCACTGACAGACAAGGTCGTCACCTCCTCGCCGCCGGACAGCACGGTCGTCTTATACGGAACGAGCAGCCCATCTACGGTCCGGAAATCGGAGAAGAGGGCAAGCGTTTCTGCCCCTTGCTCCATGGTGCCGATGGCGGCAGGGAGTGCGGTTTCCGGGTCGAGATAGAGCGTGAACGAGGATCCGACGGGCGGTGTGATGCGCAGGGCGTCGTGCGAAGAACCGTTCATGTCCGCGAGACCGAGATCCTGCACCTCCACCTTCTCATGCTGGGCGAAGAGAGCGATGGTGTTTCGGTAGAGGTTGCCCTCGAGTTGGGCCTTGACTTCGGGCGGAGCCGGGCCACCTTGCGGTCCCATCTGCATGGTAGCCTGCTCGCCGTCGAGTACCTGCGTCATCGCTCCCATCGGTGTCGCAACCTGCACGGCGAGGCGTTCGGGCAGCACGAAGGTGAGTACGAGATCAAGGGCCGTCCCTCCCATCATCGGGACCGTCTGGCTTCCGGAAAGACGCACGGACTTGACGCTTGCGAACGCCGGCTTGCCGCCTGACGCTTCGATGGCGGCATCGAGCTTCGCCCGTCCGGTGGAGCGGGACTCGTCGGTAGCCTCGGGGACGGCCAGTCCCGGCTCAGGGATGGCGATGTCGATGACATTCACCGGCCCCAGCACCGAGAGGGGCTCGTCGAAATCGGAGGCCTTGCCGACGACGATGAGCTGCATATCGTCGGGCTGAAGGTACGTCTGAGCGACTCGCATGACGTCCTCCCGCGTGACCGCCTCGATGCCTTCCTTCGTTTTCTGCAGGAAATCGGACGGGTAGCCGTAGTACTCGTACGTCATCAAGCGCGAAATCACCTCGGCTTTCGTGTCGAAGTTGAAAACGAATGAGTTGAGAAATGCGTCCTTTGCGAGACTGAGTTCCTCGTTGGTGACCGGCTCGGTTCGCATGCTCTCGATCTCTTTCTTGACCGCTCGCACGGCCTGTACGGTGGATTCCGACTTGCTGAAAATCCCGGCATAAAAGATGCCGGGGCGGTCGTAGTTCGCACCGTAGGTACCGAAGACGGAGTAGGCCAGGCCCTGGTCCGATCGCACGCGCTGGTAGAGGCGGCTGGAGAATCCTCCCCCGAGGATGCTGTTCATGATTTCCAGGGCGAAATAGTCCGGGTTGTCGAGGCGCCCGCCGATGTGACCCATTACAATGGTGCTCTGGTTGACGTCCTGTTTGTCGACCAGGTTAACGGTGGGCCGAAACTCATAGTCGACAGGGGGGACCTGCGGTCTGACGAAGCCGGGTGCGGGCTTCCAGTCGCGGAAGGCTCTCTTCACGCGATCGACCATCGTCTTCATGTCAAAGTCGCCCCAGATGCCGATCTGCGCGTTGTTCGGATGGAAGTAGGCCTCGTGGAAGGCGGACAAGTCTTCCCGCGTGATGGCGTCGATGCTGGCATACTCGGTTTGGCGCGCGTAGGGACTGTCCTTTCCGAAGATGAGGGTGGTGAATTCCCGGAATCCGATCTCCTGGGCATCGTCGTTGCGACGGGCGATGACGGAGCGCTGGGTGACTTTCGCCAGTTCGATCTTGTCTTCAGGAAAGGCAGGATTCATCAGGACATCGGCCAGGATCTCGAGTCCCAGGTCGATGTCGTCTTTGAGGACGGACATGGACGCTGAGCCGCTCGTCTCTCCGATGCCGGTTTCGACCGAGGCGCCGATGTTTTCCAGCGCGACGTCGATGTCATCACCGGAGCGCGAGGTGGTACCCCCGGTTCGCATGACGGTGCCCGTGATGGCGGCGAGACCGACTTTGTCCGCCGGCTCGAACACCGAACCGGTGCCGATTCGGGCAGAGAGGTTGATCAGAGGAAGCTCGCGGTCCTCGACCAGATAGAGGATGAGGCCGTTGTCGAGTTCCACCCGCTCCACGGCGGGCACGTTGATCTCGCTAAGGAGCGGATAGGTGAGTTCGTTCCAGGCCCTCTGTCCGAAGGCCGTAGATGCGAAAAGTGCCAGGAACACCGAAAGGACGGAGGCCGATCGGAAGACGATGGAGACGGGGCGAAGCATGGTGCGATCGATTGCAGCGTGAAGTCGGTTCAGGTCGTGGCGTGCCTATTGCACATCGGCTTGCCGTTCGGCGGAGGCGGTGCGAATCAACGCCACCGTACGGTTGTTCGAGGTGAAGGTGGTCTGCGCGACGCGCTGGATGTCCTCAGCGGTAACGGCCTCGATGGCCTCCAATTCGGTGAAGAGGTTTTTCCAGTCGCCCGTGAGGACGTGATAATTGGCCATCTGCTGAGCAAGGCCCGTATTGGATCCCAATTGCCGCACGAGATCTGCCCGTGCGCGGGTTCGCGCTCTGGCGAGTTCTTCGGCCGAGACCGGTTCCGCTTTCAGCTTGTCCAATTCTTCCAGGATGACCGCTTCATTCTCTTCGGCCGTGAGTCCCTGGCTGGGTACCGAGTAGAGAATCATCAGGTGGGGATATTTCTCGCCTGGAAAACCAATCAGCGACCCGACCTGAATGGCGGACTTTTCTTCCTGGACCATGCGACGGTAGAGGCGGCTCGTCCGACCACGAGAGAGGATGTCGTTCATCACCGTGAACACGGCATTGTCGGGATCGGTGATGCTGCCCTTATGGAATCCCATCATGAGGATGGGCTGCGACTGTTCCTCGATCACGACGCGGCGTTCCCCGAGCTGCTGGGGTTCCGTAGAAGCGATCGGCGAGGGGGCGGGCTTCGTGGGCAGCCGTCCGAAATACGTTTCCGCAAGCCGACGCGCCTGGACGGGGTCCACGTCGCCGACGATGGCGATCGTAAGGTTGCTCGCCGGATAATAGGTGTCGAAGAAAGCCTCGGCCTGTTCGCGCGTGATCGATTGCAGGTCCGACATGTGCCCGACGTTCGGGAGGCCATAGGGATGGGCCTTGAAGGACATGGTGATCATCTCCTCGAAGAGCCGGCCGAACGGGTTACTCTCGGTGCGCATGCGGCGCTCTTCCATCACCACGTCACGCTCCGTGTAAAACTCGCGGAGGACGGGGTTGAGGAAGCGGTCCGATTCGAGCGAAAACCAGAGTTCCAGTTTATTGGATGGAAGGCTGTAGAAGTAAACGGTCTGGTCCATTCCTGTCCCCGCGTTCATTCCCACGGCGCCTTCCCGGTCGATGATCTCTGTGAACTCGTTGCTGACCACCCATTCGCGCGCGGCGGATTCGGCCTGCCGGAAGGCGGCCTCCAGTTCGGCGAGTCGATCCGGGTCGGCCGCGCGACCTTTGCTCCGTTCGACGCGCAGCGCTTCATAGGCCTCATCGACGGCGCGCATGGCCTCGGTCTCCTGCTCAAAGTCCTTCGTGCCGACCGTGTTCGTGCCCTTGAAGGCCATGTGCTCGAACATATGCGGGATGCCCGTCTGTCCGAGGGCCGCATCGACCCCGCCGACGTTGGCCCAGGTCACGAACGAAACGACAGGCGCCTCACGGCGCTCGACGACGATGAAATGGAGCCCATTGTCGAGGGTAAACTCGGTGACGCGCTTGCTGAAAGAGGCAAGATCCTGTGCCTGCAGACTCCCGGCGACGAGCAGAGCAGCGAGAAGGGCGGTAGCGTTGCGTAGGGGACGCATGGTCTTCGTGTAAGGGTCTGGGGGTGAGCAGCTTCCGGCGCGGTGTACGGATGATGGGCGCGAGGGTTTCAGTCGAGGTGTCGTTTCCCGGCTGCCGGTGTCCCCGGAGGTCATTCATCGGCCGTGAACTCGAACGACGGATCCCGCGAGCAAGTGGGGCTGCGGCACCCTCCGTGGCGGGAGGGCAGCAACCGGGTGAATGATAGGAGCGGAAGCGATTGGCCGCATTCACCCGTTCGTTGCGTCCCGCCGCGTGATTACCCTTCTCCAGCCTTGAAGATGATCGGCAGGAGGCCTATTGTTATAGAATCCACCTGCGACGCAGGAGGTGGGTCCGCGAAGACAACCATCTGCTGGAGTACCGCCGTGAAAACCCCGAACCCTCGCTATGCGTCCTCCCGAAGGGACTTCCTCAAGAAATCGGCTGCGGCGACGGCCGGACTCTCGGTCGGCCTGATGGCCGGGACCGACTTTGCCTACGGAGGCGCCAACGGCGTGCTGCGTGTGGGTGTAGTAGGTTGCGGCGGCCGGGGCACCGGGGCGGCTCGCGACGCCGTCGAAGGCGCTCCGGAAGTGGAGATTGTGGCGATGGCCGACCTGTTCGCCGATCGGATCAAGCAGAGCCGGGTTGCACTCGAGGAGGAGATCGGCGGAGCGATGAAAGTGACCGACGACCTGTGTTTTGTGGGCCTGGATGCGTACAAGCGCATCATGGAGACGGACGTCGACATGGTCATCCTCGCTGCACCTCCCGGGTTCCGTCCGGCGCACTTGCGCGCCGCGGTCGAGGCCGGCAAGCACATCTTTGCGGAGAAGCCCGTTGCCGTCGACCCGACGGGCATCCGGCACGTGCTCGAGTCGGGGCGCATCGCCGACCAGAAGGGATTGTCCGTGGTCGCCGGAACCCTGTATCGACGGCAGCCGAGCTTCATGGAGGCCGTTGCACGCATCCACGCAGGAGAGATCGGCGAACTGGTGGGGGCACAGGAGTACTACATGACGGGGCCGGTTTGGAGCAAAACCCGAAAGCCGACGATGACCGAGATGGAGTGGCAGTGCCTGAACTGGTACTACTACAACTGGCTCTCAGGCGATCATATCGTCGAGCAGTTTGTCCACAATCTGGACGTGATCAACTGGGTGTTCCAGGCCCATCCGCTCAGCGCCTACGCCATGGGAGGCCGCCAACGGCGGGTGGAGCCCGAGTTTGGCCACATCTACGACCATTTCTCCGTGGAATATGTGTACCCCAACGGTGTACGGGTGGAGGCCAAATGCCGGCAGATGGCCAACTGCGCATCTCGTGTGGAAAATCGCATCGTCGGGACGCTCGGTGTGGCCGATGTGAACCCGGATCGCTCTGCCCTGCGGGCGCATGACGGGCGCGAGATTTTCCGGATGAACGAGCGCGGCAACAACGCCTATGTCCAGGAGCATACGGACCTGATTCAGGCCATCCGAGACAACAAGCCGGTCAACGAGACCGAACAGGTTGCGTTCAGCACGCTGACCGGCATCCTGGGGCGTGAGAGCGCCTACACGGGACAGATCCTCACGTGGGAGGATGTACTGGCATCCAGCCAAAACCTCATGCCGGAGGATCTTTCATTTGACGCGCCGGCGCCGGTCGTCGAGGTCGCGATGCCGGGTATCACGAAACTCGATCGAAACGTCTAGTCCCCATCAACTGGAGGAACGCTCAATGAACCGAAGGTCGTTTGTGAAGTCGGCGGGTGTCGGACTCGCGGGCCTGGCCGTTTTCCCGGGCATGCCCGCGGCGGCGCGCCGGTCCCGTGCGTCCGGCCTCAAAAGGGCCGTAAAATACGGGATGATCGACGAGCCCATCCCCATGGTGGACAAGTTCCGCCTGCTGAAGGAACTGGGTTTCGACGGGGTGGAGATGGACAGTCCGAATGCCTTCGACACGGCGGAGGTGATTGCGGCCCGGGACGGGGCCGGCCTCCCGATCCACGGTGTGGTCGATTCGGTGCACTGGCAGAAAACGCTCGGCGATCCCGATCCGGCCGTTCGGGCGGAGGGCGTGGCGGGATTGGAGACCGCGTTGCGTGACGCGAACGCGTACGGCGCCTCGACGGTACTCCTCGTTCCGGCGGTGGTCAACGAGAACATCTCCTATGCCGACGCCTACAGCCGGTCGCAGGCGGAAGTGCGGAAGGTGCTGCCGCTTGCCTCCGAATTGGGCGTGAAGGTGGCGTTCGAGAACGTGTGGAATCGGTTTCTGCTGAGTCCGCTCGAATTCGCCCGCTACATCGACGAGTTCGAGAGCGAGATGGTGGGCGCCTATTTCGATGTCGGGAACATCGTGAATTACGGGTGGCCGGAACACTGGATTCGCACGCTGGGACCGCGCATCCTCAAACTGGACATCAAGGAATACAGCCGATCGAAACGGGACAAGGAAGGGCCCTATGCCGGATTCCAGGTTGAACTCGGCGAGGGCGACAACAACTGGCCTGCCGTGATGGAGGCCATCCGCGAGATCGGCTACCAGGGATGGGCCACAGCAGAAATTCCGGGGGGCGGGCGCGAGCGGCTCGCTGATATCGCCGCCCGCATGAATCGGATCCTGGAAATTGGGTGAGGGTCCACACGCCCAGGGCCCCTGCTGCGGGGCGTTGTCGGGTCGGGTGGCATCAGGAAAGGGTACGAGCGTATGCAGATCATTCGCACGCCACAGGTCTACGATGTGTGTATCGTCGGCTCCGGCGCGGGGGGCGGCATGGCCGCTCACGAGTTGACAAGAGCCGGGTTGAACGTGGTCCTTCTCGAAGCGGGGCCGATGTGGGACTCCGCCTCCGACGGGGCCATGTTCGCCTGGCCCTACCAATCGCCGCGCCGCGGCGCCTCCAGCCGCGAGCGTCCGTTCGGCGAATTCGACGGGTGTATCGGGGGATGGGACATGCCGGGGGAGCCCTATACCGTCGCCGAGGGAACGGAATGGATGTGGTTCCGCGCACGGATGCTGGGCGGGCGGACAAACCACTGGGGACGGATCTCCCTGCGGTTCGGTCCGGACGATTTTCGGCGCAAATCACTCGATGGGCAGGGGGACGACTGGCCGATCGGCTACGACGACTTGGCGCCCTATTACGATCATGTCGATGATCTCATCGGGATCTTCGGCAACCGGGATGGCATCTACAATGAGCCCGACGGGCGATTCCTGCCGCCGCCTCGGCCGCGTGCCCACGAGTTGCTCGTGTCCAAAGCCTGCAAGGGACTCGGCATTCCGGTCGTCTCCTCGAGGCTCTCCATCCTGACGCGTCCCCACGGCGGTCGGCCCTCCTGCCACTACTGCTCCCAGTGCGGCAGAGGGTGCTCGACGCACTCGAATTTTTCGACACCCTCGGTACTCCTGCCGCCGGCGCTGGAGACCGGGCGGCTGCTGATCGTGCCCCACGCCATGGCGCGCGAGGTGCTCACCGATGCAGAAGGGAGGGCCGCGGGGATCTCGTATGTGGATACGCAGTCCATGCAGGAGGTTGCGGTCTCTGCGCGCGTGGTGGTCCTGGCAGCCAGTGCGTGTGAGACGGCACGACTGCTCCTCAACTCGAAGTCGACGGCCCATCCCGACGGACTGGCGAACGGCAGCGGGCTCGTCGGCCGATACGTGACGGACTCCACGGGGACCCGGGTGTCCGCGTTCATTCCGAGCCTGATGGATCTGCCGCCGCACAACGCGGACGGAGTCGGCGGGATGCACATCTATATCCCCTGGTGGCTCGAAAAACAGCGCACGGGATTCGCCCGGGGCTACCATGTCGAGGTCGGTGGGGGCAGGGGTATGCCGATGGCCGGCTTCATGGGAGGCATCGAGCGATACAACGGCCGGGCGGGTCCGGATGGAAGTCCGCGTCCGCGCGGGGGCGGGGGCTACGGACCGGGGCTCAAGGAGGACTATCGCCGGTACTACGGCTCTCTCGTTAGCCTCAACGGCCGGGGCGAAATGGTGGCGCGGTACGAGAACTACTGCGAGATCGATCCGAAGGGGGTGGACCGCTACGGCATCCCCGTCCTTCGTTTCAACGTGAGGTGGAGCGACGACGAAATCCGGCAGGTCAAGCACATGCAGGACACAAACCCTGCGGTACGCAGAAAAGCAGCCGGGCAGGCAGCTTACTGTACCAGTAACACTCTCGGCTGCTTTCATTATCTTGTATTAAAAGAAGTAGCGGACATCCTGCATACGCGTGAGCA
>CAYLXM010000102.1:702-1304 GCA_964387555.1 uncultured Rhodothermales bacterium | reverse complement strand
CCGGGAGATCATCGACGCGATGGGCGGCATCGCGCTCGATCCCATGCCGGCGAGGGAGGATGGATATGGCATTTTCAAGCCCGGAGAGATCATCCACGAGGTCGGGACGGCCCGGATGGGCGCCGATCGGAAAACCTCGGTCGTGAATCCGTACTGTCAGGCGCACGAAGTGCCCAATCTGTTTTTTGCCGACGCCGCCCCGTTCGTTACACAAGCACACAAGAACCCTACCTGGACCATCCTTGCGCTCGCTATGCGGACGTCGGAGTACCTGGTGGATCAGATGAAGAGGGGAACGGTCTAGATTCTTTCTGGAGGAACCATGGCGAAGCTGAGTCGACGCGATTCGTTGAGGCTGATTGCCCTTTCCCCCGTCGCCGCCACGGGCGTTGTCACCCTGGCGGGTTGCGCGGACGGGACGGAGACGGGCCACGTGCACGATCACGGGGCTCCCGGAGAGATCGGCGAGGCCGTCCTGCGGGACGGAAAACGCCTCTTGATTCGCCCCTTTCAGCGTGAGGACACGACGAACCTGCTGAAGTTCTTCCAGGGACTGCCGGCAGACCTTCGCCGTTTCGCCTGGGACGACATCACGGATCCCG
>CAYLXM010000102.1:0-692 GCA_964387555.1 uncultured Rhodothermales bacterium | reverse complement strand
AGATCGGCGAGGCCGTCCTGCGGGACGGGCGGGCGCATGTTCCTCCCATGTTCTTCACCGAACGCGAGTACGCCACGCTCACGCGGCTCGTGGATTTCATCATCCCGGCTGACGATCGGTCGGGCAGCGCCTCCGAGGCCGGTGTTCCGGCCTACATCGACTTCACGGCGCTGGACGGCGACGAGCCGGAGGAGCTCCAGGTGCGTCTGCGGGGAGGATTGGCCTGGCTGGACGTCCAGTGCGCCAGGCGGTTCGGGTCGGCGTTCGTGGACTGTGAGGAGGCGCAGTGCACGGCACTGCTCGACCGCATCGCGTATCCCGACGACGTCGAGCCGGGGATGGAAGCCGGCGCAGCGTTCTTTTCGCTCGTGCGGGATCTGACGGCGAGCGGATTCTACAGCAGCGAAGCGGGGATCAAGGACCTGCAGTATCTCGGGAACAGGGCGCTCGCAACCTGGGAGGGCGCGCCGCAGGAGGTGCTCGACCGGGCCGGTGTGAGTTATGCCGAGTGGGAGTCCCGTGCCGGATGACGAACGGGAGACCCACTTCCGCCGGGGCAAGCCTTTTCGCACCCATTAGCACCCCATCGCACCTTATCGCACCCGTTCGTCCCCCGCCCGCTTGGAGTCCGGTCACTCGGACCTATCTCAAGACCACCATCCGTCCGGATCCGGAATAGGCTTCACTTCGGC
>CAYLXM010000101.1:5219-9430 GCA_964387555.1 uncultured Rhodothermales bacterium | reverse complement strand
ACTCCTAAACTCCTAAACTCCTAAACTCCTAAACTCCTAAACGACAATATCTTCTCCACCGCTCCCGCAATCTCGTCCATATCCCCCCTGGGCCCATTCAGCACCTTGAAGTGCATGCACACCGACTCCTCCTCGTGGGCCTTGCGGCAGTTGGGCAGATTGAACCGGCGGGGGTCGATCTCCTCCCAATACGCAGCGGTCAGCCTGTGTCGGGCGGGTTTCGTGTGCGGCGCATACAGCGCACAGTCGTTGAGCGGTTCGTAGCAGGCGTCCACCGAACACCCGAGTTCCGCAGCCAGGGCCTCGCGGAAGCGGGCGACCGGCATGCCCCCGAACTCCTCGCTGTGATACCGGAACACGAAGTTGAAATACGCCTCGCGCGTCTCCCGGTCGTCGCGCCGCATCGGTGACACACCCGGTAGACCGGCCAACAGGCCGTTCAGATAGATCGCGTTGTCGTCCCGGTGCAGGTTTTGCTCGTCGAGACGCTCCAGTTGACCCAGCAGGACCGCGGCCTGGAAGTCGGTGATCCGGTAGTTGCCGGATTGAACGAATCGGCCCTCGTCCCCGTACTGTCCGGCCCCGCGGTCTGCGATGTCTTCCCGTTCGGGGCGCCGACCGCAGTTTCGCAGGGCATCCAGCCGCTCGTAAAGCACCTCGTCCGACGTCGTCAACGAGCCTCCCTCGCCGGCGGTCATCAATTTGGACAACTGGAAACTGAAACTGCCGATGTCACCCAGACTGCCGGCCTTTTTCCCGTTCCACGCTCCTCCATGCTTGTGGGCGCAGTCTTCGATCACCCACAGATCGTTCGCCTCGGCGATCGCACGGATCTCGTCCATATCGACGAAACTCCCGTAAAGGTGGACGGGGATGATGGCGCGGGTCCGGGGGGTGATCGCGTCCCGCACCGCGTTCGGATCCAGACACCAGGTCTCCTCATCCACGTCGACCAAAATCGGCACCGCGTTGACGTCCACGACCGCCGCCGCCGTCGCCTGCCACGTGAGACCCGGCACGATCACTTCGTCCCCCCAACCGATACCGCAGGCCTCGAGCGCGAGTTGCAGCGTCACCGTTCCGTTCGCGGCCGACAGGGCGTGTTTCACACCGATATAATCGGCCCAGGCGCGGTTGAAGGCCTGCTCCATGGGTCCGTGGTACGACCAGACCCCACTTCGGAGCACTTCGACGAGCCGGGCCTCATCCTGCTTGTCGGACCGCGGCCATGTGGGCCACGGACGGCTTCGGACATCACGAATCGGCGTGCCGCCGTCCATCGCGAGAGTGGTCCGGGATACGGGGATCTTCATCGGGGCACTCGAAAAGAGGATAGGTTCCAGCCACGTACCTCGATTGCGGGCTCGGCTGCGGTCGGAACGCCGTTCGCCCGCAGGGTCACCGTCTCGCGTGGAAGAAGCCAGATGTAGTTGTCGTCCCAAAATATCGGGACAATCCTGCGCCCGGTCACGGACTCGAGGAGGACAACCTCCACAAAAAAGGCCGGCGCCGAACCCGTGTTCCTCAGCGTAACCGCCAGACGACCTCCGTCGACATCGGTCCGAACGGCCTCCACGCTCGCCGTCGGCATCGATCGCAGGTCCGGATACGCCGCAAACCCGCTGCTCGGTGTGTGAAACGGCCACGGTTCCACGCGCGCCGCGTAATCCAGAACGTCGGGCTGAGCGGACAGCCAGTATACGCTCCGGTCGATCTCCTCCTCCGCCTGGCCCATCAGCCGAGCATCCAGAAACCAGGACGCCAGACCGGGTGGGTCAGGCACTTCCGCAACCCGAATCGCATGGGCCGTCTCGGCCGGGACCGGGCTCTCGAAACGCGATACCTCCTCCCCCAAAACCGAATAGATTCGGATGAGGGTGGATAGACCGGCGGGCGGACGGTGTCCGTCATGCACCAGGCAGACGGCCTTTCGTCCATACTCATAGACCAGGTGCAGCGGACGTGTCGCCTTGCGCGTCGCGTAGTACGCCGCATTCGGGGTCAGGTCGTGGCCGAAGAGTTGCCAGTACAGGGATGGCCAGGCCGAGTTGAGCATCCAATGGATGAGCCCCGTGGCCCGTCCCCTATGCACCCGAAATGCCTCCACCATGGGCCGCATCAACTCGTAGTTGAGCAGCTGCGCCTTGCGGTCGAAATCTTCGAGCCCCTCCGGCGCCCCCAGGCGGTGGGTCATCGCCTCGACGAATCGATCCAGCCGATCGAACTCGTTGCGGGCGCAGTGGAAATTCCAGATCGCATCGATCGGCCAGTGATGGTTCTCCGGGATCATCCTCTTGATACTTTCCAGCACGGCGGGTTGGGCACCCGGACCGGTTTCCGTGTTGAAGCCGAAGGCTCCCCCGCGCGCGGTGTCCGTGTACCAGTAGACCGGGGGCGTGTAGTCGTACGGCCCCAGCATCTTCATGCCGGATGGACCCGTGAGTTCGCTCTCGATGAGCCCTTGCGTGATCACGCCGGCGTCGCTTCCGAACCCCGCCGTGGAAATGAGGACCGGCCTCGACGTATCGATCCGTTCGAACGTGTCCAGGTAGCGCCGCTCGAGTTCCGGCGAGGGCATCTTGTCGCTCCCCACGGCCCACGTGAAGATGCTCGGGTGGCGGCGCAGCCAGAGCAACTGGTCTTCCCACATGGAAGCGACGAGGTCCACGTCGCCGGGCGCTAGAATCCCCCCGTACCGATCGTCGGCTGGCTTGCCCAGATACTGTTCATGCTCCCAGTGGCAACTCCAGCCCACCATCAGGAGGATACCCAGGCGGTCGCATGATTCGTAGAGCAGGGAGCTGGACCCCCAGATGCCTTCCAGCCGGACCGTGTTGAGGCCCAGGTGGAGAACATACCGCAACTGCGTTTCAACCCGCTCCGGGTCTTCTCGCAAGAGCAGGTCATCGGTCCACCCCGCCCCGAGGATCAAGAGGTGTTTACCGTTGATCCGGAACCCGCGGTGCCCCTCTTCGGTGAAGTGGTCGGACACCTCGCGGATGCCGAACTCCGTGTGCGTCTCGTCCGCCAGCCAGCCCTCAACTTCCACCCGCAGGTCGAGGCGATGAAGATGAGGCTCCCCCAGGGCGGCGGGCCACCAGAGCACGGGATTCTCGACCCTTAGGGCAGGTTCTTGCTCGGGAGATACCGCCACCTCTCGCACTTCGCCCGGCGAGAGGGAAAACCCGGCCTGGAAGGGCACGCCGGCGGCTTCTCCGCGCAGCGCGCCGATCATTCTCGTATCGGCGTGGTTCTTCAGGCGGGCCCGGATCGTCAGTTCGGCCGCACGGCCTCCGTCCAGGAGGCGTGACTCCACGAATGGGCTGTCGATCGAAACGGGTCCATGCCGGCGAAGGATCACGGGTCGAAAGAGACCCATGTTGCCGTCGGGCGGGGCCGGATTCCAGTCCACGAACCCCGTCGAGTAGTCCCCCGGACGCGGTGGAAACACCTCGACGGCCAGGATATTGCGACCGGTTCGTACAGCCGCCGTTACATCGAAGCAGAACCGTTTGAAGGCGCCGTGTACCTCCGCCTCTCCTGCAAGCAGTCGCCCATTCAGCCAGATGTTCGCTCGGTAGTTGATCCCGTCGAACGCCAGAGTGAACCGGTTTCTGAGGTCCTCCGCAGTCAGGTCGAAGCGGGTCCGGTACCACCAGGCGATGGAGAACCGTTCTCGCGGGATCCGAGCCAGGTTGTCCCCGACGAAGAGGTCCGTGTACTGTCCCCCCTCCACGAGCGCGCCGAGCACGGTCGACGGAACACGGACCGCCTGCCACAGCGAGTCATCGTAGGCGACAGCCGAGAGGGCCTGTCCGGAAGCCTCGAGGGCTTCCGTGCTCGCCAGACGCCAGGAGGTCAGGATGAAGGACCGGCCAGCCACCGGGCCTGATGCGTGGGTATGCTGTGGCATACAGTTTCCCGTAACTGGTTGGGTATCTGTATTTTTTGTGGTACGCCTGCTTCTTGCCGTCCAGGCCTTATCGCATCTGCATCTTCGTCATCCCGGGGAAGGCGAAGCGATTCACCTGTCATCCCGGGCGAGGCACTGCAATTCACTTGTCATCCCGGGCGAGGCACTGCAATTCACTTGTCATCCCGGGCGAGGCACTGCCGAGACCCGGGATCCCGGCCCTGTCGCTCCGCAACATGGCACATCCGACGTCGAACGGGACGACGCGATGGTAGTAACCCCGGCACGCGCACCTGGG
>CAYLXM010000101.1:0-5119 GCA_964387555.1 uncultured Rhodothermales bacterium | reverse complement strand
CCTGGATCCCGGGTCTCCGCTCCGCTGCGCCCACGACGCTCCCTGCGGCCGCGACTCCAAACTCCTAAACTCCAAACTATCAAACTCCTAAACTATCTTTGAGTATCCCCTCCACCCGCTCGGCGGTAAGGTCGCCACGCTCCCCCATGGGGAATGCTCCTCGAGAGGACAGCCGAGCCGCCACGACCGCCGGGGTATCGGCCGCCACCTCGGGATACGCCGAAAGTTTGCCGGGAAGCCCGAGCGCTTCAAAGAACGCGGCGGTGCGCTCCACGGCGCCCCGGATGCGCTCCTCGTCCGGGCCGTCGGCGAGATTCCAGACCCGCTCGGCATACTGGATGAGTTTGGCCCGTTTCCCCTCCTGCTGGGCCCACATCAGACTGGGCAACACGACGGCGAGCGTACGCGCGTGATCGATATCGTACAGTGCGGTGAGTTCGTGTCCGATCTGGTGGGTCGCCCAGTCTTGCGGCACCCCCATCCCGATGAGCGTATTGAGGGCCATCGTCGTGCACCACATCATCGTGGCGCGGGATTGATAGTCCTCGGGATCCTCAAAGGTCTTGGGACCCACCTCGATGAGGGTCTGGAGGATGGACTCCGCGAAGCGATCCTGCAGCGGCGCATCGGCCGGATAGGTGAGATACTGCTCGATCACATGTACGAAGGCATCCACCACGCCGTTCGCGACCTGTCGCGGGGGAAGCGAAAAGGTGGTGACGGGATCGAGGACAGAAAAAACCGGGAAGACGAGAGGGCTTCCGAAGGCGAGCTTCTCCTGCGTCGATCGCCGGCTGATGACGGAGTTGCCATTCATCTCCGAACCGGTCGCAGGCAGCGTGAGCACGGAGCCCAGTGGGAGCGCGGTCTTCGGCTTCACCTTGTCGGCCAGAATCCGCCACGGATCGCCCAGTTCGAACGGAACGGCTGCCGCGACGAACTTCGTCCCATCGAGAACCGATCCTCCTCCGACCGAGAGAAGGAAGGTCACGCCCTCGCTCCGGCACAACTCAACGGCCGGCATGAGGGTCTCGTACAACGGATTCGCCTCGATACCGCCGAATTCGAGCACGCTCCGATCGCCGAGCGCAGTCTTCACCTGGTCATAAACGCCGTTCTTGACGATACTGCCTTGCCCGTACAGCAGGAGGATCTTGCCCTCACGGGGCACGGCTTCGTCCAGTTTCGCGATAGTGCCTTTGCCGAAATAGATCTTGGTTGGATTGTGGAAGGTGAAGTTGTTCATGACCTCGCTTCATGTTCGATTCGCCTCTCCAAGACCGAAGAGGCTTTGGCGCTTCGGATCGGCAAGTTACGGCTCCCGGAACAGCGGAAACAGGAGAATCAGGACAGGCGCCCGGGACGCGTACTGCGCCCGCACCTTTGGACGCTCGGACTCTCGGACCTTCGGACTCCCGGACCTTCGGACATTCGAACCTTTAGAAGAAGAACCACCGTCCCCCATCCATCCGGGGGTTGACGACGTTGGCGTACCTCGAGCCGAATTGGTAGCTGATGCCGAAGTTGATGTCGTATTCGTAGTCAGTCTCCCGCTGCTTCCGCTGCAGCAGGATTTCCTCCTGCGTCAAGCCCTCGCCCGGTAGGTAGAACTGGTCCTTGATCCTCGACAGTCCGCCGCGGATATCGAGGTTAAAGCCCCGGAAGAGTCGGTACTCGAGATTGATCATCGTGTTGATGCGGTGCGTCGGGAGGTCGTGCAGGTACTGAATTCCCTCGACCAGCCCGAAAATCTCTCCCCAGGGCTGCTGGACCCTCGCGCCGAAAACCAGACTGTGCCGCGTGAGGAGCTGGCTCGTCTTGTTCTCCACTGTTCGGAGGAGGTACTTGGCTGAAACCCCTTCTACCTGGTAGCGAAAGGTGAGTTGCCTTCGGGTCGACTCGCGGTACGGGAAGATGTTGTATTCAATGGCAGGGCCGGTCACGATCGCGAGGGCCCTGTTATAGAATGTCGAGTGGTTCGCGTTGACGCGTCCCCCCGCAGACCAGTGGTCCCCGAGACTCCAGACCAAACGTCCGTCCGCCGAATAGTCCTCGAGCGTGCTCACGATCGTTTCGGATCCGGTTTCCGTCTGCCCTGCCTCATCCAGTTCGTACTCATCCCGCCGAAAGCGACCGTTCAGCGACAATTCTACCTTGAAGAGGTCGGCAATCCGGCGGGCACTGGCCGATCCACGCGCCGAGTACCCGCTCTGCTGGGCCTCGCCCTCGATCGACCCATCGGCACTCACTCTGAAAACCCAGAGATTCCAGGGATCGCTCACGGGACCTGTCGTGGTGGCGACCGCAGGGCCGTCGTACACAATTCGGAGCATCCCGAGAGACGGGTCCTGTTCCACGAAG
This sequence comes from uncultured Rhodothermales bacterium, assembly GCA_964387555.1. GTDB lineage: Bacteria > Bacteroidota > Rhodothermia > Rhodothermales > CAYLXM01 > CAYLXM01. The sequence goes on along the minus strand of CAYLXM010000101.1, from coordinate 2,758 downwards.
CCGACAAGCCCCAGTGCGATCGTGCGCGTTAGGCCGTTGCGTACCTCCGTATCCGTATCCTCACCGCTTGAGACGTACGGAATCGACTTGTGGAGGGTCTCAAACCGGCCGCGCCCCAGATAGTCGAGCGTAAACCGTTTCCCGTTGCCTCCGGTCTGCTGAGAGGTGATCAGCAGATGGACATCGGCATATTCTCGGTCCCGCACCCAGTCGACCCAGGCAATATCGCGCCGGAAGTGATCGTAGTCGCAGATCCAGTCTTTGCAGTCGAGATAAACCGCAAGCCTGCCTTCCGATGTGGGGGAAGGGGCCGTCTGAGCGATAGCGATCGGTGGGGCGACCACGGCCCAGAGGACAAGAAGGTACAAGCGGGACTCCGGACCCATTTTCATCAGGTTCACTCCACAAATCCCTCGAAAGGTGCAGAAATGGCGACGGGTGAGAAGGCGGTCCAGCCCGAACGGGGTCCGGCACGACTCCTCAATCCGGCTTCCTATGATACGGCCCGCACGGCATTCGCATTCCACCCCCCTGGTCCAAATGCAGCAGCCGGCTACAGACGGGCGGATTTCCACCATGAATAGAAGCGGCAGCGCGTCACTACCGCGGGACGGCACGAAGCCGGGCTGCGTGACGCCCGGGACGCTCCCTTCAGACTGTCACCCTGCATACTCCAAACTCCAAACCCCCAACTTCTAAACTCCTAAACTCCTAAACTCCTAAACCCTAATTTTCCATGTCCCCACCGTGCCCGCCGGAAGTACCGCTTCCACCTGCTCGGTACCGAAAACAAACTTGAACGGACGATCCTCCTCCGTCTGATTCACGACGACGGCGACAATCTGCCCGTCCGGATTGCGAAAGGCCACCGCGGTCAGCGTCTCCGGTGTACCGAACGTACACCCGATCCGGACGGCGCCCGGGCGGATGAACCGGGAAAACTGCGCCAGCAGGAAGTACTCAGGCGTCCGGGACCATGACGGACGCTCTCCCTCGCGGCGGATCATCAGCGTGGGCGACAACTCGCCGACGGCGTTGTACGGACTCTGGTTGTGTTCGTCGAGCCGCTCCGTCGTAAACGGCACCCAGTACGCGTAGGAGCGAGAGCCGTACCGGAAGTAGCTCTGGATGTTGTACATCCCCGATGTGCCCCACTCGGAGTGCTCCGTGAACTGAAGGTCCACGTCGGGATGCCGGGCCTGCAACTCGGCCATGCCCGACGCCGGATAGCCGGAATAGTTGTGGAAAGCGACCGCATCCACCGCCTGTTTCTTCCCCTGCTTCTCGAGGTCGGTCAGCACCCGATCCGCCTTCGCCCAGAACTCGAAGTTGTGGTCGTTGATCCAGATCCGCGTGTCCAGCAGCGGACGCCCACCCGTCGTGTCGCGGAAGTTCTCCCAAGCCGCCACGGCGATGTCCCGCTCCTGTTCCCACGAGAGAAACATGCCCGGGTACGCCGGCGGCACAAAGTTCGGTTCGTTCTGGATGGTGATGGCGTGCACGGGTATCCCCTCTGCCTGGTAGGCCTCGAGGAACTGCCGGAAGTATTGCGCGAAACGGGGTTCGTACCCGGGCTTCAACGTGCCCCCGATCAGCGCACCGGACGTCTTCATCCACGGCGGCGGACTCCAGGGCGAGGCGAAGAACGTAATCGGCACTTCCAGTGCTTCCGCCTCCTCGTTCACCATCCGGATGGTCTCGATGAGGCCCAGTTGCCGGTCGTTCTCGATCGAAAACGGTTCATCCTCCCGATCCTGCAGGCTATAGAATCCCTGAGGATGAGACGAGACGGTCCGACCATCCGAAAAATCGGACGTCCCGATGCTGATGCGGAAGAAGGAGAAGCCCAGTCCGGTTTCCGGATCCACAAGGTTCCGAAGGAAGACGCGCTGTTCGTCAGGCGTAGCCCCCTTTCGAATCGCGAAGATCGAGGTGGCCTCCAGCGAGGTCCCGATGCCGAGGAGGGACTGATAGGTCGAGTCCGGGTGCAGCCCGATTTCATCCAGTCCGTCATCTTGTACAGGAACTCTGTACAAGTCCGGCTGCCGGCTGAGGCGGAACCGGATTTCTTTCTCGGCGGGCGGATCGGTCAACCAGCGCTCGTCGACGGGGAGCAATTCGGAGCTGTACCACGATGCAACCGCGTCTTGCGGTGGCCTTTGGGAACGCTCCAGCGTCAGCGCCGCTGCAGCGACTACCAGGCCCGAAACGAGCAGCAGCAGGCCGGCACCGGTTCTTTTCAACCGACATGAATCCGGCAATTTCACTATGGCGCACATCGGGTTGGCTGCGTGCATGTGAGTTGATTCAGGTAACCTACGCAGGCGGACCACATCACTTCAAGAGCATCCGCCGCGGCAATTCCCCAAGACGCCCTTACACCATATGTATTCGCGCCTTCACGTGAGCCCCATTCGCCCACTAGCCCTTTCGCCCATTCCCCCATTCGCCCTTTCGCCCACTCGCCCACTCGCCCATGCCCCCAGTCGCCCACTCGCCCCGTCGCCCCTTCCCCCGAGGTACCGCTCGCGATCATCGAGCGCCATCCCTACGACGCCTTGCGCGGGGACTCGGTCGAGGTTTCCGGTCGGGTCTCCGGCGGAGCGGCGCCTCTGGAGGGCATCATGGCCGAGACCCGCAACATGATCGTGAACATGGGCCCCCAGCACCCGGCGACCCACGGGGTGCTCCGGATCGTCCTCGAACTGGACGGCGAGACCGTGGTGAAGGCGGTCCCCCACCTGGGGCACCTCCACCG
>CAYLXM010000100.1:0-9554 GCA_964387555.1 uncultured Rhodothermales bacterium | reverse complement strand
AGTGCGGCGAATGGCGGCGGGTGGCGCGTCCCACACGGACTGAGGCGGGGGCCTGCGATCTCTTGATCGGAGGTGGGAGACGGGCGACGGTCGGACCCGCAGTCTGTCGCGGACAACGCCGGCGGGATGTGCGTTCTGCGCGCCGGGGTTTTCCGGTTGGACGCGGTGTGTGACGGGAGCCGGTTGGACCGGCAGTCTGTCGGGGACAACGCCGGCGGGATGTGCGTTCTGCGCGCCGGGGTTTTCCGGTTGGACGCGGTGTGTGACGGGAGCCGGTTGGACCGGCAGTCTGTCGGGGCGGAGGCCGGGGTGTGTGTCCGTAGCACACCGGACCAGGAGCCAGGGCGCCGGCTTACTGGGTCATGGGGCGCTCTGCAGGTTCGGGACCCGGAACCGCGACGGCGGTGGTTTGGTAGCGCGCGTTGGCCTCTTGAAGGGGATTGTCGAAGTTGAAGCCGAACATGCGGGGGTCTTCCCCGATGACGGCGGCCGCAACGATGCGGAAGACGTATCGCCGCGTTTCGCGGGGCACTTGCCGGCCGTGCATCTCGAGCAACTTCCAGAAGTTTCGGTCGCGCGGGTTGTTGGCCATCTGGTTCGTGTACCGAAGGATGTTCTGCTCGCCCCAGTTGTAAGAAGCCATGACGAGCAATCCGGATGCCTGGTCGTACCGGGTGAACAGCGTCCGCAGATGCCGTGCTGCGGCACGCGTGGACTTCGTCACGTCAAATCGCTCATCCTGCGGGTCATAGCGGCCTTCACCGGACAAGGGGCCGGTTTGGAGGTTGTAGCGCTTCGCGGTGGCGGGCATGAACTGCCAGAGGCCCTTCGCGTGTCCGAAGCGGGTCGGAGGGCCGGAACTGGTGGGGTCGAGATGGCTTTCCTGCAGCGCGAGGTAGAAGAACTCGGGCGGGAGATCGTGCTCGATCAGCGTTTTAGTGATCTGGTCGATGAGCCCGGACGTCCGCGCCCGCTCCATGGCCCTGCGATAGGTGTCGCCGACTTTCCACATGCGGATGTAACGCCGAACGGAGTCGGCGAAAGCGGGGGGCATGTCGAGGCTGAATTCCCCGAATCGGCTAACGACCTGGTGGATGATTCGCTCATCGGGCGCCATGTTGTCGTACAGTCCGAGGCTCGCCACGTAGTTCTCGTAGCGCTGGAGGTTGTCCCGCCGCTGCCTCCGGGCCTGTTTGATGGGGTGCAGCGCGTTTGGATCGGTCACCTCCTCGAGCGCGGCCGTCAGACCCATCAGGTTGACATCCACCTCCTTGAGATTGTAGAACAGTTCCCTGGCGTTGGCGCGATACTGGGCAATCTCGCGTTCCTGTGCCGCGAGACGGGCGCGCTGAACGAGCGTCATCACCCCCGCACCCATGAGCAGCAGAGCCAGGAGAGCCAAAGAGGACACGAACCACTTTCGCCGGCGTGCCTGGGCGAGTTCATACGGCGTGCGAGGCTTCGTGCCGATCGGCAGGCCGCGCAGATCGTGGGCCACGTCCCGCGCGTGCTGCTTCAGCCACATCCACGCGTGCGCCGGCCAGTCCGCGATGCGGCTGCCCAGCGCCGAGAACCATGAGGGCGTTCCCTCGGTGACGTGGTCGCTGACCGGGCTCAGGATGAGAACGGGGCCGCGACGGCCAATACGGATCGGCGTCGGTTCGGTGATGGGCAGATGGGTAACCCGTTCGCCATGGTGAAAGGTCACCTCCGTGCTGTTGAGGTCGACCACCCACCACGAATCACCAATACGCGTCACCCGCAGGTGAAACGGACTCACGTCATGGTCATGCAGAACCTGCACCTCACAACGAGGGTGTCGCCCGATCCGGAAATCGCACTCGAACTCGTACTGCCGTTTTCGCGCGACGCCCGCCGGAAGCGCCACCCGCATTCGCGCTAGGTCCATCGAGAGAAACGATAGGTCACGTGAGTATGCGCCAGGCAACGCCCAGTGACGGGTACGCAAAGCAGGGCCCCAAAACCCGATTCGAAGATCGGAGGCAACAGATATCGATACAGCCCAGGCTCGACATTCTCAACGACCGTCTCCACCGAGCAGCTTCTCTTGCAGAAATTCACCAAGGCCTCATGGCGACGCGCCAGCGTGCGACATCGAACTCAAACACGAAGTAACGTCCAATAAAGGGGAGGGATCCCGCCTGTGCCTCGGTTGCCGTCCGATTCGAGCGTTCGTATTCTCCGGTACCCCTGCATCGGAACACCGTTTCCAAAGGCCGTTATTCTTCGGTTCTCCCCCATCACGCGACACCATGGCTCGAATCTCCTTTTTCGCCCCCATGCGCCTGGTCGGTGCATTGTGCACCCTGGTTTTCTTTGTCAGTCCAAGGCTTGCTGCGCAGCCGACGGTCTCGCTCGACGAGACCCTTACGCAAGCACTTGAATATCGAATCGTTGGGCCCTTCCGTGGCGGCAGGTCGGCCGCCGTGTCGGGCGTGGTGGGAGACCGCAATACCTACTATTTCGGGGCGACGGGGGGCGGCGTGTGGAAGAGCGACGACGCCGGCGGGAGTTGGCGCAACATTTCAGACGGGTTCTTTGGCGGTTCGATCGGAGCCGTGGCGGTCAGCGAATGGGATTCCAACGTACTCTACGCAGGAGGCGGTGAGAAAACGGTCCGAGGGAACGTCTCTCACGGCTACGGGATGTTCAAGAGTCTTGATGCGGGGAAGTCCTGGAAAGCGATAGGTCTCGAGGAAGCGCATCACATCCCCCGTATCCGCATCCACCCGAGAAACCCCGACCTGGTCTATGCGGCCGTATTGGGACGGCTCTTCGGGCCCTCCGAACAACGCGGCATCTACCGGTCAAAGGACGGGGGAGAGACGTGGGAACGGATCCTGTTTGCGAACGAGAACGCCGGCGCCGTCGACCTGGTGATCGATCCGGGCAACCCCCGCATCCTCTACGCAAGCACCTGGCGCGTGCGGCGCACACCGTACAGCCTCGAAAGCGGCGGAGAAGGTTCGGCGCTGTGGAAATCCACTGATGGGGGGGATACGTGGACTGACATCAGCCGCCGCCCCGGGATGCCCGAAGGTGCCCTCGGCATCATCGGCGTCGCTGTGTCGCCCGTTGATCCGGAACGGGTGTGGGCGATCATCGAGGCCGATGCCGGCGGTGTCTACCGATCCGACAATGGAGGAGAGACGTGGCGGAAGACCAACGACGACCGGAGCCTGCGGCAGAGGGCCTGGTATTACACCCGTCTCTATGCCGACCCGCAGAATGCGGACGTCGTCTACGTGCTGAACGTCGAGTTCTGGAAGTCCAAAGACGGGGGACGAACGTTCGAAAGTATCGACACGCCCCATTCCGATCATCACGATCTCTGGATCGACCCGGCCGATCCGCAACGGATGGTGATCGCAGACGATGGGGGCGCCCAGGTGTCAAATGATGGCGGCCGCACCTGGTCAACCTACCACAACCAGCCGACGGCGCAGTTCTATCGCGTCACGACCGACGACCACTTCCCCTATCGGATCTACGGGGCACAACAGGACAACTCCACGGTGCGCATTCTCAGCCGCTCCGACGGCCGGGCGATCACCGAGGAGGACTGGAAGTCCACGGCAGGCGGCGAAAGCGGGCACATCGCCCCGCATCCCGAAGATGCCGAACTCGTGTTCGGAGGATCCTACGGTGGGCTCCTCCATCGGCTGGACCACCGGACGGGCGAAAGCCGACTCGTCAACGTGTGGCCCGACAATCCCATGGGCTACGGGGCAGGCGACCTGCGCTATCGCTTCCAGTGGAACTATCCGCTGCTCTTCTCCGCCCACGACTCCAACGTGATGTACGCGGCCGCCAACGTGCTCTTCCGTTCGACCAACGAGGGCCAAACCTGGACGGCCATCAGTCCCGACCTTACCCGCGCCGAACCCTCCAGAATGGGACCCTCCGGCGGCCCCATCACGAAGGACAACACGAGCGTAGAGTACTACGGGACGATCTTCGCCGTGGCCGAATCCAGGCACGAGCAAGGGGTCGTCTGGACGGGAAGCGACGATGGTCTCATCCACCTGACCCGCGACGGCGGTTCGATATGGAAAGACGTGACGCCTCCCGCCGACATCTGGCCCGAGTGGATGATGGTGAACGACATCGTGGTTCATCCCACCGAGCCGGGCGGGGTCTACGTCGCCGGCACCCGCTACAAAAGCAACGATTTCGCGCCGTACCTCTACAAGACGACCGATTACGGACGCAGTTGGACCAAAATAACGGCAGGCATCGCGCCTCAGCACTTCACGCGGGCCATCGAAGCGGATCCCGGTCGACCAGGCCTCCTCTTCGCGGGCACGGAAAGCGGGATGTACGCGTCGTTCGATGACGGCCGCTCCTGGAAGTCGTTCCAGATGAACCTCCCGACGGTCCCCATCACCGATCTGGCCATTAAGGACAACGACCTGATCGTGGCCACGCAGGGTCGTTCGTTCTGGGTACTTGACGATCTGACCCCGCTACACCAGCTGAATAACGCCGTGCTGGAGAACGATCTCCACCTCCTGCAGCCGCGGCCATCATTCCGGACACGGGGATCGGGCTCCGGAGACGGCTCGGACGCCGGCAAGAATCCGCCGAACGGCGTGGTGTTTCACTATCTCGTGCGAGAGGAGCAGCCCGACACGGTGGACGTCCGTTTCGAAATCCTCGAAGAGGACGGCACACCCATCCGCACCTATACCCAGAAGGAGGACAGCGAGCGACTGCGACCCCCGGCACGCAAGGGCATGAACCGTTTCGTGTGGGACATGCGCTACCCGGACGCAGAACGGTTCGACGGTCTCATCCTGTGGGGCGGCGGCCTCCAGGGACCCCGGGCGGTGCCCGGAACCTATCAAGCAAGGCTCACCGTCGGTTCGCTCTCGGATACCGTCCGATTCGAGATCCTGCCGGATCCCCGATCGACAGCCACCGCGAGTGACTACGTAGCCCAATTCGATTTCCTGGAGCAGACGCGCGACAAATTGACCGAGGTTCACCTGGCGGTCAAGCGGATTCGCGGCGTGCGCGAGCAAATCGACGCCGTGGAAGATCGTCTCGCCGGACACGCGGCCGAAGGGGAGATCCGTGAGGCGGGAAAGGGTTTGAAGGATAAGCTGACGGAAGTGGAGGAAGCCCTTTATCAGACGAAGAACCGCAGTTCACAGGATCCGCTCAACTACCCCATTCGACTAAACAACCGGTTGAGCGCTCTGGCCGGAACAGTTGCCGTGGGGGACCACCGGCCAACCGATCAGGCGCAAGACGTCAAGGAGATGCTCACCCGGCTCATCGACGAGCAACTCGTCCGATTGGCCGGAATCCTAAACGGAGACGTCGCAGCCTTCAACACGCTGGTTGCGGCCCGGGAGGTGCCTGCGGTTTCGATCGGCGAGACCCCGTAGAGCGCTTCCGGACGTCAAACGCGCGAAGGTTCCGCGCGGTGACGGCGCGGACGGGAGGCCGTCCGCCGACCAGGGCATCCAACGGGACAGGTCGGCTTCCGGGGATGGTCTCCAACGGAATCGTCCAGCAGTGGCAGGCATGCAGCATTCAATGGGTGAAGAGGGCGCAAAACGATCGAAGCGCGGACGCATGGACGTACGCGTGGTGGACGTCTACCCGTATCGGCCGACGGATAACGGGTCTCCGGAGTTTCTCCTGCTGCGTCGAGCGCCCGGACGACGGTATGCCGGCGCGTGGCGCATGGTGGGAGGGAAGATCGAGTCCGGGGAGACGGCCTGGCAGGCCGGCCTGAGAGAGACGGAGGAAGAATTGGGGCATCGGCCGACCCGCTTCTGGAGTCTCCCTTCCGTAAACGTTTTCTACGACTGGCAGCAGGACCGCGTCCACGTGGCACCCGCGTTCGCCGCAGAATTATCGGGCGAACCGAAGCTGGATGGGGAGCACGATGCGTTCCGGTGGCTCTCTGCCGATGAGGCCGTGCGTTTGCTGCAATGGAGCGAACAGCGCCGACTGCTTCGTCTTGCCGATGCATTGTTGCGCGCCGGGGGACCGGCAGAGGACCTCGTGATCATTTGACCAACGATTTGCGGACGTCGGATCCGCATCACGGGGGAGGCGTTGTAGGTGGACTTCTCACGTTGCCTGTTCGCATGCAGTCCATTCGGCGCCTCAATCCGTATCTCTGGGCCTATCGGAGGCTTCTCATCCCCGGGTTGGTCTACTCCGTGATCTCGGCCGTCTTTGCGGTGATGACGCCGTCGCTGGTGCGCGAAGCGGTCGACACGATCCCGCGTATGGTCGCGCTCTCGCGTCTCTACGGCGGGACGCCTGTGGTGCCGGATCTCTTCAGCCTGTTCACGCTCTCTTTCGCCGCCAACGCCGGCGTGATCTTCCTCCTCAGCCTCATTGGAGGGGTGTTTCTGTTTCTTGTTCGACAGACCGTTGTAGTGGCTTCACGGCACATCGAATACGATCTGCGAAACCGGCTGTATGACCACATCCAGAAGTTGCCGCGCGGTTTCTTTCAGCGTTACTCGACGGGAGATGTGATCACGCGCTCCACGAGCGACATCGAGCAGGTCCGACGCTATGTCGGTCCGGCCCTGATGTACGTCGTCCGCGCCGTGGTCGTTGTGGTCGTGGCGCTCATCGCGATGCTCATCATCTCACCGGAACTGACGCTCTGGGCCCTTTTGCCCATGCCGCTCCTCGCGATCGCGATCTTCTTCATGTCCAGGATGATCCATTCGCGCTCCGATGCGGTCCAGAAGCAATACGCGTCGCTCACGAGCCGGGTGCAGGAGGTGCTCTCGGGCATCCGGGTAGTTAAAGCGTACTCTCGCGAGGCATACGAGGCGGCAGCCTTCGAGCGTGAAAGTGATGCCTACCGGCGACGCAATCTGTCCCTCGCCCGCGTGGATGCGGGTTTCTTTCCGGCGTTCATTTTGCTCATCGGCCTGTCCATCATTCTGGTCGTGTGGATCGGCGGTGCGCAGGTCGTGGCCGGAAGAATCACCATCGGCAACGTGGCGGAATTCATGATCTACGTTACGATGATGACCTGGCCCGTGGCGTCTTTCGGATACGTCATCACCATGGTGCAGCGCGCGAATGTCTCCGCCGATCGCCTTTTCGAGGTGCTGGATACCCGGCCTTCCATTGCGGATTCCGAGTTGACCGACCCCTCCGTTTCGGAACTCTCCGGTTCGATCTCGTTCGAGGGAGTGGGATTCACGTATGATGACCGCTCCGCGGTCGTTCTGGAGGATGTTTCGTTCGATATACGGGCCGGATCGACCATCGGGATCGTCGGCCGTACCGGATCGGGCAAGTCGACGCTCGTCAACATGATCCCGCGGCTTATCGATCCGACGTCCGGCGTGGTACGTGTAGATGGAAAGGACGTGCGGACGATTCCGTTGACCGTCTTGCGCGAAGCGATCGGATACGTACCGCAAGACGTGTTTCTCTTCAGCGACACCGTGAGCAACAACATCGCGTTCGGCGTGCAGGACGCAGGGCGGGAAGCGGTCGAGCAGGCCGCGGCCGATTCCGATCTGCTCGAAAACGTGCGTGAATTCGAGGACGGATTTGAGACCCTGGTCGGAGAGCGCGGCATCACGCTATCGGGGGGCCAGAAGCAGCGCGCATCGATTGCGCGCGCGATCATCCGCGAGCCCAGGATATTGATCCTGGACGATGCGCTGTCGGCCGTGGACACCCGGACGGAAGCCACCATTCTGGAGCGGCTGCGGCGTCATTACGGACGCCGCACGATCGTTATCGTATCGCACCGCATTTCAGCGGTTCAGGAAGCCGACCTGATCGTCGTCCTGCATGAAGGGCGGATCAGCGAGCAGGGCACGCACGCTCAACTGCTGGACCGGAAGGGGCTCTATGCGGACCTCTACCGCAAACAGATGCTCGAAGCGGAGATCGCAGCGCTCGCATAAGCCATCCAACCGGAGGTGGCGAGGGACCCGCGTGGCACGTCCCCCGGCGGCCAAGGTTCGATTCCTTGGAGTACTTTCGGATTTTCCATTGCCCGTTTTCGGGAAGCCCGGTCATGTTGACGCTCATTCCCCTCGGCACGTCGTCGGCCGTTCCGACCCGTGAACGCTTTCTGTCCGGCACCATCCTGGAACGGTCCGGACGGCTGTTCTTGTTTGATTGCGGGGAGGGGACGCAGTACAGGCTGGCACAATCGGGACTGAAGCCTTCGCGTATCGATGCGATCTGCATCTCTCATTTGCATGGGGATCACTTCTTCGGGCTGTTTGGACTCCTGTCGAGCCTGGCTTTCCGCGGGAGGCGAAGTCCGCTTACCCTGGTTGGACCGCCCGGCATGGAAGCCGCCCTGGAGGCCGTATTCGGCCTGACCGGCGGGACACCCGAATTCGAGATCCGGCACGTACCCGTCGGGCCCTCCGACGGCGCCGTCAGGGTGATCGATGCCGAGGAGGTTTTCATCGAGACCCGGCCGCTCGATCACCGGATATTCACGATTGGCTACCGGTTTCAGGAGAAGGATCGCCCGGGCAGGCTCGACCTGGACCGGGCAGGGGCGCTTGGTATCACCGAGCATGAAGCGTACCGACGACTCAAGGAGGGTCATGACGTTGTGCGAGGTGACGGCCGAGTTGTGCGACCGGAGCAGGTCCTGGGTCCGAAACGAAGCGGGGCGTCGGTGGCGTACTGTTTCGACACGCGTCCCACTGAGCAGGCAGTCGAGCTGGCACGGGGTGTCGACCTCTTGTATCACGATGCGACCTTTGCGGAGGCACACCGGGATCGGGCCATGGAGACGGGTCACTCCACGGCCCGGGAGGCGGCGCTCGTGGCGCGCGAGGCGGGAGCCCGCGCCCTTCTGCTGGGACATTTCAGTTCGCGGTATGCGGACGTAGATGTCCTGGTACGCGAAGCGGCGGAGCTCTTCCCGCCTGTTCGGGCAGCGGAAGATCTGCAGCGGTACGAGGTGGGGGAGATGTAGAGAGGGCATTGCGCCGCCTCCCCACCCGGCTCAGAGATAAACATGAAAGCGGCCTGCCCGGCAGGGGCCCGACCCGGGAGCCGGTCCCCCTCAGGCCGTGCTGCGGGAGATTGGCGGGGGTGTTCGATAAGAAAGGCCTCCGCAGCACGGTGGCTACGGAGGCCTCTCCGGTAGTGTCAGGACCTCTCGATCAGCGGAGGAGCGTCATTGCCTTTGACAGGGTGCGGCCATCGGCTTCGAGCCGGTAGATGTAGGTGCCGCTCGACAAATTGGTGGCGTCGAGCTGGGCCCGGTGCATGCCGGGTGCGAGCATCCGGCCGTCGAGCAGGGTAGCCACCTTCTTTCCGTGCAGGTCGTAGACGGACAGGAACACCTCCTGGGTCTGATCGAGCAAGAATTCGATCGTGGTGGCAGGGTTGAACGGGTTGGGATAGTTCTGGCGCAGGACGAATCCCTCCGGCAGCGTATTGGGGTCGTTCGACGTGATCGGGACCGAGATCTTCGCCCACTGATCCGGGGTAAGCGGTGTGGCGAAGAGCATCTGGGCTTTGTCGGCCGTTGCCTTCATGAACTCCCATTTCGTGGGATC
>CAYLXM010000099.1:1730-9833 GCA_964387555.1 uncultured Rhodothermales bacterium | reverse complement strand
CCCGGACCCCAATCCTATCCCACCACCCTCAACCGGAAGCGAACCGCGTACCGCCCCTCAGACAGCCGGTGTTCCGGGTGCGGACGCGACCGCGGCGACCACGTGTCATCCCCGCCCACGCCCATCTGCCCCCAATCCACGTTCACCGTCACAAACGGCCGGTTCGGCAAGTCGATGGTATGCGTGGCCGCCTCGAGGTCGGCCTGCGTGTACGGCCACACGCTCACGTTGAGGTCCTCCCCCTCGATACGCCACCCTTTCCCCGAAGCATCCGTCAACTCGAAAACGCGCACACCCATCCGGTTGCCGTGCTCCTGCGGACGCACATACGGCGTCCCGAAATCCGCCACCGTCGTTTCGTACCAGCCCATCGCAGCGCCGAGTTGACGGTCCTGGTAGGTCTCGTGCGGACCCTTCCCGTAGTAGCCCACCCGCTCGAACGATCCGGGAGCCCCGAAACGCATCCCGAATCGGGGCAGATCGGGCAAAGCGGCACGGGCCGTGAAGACGCTCTTGACGTCCACCGTCCCGTCCGCATACACCGACCACGTCACGTCCAGTCCCGCACGGCCTTCCAGCAGATCCATCCGCACCTGCACATCGGCCCGGTCCTCCGTGTCCTGGCGCACTACGACCGACGTCACCACGCGGCCGGACGCAGCCCCCTTCCACACGCCCAGGAGCGAATCGATCCCCCAGGCCGCGTCATTGTCCGTCGGCGCCCGCCAGAAATTGGGGGCAAAAGGCGCCGCAAGCCACTCCTCACCGGCCCGGCGATAGCTGACCAGCGACCCGGTCGCGCGGTCGACCGCGACGGCGAACCCGTCCCCGGTCACCGTGACAGAGGCCTCATCCTCCTCCACCTGCACCACGCCCTCAGCCACCACGGGCTCCAATGCCCCGGTTGACGAACCCGGCAGACGGAACTGCTCCCACGCCACTTCGTGCCCGGCCGGCGCCCAGGACGTCGGCTCGCGCAGCACGACCATGAGCGTGAGGATCCGGTCGGCCCCACCGACGCGTTCTTCCACCACCCGGAAGCCAGAAGTGCGTGCGCCCGGCGTTCCGGTCGCTTCAACCGCCTCACGATCGCCGGCCTCTCCCGACACGCCCCCCTCCCGAGGTCCACCTATCGAGCCGGTCGCTCCCCGCGCCTGGCCGTCCGTCGACCCTCCCGTCGCTCCGACGCCCCTCCCTCCGGCTGCGCGCGGAAGTCCCGGAATCACCACCTCCCCCCGCTCCCCGGGTCCCAGATCCGGAAGCCCCGCAGTCCCCTGCGCTACCGGCCGTCCATCCTCCAGAACAACCCACTTTGCCTCATATGCATACGTATGCGTGAACGAATTTCTATTCTCCAGCACAAAACGACCCATATTCAGGTCGATTGCTTCCAACAATATGGGTTGAAAGACTTTCTTCACTTCCCAGAGGGCCGGCTGCGGCGTGCGGTCCGCGAAGATGAGACCGTTCAGGCAGAAGTCACCGTCCGTGATACGCTCTCCAAAGTCGCCTCCGTACACGAAATACCGGCGGCCGTCGGGCGCGGTCCGGTAGAGGCCCTGGTCGACCCAGTCCCAGATGAACCCGCCAATCAGGCGAGGATGCTCGCGAAACGCGTTGGCAAATTTGTAGAGGTGACCGGTGGAGTTGCCCATCGAGTGGGCGTATTCGCAGTAGAGGATCGGGCGCGGATCCCCGTTGTTTGCCAGGCCGACCATCGTCTCGAGGTCGGTGTACATCCGGCTGCGCACGCCGACGTACGGTGCATCCACCCCGTCAGGTCCCTCTCCCTCATAGGCGCCTTCATTGTGGATGGGGCGGCTCGGGTCATAGGCTTTGATCCACGCGGCCATGGCCTCATGGTTCGGACCCGTACCGGACTCGTTGCCGAGCGACCACATGATGATGCTCGGATGGTTCTTGTCCCGCTCGACCATCGCAATCGCGCGGGTCAGGAATGCGGCTGCCCATTCGGACTGCCCGGACGGCCATCCACCTAGAAAATGCGTCTCCAGGTTCGTCTCGTCGATCACGTAGAGCCCGTGCCGGTCGCAGAGATCGTAGAACCGCGGATCGTTCGGGTAATGCGACGTGCGGACGGCGTTCAGGTTGAAGCGCTTCATCAAGAGGACATCCTCTTCCATCCGCTCCACCGTCACCGTCTTGCCGGTCTGCGGATCGTGGTCGTGCCGGTTGACGCCGAAGAGGAGCACCTGCCGGCCGTTCACCTTGAAGCCGTCCGGACCGTATTCGAGTGTGCGGAAGCCGACGTTGACGCCGCGGGCCTCAACGGTCTCGCCGCGGGCATTGCGTACCGCGACGACGAGCCGGTAGAGGTTCGGCGTCTCGGCGGTCCACTTGAGCGGATTGGCCACCTGGCCGCGCATCGCGGGCAAGTTGGGTCTGCCGCGCTGAGCCCCTCCGGAAATGCCCCGCGAAATCCGGCTGATTTCATCGATAGAGAGCGAGAGCGGCTCCGTCCAGACCGCCTTCCCCGCCGCATCATACAGGGCCGCGGAGAGGGTCCATCCTCTTACCTCTTCCGCGTCGCGGTAGAAAAACCGCGGGGTGATCGTGATGGACGCGTCCCGGTAGGCCGCATCGAGGTCGGTCTGCACGAAGAGGTCGTCGAGGTGGTTGGGCGGCGTGGCCATCAGGTAGACTTCCCGGTGGATGCCGCTGATGCGCCAGTGGTCCTGGTCCTCCAGATAGCTGCCGTCGGTCCACCGGTGGACGCGCACGGCAAGGCGGTTTTCCCCCGGGGCGACGAATTCGGTGATATCGAACTCCGCGGGCGTCCGGCTGTCTTCGCTGTATCCGACCTCCCGGCCGTTCACCCAGACGAAAAAGCCGGCGGAGACGCCCCCGAAATGGAGGATGATCCGCTGGTCAGCCCAGTTTTTCGGGATGGTGAACGTGTGGAGATAACTCCCGACGGGGTTGGTCCGGTGCGGATCCTCGCTCGGTCCCACCGGCACGTGTGGCGGGTTCACCGGATCGAAGGGATAGGGGATGTTCGTGTAGATGGGCGTTCCGAAGCCGTGCATCTCCCAGTTGCCCGGAACGGTGAGGCTGCTCCACCCTTCCGGCACGAACGCGGCGTCCTGAAAGCCCTGGGGCGCGGTGCCGGGATCGGGAGCGAAGTGGAATTGCCACATCCCGTTCAGGGACAAAAACCAGGGAGATGAATCCCGGTCGCCTTGTCGGGCGAGGTCTTCGGTCGGGAAGGCATACGTCGTTGCGCGGGGTTTCAGCTTGCCGCGTCCGATCGAGAGCGGGTTCTGCCAGTCGGCGGTCTGGGCGAGGGCGCCCGAGGCCGTCAACACGGCGAGCACGGGCAGCAAAACGAGGGGGCGATAGGAGGTCATGCGTGCGGCAGGCTGAGAGGAGTGGCTGCTGGAGGACAAGGTAGCATCTATGGGCGAATGGGCCTCTGTGATTGATGACGAGGCAGCGGTGGGTTACTCGGCAGATGTCGCATGGGCGTTCCGGGGGGATTTGTTCGTCCCTGTACGGCGGTGTGAACCTTGGCAGATGTCGCGGATGGGTGCTGGGACGTTCCGGGCGGAATTGTCTCGATGGACCACTGTGGGTTTGTTTCGAGGATGTGCCGGATGGGTGCTGTGGCGGGATTCCCCTGGTGCCGGGGCCACGGCGATCACGGCGAAGGGTATTGAGAAACGAACCGGAGCGCTTCGCGCCCCATTCTCCGTGCGCCTCCTGGTCCACCCTTCCAGGTCGCGACCTATCTTATGCACCACGAGTCCACCGACCATCCCGACCCATGGCCACGTTTCCGTCAGGTTCCCCCGTTCGCCACGAACGAGCGCAGACCCCGGCCGAGGAATGGGCGAATGCCGTCAGCCACGGCGCGGGCGTGTTGGGGGCCATCGTCGCGTTGCCGGTCCTCATTGTGTCGGCCGTTCGGCAGGGCGATGCGGCGGATATCGTGGGAGCGAGCATCTTCGGCGCCACGGTGCTTGTGGTCTACCTGACCTCGACCCTGTATCACGCGTTTCGGGGGCCTCGGATCAAGCGGTTCTTCCGTTTGCTCGATCATTCGGCCATCTTCCTGCTGATTGCGGGGACCTATACGCCGTTCTGTCTGGGCGTCCTTCGAGGGGGTTGGGGGTGGACGCTCTTCGGGATCGTCTGGGGACTGGCCCTCGGGGGGATCACCCTGAAGGCCATCGGGGGATTTCGTTTTTCCCGGCTGTCGATGGTCCTCTATCTGTCGATGGGCTGGCTGATCATCATCGCCGTGAAGCCGCTCTGGGATCTCATGCCGCTGCCCGGGCTGCTCTGGCTGGCGGCCGGCGGGCTGGCCTACACGGCCGGGACCCTGTTCTACCGCGCCGACCGGATTCCCTTCACGCATTTCGCCTGGCACCTCTTCGTGCTCACGGGCACGGTCTGTCATTTCGTGGCGGTGTGGCGGTTCGCGTACTAGGCGCGGGGCGCCGGACCCCCTCGCATCGCCGATCGTTGGATATTCCGTATCATAGGTTCATCCACCGCTCCCAGCGGCCGCGCGGTTGTCGGCCGGATCGGATCCAGTCTCGTCCGCCTTTCGGGGTGCACCAGCATGTTGCGTCTCGGTTCGGTACTTCGGTCCTTCACCCTGCTCCTGCTCCTCCGTGCAGGACTGCTTGCTCAGACAGCGTCGACCACTCTGCCGCACGGACCAGAACCGGCAGAAACAGAGTACCGAATCGAGCGCGTGGGCGGCACGGCGGGCTTGCCGGCCGGTGTTCGAGCCATGGTGGAAGATCTGGACGGCTACCTCTGGCTCGCACCGGCGTCCAACGACGGCCTGCTCCGCTATGACGGCTACGAAGTCGTCCGCTTCTCCCATCTCCCACGCGATACCACCAGCCTGGGCAGCGACCGCGTAGAGGCCCTCTTCGTCGATCGGAGCGGCTCCCTCTGGATCGGCACCGCCGGGGGCGGCCTCAACCGATTCGACGCGCGCACGGAGACCTTCTCCCGGCTGCGCAGACGGGCCGGTGATACAAGATCCCTCTCCCAGGACACCGTAACGGCCATCGCGGAAGATCTCTCCGGCCGGATCTGGGCGGGAACGCCGCGGGGGCTCAACCGAATTGATCCCCGCTCCGGCGAGGTGACCCGGTATCTCCATAATTCCTCCGACCCGCGATCGCTTTCGTGTGACGCGATCCGCGTCCTCTACGTGGACCGCGCGGGCACCCTCTGGGCCGGCGCGGGCATGTCGCGGAGGTGCGGCGGCGGACTCAATCGTTTCGACGCCGGCACGGAGACCTTCGATCGGTTCGTCCACCAACCGGGCGATCCCACCTCCCTTCTGTCCAACGAGATCCACGCGCTGCTCGAAGACGCCGACGGCGCCTTCTGGGTCGGTACGGGCCGCTACGGCCTCCACGAAATGGACCGGGAACGGGGGTCCTTCGAGCGCCTCCGAACGTCGGGCGGACAGCCCGCGTCCCTCACCCTGCCCTACGCCACCCTGCCGTCCGGCGTTCTCGAAACCGCCCGAACGGGCGCCTGTGACGGACGTGATTGCGGCCGGGTATCCTTCATTCACGAGTCCGAGGATGGCATTCTCTGGATCGGTGACACACCGGGCGGGGTATCCCGCTTCGCAACCCAGACCCTGACGACATCCGTCCTCCCGTTCAGCGAAACCCGCCCCTCGGCCCTCGCAGTGACGCGCGACGGCTCGGTCTGGCTGGGCGCCCCCCGATCCCTTCTCAAGATCACGCGCGATACCGGCAGCTTTCGTCGTCTCCCCGCCTTCACCGGCACGGCAACGGCCCTGATGCAGGATCCGACGGACTCCACGGTCGTCTGGATCGGCACGGCTGCCGGGGAGGTCATCCGGAGCACGCCTTCTGACACCCGCCGGTTTCGTCCGGCCGATGTCGCGGCGCCGTCCGGAGCCGTCTATGCCCTGGCGCAGGCGCCGGATGGCACGCTCCGGGTGGGCAACGCCGAGGGCCTGTCTTCTCTCGATCCGGCGTCCGGGTCGTGGACGCCCATTTTCCTGCAGACCGAATCTGCCGACACGTTACGCGGGGAGGTGCGTGTGCTGCTGACTGCATCCGACGGCGTCCTCTGGTTGGGTACGGCTGCGGGTTTGGTTCGTTATCTCCCCGACGCTGATATCGCAACGCTGTTCGTCCTCTCGGAGAACTCGCCGGGGGACAATGCGATTGCGGCCCTGCACCTCGATTCGAGAGGACGCCTCTGGGTCGGCACCGTCGCCGGGGCGCTGCACGTTTTTGACCCGCGGCGCGAGCGCTTCCGCAGCCAGATTCCGGCGCGAGGGATCCTGTCCGTCCTGGAGGATGGACAAGGTCGACTCTGGGCTGCCGGCGCACGCGGCCGTCTCCTGCTGGTGGATCCCAAGCTCGACCGCGCTTCCGAGCCGTTTGATCTGCCGGAACGAGGCCTGTCTGCCCTCCTCGTCGACGCCACGGGCAGGCTGTGGATCGCTCAGCGGACCCTCCTCGTGCGCCTCGATCCGGATACGGGCGCCATGCAGAGTTATGGTCAAGAGGATGGACTGGATGCCGGGGAATTCGTCGCGGGAGCGGCGCTGCGGCGCTCGAACGGGGAGGTCCTCTTCGCCATGGAGAACGGGATCGTTGCGTTTGATCCCGGCGATTTCGCCGCCAATCCGGTCGCGCCGATCGTCCACATCACCCGTCTGAGCGGCGCCCAGGACGCCATCGAGCCTGCGCGGGCGGAGGTCGACGTGGAGGGGGATCGTACCTACGACGACGTCACGCTCCCGCACGACGAAAACGACATCACCTTCGAGTTCATCGGATTGCACTACGCCGACCCGACGCACAACCGGTACCGCTACAAGCTCGAGCCGTTCGATCGCGAATGGTACGACGCGGGCACCCAGCGGTCGGCCCGCTACTCCCGACTTCCGCCCGGCCGGTACGTGTTTCGCGTCCAGGCCGCCAACCGCGACGGGCGCTGGAGCGACCACGGGGCCGCCATTGCGGTGACGATTCGTCCGCCCTGGTGGAGCAGCAACCTCGCCCTATTCCTGTATGGCGTTCTGCTTGTCGGCCTGATCGCCGCCATCGAGCGCACCCATCGCCAGCGCCTGGCATCCCGCGAACGCGAACGCGCCCGCCAGCGGGAACTCGAATTGACGCGTGAACGGGACCAGGCGGCAGACCGATTGCGTGCCACGCAGCGCCTCCTCAAGGAGCGGGAGTCGCTGGCCTCCCTCGGCGAATTGACGGCCGGACTGGCCCCCCGGCTGGGAGCGCCGTTGGAGTCCGTCACGCGTTCGGCCGACGGCGCCGTCGAGGAGCTTACCCGACTGATTGACGGGTTGCGGGATACGGATGCGCCTGAAGGGCCAAAGGCCGAAGACCTGGAGAAGCGGCTCGAGGAGATCAAGGAGAAAAGCGCCGCCATCGCGCGTGATGGCCGACAGGTCGATGAGTGGGTGCGGGCGCTCGCGCGCCATGCAGTCCCGGCCGAACCGCTTCGTGAACCGACCGATATCAATGCCCTCGTGGAGGAGAATCTCCAGTTGGCCCTGACGCGCAGGCAGTCCAGAGATCCCCGGTTCTCCCCGGAACTGATCCGGGATTTCAGCCCGGAGACCGCAACGGCGAACGTAGCGCCCGCGGAGCTCGGCCAGGTGATCGTCAACCTGATCGAGAACGCATTCGACGCCGTGGCCCGTCGGCTCGAGGAGGGGGGTGAATCGTATGTCCCCAGAATCGAGATCGCAACCGCCCGAACAGAAGACCAGGTGGAGATCCGCATCCGCGACAACGGTCCCGGAATCCCCCGATCGATTCGCGGGAAGCTCTTCGAGCCCTTCTTCAGCACGAAAGAGGATGGCGCCGGCGCCGGCCTCGGCCTGTCCGTCTGCCACGACCTCATCGTCGGGAAGTACGGCGGCTCGATCGATCTGGAGATCCCGGAGGAGGGCGGCGCAGAGTTTGTGGTGAGGTTTGGGGTTTGAAGTTTGGAGTTCGCCTCTCGACCGTCATCCCGGCGGAAGCCGGGATCCATGATATTATAGTTTAAGAGTTTAGGAGTTTAGGAGTTTAGAAGTTGCGCGACCAGGGCCCACTTTGCGCGACC
>CAYLXM010000099.1:0-1630 GCA_964387555.1 uncultured Rhodothermales bacterium | reverse complement strand
CCAACCACCAACCACCAACCTCCAACCACCAACCACTAACCACCCACCACCCACCCCAATGCTCTCCCTCCTCCTCGCCCTCGCCCTGCTGACCTCCCCCGACCCGGAGTGGATCACCCTCTTCGACGGCGCGTCGATGGACGGCTGGAAAGCCTCCGAAAACACCGACGCCTGGAAACTGGAAGACGGCGCGCTCGTCACGGGCGGTCCCCGCTCGCACCTCTTCTATGTCGGAGCGGCACTGAATCACGACTTCAAGAATTTTGAATTCGAGGCAGAAGTACTGACGTTTCCCGGCTCCAATTCCGGGATCTATTTCCACACGCAGTACCAGGAGGAAGGCTGGCCGAGCGTGGGGTACGAGGCGCAGGTGATCAACTCCTCGCCGGACGAAGGACCGGGACGCGTCGGCGAACGCAAACTCACGGGCAGCCTCTACGGGATCCGCAATGTCTGGCGGTCGCCCGCGCGCAACTACGAGTGGTTCACCTACCGGATCGTCGTGCAGGGGCGCACGATCCGCATCTATATCAACGGCATCCAGACGGTCGACTTCACCGAGCCCGAAGGCGATCCGCGCAATCGGCTCTCCCGCGGCACCTTTGCCCTGCAGTGTCATGACCCGAACAGCACGGTGAAGTACCGGTCGATCCGCGTCAAGCCGCTGCCGGACGACCTCCCGACGCCCGGGACCCCCGAGCCGGATCCCGATTACCTGGCGCGGCTGGCGCCCCTCGGCGGGCGGAATATCCCCTTGATGGACCTCCACGTGCATGCCAAGGGGGGTCTATCGGTAGAAGCGGCCCTCGAAAACGCGCGCCGATACGGATTCACCTACGGCTTTGCGGTGAACGGCGGGCTCGGGATGACGCTCGAGAGTGCGGAAGCGATGCAGGCCTATCTCGATACGGTGCAGATCCCCCCGCACGCCTATCACGCGCTTCAAGCGGAGGGCCGGGAGTGGCGCACCCTCTTCCCGGATTCGCTCGTGGCCCGGTTCGATTACGTGTTCACCGATGCGATGACGTGGACCAACGACGAAGGCCGGCGGATGCGGCTCTGGATGCCGGATGAAGTCGAGGTGGGAGATCCGCAGGACTTCATGGCGCAACTCGTGGATCGGACCGTCCGTATACTCAATGAAGAGCCCATCGACATTTTCGTCAACCCGACCTTCCTACCGGCCGAAATCGCCGATCGGTACGACGCGTTGTGGACGAAGGAGCGGATGGATCGGGTGATCGAAGCGCTCGTGGAGAACGGCATCGCGCTCGAGATCAACGCCCGGCGTAACCTGCCGTCAAAGGCGTTCATCTGCCGCGCCAAAGAGGCGGGCGTCTTGTTCACGCTCGGCACGAACAACGCCGGCGCGGCCGACCTCGGCCGGCTCGAACGGGCGATCGACATGATCGAAGCGTGCGAGCTGACGCCGCTGGATTTCTGGATGCCTGAGATGAAGTGAGGGGCGGGGATGGAAAGCGGAAAGTCAAAAGTGGATGCTGCGAGCGGCCAGTCACGGGCCGCGCAACTCCTAAACTCGTAAACTCCTAAACTCCTAAACTCCTAAACTATAGTACCCTGCACCCCGGGTATCCGCTTCGGATCGCCCGCGATGACAAGCCGTGGGAGA
>CAYLXM010000098.1:0-10312 GCA_964387555.1 uncultured Rhodothermales bacterium | reverse complement strand
GGGGTCCGGGGGTCCGGGGGTCCTTGAGTTGTCATCCCGGACGTGCTCCGGGGTCCCGGCTCTAAGAGAACGGGCGACCGAGATCCCGGGTCTCGGCTTCGCCTCGCCCGGGATGACAAATTGTGGTGGATGCGTCGCCCGGGATGACAATATGATCAACCATCAAACTCCTAAACTACTAAACTCTTAAACTATTAAGCTTTATCTCCCCTCATGCTCCCCACCTCCGTTATCGGCTCCCACGCCTGGCCCTCGTGGTTTTTCGTTGCCGTTGAGGCGATCCGCCGCGGCGAATTCGGTCCGAAGGACATCGAAGAGACCCTCAACGATGCCGTCGATCTGGCGATTCGGGATCAGGAGGATGCGGGGATCGACGTGATCAGCGACGGGGAGATGCGTCGATTTGGGTTCTTTACGGCGAATTTCTATGGCCGGTTGACGGGTCTACGGGAGGTGCCGCCGGAGCGCCGGATCGGTCCCGCCGGGCACGATCAGCGCGAGAAGTACGTCGCTGAGGAGCCGATCCGTGCGCCGCATGGGCTGGGGCTCGTGGCGGAGTTTGCGTATGCGAGGACGCGCACGAAGCGTCCGCTGAAGGTCCCGTGTCCGGGCCCGTTTACCCTGGCCGGGCGGATCGTCCCCGGTGCGACCTATGCGGATCGGATCGAGGTGGCCTACGCCTTCGCCGATCTGATCAATGCGGAATGCAAGGCGCTCGTCGAGGCGGGCGCGGCGTTCATCCAGCTCGACGAGCCCTCCATGGCGGTGCATCGGTCCGGGGATCCCGCGGTTTTCGTGGATTTGTTCAATCGGACGGTGGAGGGGGTAGCGGCGCGGATCGGGTTGCACCTCTGTTTCGGAAATTTCGTCGGGCGTCCGGTTGCCCATCGGACGTACCGCCCGATCTTCCCGCATGTGCTGGATTTGAAGGTGGATGAGATCCATCTCGAGTTCGCGAACCGGGAGATGGCGGAGGTGGACTTGTGCCGGGATGTCGTGGAGTCGGGCAAGACGGTGGCGGCCGGACTCATCGACGTGAAGAACTACTTCATCGAGCCGCCGGAACTGGTGGCGGAGCGGATCCGGACGGTGCTGGAGCTTGTGCCGGCGGACCGGCTGGTCATCGCGCCGGATTGCGGGATGAGTCAGACCGCGAGATGGGCGGCCCGGGCGAAGTTGAAGACGATGGTGGAGGGGGCGCGGATCGTCCGCAAGGAACTAGAGGAGGCTGGGGGCTGATGCAGTCGGATCTCCGGGAGTTCGCGCGCACGTGGTGGATTTCAGGTCTTCTCCTTGGTCTATCCACCTACATTCTTGTACGATACGGTACGTACACCCTGTTCGATTGGGCGGCGCTGATCATCCACGAGCCCGGTCACCTTTTCTTTCGTCCGTTCGGCCGGTTCATCGGCCTGGCGGGGGGCACGTTGATGCAGATCCTCATCCCTTCGGCATTGGCGTGGAGTTTCTTGCGGAACGGGTACCGGACGGGGTTTCAGGTGATGACGTTCTGGCTGGGCCACAATTTCGTCAACATCAGCGTGTACGCGGGGGATGCCCGACGACGGGTGTTGCCGCTGATCACGGGGGACGTGAACACCCATGACTGGTGGCAGATGCTGGGTCGACTGGGCTTGCTCGAATACGACCAGTGGTTCCGGTGGGGGTTTATCGGGTTGGCTGTCGTGGCGTTTCTGGTGGCGGTAGTGGCGCCGAGGTGGGTGGGGGAATAGAGTCCGAAGGTCCGAAGGTCCGAAGGTCCGGGGGTCCGAGGGTCCGAAGGCGCGAACGGAGTGAGCGTCGGGGGCGGAGCGGAGACCCGGCATCCAGAGTATGGGGATTGCGGGGAGTGTGGGAAGATGACCGGTTTTCGTGGGTGCTCCCTGCCGGGGGTCCGGAGGTGCGGGTGAAGCGCAACCTCCGGACCCGGAGCAGTGTGAATGCGAAAAGAGAAGAGAGGCGACGGATTCTCCTGGGTGCTATGAACGCAGGGTCCGAAGGTGGGCTATGGAAGACTGGAGGCGGAATACGGATGCAGGTCGCTGATCGCGGGGCGCGCATCGCGGGGCGTTTGACGCCGGGTGCCGATGGGCTATGGGTAAGCGACCCGAGCGCTCATTCCGGCTTGCCGACTGGCGCGTGAGCGGTGGCCTGTGCGGTCTGCGAGGCGGAAAGGCCGAGGTGGGCGCTGATCGCCTGCAGTTGGGCTCGGAGAGCCTGATTCTCTTCGTGCAGGTCTCGAATGGCATTCACCATGGTCCAGAGGATGGGGTCGTTGTTCACGAACAGGTAGCCTTCGTTCTCCTGGATCGCCTCTGGGATTACCTTTTGGACTTCCTGGGCGACGAACCCGATATGCTCCGGCTCGGGAGAGAAGCCGCGGGGGTTATCCGCCAGGTAGTGGAAGCGTACCGGCTCGAGTTGGAGCAATTCATCTAGCCCCCGGTCGAAGGTACCGTCGACGGTCTTGAGGCGGGCATCCGACGGAGTGGACCAGGAGCCTCCGCCCGTTTTGCCGGCCGTGCCGTTCACCTCGAGCGTAAAGGCGGGCGCGGTGGTGAGGATGCCCACACGGCCGGTTCCGGTGCCCGTACCGACGAGGGTCATTACTTCCCCTGTGGCGAACTTGAAGAAGTTGAGTGATCCGTTGCCGGCGCCGCCCCCTCGAATGTCCCAGTATTCGGAGTTCGTTGCGTTCTTCATCCGCAGGCGGGCGTAGTCCGACGTCTGGTTCTGGGTGTGGAGGATGCTTAGCTGGGGACTCGGCTGGTCACCGTCTCCGCTGATCGTGGCGGCGCCGCCGTTCGTTACCTGAAACACGGCATCGCCCGTCGATTTTGAGACTTTGAAGTCGCTCGTCGCGTCATTCGCATCCGAATCGAGTCGGACATCGACATCATCCATACTGCGCAGGAGGAGGTCGCTGGAGGTGAAATCCGAATCGGTTGAAATGTGTCCAAGCGAGGTGGAGAGCACAATGTCCGGCGCCGTGGCACTGTTGCCGTTACCTGCGGCGAGGAGTCCGGTGTGACCGATGAAGTACCCGCCGAAGCTGTCGGTCGACTGCGACGATCCTTGGACCCCGATGAAGCCGCCGCTGAAATTGCCGCCCATGGACGATCCCGACCCGTAAACGCCGGTGCTGGATGGTCCCGAACTCATAGCCTGGACGGCAGTGCCGAATTGCCCGGAGGTCTGGGCCAAAATGGCGAGCCCGTTTTCCGGGGCATCGTTTCGTGCATCAATGGGTGCGAGAAAGGCCTGTGTCTCCGTGACCCGAATCGGTGACGCCAGGGCGAGAGCGAACGGGGCTGCGGCTAACGCGGTCCTCGGCGAGAGCACCGTGGCACCTACCTGAACCTCGAGCCAGAGGGTCTCCAGGCCGGACCAGCGATCCAGGTTGGAGAATTCTTTCAGGGGCGACGTCTGACCCAGTTGCAGATTGTAGACGCCTTTTTGCACGGATACGCCGGAGTATGATTCCTGCCAGAACGCAGAGCCTCCGGACGGAACCGTGAAGAGACGCGCTATGAAATCGCGACTGCCGGTAACAGCTGTCCCGCCCTCCTCCAGGTAGCCCTGGTAGGACAGCTTATCCGGCCTCTGGGCGTGCAGGGAGGGCGCAAGGAACGCCGGCGCCAGGATGGCGAACGTTACAATAGCGAGGGATGATTTCACGTTCATTATGGCTTCAAGACGGTGAAGAATGGGTTCGCGGAAGATGATTGAGGAAGCACGATGGGCCTTGCCAAAGACATACCGGTGTGAAGGGCACGAACGGCGGACGTACCTCACTCCTGTTCTTCCTTTCACGATCCGAGGGCAGGAAGGCAGGGACCACTACCGCGTATCACCTGCTGACCCGGGACGCACGGAGGAAAGTCCGGCGTGCGGATTGAAGAGCTGGTGGCTGCGGACCGTAAGGGCGGGGGGTTAAGAGGGGCGTATCCCCTTGCCCGGATTGGGGTCTCCTTGTTTGCAGTAGCGAGGATAGATTTCGGGGCGCAAGAGTACGAATTTGTCATGAATCGCACAATGGCTGACGTGCAGATCAGACGCCGTTCCTACGCCGACAGGGTGGGGTGGGAGGGACGAATCCTGCTCGGCGGTCCACACCTTCTGCCGTTGCTCCTTGCCGTTTCCTTCCTGAAGGCTGTTTCTCAGCGCTTGCTCCTCCCTGTCCCCCTTTCCTTCTGACGTCTCCTTCTCACCGCTTGCTTCTCCCCGGCCTCTTCTCTTTCTGCCCGTCTCCTTCTGCCCGCGTGCTTCTCGCTGCTTTCTCCCTGACGACGTCTCCTCGACGTTTCCCGCTCTTCGGCGCGTCCCTGCTGGGGGTGGAACGAAATGCCAGGGCCGACAGCACCCAGATTACCGCCCATCCCGCCGCGACCCACCACCAGCGGTCGAAGAGGCAGAGTCCGAAATTGGCCGCGTAGAGGAGGTGGTAGAACCAGGGCGGGGCCTCCTCTTTGCCGCCGATGCGCTGTTGGACGAAGCCGCTGCTCGCCCCGATGACTTTGAGCAGCACCATGAGGGCGGTATAGCCGCCGACGAGCCAGCGTGCCCAGGTCACGTGTCCGAGCGTGGCGATGGCGACGAAGGCGGTCACGACGAGGTCGAGCCAGGAGGTGCGGATCCAGGACATGATCGGCGTTCTAATTTTTTGGGAAGAAGGCCCGAACGGAAGGTAAGACGCGATCGAACGGGAATCCTCAACTCTGCTGAACGTGTAGGTACCAAGACACACGCCTCGTCCGTCCACCAACAACCATCCACCATCCACTTACTACTCGCCACTTTTCCCACCCTCGGACCCCCGGACCCCGGCTTTCGCCGGGGCAGGCTCTGCGGACCATCGGACCTTACATACCCATGTCTACTTACTACTTCACCAAAGTCATTGATTTGCCGTTCGACGAGGCCATTGCCCGCACGACGGAAGAGCTCAAGAAGGAGGGATTCGGCATCCTCACCGAGATTGACGTTCAGACGACGCTCAAGAACAAGCTGGATGTCGATTTTCGTCCGTACCGGATTCTCGGCGCGTGCAATCCGCCCTTTGCGCACAAGGCCCTGACGGCGGAGAGCAAGATCGGGACCATGTTGCCCTGCAACGTGGTGGTGCAGCAGATGGAAAACGGACGCGTGGAGGTTTCCGCGATTGACCCGGTCGCCTCGATGCAGGCGGTGGAGAATCGCGATCTGGCCGCGATTGCGGGGGAGGTGCGGGACAGGTTGGAGCGGGTGGTGGCGAGCCTCTGAGCGTCAAAGGCGGCATAGGCCAGTTGTGGGGAATCCGGGCGGCTCCCCGAAGGCGTTTGACGCGAAGAAATGTAATCTCAACTTCTCCGGCTCAATTCGATGGAGTCGTTACCTTGGAGGGTGAATCCGGGTCGGGTTTTTAGCACCTGGTGTTGTGGGGCACCTGCTTGATCAACGCGAGGGGAATCCCCTACATTATGGACGATGAAAGCCTTACAGGAGGTGAGTCGGAGGGCGGTTACCGTACTCGAGGGGGCTTCGTAATCGCTTTTTGCACGTTGTTGTATGTTGACATTGACTTTGGGGGGAGTGGTGTTCTAGTTTCCGGTATCACATCAAATCCCTCGTATACGATCATGTCTACCACACGATTTCTAATCGCTTTTCTGTTTCTATTAGGGGCCGGGCTCCATGCGCAGATTGTGCAGCGTTCGCATGTCGTCAGCGGCGGCGCCGTAAATGCGGCCGGGGGGTCCTACACGATGCGCGGGACCGTAGGTCAGCCCGTGATCGGCATCACCGGCACGACGACCCAGGCCAAGCAGGGGTTCTGGTACACGGTAGGGACGGGTTCGGCGTTGAGTCAGGTCCAGATGGATGTTACCGTATTCCTTCAGGGTCCTTATTCTGCGGGGACCATGAGTACGGCCTTGAAGACGGGTGGCTATTTGCCGACGGCGCAGCCGTACAATGTAGCGCCATGGAGTTACGGAGGAACGGAGACATCCACGTTGCCGAGCAACATGGTGGACTGGGTTCTCGTTGAACTGCGCTCGAGCGCATCAGTCGTCTATGCGCGTGATGCAGGCATCCTTCTCTCCGACGGGAAGATAAAGGATGAAGCGGGAAATCCACTGGTCATTACGGGCGTGGCCCCCGGCAGTTACTATGTCGTAATACGCCACCGCAATCATCTTGCGGTGATGAGTTCATCGATGGTAGACTGCTCGACCGGCACATGCACGTGGAATTTCACAGACGCCCAGACGAAAGCGTACGGCAGCCCCAACGGCATGAAGGATCTGGGCGGCGGCAAGTTCGGAATGTTCGCCGGTGATGCCGATGCGAATGGCCAGGTGCAGAATGTGGACAAAAATACCCACTGGGCGCCGTATAATGGCACGGCGGGGTACAAGGCCCCGAACGGCAGCAGTCCGGATTTTGACCTGAACGGTCAGGTGCAGAACACGGACAAGAATCTCATGTGGGGTCCTAATAACGGACTGGGGACCCAAGTGCCCTCAGCTACAGGGGGTTGAATTAATTCAGAAGAATCCATCCAACTTGCATAACACAGAGACACGCATTCTCCGATCAACCTGAATCACGAGGAGTCTACCATGAAATTCGTTAAGGCTACTGAACTCAAGGCACTCCTTGGAGTGCTGCTTTTGGCCGGGATGCCGCTGTCGGTAACAGCACAGACGGGCCTGGATTTTTCGTATGCAAACGCCGTTGTCAGCGGTTCGACGCTGGAGTTCGACATCATCATCAAGGCTACCGATCCCGGGACCAAACTCGCGGACTCACAGGTCTACCTGAACTACAACGAAGCCGCCTTCGGCCCAAACGTCAAAACCAACGCCAAAATCACGGCCACCAAAGGAACGATCGTTTCCGGTGCGACCGAAAGTCTGGTGTATGGTACAATCACCATTAACGACAACTCCGCCACGACGGTCAGTATTGCCTTGGAGTACACAAGCACGGCGGAAAACTGTGGCCTGCTCCCGCAGACTGTCCCTGATAATGCATATGTCCAGTTGTTTCATGTCGTAATGGAGATGATCGATGAAACAAAGGTTCCGGCGCTTTCGCTTGATGTGACCCAGCCGGAACCGGATATGAACGGGCAGCAGTTTGTCTGTACTGCCGGGGATGGAGGTGGGATCACCGTACCGTATTCACCTGTCACTGCCGGACCCTTCAGCTACATCGTTCTCCCGATTGAACTTGAGGCGTTCACCGCCGTCTCAGACGCTGAGGGTGTCGACCTGGAATGGTCGACGGTGAGCGAACAGAATAACGCCGGATTTGAGGTCGAACGCTCCACGACCGGAGATCGGTTTGAGAGACTGGCCTTCGTCGAGGGAGCCGGGACTTCCCTCCAGCGCCGGGAGTATTCGTATCGCGACGAGGTCCGGATGCCGAACGTGGAAAAGCTCTATTACCGTTTGAAGCAGGTCGATTTCGATGGTGCGTTCCAGTACTCGCCTGTTGTCGAGGTTGCGTCCCCGCAGCCGACGGAATTCAAGCTTCTTGGGGCGTATCCGAACCCGTTCAACGGCCGCACGGTGGTCAGCTATGAGTTGCCCGACCAGCAGTACGTAAGCCTGCGCGTTTTCGATGCCCTGGGACGGCAGGTTAAGTCGCTTGTCGACATGACCCAATCGGCCGGACGGTACGCGGTTCCATTTGAGGCAACAGGCCTTCCTAGCGGGATGTACATCTTCCGGATCGAAGCGGGACAGTACGTTGACGCGGGAAGGATTCTCTATGTGAAGTAGAGCCAAGACGCCAGGCAGGAGCGTGGCGCAAAGAAATGGAGGGCGCCGGGAGATTCCCGGCGCCCTTTTCTTTTTGATGAGCGACTGCGTGTAGGGCCGCACAGAACGCGGGATCAGGTCCACCCGTGGTGCACACCTCCAAGCGATCGGCGCCGCTCAGAATCGCCCGAGCCAGGTCCGCCCACAGAGGCCAGACCGATGGGACACAGTGCACCGGCAGAAGGGCCGCGCGCGCTGAAATCGAAAAAGGAATGAAGACAGCATGCCGTGGAAATAGTCTAATGACTAGTCTTAAAATAGGGTAAACCATGTGGTCCGTGTCGATCTATGTGCGAAGACCCTTAAATCAATGCAGCCTGCACACCGAATTCTGCTCACTGTGTTCGTATTTCTTGCCATCGGTCCTACGGAGACTCAAGGGCGGCCCAGCATGGATGGTCCAAAGGCAATTACCGGCGTTAATGTGTCGGTGAAGGTGGTCCTTCACGGGCCATTCTCCGGAGGCGCCATGAGTACGTCGCTCAGGGAAACAGGGTGGATTCCCCTTGCCCATCCGTACAACCGAAACCCTTGGGCGTATGGGGGGCCGGAATCGGTGGCGGCGATCCCGGTCCACGTGGTCGACTGGGTCCTGGTAGAGCTTCTGACTGGCGATCCCGCAACGCCTCCGATGATCGTGCAGGCTCGTCGGGCCGGTTTTGTGCTCGGCAATGGCCAGGTGGTGGACATGGACGGCTCGAGCGCGCTGCATTTCAGCGACACAGAGGCGGGGAGTTACTTCATCGTGGTGCGACACAGAAACCACTTGGCCGTGATGAGCGCTCTCGCGGTGAAATTGGGGTCGGAAACGGCGGTGTATGACTACACGGACGCGATGGAGAAGGCATACGGCTCACCGAACGGGATGCGGGATTTGGGTGGCGGGAAGTTCGGGATGTTTGCCGGGGATGCGGACGCGAACGGTCAGGTCCAGAACACGGACAAGAACCTGCACTGGGCTCCGCACAACGGGACGGCGGGTTACCTGGCGCCGGACTCGAGCAGCCCGGACTTCGATTTGAATGGTCAAGTTCAGAATACCGACAAGAATCTGCTCTGGGCGATCAATGTGGGAAAGGGGTCACAGGTGCCCAAGTTTATAGGTCTTGTCACCAACTCCCTCGGAATGACGTTCAGAGATCCGCCTTTGACCAGCTTTTCCATGGGGTCAAATGATGGGCAAACAGATGAGACCCCTGTACACACCATAAGCTTCACGCACGGCTTCTGGGTCAGCGTCTTTGAGGTGACGCAGAAACAATGGAAAGCCGTCTACGGAACCGACCCGAGTGAGTATCCGGACTGTCCAGGTGAAGTGGATGACGATTGCCCTGTGGAATGGGTGACCTGGTTCGAGGCCATCGGATTCGCCAATGCGTTGTCCGAGAAAGAGGGTCTGTCCCCTTGTTTTGACACGGCAGGGAACGTGATTGGCGGGACGGGAGGGAATGTTTACCTGTGCGAAGGGTATCGCCTTCCCACCGAAGCCGAGTGGGAGTACTTCACTCGAGCGGGCTTCACGACGGAGTACTCTTTCGGAGAAGACTATCCTCCAACCAAGCTGGCGGACTACGCGTGGTTTGAGGACAACGCGGGTTATACAACGCATCCCGTAGGAACGAAGCTGCCTAACCCGTGGGGGCTGCACGACGTTCACGGCAATGTTTGGGAATGGGTATACGATTGGTATCAGGATACCTTCTATCAGGTTAGTCCATCCACTGATCCGCAAGGCCCGGCGACGGGGACATCGAAAGTGCTGCGCGGAGGAGCTTTCTACTACTACGACGGCGGGGCGCGGTCACCGAACCGATACGCGGAAGTTCCGGACC
This sequence comes from uncultured Rhodothermales bacterium, assembly GCA_964387555.1. Lineage (GTDB taxonomy): Bacteria > Bacteroidota > Rhodothermia > Rhodothermales > CAYLXM01 > CAYLXM01. The sequence continues at coordinate 672 of CAYLXM010000098.1, read as the reverse complement.
AGCACCGCGCGAAGGGGTTTCGTCTTGCAAGGACCATTCATTGACGCTGCGTTGGGAGCCAATCACGACAGAAAGCCGAACACTATAGCCAGCGTCCGTTCCCTGAGAGGGGTGATCGATTCTTCGAATGGCTCCCTTAGCCGTGTTCCGCCGGATCGGGTCCGAGTTAGGTAGGGCTAACGGCATGATGAGCACTACTGCGTTTGGGCTTTCGCCGGGGCAGGCTCACGGGACGCTCGCTCCGGCCGCGCCCTCGGACCCCCCACCCCCATTCTTCAACCCGATTCCATACAGTAAGCAACCAATTCACATCAGGGTGAAGTAAATATCCAGGGACGTCTGCCCGATCCCCACCCGCAGTCCGCGTCCTTCCCATGACACTCCGCCGCGCCGCCGCCTTCGCTCTGCTGCCCCTGCTCATCGCTGCGTTTTTCCACAGCGTACCGGCCGCCGACCCCCCACCCACGACCCTCAAGGATTTCGAACTGCCGGGCTCCCAACCGCTTGGATCCGGTACGATCGAAGACCCGGACCGCTGCGATAACTGTCACGGCGGATACGGCTCCCAGGATGTCGAACCGGCCTTCAACTGGCGCGGCGGCATGATGGCACAGGCTGCCAGGGACCCGCTCTACTTCGCGACCCTCGCCATCGCCAACCAGGACGCGCCCA
>CAYLXM010000097.1:0-10420 GCA_964387555.1 uncultured Rhodothermales bacterium | reverse complement strand
AACCACCCTTGGCCCGAACCAGAAACTGGTTGTCGGCCGTTGATACGAGGGAGTCGTTTCCACTGGTGACGGATCGATCATTCCAGACGAAACTGCCCGCGTTTTTTGCGCGAGCCTTGTAGCCGGCCGCGAGGCTGGTTGCGCCTCGGGCGTGGTTGCCGAGACCCCCCGGCACGGTCCCGTGGACACCCGCGGCCACGTTGTACTCTCCGCCCGCTACGGTCGCGTAATCATTCGCGGCCCGGTTGCTCGAGCCGCCGCCCACGGTCGATGACGTCCCCGTCAGATCGTTATCGTATCCGCCCGCCACGGTCCCATAAGCGGCGCCCACGTCGTTGAACTGTCCTCCGCCAATGGTGCCATATCCCAGCAGCCTGGGATCCGAAATCTTGTACGATTCAATGGCGTTCTGGGCGCCGCCGCCGATCGTGCCGTAGTCTCCTGCGACCCGATTGAGGTCCTCCAGATCGTCGGTGTTGCCGCCTCCTCCGATCGCGGCGCCCACGACGTCGGATGCCACCCATCCGTTTCCCCCGATTACGTTGGCGGCGTCGAACGGATTGTCCCGCGCGGCCGACAACGGCTGCACACGTACCCAGCCCCGCAGGTTCATCGCATAGGGTACGCAGGTCAGCGAGGTCCTGGGCACGAGTTCGGCGGCGCCATCCACCGAAATACCCAGGGTAAGCGGACGGTCGAACCGTATGCCCCTGGTTTCGAAGGGCACGATACTGCCCAATCGGACATCACAGACGCCGTCCGTCACCAAAACGGCAGGATGGGCCTCCGTCCATTCGGCCGTGGAAGAATAGGGCCCATAGAGCCTGAACGTGAGCTGGTGCGTTCCCTGAAGGGGATCGCCCTGGCTGTCGGTCAGGAAACCCTGATAGGAGAAGGTTTCATCGACCTGGGCGAAAAGGGCCCGTGGATACACGGCCCCGATGAGCAAGAGAAAGAACATCCTTTTCATCGCAAACCTCCGAACTCGGCTCGATGCGTGTCCCAAAGAGGATGCTGCATGATACGCACGCCCATCCGGCAATGGCGTAAGGCTTTTGCTTACGATCGTGCAGGATAACGCCTCTCCGCACCGGCACTCGCCTCCGGAGAGCCCGCGCGGGCCTGCTGAGGCTCTGCGATCTTCGGAGGCTTTGATGACCGGCTGGCCGTAGGCGCCGATGAGCGGATGCGAAAGACCGTTTGGGCGGCGTGTGGGTATGGGCGAGGGCGGCCGACATGGGGATTCCTCAGCGCGGTCGTCAAATCGTATCGTGTTCCAGGCAGAGCCGCTATATTGTGACTCCGTCGGGCGGTCGTTCGCCGCCTCGAGCAACCGGCGCTCGAGGGAGGACCCTGCCGTTGCAGAGATTTACGACCCCTCAACGTACGTCTGCCATCCCGGCGGAAGCCCCTGTTCAGGGTCCCTTGGGTTCGGCGTCTGCAGACAGGCATCGACTCTCCGGACCCGCAAACGAACCCAGTCTAGCACAGCACGTCCATGGCCCAACCCTCCGAAACCAACATCATGGCCCTGTTCTGCGACTTCGAGAACATTGCGCTCGGAGTTCGCGAGGCTGGATCGCCCCAGTTCGACATCAACAAGGTCCTCGAACGGCTCCTCCTCAAAGGGAATATCGTCGTGAAGAAGGCCTACTGCGACTGGGCGCGCTACAAGGAATTCAAGGCCAGCATGCATGAGGCCTCGTTCGAGTTGATTGAAATCCCCCATCTCCGCCAATCCGGGAAGAACTCGGCCGACATCCGGATGGTCGTCGATGCCCTGGATCTCTGCTATACGAAGGCGCACGTGGACACGTTCGTCATCATCAGCGGCGACTCCGACTTCTCACCGCTTGTAAGCAAGTTGAGGGAAAACAATAAGACGGTAATCGGAGTCGGGGTCAAGAACTCGACCTCTGACCTGCTCATCGCCAACTGTGACGAGTTCATCTACTATGATGACCTGGCCGAGCCGGCCCCACGTAGAAAGAAGCCCACCAAATCGAGGACGGCCGTCAAGACAAAGGAGACCACGGCCAAAGAGGCCACTCCAGCCGGCCAAAAGGAGAAGGAAGCGATCGACCTGGTCGTGGAAACCTACGAGGCGCTCGTTGCGGAGCGGGGAGAAGAGGACAAGATCTGGGGGTCGATGATCAAGCAGACGCTCAAGCGACGCAAACCTGGATTCACCGAGTCGGCCTACGGCTTTCGCTCCTTCGGCGATTTGCTCGAAGCGGCTGCCGCCCGGGGCGATATCCGGGCGGAACGGGACGAGAAATCCGGCGGCTTCGTGATCAAGGGGACCGGGTGAACAAGCCGGACACGTGCGCTAACGCCCGGGAGTCCGAGCCGCGATCCGATACAGACTACGGTGCGTCCGTTCCCGGGGCGAGAATCCGCGAAATCCGTCTCCCATCACTCAGATGCATTTCGTTCGGCGCAATGCCCCGCGCCCTTCAGGGCTTCAATCTCCGCCTGAAGCTCCTGAATCGCTCTGACCAGAACCGGCACGAGTTCGGCGTAGTTCATCCCGAGCGAGGTCTCGACAGATCCTTCGACGAGTTCCGGGATCACGCCGTTCACCTCTTGGGCAATGAGGCCGAGTTCGGTTCTCCCGCTCCGATCGCCTCGCCAGCGAAACGAGACGGGCCGCATCCTCATGACCTCAGCCAGGCCGTAACCGAGGTTTTTGATATCCGTTTTGAGGCGTGCGTCGGAGGTTTGGACCGTCCCGTTGATGGCCCACACCGACGTCCATCGCTGCCCAGACCACCCAAGGCTATAGCTGTTGTCCGCCCTCGGATAGGTGGGCCCCGTCGAAAGGGTACCCTGAATCCGCGTGTTGCCGTTCACGTCGAGGGCCTCCGCGGGAGCCGTTGTCCCGATGCCGACACGTCCCCCGTTCGGCTGCAGGAGGATAGGCTGGCGCCGGCCATCTGAGACCCGGTAGTTGTCGAAGACCAGCCCTTGCGAGAGGAAATAGAGGCTGGCCTCGTCCCCGACCGAAGCAGTGATTTTGACCCCGTTGCCTGAGCCGTCCGCTCCCGAAACGAGGAGTTTGCCGAACGGTCCGGTGCCACCGACCATGAGCCTGCTGGAAACGTCCACCTGACCCACCACCGAGAGCGCGTTAGTGGGAGCGTTGGTGCCGATCCCCACACCACCCGAAGCCCGGATGAGAAACTGGTTGCTCGTCGTCGATACGAGCGAATCGTTGGTCAATGAGCGGTCGCTCCACACGAACGTCCCGTTGTGTTTCGCTCGCGCCTTATAGCCCGCGGCCAGGCTATGGGTGCCCCGGGCCTGATTATCCTCGCCGCCGGGAACGACGGCGTACGAACCGGACGCGCGGTTGTACTCGCCGCCGCCAACCACGGCCCATGCCCCGTTGGCGAGATTCCGGTTGCCTCCGCCCACGGCCGAGCTGGCGCCGAGCGCACTGTTGAAGGCCCCTCCCCCCACCACAGCCGCCCCTGCGGCTCGGTTCCCAAATCCGCCTCCTATCGAACCATACATGCCCGATACGACGTTCTCCTCGTCGGTTTCGAACGAACCACCCCCCGCAATGGTCGCGCCCACCGTCGTACTTCCCTCCAACCGGTTCGCATCAGACCCGCCGATCATATTTTTTGCCCCGGGCTCGCTTCCGAGATACTCGTAGGGATACTCAATCACCCGCAGGCCCCGTACGGAGAGGGCATAGGGTGAACTCGTCAGGGGTGTTCGGGGCGAGAGGACCTGTGGGCTGGAGCCATCCTCGTTCGCCACCGTCACCTCGACGTACAAGGGCCGGTCAAACGCCACGTAGTTCAGTTGAGGGGTCCCTCCAGCAAGGACCACCGAAAACACGCCCTGTGTCACGGAAACATTGTTGTAGAGCCCCGACCACACCAGATTCCCCTGGGAGGCTGCCGTGTAGAGCTTGACCGTGATGTCGCGCATTCCGGTTACGGGCGATCCCTGCGTGTCGGTCAGATTGCCCTGATAAGAAATCGCCTCGGGAGCCTGCGCCAGGGCCGCGGGAGCTGTGAGTCCGAGCGTCAACAGCAAGAGCAAAGAGCGTTTCATGATGACCCTCCGCATCCGGGGTTTCTAACACGATGGGAATGTCACGGATGTTAGGGAGGGTCTATCCCTTTGTCTGTAGGCGGATTTCCTACACCCCAGGCCAAGAGTTAAATGGAGCCTGCGGTGCATGGACTGCACATATTGGACGCGCAGGTGGTGCGGTGAGTGCGCGGGGCCTGGGAGGTTTAAACGATCACAGCGCCGCTCGACTGCCCATCGACGCGATCGAGGCCGCCCACCGGCCCTGCACAGGGCCCTTCAAGAAGAGAACTCCCCACTTAGAACCTCTTCCGTTCAAACTCCGGCCACTCCATACGTTCTATCGTTCCCACGCTCCATGCTGCCCAAACTCCCCAAATTCTGCATACTTTGCATGCTTACCATACGCTCCTTACTCTCCACGCTCTCCACACTCCCCGTTCTCCCCCATGTCCTCCGCCATCTCACGTCTTACCGAACTCCTCCATACCGTGGCCGACATTCGCGCGGCGAAGGCGGTCCTCGAATGGGATCAGGAGACCTACATGCCTTCCGGCGCCGCAGAGGGCCGCGCCTGCCAGATTGCAACGCTGGAGCGGGTGGCCCACGAGCGCTTCACGTCCGACGAAGCCGGGGCCCTGCTCGAAGCAGCCGAGCAGGAGTCGGTGGGCCTCGATCCGGACAGCAACGCCGCATGCCTCGTTCGGAGTACGCGGCGAGACTTCAACCGGCTCGTGAAGCTGCCTCTCCGCCTGGTCACGGACCTGGCGGAGACGTCCGCCCTTGCTCTCGAAGCCTGGAGAGGAGCCAGAAGCGCCAACGCATTCACGCGCTTTCGGCCCCATCTTGAACGACTGCTCGATCTCAATCGCGAGAAAACCGAGGCGCTCGGGTTTGAGGAGGAGGCTTACGACGCCCTTCTCGACGAGTACGAGCCCGATATGCGGGCTTCAACGTTGGACCGCATTTTTCATGAGGTCCAGGCCCGACTCGTGCCCATCGTCGAAGCCATTGCTGCGCAACCTCCTGTCGACGACTCCGTTCTGCGGCGGCGTTACGACACCCAGAAGCAGTGGGATTTCGGATTGCGGGTCATCGGTGACTTCGGGTACGATTTTGATCGGGGGCGCCAGGACCGATCTACCCATCCGTTCACGACGTCCTTTGCCATTTCCGACGTGCGCATTACCACGCGGTTCGACGAACACTACCTTCCCTCAGCGCTCTTCGGCACGATGCACGAAGCCGGACATGCCCTCTATGAACAGGGGATCGACCCCGGGCTGGCGCGCACTCCCCTGGCCGACGGCGCCTCCCTCGGCATACACGAATCCCAGTCACGGCTATGGGAGAACCTGGTGGGTCGCAGCCTTCCATTCTGGCGCCATTACTACCCCGATCTGAAGCAGACTTTTCCCGAATCGTTGAGTCGCGTGGACCTTGCCGCGTTCTACCGTGCCATCAACCGTGTACAACCGACTTTCATTCGCGTCGAAGCGGACGAAGTGACCTATAACCTCCACATCCTCGTTCGCTTCAACCTGGAGCGTGCCCTGCTTTCCGGAAGACTCTCCGTCGCCGACCTGCCCGAAGCGTGGAACGAAACGATACGCCGTCTGCTTGGCATCGTGCCTCCGTCCGATGCACAAGGGTGCTTACAGGACATCCACTGGGCCATGGGCGCCATCGGCTACTTCCCGACGTATACGCTCGGCAACCTGATCTCCGTGGCCCTCTTCGACCAGGCACGCGTGGAAATCCGTAACCTGGACGAACAAATCTCCATGGGCCGCTTTGCTGATCTACTTGCCTGGCTCCGCGAGAATATCCACCGTCACGGGCGCAAATTCTCCGCCGAGCGCCTCGTCGAGCAGGTCACGGGACACGAACTCACGGCAGAGCCCTGGCTGAGGTATATCGATGGCAAATACGGAGAACTATATGGTTGTAGTTTAGGAGTTTAGGAGTTTAGTAGTAGCCGGATCCGCGTCCACCATCCACCACCCACCACCCACCACTTCCCTTCGGACCCCCGGACCGTCGGACCTTCGGACCCTCAGACCCCGGGACCTTCAGACCCCCCGAACATCGGACCCCCGGACCCTCGGACCCTCTAGACCCACTCGCGCACATCCACACCTCTCATTCCCGCACGGCGAGCGGCTTCAAGCCCTGTCTCGCTGTCCTCGAACACCAGGCATCGCTGCGGAGGCACCCCAATTCGACGGGCGGCCTCCAGAAATGTGTCGGGAGCCGGCTTCGGCTGCTCCACGTCTTCGTGCGTAACGACCGCATCGAACCAGTCCGCGATTTCAAGGGTGCGCAGCGTGGCGAGTACGTTAGGCTTGACCCCGCCGGAGGCCACGGCCATCTTCAGCCGGCCGCGATGGGCGCGTGCCGTCTCCACGACGGCATGGATCGGCTCGACGTCACGGAGCAGTTCCTCCGCCAGAATCTCCTTCTCTTCCGAGACCTCGTTCGGGTCCATATCCAACCCATTCAACTCGTTGAGCATCTGGACGAGTTTCGGGGCGGAAACGCCGCCGAGCCGATAGAACAGGTCCTCAGGGAAATGGGCCCCGTGACGCTCCAGCGTCTCCCGCCAGGCCTGAAGATGAAGCGGCATGCTGTCTGCAAGGGTACCGTCACAGTCGAAGATGAGCCCTTCAATGTCCGGTCCGACAGGGATGATCGAGGTGGGTTTCACAGGGGTCTGATTGGTGCGCCCAAAGCTACGAAAGACCCGCGGTCCGACACACATCGGCGTGCACCTTTCCACGAAGTCCAATAGCTTTGTGGAACCCCTTCTCACTCTTCTCCACCGAACCATGGATCTTCAACTTCGCGGAAAAACCGCCCTCATCACGGGCGGAAGTACTGGAATCGGTGCCTCCGTGGCACGGAAGCTTGCCGCTGAAGGCGTCGACGTGTTTCTGTGTGCACGGGATGCCGAGGTCGTGCACGAGACGTCCCGACAGATCCGCTCGACGTTCGGTGTCCTGGCAGACGCAGAAGCCGGTGACTTGACCCGTGCAGAAGACGTTGACCGCATCGCCCGGCGCGCCCTCGATGCCCTGGGCGGAGTCGATCTGCTCTTCAACAACGCCGGACAGGGCACCCATGAGACGATTATGGACGCCCCCGACGCCCGGTGGCAGTATTACTGGGACCTCCACGTAATGGCTGCCATCCGCATGTCGCGCGCAGTGATTCCTTCGATGCGCGAGCGAGGCGGCGGCGCCATCATCAACAACGCCTCCATCTGCGCGCTACAGCCGCTTTACCACGAACCGATCTACAACGTCACGAAATCCTCCCTCGTGATGTTTACCAAGTGCCTGGCCCATGAGGTGGTCGGCGATGAAATCCGCGTAAATGCGATCAATCCCGGCCTCGTCCAGACCGCCGGGTGGGAAAACGCCGCCCGGAGCATCACGGCCGCGTCGGGAGGCGACTGGGAGGCCTATCTGAGTACCGTTGCCGAGCAATACGCCCCCATCAAACGATTCGCCACACCCGATGAGCTTGCCGATTTCATCGTCTTCCTCTTCTCTCCCCGCGCATCCTACTGTGTCGGTTCCTCGTATTATGTGGATGGAGGATGGTTGGGAGTTACGACGTAGCGGCGTTCTCGGACGTCGGAAGTCGGAGGTCGACAACTCCTAAACTCCTCAACGACAACCTCCTACCCATGCCCACGCCGCCGCCTGAAGGTCCCCTCCGTACCCGTCTATCTCCCGCCCTGCGCATCGCCCGTGCGCTCATCGGGAAAGCAGGCGTCCTCGCAGGGGTCACCGCCGTATCCGGTATCTGGCTGTGGAGCCTGATCTTCTACCCGTTCTCGAGCCTGAACGGATTGGGGCCGGCCGCGGGAGCGGCGCTGGTTCTTGTTTTGCTTCTGGCACCGGCCGGAGTCATCGCCCTCTTCTGGTTCGGTCTCCGCACACTCATTCAGCTTCCCGAGCGCCTCATCGAGCGGGCAGACGAAAGCCAGGCCACCGCCGGCGTCCTGGCGCGTTCGGCGGTGGATCCCTCGACCTATTCGAGTACCGGACTCGTCCCCTTTGTCCGTGGCATCACGCGCTTGCGCACGTCGTTGCTGGAGAGCAAGGCGCTCATCCTGCAAATCGGGGCCGTAGCCCGGCTCATCAACCCCCTTTTCGTGGTGGTACTCCTCGGGTCGCTCCTGATTTCTCCGATCCTGATCGCCATCGCCGTGGTGATGGTGCTCACGGCCATCTTGTGATGGAACCCAGGGGGATCATCCGCCGGAGCGCGTACGCCCGACCCCCTTCTCGAGGCGCAGCGTCTCGGTCATCTGGTCGCATACCTCGGGCGGCCCGAAATACTGGATCGGACCCGGGAATTTGTACGAATCTTGCGTTGCCCAGGTCGACCGGTGGTTCTTGAAATACTGGAAGGGCTCCCCTTTCAGATCGACGAGCGCCTTGCGAATGACGGGCACGTCCTTCCCGCGCCGCTGCTCCATGTTCATCAACGAGGTCAGGGGTACCCCCACCGGAATCCACTGGTCGTGCGGAAGGTGGAGGTCCCGGAGGACCGCCATGTACCCGGTTGCGCCCCCTGAGATCAGGATGGCGGCAACGATACCGAGCCCATACGTGTAGTCGGCATCGAAGTTGGAGGGCTGCACACAGCGCCCCTCGTAGCCGAAGAAATGGCGTTGGGCGTCGAATTTCCCCGAAAACGTGCCCCTCGCTTTGCGGGTCTCCAGGTCCCGCTCCACCATTTCCACGAGCAGTCGGTCCGTCTCTATCTGAGAGACCTTCAAATTCCCATGGGGATCCGGATCGGCAATCAACTGCATCTGCAACCATTTCGGCAGCGACTCGAACAAGTCCCGATTCTCCGGTTTCAGATGCTTCGAGACAAACGCCACACGCTCCTCCACCGGCATTGCTCCGAGCCCCTCCCCGTGGGCGCCGAACATGCCGTTGAGGGCACGAATCAGAGTCCCCATCTCAGGAATGAACTCCAGAAGCCCCTCCGATACGAGGACGACACCGTACGACTTTCCGGCTTCATGGCGCAACTCCACGACGTCGGCGATTTCGTCGACCACCTGACGCAGGGTCTTGTTCTCCGCCGCCACCTCCTCGCCGAGGATGGCCACGTTGACATGCGTCTCGAGTGCCACTTCCAACGTCACATGGCTCGCCGATCGGCCCATCAACTTGATGAAGTGCCAGTACTTGCCGGCCGACATGGCGTCACGGCAGATGTTGCCCACGAGTTCGGCATACACCTTGCATGCGCTGTCAAAGCCGAAACTTGCATCCACGTACGGTCCCTTCAGGTCGCCGTCGATCGTCTTGGGCACACCAATAACCTGAATCCCCTTCGCATGCTGCAGGAAATACTCTGCGATGTTGGCCGCATTCGTATTGGAGTCGTCCCCGCCGATCACGACAAGGGCATCGAGTTCCAATTCAATGCAGGTCTTCAGCGCGGATGCGAATTGCTCGGGCGTCTCCACTTTTGTCCGGCCGCTTCGGACCATATCGAAGCCTCCGGTATTGCGGTAGGCGCGGATGACCTCGTCGGTGAGCAGATTGTATTGCGCCTTCAACAACCCGTCAGGCCCACCCAGAAACCCGACCAGAGCCGACTCTGGATGCAACCGCTTGAGCCCGTCGAATAGACCCAGAATGACATTGTGTCCACCCGGCGCCGGTCCGCCCGAAAGCAGCACGCCGACACGCCGCGGCCTCGGCTGGAACCCGTTGCGCGTCGACTGGAGCCGAAGGAGCGGTCTGCCCACCGTGCGGGGAAAGAACTCGGCAATCTTCTCGATCTCGTCCGGCTGCGGCGGGGCCTCACCAATCGTCAGGGCGATTTCCGCGAGTTCATCCTTCAAAATCCCGGGCAGACGGGGTTCATACGCATGTCGGGCTTGCTGCAACAATGAGGCCATCGAAATATCGGAGTTTGAGGGTACGTTTGAAACGAGGCCCACGGCGGTGAGACCGTGACCCCGCCGTAACTACGGCGAAGGCCGCTAATCTCCGCGCCTTCCCGTCGCATTTCACCGAGGATTCGGAGAGCGGGGGCCTGCCGGACCACCCCGGCAAAACCAAATTATTACTACCTCTCCAGATCGGTGTTTCATCGCCCATTCTGCACCGTCTGTGCCGTGCCTGCGCCATTCTGCATGCCGTGTGCCGTGTCGGCACGGGGGGACGGGACCGCAGAGCCACAGGTACGCCTTCTCCGCCGCAATACTGCAGTCCCCTTCCTCTCCCCCGACCGACGAAGCCGTAGTCCCCCCAACGCCCGAACTCCTAAACACCTAAACTCCTAAACTATAATACCCTGGATTCCGGCTTCCGCCGGAATGATGGGCGAGAGGTTA
>CAYLXM010000096.1:0-10969 GCA_964387555.1 uncultured Rhodothermales bacterium | reverse complement strand
GAGTGCTCCGCTAAAGGACCCGAAGTGCGGCCACTGGTTCGCGCGCAGGCCCCGAAGGATCCTGCGGAGTCCCGACATGCCATCCGGGCATCGTCCCGGGGGAGGTACGTCGCCCCGGCTGTGCCCCAAGGCGAAAAAGGATCAGAAAACCCTCGAGCAGAATATCAATTCGATCATGAATATATATGCGCAGCACCAGTTCAAGAGCACTGCGCCGTCCAATGATGCACGAATGGCTCCGGGAAAACTCCTTGAGTGGCCCATTCTATTCGAATGGCCGTCAGCCGATTGGGCAGGGATCCGCGATGGGTCTTTCGGCAGGGAATGGGCGTGGTAGCGACCCGCCGAGGGCCATTCAGGCTTGAAATACGTCCCGGATTCTGTCCGCCTGCAGCTTTCACGCGATTTCTCCCGTAAACGCTAATTTGGCCTTTTCACAGCGTCGCCGGATTCCCCCCGATCCGCGCGCCGCATACTCTTCACGCCAGTCGTCGCCAGCACGAACCTCTCCCATGGTTGCTCCCTCTCCCCGTTTCATCCGCAGTGCTCTGATGTCTCTTCTCGCGGCTCTGGCCGTTCTTGCCACGCCGCTTCGTGCCCAGGTCCAGGGTGAAACCCTCCTCCTGCGCCAGCCGACGCTCAGTGCCGGGCACGTGGCGTTCGTGTACGGGGCCGACCTCTGGATCGTCCAGCAAACCGGTGGCGAAGCGCGAAGGTTGACCAGTACGCCGGCCGTGGAGGCCGATCCGCGGTTCTCTCCAGATGGCACACAGATCGCCTTCACTTCAAATCGTTCCGGCGTGGAAGCGGTGTACGTGGTCCCGGTAGAAGGCGGCGAACCGAAGCGGCTCACGTGGTATCCCGCCTCTTCCAGGGCAAGGGGATGGACGCCCGATGGAAGCCGCGTGCTGTACGCATCATCCCGACAGACCGCCCCCGGTGGTTATGAACGGCTGTGGACCGTCTCACCGGAAGGAGGTCCATCCACCCTCCTGCCCGCACCGATGGGAACGCGCGCGTCCTACGCACCGGACGGAGGACGAATCGTCATCGACAGAATATCGCGATGGGATGAGGAATGGAGAGGATATCGAGGGGGACAAAACACGCCCCTCGTCATCCTCGAACTGGAGGGACTGGCAGAGATCCTCATTCCCAACGACCGCACCACGGACATCCACCCGGTGTGGCATGGTGAGGTGGTCTACTTCCTCTCCGACAGGGACGGCGTCATGAATATCTGGTCCTTCGCCCCGTCGAGTGGACAAGTCACCCAGCATACCCAATTCACCGGCGCGGATACCAAGTGGTTGTCCGGGGGATCCGATCGGCTCGTTTTCGAGCGGGAGGGTGCCCTGCACACCTTCGATCCCTCGAACGGCCAAGTCGAGACGCTCTCCATCGTTGTGCCGGGTGATTTCCCCTGGGCAGAAGCCCGGTGGCAGGCGGTGGGTGACCGCGTTACCTCTTCTACACTCTCTCCGACCGGCAAGCGAGCACTCTTTGGGGCCCGGGGCGAAATCTTCACCGTTCCGGCCAAGGACGGAGACGTACGCAATCTCACGAAGAGTCCGGATGCGGCGGATCGTGCACCAACCTGGTCTCCCGACGGGCAGCACATCGCCTGGTTTTCAGACGCGGGGGGTGAGGGATACGGTCTACTCATCGCGCAGCAGGATGGATTGGGTGCCCCCAGGCACATCCCGATCGGCGAGTCGAAGATGGCCTGGGAGCCCGTGTGGTCGCCGGACGGCGCCTATATCGCGTTCGTCGACAACGCGGTGCGGATCCGCGTCGTAGATGTGGCGCGCGGAACGATCCGAACCGCCGGAACGGGCGGCATCAATATCGAGCGGGGCAGGATGGGGATCGCCTGGTCACCCGACTCGAAGTGGCTGGCCTACGCGAAAACGGCTCCGAATCAGTTCCGTCGCGTTCTGGTTTGGTCGATGGAATCCGGCGATACCCACGCCTTGTCCGACCCGCTCGCCGATGCCTATTCCCCGGCGTGGGACCGGGACGGCCGACACCTCTACTTCCTCGCGAGCACGGACATCGCGTTGGGTTCGGGGTGGGCGAATACGAGCGCCATGCAGGCCGAGCCGGAATACGGCGCCTACGTGGTTGTACTGCGAAAAGAGGATGCTTCTCCCCTTGCTCCGAAGAGCGATGAGGAGCCGGATAAGGCCAAAAAGGAGGAGAAGGGAGATTCGAAACCGAAGGACGAAAAAACGGACAAAGCCGAAACGGACAAGGATGAGGCGGAGAAGGTAGAGCCTGTCCTCATCGACTTTGATCGGATCGACCGGCGGACGCTCGCCCTTCCAATGCCCGTTCGCAGGTATGCAGGCGCTACGGCCGGCCCGAAGGGTTCGGTGTTTTTCGGTGAACGGGTGTCGGGCGCGCCCGGAATGACGCTGCACAAGTTTACGCTCGAAGAGAGGGAGTCCGAGGTGTTCGTGTCAGGTGTCAGCCAGGTATCGGTGTCCGCGGACGGGCAGAAGATGCTCTTCCTGTCCGGCGGCACATGGCGCATCGTCGACACGGGCCAGAAGCCCGGCGATGAAAACGGCACCCTGGCGGTAGACCTGAGGATGCACCTGGATCGGGCGGCCGAATGGAAGCAGATGTTCGACGAGGCGTGGCGATACGAGCGTGACTATTTCTACGATCCTGGGATGCACGGACGGGACTGGGACGAAGTCTACGAGCGTTACGTGCCGCTCCTCCCCTACGTTCGCCATCGGGAGGATCTGACCTACCTTCTCGACCAGATGAACGGCGAGCTTTCCGTGGGGCACAGTTTCGTGTTCGGCGGGGACTACCCCGACGTCGACACCGTGCGCGTGGGTCTGCTGGGCGCAGACCTCGAAGCAGAAAACGGGCGCTGGCGGATCAAGCGGATCTATTCGGCCGAGAGCTGGAATCCCGGGCTGACGGCCCCACTGGACCGTCCCGGCATAAAAGTGGAACCAGGGCACTACCTCGTGGGAGTGGACGGAGTCGGGTTGACGGCCGCCGACGACCCGTACCGCTTGTTGGACGGGACGGAGGGCCGCCAGACTGTCCTCCAGATCAACGACAACCCTTCAATGGAGGGCGCATGGATGGAAATCGTTACGCCCATCCGAAGCGAGGGGGCCTTACGGCAGCGCGCGTGGGTCGAGGATAACCGGCGGAGGGTCGATGAACTCTCAGGGGGACGACTGGCGTACGTCTGGGTGCCCAATACGAGCGGATCCGGCGTGGTGTCCTTCGACCGGTACTACTTCGCCCAGCAGGACAAGGAGGGCGCCGTGATCGATGAACGGTTCAACGGCGGTGGGTTGCTGGACGATTACATGGTGGACCTGATGACCCGGCGTCTCCGGGCGGCCATAACGAATGAGGTGCCAAACGGAGCGCCCTTCCGGCTTCCGGCGGGTATTCTGGGGCCGAAAGTGCTGCTCATCAACGAACTGGCGGGCTCCGGAGGGGATTTCTTCCCCTGGGTTTTTCGGCAGCAGAAAGCCGGTCCACTCATCGGCACCCGCACCTGGGGCGGCGTCGTGAAGTCCTCTGTTCACTATCCCCTGGTAGATGGCGGAGCCTTGACGGCGCCGGACAATGCCGTCTTCGATCCGATCAACAACCGTTGGATCGGCGAGAATGAAGGGATTGCACCCGATATTGAGGTTCGTGTGGATGCTCGATCCGTTGCCAACGGCCGCGATCCCCAGCTGGAGCGCGCCGTGGCGGAGGCCCTCCGCTTGATCGACGAAGAAGGGGTCCACGAGGTGACTCCGCCGCCGTTTTCGACCCCGGCCCGGGGTGCCGGGGGACAGCGGTAGCTGCCTCCGTTCCGAGCCGGTTCGACTGCAGGAGACGACGCGGGCCACGGATCGTCCCGGCGAGGACGTGTTTTCTCCTATGAATAAGCGCCTCGATGGGATCGCATCCGAGGCCTCTCATACAACCCTATACGTGCGATGCCCACCCTCCGCGGCCGACTGTTCGGATATCTCTTGAAGAACCGGCACCTGTTTCAACTCCGGCTCAAGCCGGAGGTGGTGGACTGGACCCGCTACGACGCGATTTTCCGCTTTCGTGAGCAGGCGGAGGAGGGAAGCCGGCGATTTGGCAAGGTGCCGGCCGGCATCGAGGTAGTTCCGGTCTCGGTGGATGGTCTGCATGCCGAGTGGATTCAGCCGGTCGCGTCGCACCTGGACAAGGTGATCCTCTTCATGCACGGGGGTGGATACGTGTCCGGCTCGTGCGCCGACCATCGGGGGGTTGTCGCAAAATTCGTAGGGGGCAGCGGCGTGCGGGCACTGCTCTTCGAGTACCGGCTCGCTCCCGAACACCCCTATCCTGCGGCGATCGAGGATGCGCTGGCCGCGTACCGATGGCTCATGGGGCAGCGCGTACGCCCCTCCGATATCGTATTCGCCGGCGACTCCGCCGGAGGAGGCCTGGCACTGGCCACGCTGATTGCCCTGAAGGACCACGGACTGCCGCTGCCGGCGGGAGCCGTTGCGCTGTCGCCGTGGACAGACCTGAAGTGCACCGGCGAATCGTACCGGACGAATGCGAACCGCTGTCTTTCGCCGGACGGCACATGGATCGCCTTCTCGCGCCACTATGCAGGCGACGCCGATCCCGGCCATCCGTGGATGTCTCCGCTGTACGGGGATCTTGCCGGGTTGCCGCCCCTGCTGCTTTATGCCGGAGGAGATGAAATCCTGCGTGACGATGCGGTACGCTTCGCGGACAAGGCGCGCCTCGCGGGCGTGGAGGTTACCTTGCACGTGGAAGAGGGGATGTTTCACTGCTATCCCGTGATGGCGCCCCTCTTCCCTGAGGCAACGCGGGCGATGGAGCGGATCTGCGGGTTCATCAGGGAGCGGTTGGGGATCGCGTGATCGGATTCGAGGCGAGATCATTGGAGCCCTCAACGGATCCGAAAAGAAGCTCGATGCTGAAAAGAATGGATCCGCCTGCCTGTTCAGCGGAACCCTTCCCCGGTGGCTGGTCGACCAGCCGAAGAACGGCCTCCTTCTCCCGTGTGTGACGAAGACCGCGCTACTCGAGACCCACGGCAACCATCTCGACGATTTCTTGAGGAGGCGGTGCGGTGGCCACCCGATCACTCCACCCGCTCAAAGCGCACTCCGATCGTCCTGCCTTCAACGACCCGAAACCCCGACACGCGGCCCGACGGATCGCGCTCGAAGGCGACTTCTCTAACCGGCCAGGGCCCGGTGAAAAGGTCCGGCGCCCGCGGTTCGAGGGGCATCTTCCCGAGCCGACGGTGCTCGAGCGTAAGCTTTCCGTCCTCCACCGCGGCCGTGTAGAAGCTCTCGATTTCCTCGCTGAAATACCGGCCTGTGAAGGCGCCGAGACCGATGTCGTCACCCGTTGAAGCGGGAAGGCGGCGCATGGGAACATCACCCTGTCCGCGGAAACTCAGCGTTGCGCCCTCCGCGACGCCGGAAGGGGATCGATCGAACAGTATCGACAGCCTGGCGTCGATCCAGAAGGAGGAATCGCTGAGGGCGACAAGGGTATCCGCGCGGCCGCTTGCCGGCCGTATTACGAGGCGGGTGCCTTCGCGAAAGATGGGAATCCTACCGTACCCCTCCGCCCAATAGGATCCCGCATATCCGTCGAGGGCGACCGTATCGATCTCAGCCGGCGAAGCGGGAGCCGGTTGAGCCGGCATCCGTCGGATGTGCTCCGAGAAGAAGGCCGCTGCGGCGGCTTCCGCAATGCGCGTGACCGGAACGGCTCCGGTATTGGCGAGGACGACCACGCCTGCGTCGATCTCGGGGTAATAGGCAAGAAAGGCCCGGTAGCCTCCCGTTGACCCGCCGTGCTGAATCCTCTTCATCCCGAGATGCCGATCGAGCGATAGACCGAGGGTGTAGCCCAGCGTGTCGCCGTTGGAGAGGAGACTCCGCTCGGTCATCCTCTGCATGACGCCAGGTCCGCCGAGCTCGCTCGTCCGGAAGTTACGCAGCCACCGCGCGAGGTCATGCACATTCGTGTAGACGTCGGTAGCGCCGTAGTAGGCGTAGGCCTCGAAGTCCTCCCGATACCCTCCGGCGTCGGCAAACGTATAGCTCGTGGCAGAGCCCGGGATGACGTCGCCGGGCTCGCGCTCGATCCGTGTGTTGTCCATCCCGAGCGGTCCGAAAACGTGCTCCGCCATCCATTCCGGGTACGGCTGCTCCGTGATGCGTTCAGCGATCTCGGTAAGGATAACGTAGGCGGTGCTGTTGTAGAGGTGGCGCGAGCCGGGCGGGTACTGGAGGGCCGGCTGCCGGCGCACGGCGTCCAGGGCATCTTTTCGCAGGAGGATGTCGCCGTTCACTCTGCGACCCTGTAGTCCCAGCACACCGTACGCTTCCCGATACCCGCTGGTGTGATTGAGTAGGTGACGCAGGCGCACGGGTGTACCGAAATCGGGGAAGTCGGGGATGTATTTCCTCACGTCGTCATCGAGGGACAGGCGCCCCTCCTCCGCCATCATGGCGAAAAAGATGCCCGCAAACTGTTTGGAGACGGAGCCGATATTGAAGAGCGTCTGCGGTGTGATGGGAACCGGAAACGTCAGGTTGGCGAGACCGTACCCGCGCGCAAAGATCACCTCGCCGTTTCGGTAGACGGCGGCCACGCCTCCCGGCCGATCGTCTCCGTTGAAATCCGCCATCAACTGATCCACCACGCCTTCAGGAGTCGTCGCGACGGGTTCCACCCTCCGGATGCGAAGGGCGAAGCGACCGCTCTGCTGCTGATAGGGGGAGATGTTAATGCGAAAGGAGCCGGCCGTGTCCGTCTTGAAGGAGAACGGTTCAGGGCCGCGCGCCGAAACGTCGACGGTAGCCACCCGTTTTCCGTCGGGCCGGTCCACACCGATGACGACGTCCACCGTGTGCTGAATCACGTCGCCGACCACAAAATGACCGGCATCCAGGTCGATAGCGTACGACAGGGTGTCATCGGACTCCAGTTGCCCCTCTTGATCCGCTCCGACTTGCAGGAAGACGGGCGCCTGAGCCATTGTTGCGGTTGCCGTCCAGAATCCAAGGAACAGGGCCATCACAGACGTCGTCGTTCTCATGGCGTAGCGCTCCGGTTTGAGCCAGCACAGGACCCCGTCATTCCGCGCCTGGCCGCCTCGCCGGGGTGGACGTGCCAACACGTATTGTTCGAGGAATCCGGTGCCGATGTTGCGTCCGAGTGGTCAAGAGAAGACGGCTTGACCGAACTTTCGGACGAATGCGGTGCTCGATTCGAGCGCGCTCCGGTCCAGATCGAATCCCCACAGCCGGAGATCGTCGACGAGAAGTGTGATGACCCCGTGCTGGTTCCCCACCGCAACTCTTGTGGACGAGGATGTTCCAACATGCGAGATCCATGAGCCAGGGTCCAAAGATCAGGTCGATTTCGGCGTTCATCAGGACCAGATGCTGTTCGCCAATCAGTGCCGCGATGGCACATGGGGCCGCTGAAATGTTGGAACTCGACGCTGCGATGAGCACATCGACGCAGTCACAACCTGGAGGCACGGCTGCCGCGCTTCGGTGGCGGTGGACCGCCTGCCTGTCCCCATGACGGTATCCACCTGGGCGCTGACTGTGTGGGGCACAAAATCCTCCTTTGCGCGATAAGAGCCGAAATCCCGCATTGACGTGCCGGGATGGTGATTCATCCCAAAGAAAATGCCCCGATGATCCAGAGACACCTCCTCCTCGTACTGTTCCTCTTCAGCATCGTTTTCAGTTCGACGATGGCTGCCCAGTCGCCCTGCCCGTCCGAAGATCTGAGTGCAATCCCGGGGGTCTGGCAGACCTGGCCCGGAGCCAGCGAGAAGGCTACGCACGCTGCGCGGCCGGGGTCGTACGACGGGGCGGCTGCGGAGGCCACGCTGAACAGGGTGCTGGGCCTGATCAAGGAAACGTATCCCCAGCCCATGGGTGGCAATACCATGGTCTACAGAAACCTCACCTTCACGTCGCCGGAGCCCCAGCGGGTATTCGGTTACCGGCTGACCGTCGGCCACACCCATTTCTACTGCACGATGGCGAATGCCGTGGTCGAGGGTGTGGAAACCGGGACGTTCATCAACGTGGACGTCAATTCGTTTGGTACGCTGGTCTCGCGGGTCGGCGCGCCGGAAATCAACACGTTCGGCGGCGACCTGAAACTCCACGGAGACGAACTCGGCAACTACCTGATCGACGGCAAGCCGGTCTACCACCTTCCCATCATCGCCGGTGAGCACAGGGGCGTTGACTACTACACGAACCACAGATACTCGAAACCCGGCGAGATCCCCGCAGAGGAGTGGGTGCTATTCAGGAGGAGCGACGTCCCGCCGTTCACGTATGTCACACGCGGGGAGTACATCCGACAATTCCGGGACGAGTTGGCGACGTACAAGGTGCGGCAGATCGAGGGCGATCGTGAATTTGCGAAGCTCTCCGGAGACACGGATGCGCCCGAGCGGATTGCCGCCTTTGAGAGGACCATGGATGCCTATCTGAAGGCGATCGACGACTATCTCGCCGACGAGTCCGAGGACGAGTTGAATCGGCCCGTCTCCGAGCTATTGAGCCTCTTTCCCCGCGATCCCGACCAGCCGGAGATCACATTCCGGGAGGGCGATTTCCACCTGGTTTATCTGAATCCCGACCATCTGGACCCGACGTTGCCCCATCATGTGCCGCAATTCATCGTGCTACAGCTTGGCGTCAGGGGTGCGGACACGAGGTTTCCCTACCGGCGTCAGTTCCGCGAGCGGATCATGAACGGCCTCGACTTCGAGGCGATGAGGGCTCTGATAGCGAGGTAGGGCTATTTATGCCGGTGACCGGCCCTCCCGTCGCCTACCCAATCGATCATCTCCCGGTGATTCGGACGGTTCTGATCGGCCGGTGCCTCGAGAAAGCCAGAGTATCCAACGATGCCGCCGATATCCTCGGGCGGGCACGCGCGCTCAAGGGCCTCGACCGAGGGAAACGGACTGTCCCCTTCGCGGGTGGAAGAGTCTCTTCGAGGACGACGTCGTCAAGCCTCCGATCGCCGAAATCGCCGCGCTTCTCAAGGCCCCTCTGCCCCCAGTTCGGCGAGTCGCTCGAGCAGCCGGCGGACGTGGCCCCGTTCGATCATGGCGCCCCAGTGCCCGTCGGAGAAGCGCTCCCCGCGAACGCAGTAGGTCAGCATCCACCTGATCTGTGAGAGATCGGCCGCTCGAACGCGGCCCTCGTCCTGGAGCATTCCATAGGCGGTCTCCGGCCGATAGTCGAATGCGCTCCAGCACGTGCGGGAGGCGGTCTGGATGAATTGCAGCACGACCTCGTCATATTCCGGCCAGGGCGTCGTCAGGGTCCCGTCCTCCAGCGCCGAGCCTCCTCCTCCAACCTTGAACGGACTAAACCCATCCGCGTAGAGTCGCGGAAGGAACGCGACCAGTTCCGCGATGTCCTCTGGTGTGGGCAAGGGAGTTTTCGCGTCTTTGCGCATCGTTCGCTCCGTGTTATCGATGGTCGCCATTCGGGAATAACGGTCCGTTCCGCCTCTTGGGTTCTCGTGTCCGTGTACGCCGTATTCCCTCCGATTTGACCGGCCTCTGTATGTAGCGCAGGCCGTTGTTCGGCGGTATGCCGTGATCGTCACAGTTCCGCCCGCTTGAGAAGTTGGGCGTTGATCGCCACGACGACGGTGCTCGCCGACATCAGGACGGCACCCACGGCCGGCGTAAGGAGAATACCCCACGCCGCGAGCACTCCAGCGGCCAGTGGAATCGCAACGATATTGTAGCCGGCAGCCCACCACAGGTTCTGGACCATCTTCCGGTAGGTAGCGCGGGATAACGCCACAATTTTGGGGATGTCGCGCGGATCAGACCGCACGAGTACGATATGTCCGGCTTCCACAGCGACATCGGTGCCCGCCCCGATCGCAATTCCAATATCGGCAGTGGCCAGGGCGGGGGCATCGTTAACCCCATCGCCGACCATTGCCACTTTCTTCCCCTGTGCTTGCAGTTCCTGCACCTTCGACGCCTTATCCCCCGGAAGAACCTGGGCGAACACGGTGTCGATGCCCAACTCTTCAGCGACTGCATCCGCCACCGCCTGGGCATCGCCCGTAAGCATCGCCACCTCGATACCGCGCTCGTGGAGGGCCTGAACCGCCTCGCGACTTTCTTCCCGGATGGCGTCGGCCACCGCGAAGACCGCCATCGCCGTTCCGTCGCGCAGCAGATAGATGGTGGCCTGCCCCCGGGCAGTCGCCGCCTCGGCTGCCTCCCGCAGCGCGTCCGGTATCTGGGCGTCCACCTCCTCCAGCAGCGCCGGCCCGCCGATGTGATACTCTACCCCGCCGATTGAAGCGGCAACACCCTTTCCGGTGATCGCACGGAATCCCTCTGCGGTAGGCACGTCGAGGTTCCGGTCCTCGGCCGTCTTCACGATTCCCCGTGCGATGGGATGTTCCGACTCCGCCTCCACTCCCGCCGCGATGCGCAGCGTCTCATCCTCGGACGAGTCGTCCGCAGCGGCCATCTCCACCACGCGGAACTCCCCGAGCGTGAGTGTCCCCGTCTTGTCGAAAATCACCGTGTTGAGGTTTCGGGCTTCCTCCAGGCCCCGCCGGTCTCGGACGAGGAGACCGTTTTTAGCGCCCAGCGTCGTCGAGATGGCGACAACCAAGGGCACCGCCAGACCGAGAGCGTGTGGACAGGCGATGACGAGCACGGTCACGACCCGAACGACGGAGAAGGAGATGTTCGCGCCCACCAGTTGCCAGACGACAAGCGTGAGAATGCCGGACAGAATGGCCACCCCTGTCAAGATCTGCGCAGCGCGGTCAGCCAGGTGCTGCGCACGCGACTTGGACTTCTGGGCGTCCGCCACGAGTCGCATGATACCGGACAGCTTGGTCTTGTCCCCGGTGCCCGTGATCTCCACGCGAAGTGAGCCCT
>CAYLXM010000095.1:4547-11443 GCA_964387555.1 uncultured Rhodothermales bacterium | reverse complement strand
CGCTCGACGATCCCGCCGATGTGGATGACCTGCTTACGGCCGAAGACTACGCCGCCCATGTGAACGGCTGATCGCAGCCCCTACCGACCCCGCGCGGATGCACGAACGCATCGTCATTCTAGACTTCGGCTCCCAGTATACCCAGCTCATCGCACGGCGCGTTCGTGAAGCCGGCGTCTACTCCGAAATTCACCCCTGCACGCTCTCGCCCGATGCGGTGGCTGCGCTTGACCCCGCGGGACTCATCCTGTCCGGGGGACCTTCGTCGGTCTACGACGAGGGGGCGCCACAGTTGGATACCGGCCTCCTGGAACTCACGCGCTCCGACGGTACGCTCGTTCCCGTGCTGGGGGTCTGTTACGGGCTCCAGGCCATGGCTCACGTGCTGGACGGACGGGTCGAGCGCGCCGGCCGGCGCGAGTACGGCAGGGCCCATCTCGTGGTGGACAACGATGCCGATTTGCTCGCGAACGTCCCCGACGGCTCCCAGGTTTGGATGAGCCACGGAGACCACCTGACGGCCCTGCCGTCCGGGTTCGAGGTGATCGGTCACACCGAAAACGCGCCCATCGCCGCCGTGCGGCATGTGGATCGGCCGCACTTCGGCGTGCAGTTCCACCCGGAGGTCGTCCATACAGAGGCGGGAATCCAGATCATCAAGAATTTCCTCTTCACCGTCTGCGCGTGTCGGGGCGATTGGTCCTCCTCTTCCTTCATCGACGAGAAGATTCAGGAGATTCGCCGGGAAGTGGGCGATGAACATGTCATTTTGGGCCTTTCGGGGGGCGTTGACTCTTCCGTTGCCGCCGTGTTGATTCATGAGGCTATCGGGGATCAACTCACGTGCATCTTCATCAACAACGGCCTTCTCCGGACGGGCGAGTGGGAACAGGTCCAACAGACGTTCGCAGACCACTTCCATGTTCGGCTCACGGCCGTAGACGCCAGCGATCTGTTTCTGGATCGGTTGCGTGACGTATCGGATCCGGAAGAGAAGCGCAAGATCATCGGTCGGACGTTCATCGAGGTGTTCGAGCAGGCCACCGAGAACGTGTTCGCCGAGGCCGGAATCCGTGCGGCCTATCTTGCACAGGGCACGCTCTATCCCGATGTGATCGAGAGCGTCTCATTCAAGGGCCCCTCCGCAACCATCAAATCCCACCACAACGTGGGCGGACTGCCGGACACGATGCGGCTGAAACTGCTCGAGCCGTTTCGCGAACTCTTTAAGGATGAGGTGCGTGAAGTCGGCCGTCGTCTGGGTCTGCCCGAAACCGTACTGGGCCGCCACCCGTTCCCCGGCCCCGGGCTCGCCGTTCGGATTCTCGGGCCGGTCACGCGGGAAGCCCTCGATCTCGTCCGCGCTGCCGACAAGCTCTTCATCGATGAACTGCATGCGTGGGGCGTCTACGACGATGTCTGGCAGGCCTTCTCCGTGCTGCTTCCGGTTCAGTCGGTGGGTGTAATGGGGGATGAAAGGACCTATGAAAACGCCTGTGTCCTGCGAGCGGTTACGAGCCTCGACGGGATGACGGCGGACTGGGCGCGGTTGCCCTACGACTTTCTCGCTCATGTTTCCAATCGGATCATCAACGAGGTGCGAGGCATAAACCGCGTGGCGTATGACGTGAGTTCCAAGCCGCCGGCCACCATCGAATGGGAGTAGCAGAAGCATGAGGACCATCCGAAGCCGCTTCCTGGTTGCCGTTGCCCTCTGGTTGTGCGCGATGCCCGCCGCCGGACAGGCCGGCCGGATTGATACCACCGGCACCGCGGCCGCGCATGCGCTCTTCGACGAAGCGATCGCGCTGTATGAAGCGGATGAGTTCGGGGCGTCTTTCGAGCTGTTTGCCGAGGTTTCGGAGTCGTACGCACACACCGATCGCGCCACGGCAGCGCTGCTCATGGCCGGGAAAGCCCTATTTGCAGGCGGACAGTATGAATTCGCCTCTGAATGGCTCGATCGTCTCATTACCGACCATCCAGACAGCCGGTACGTCGGATCGGCCCTGCAGACGAAAAAGCTTGCCGATGACGCGGCGAAGCGCCGGGAGCACTTCAAGCGGTCACTCTTCCGGCTCGGCGTGGCGATGCCGCTCGGGCAACTGCGTTTCAGCCGTCCTTTCGTCCGCGGGCTCCTCTTGGCGGTGGAGGAGCACAATGCCGGTCACCCGACACGTCCCGTTCGCCTGGTCTTTCGTGACAGCGGAGGGAGTGGGGACCGGGCGGCAGCCGCAGTGAACCAACTTGTCTCGGAGGATTCCGTCGAGGCGATCATCGGCCCGCTGTACAGCGAAGAAGCCGTGGCGGCGGCGCACATCGCGCAGCGCACGGGCATCCTTCTGCTGGTGCCCCTTGCCACCGATGAGTCCGTCTCGGAGGGAATGTCCCGCGTATTTCAGGCCAACCCCACGTTCGAGATGCGTGGCCGGGAGATGGCGCGTTACGCCGTCCGGCGCCTCAGGCTCCAGCGTTTCGGGGTGATCGTCGAGCAGGGGACACCGGCGGAAACCGAGGCCCGCGCCTTCATTTCCGAAATCGGTCGGCTCCAGGCCGAAGTCCGTCTCGACCTGCTGCTCCCCGGCCGTTCCGCGTGGTACCAGTTGGGCGAATACCTTTCGACGGATACGCTGACCTACGTGGATGCCCTTTACGCTCCGGTATCCGGCGCAGGCGCCCAGGAGCGCGCGCGCGCCCTGCTCGACGGTCTGTCGGTGTTCGCACCGCAGCTGCGCGTTCTGGGGAGCGGGGAGTGGGCCGATTTGCCGGCCCCTGCTCAGGCCACACGGCATTCGACACTCTACTCGACGGATTTCTCTCCCGCGCGGGAGTCATCCGAAGCGCGGAGGTTCCGCGAACGGTTTCGGGAGAGCTATGGTTCGGACCCCGACGAAGACCGCCTTGCGGCGACAGGATACGATGTGGGGCACCTCCTCCTTTCCCGCCTGGGAAGTTTCTATTCGGCGGATCAACTCGCAGCGGCCATTCGATCGGGCGAGCCTTACGAGGGCGTGACAAGGCGATTCCACTTTGCAGGGGGCAACGTGAACACGGTTCTGTCATTCTGGGAGTACCAGGATTCACAGATGGTCCGAAAAGACTGAGAACGGAACAGCTTCGCGCTCGTCGTGTTACACGGATGCCAGAATGAAGTGGGGCAACGGTGGACTACATGATGCATACGCGAGGCCGGCGCACGGCCATTCTCCTTTCGTCTCTTCTAGCGCTGACCTTCGTCGCGTCCGCCTGCGGAGGCGGATCACGCATTACGACCACATCGGCCGAGGCGGCCTACCTGCGCGGGGCGGAGTTCTACCAGCGAGGCCGCTACGATCGTGCGATCGAACAACTCCGGGCCGTGTTCGATTTCGGGCGGGCTCATGAATATGCGGCCGATGCGCAGCTTCTGCTGGCCGAAGCGTACTTCGAGGACAGGCAGTACTTGCTGGCTGCCAACGAGTACGATCGGTTCGTGCAACTGTACCGGGGAGATGCCCGGGTCGCGGATGCCGAGTACAAGCGGGCGATCAGCTACTACAGATTGTCGCCCTCCTATCAGTTGGACCAGTCGGACACCCAGCAGGCCATCACGTACCTCCGCCTGTTCATCAGCCGTTTCCCGACGCATGAGCATGCTGCGGATGCCGGGGACAAGATCGTTGAGCTTCAGGAAAAGCTGGCCCAGAAGGTGTTCGCCGGAGCCGAGCTTTATGAGCGACAGGGCCAGTGGGAATCCGCGGCCTTGACGTTTCAGCGGGTGTTGGACGAATATCCGAATACCTCCTGGGCGCCCAGGGGGATGCTCGGCACCATCCGAAGCTATCTCGAATTCGCCCGCAATAGTGTCCCGCAGCGTCAGCCCGAGCGTTTGGATAAGGCCATCCAGACCTACGAGCGCCTGATCCAGATTTTCCCAGGCGATCCCGTGATCGAAGAGGCCGAACCGCTTTATCAGCAGGCCAAGGAGCGCCGCGAAGCGCTTGGGGAAGGATTCCTTTCGCAGAGTTCGCCGGAACTCGGTTAGCCGCTTTCGACAACCACAGCCTTTCCCGCCGTGCGCATCGGACTCTTCGGCGGTTCATTTAATCCTCCCCACCTCGGTCACCTCATTGTCGCCGAGACCCTGCGTGAGGAACGGGCGCTGGACGCGGTGTGGTGGGTCCCTGCTCACGTTGCACCCCACAAGACCGGCGAGGATCTCGCTGCGGCCGACCATCGCGTCAAGATGACTCGCCTGGCGACGGGCGGCCATCCGGACTTCTTCGTCGAAACCATCGAGCTGGAGCGGCCGGCGCCTTCCTACACGGTAGACACCCTGCGGGCGTTACGCAGGCTCCACCCCGCCTGTCATTTCGAGCTGCTGGTGGGCAGCGATAGCCTGGAGGCGTTTGCCGACTGGCGGGATCCCGAAGGGATTCTCCGCCACTCCGAACTGGTCGTCTACCCGCGTCCGGGACATGCCGTCGACGATCTTCCGATCTTGCTCTCGGGACGGGTGCATCAGATCCAGGCGCCCCTCGTCGAGATTGCGAGTTCCGAAATACGGCGGCGAGTACGGGAAGGAAGGTCGATTCGCTATCTGGTGCCGGAATCCGTGGCCGACTACATCGAGGTCAACGGGCTGTACGCGTAGTCGATTCATCCTATCTTGGCCACGGAGTTCGTTCGCCTTTCCCTGAACACAACCGATTGATCGCCATGGCTGCAATGGTTTCCGAGATGATCCCGCTGGGTACCAGGGCCCCGTCCTTCCGGCTACCCGTCTCCAATCCCCGAGTCGATGATCGCGGGACAGACACACGGTCATTGGACGATTACGCCGACGCGAAGGCCGTCGTAGTCGTCTTCACCTGCAACCATTGTCCCTACGTTCATGCGGTTGAAGATCGACTGATCGATCTCGCCCGTACCAGCAGCGAGCGCGGCGTGCCGTTCATCGCCATCAGTTCCAATGATCCGATCCAGTACCCTGAAGATGGGTTCGAGCGGATGACGGAGAGGGCCGAGGAGAAGTCCTATCCGTTCCCCTACCTGTTTGACGCATCACAGGCAGTGGCCCGGGCCTACTCCGCCGCATGCACGCCGGATTTCTATCTCTTCGATGCGGATCGCATGCTCGTGTATCGCGGCAGGCTCGACGACGGGCGGCCGGGACGCGAGGCGACGACCCGTGACCTGGCCGAGGCCATCGATGAACTGCTGTCCACAGGCGCCGTGACCGGTGATCAGATGGCATCGATGGGTTGCGGAATCAAATGGAAAAACTGATTACGTTGGCACGCTTCGGGCAAAGCGTCCGGCGCTGATACCTTTCGCGTGCGTCGGGTTGAGCCCATCGCACTGATGTCTTTCGCACGCGTCGGGTCGAGAGCCTTGCGCTGATTTCTTTCGCACGCGTCGGGTCGAGAGCCTTGCGCCGGGTTTCTTTTGCGCGTCGGGTCGAGGGTTTCACATGGACTATCTGGTTCTCCTACCTCCCGTCACCGCCATCGTGCTTGCACTGTGGACGCGACAGGTGTTCCTCTCCTTGCTGACCGGCCTCTGGATAGGGACGACGCTCCTCGAGAAGGGCAATCCGGTAGGGGGTCTGCGGGGCATGGCCGATCAGATGGTTGCGGTATTCGGCGATGCGGGCAATACGCGGATCGTGATCTTCTGCCTGCTTGTCGGCGGATTGATCGCGCTCGTGCAGGCTTCGGGTGGCGTGGACGGGTTCGTTCGGTGGGCGAGCACGCGCGGCTGGGGCACGACGAAGCGGGGGGCGGAGCTGCTGGCGGTGGCGGTTGGGCTGATCATCTTTGTGGAGTCGAGCATCACGAGCCTGGCCGTCGGCGCCGTGAGCCGGCCCTTCTTCGATCGGTTGAAGATCGCGAGGGAGAAGCTGGCCTACTATTGCGATGCGACGAGCGCGCCCGTCTGTATGATGATCCCGCTCAACGGGTGGGGGGCCTTCGTGTTGGGACTGCTGGCGGCACAGGGCATGGCGGAAGGAGCGGTGTCCCTGTTCATCGGTGCGTTGGCCTACAATTTCTACAGTTGGCTTGCCGTGGCCCTGGCCATTGTGCTGGCGGTGACCGGGTGGAGTGCGGGGCCGATGCAGGTGGCCGAACGACGGGCCGCCGACAAGGGAGAACTGATTCGTCCGGGATCCCGGCCCCTGGTTTCGGAGGAGGTTGCTACGATCAAGCCGGTTGAGGGAGCCCCCCGTCATGCGCGCGATTTGTTCATCCCGATCGGGGTGATGGTGGGGATGATCTTCTTTTCTCTTTGGATTACCGGTGACGGTGACATCACGGCCGGGAGCGGATCGACCGCGGTCCTCTGGGCGGTCGGGACTGCGATTGCCGCGGGGATGGTGTTTTATGCCGTGCCGCGGCCCCTTCGTGGCGGGAAGCCTATCCTCAAACCCCAGGAGTCGATGGACCTGGTGCTGACCGGGATGTCGGGCCTCGTTTCCGTCACCCTGCTCGTCGTGCTATCCTTCGCCATCGGGCAGGTTTCGCGCGAGTTGGAGATGGGTCCGACGCTGGCGGGGTTGATCGGGGAAGGGGCTCCCGCCTTCTGGTTGCCGGCCCTCGTGTTCCTGGTCAGCTGTTTCGTTTCATTCACACTCGGTTCGTCGTGGACATGCTTCGCGATCGTCATCCCGATTGCACTTCCCCTCGCCGAGGTCCTCGGATTGCCTGCATCGCTCATGCTGGGGGCGGTGCTCTCCGGAGGCGTGTTCGGCGACCATGCCTCGCCCCTCTCCGATACGACGATCATTTCCGCCATGGCATCCGCGTGCGACCTGGTGGATCACGTCAACACGCAGATGCCGTACGCGTTGGCCACGGCGGCGCTTGCGTTTCTCGGGTATCTGGTGGCGGGGGTGGTTGTTTGACGGTCCGGGGGTC
>CAYLXM010000095.1:0-4447 GCA_964387555.1 uncultured Rhodothermales bacterium | reverse complement strand
CTTGCGTTTCTCGGGTATCTGGTGGCGGGGGTGGTTGTTTGACGGTCCGGGGGTCCGGGGGTCCGAAGTCGATGGTGGATGGTGGGTGGTGCGAACGCGGGTCTGGCGCGCAACTCCCAGACTCCTAAACTCCTAAACTCCTAAACTCTATACATATGCATTACCTGACCAATACAAGTTTCCCCGTTGCCCCGAACTCTACCGTGCGCTGATCCTCCACCCGCGCCGTCGTGACGGAAGCGGTTCATGGATCCGGTGAACCTTCACGGCAATACTGCGCTAGACCCCGGCCGGTGAGGTCGCAGCGACGCCTCGGAGGTACGGACTGAGCGTCCGATGTGTATCCTTGCGAGCCCCGGGGGCCCGCCGGTCACCTTCGCACGGGATACCCTTCGCCCTCGATCACCCGGGGATAAGGGGGTGGAGCCGGCACCGGCCGCGGATCCTGCTCGATGAGGCGCTTCAAGTGGGCGACGGCGGCCTCCAGTTGACTATCACGCCCCAGGTATGCCTCGTGCGGGTCGTTGTCCACCACATGGTCCGGCTCGACCCCCCAGCCCTCGATCAACCACTCGCCCTCGGGTCCGTATACGCCTGTCTCGGATGCCCTCACCACGCCCCCATCGACCTGCCGGTTGGAGCCGGACAGCCAGACCTCTCCTCCCCACGTCCGCGTGCCGATGACGTCCCCGAGGCCCAATCGACGAAAGCCGTCTGCAAACGCCTCCCCGTCCGAAGCGGTCATCTCGTTCACCAGAACCACCGCGTGTCCGCGGAATGCGTACTGCATATTCCAATACGGATCCCCATCGCGTCCCTTCCAGTACATCCAGGCCCGGCGAAGCAACTGTCCGAGTACCCAACTGTCGATGTTGCCGCCGCGGTTGTGCCGGACATCGATAATGAGGCCCTGCCGGTTGAAAACGGGGAAGAAGTCGCGGGTCCACTGAGCGATATCGGACGATCCCATCGCGCGTAGGTGCACGTACCCGATGGAGCCGTTGCCCATCTCCTCGACGGCACGGCGACGGGTGATCTCCCACTCCGTGTATCGCAAATCAGCCTCTTCCGCAACGGAAATCGCCGTCGGCACGACATCCCGTTCCGTGCCTGCCGCATCCCGAACGCGCAGCCGCACCGGCTTTCCGGCTTGACCCCGCAACAACGCTCCCATGTCGGGGGCTCCAGCTGCCGATTCCCCATTGACGGTAAGGATGATCGATCCAGATAGGATGTTGACATCCGGTTTTGCCAGGGGGGAGAGGGCATCGGGGAAATCCGGATCCCCCTGATAGACGGACGTTACGCGGAATCCGCCCGCAGCGGGATCTCGCTCGAACCGGGCGCCCAGAGCGCCGGGCAGCACGTCGTCCGATCCGGATCTCGTGTCACCGCCCTGTGCGTCCGAGTGCATCAATGACAAGAAACTCACCATCTGCGCCTGCAGATCGGTCAACTCCTCCCGGGCGCCGACCCTATCCACCAACGGGGCGAGCTGATCGCGGACGGCCGGCCAGTCGACCCCGTGCAGGTTCGGATCGTAGAAATAGTCGCGATGCAGCCGCCAGGCATCCACGAAGATTTGCCGCCACTCCGCCGCCTTGTCGATGGGGATCTTCCAGGCCGACAGATCCACTTTGGCCTCGTCGAGCTTCGCGCCGGCGCCCGAGGATGCATCGATTACAAACAGATCATCCCCTTTGCGAAGCATGAGCTTCTTGCCGTCGAACGACAACTCGTAACTCGACACCCCGTCCACGAGCGTGATGGGTTTGGCGTCGTATTTGAAATCGAGCACGCGCAGGTCGAACCCCGGGCCTTCTGCCTTTCGCGCGAGGAAGAACAAGCGCTTGTCGCCGACGGAGAGGGCGGAGTAGGTGCCATTTGAAAGCGGAACCTGACGCAGCGATCCCGGTGCTATCGGACCTGTGCCGCCCGATCGCACCGTGTCGGCCGGAGACCGAAGCTCATCCGGGGCTCGGAATGGCCATTCCGCCCCCTCTCGCATGGAGAAGGCGAGCACGACGGTCTGATTGTTGAGCGACGGCTGGGCTGCTCGAGCCTCCCACACGCTGTTCCGGGTTTCGAATACGCGGTTGGACAGGAAGTAGAGCCAGGCTCCGTTGGGCGACCATACCGGATTCCAGTCTTCGAAGCGTTCGTTGGAAAGTGGCGTCGTCCGGTCCGTTTGCGTGTCGTAGAGGTAGAGTGCCGACATGCGCACCGGGCCAACGATTGAGTAGGCGACATAGCGGCTGTCGGGTGACCAGGCATACGTAATGCCTTTTGAAGCCCACTGGGAGGAAGCGGCGATTTCTCGCGTGTCGCCCGTCCGGGTATCCAGAAGCCACAGGCGGTTGCCGTAGTCCGAGTGGACGATCCACCGGCCGTCGGGAGACGGATCGCCAGGGAGTTTCAACAGAGCGGGCCCCTTGCTCACCTGGTGATGGTCTCCAACGCCATCGGCCGGAAGCCGCCACCATTCGATTTCACCCGATGCATCGGAGAGGGTAAGGAGATGTTTTCCGTCCGGGGTGAATCGGGCCGACCGATGGCGTATGGCGGAGTCGCGCGATACATGGATCAGGCGGCCGGTCTTGACCGGCGCGACGAACACCTCCCCGCGCGCCGTGAGAACGATGCGGTCCCCGGTCGGTGACACGTGGGCGGACGTGAGATAGGAGGACGGCTTGTCCTCCCAGGTTTCCCTGCGTTGATCCATATCCGATACGAGCGTAATCGGAATGATGGAGGATTCGCCCGAGGCGAGATCGAGCTTCCAGAGGTCGGCGCCCAGTCGATACACAAGGGTACCGGCCGAGAGGGCGTGCTCCTGAACGTCCCAGTCCTGGTGGAACGTGTGAGGGCGGAGGTCTTCTCCATCGGGTGTAAACGACCAGACGTTCATGCCGCGTCCGGCACGGTCCGACAAGAAGTAGACGCGACCGTCAAACCAGATCGGGTTCTTGCTTGTCCCCGCCCAGTCGGCGGTTAGCGGGTGTGCGGATTCGGCTGCGGGCACCAGTCTCCAGATGTTCTGTGCCGTACCGCCCTTGTACCAGCGGGCGTTGCTGCGTTGGCGCGGCAGCCGCGTGAAATAGAGGGTGCCGTCGGGGCCAAATGAACCATCCGCCGCCTGGTCCAGCTCGACCGACGCACGGAGGAAGGACTCCGGATCGACGATCTCCAGCTTCGTGTTGGGGAGGGTGCTCAGGCGCGTCGTCCGATACACGATCCGGCCATCAGCCGTCCATGCTACGGGCGCGGTGGAGGAGGATCCGTACCACGTCACTCGTTGCGGAAACCCGCCCGCCAGCGGCATCACATACACTTCCGGGGCCCCTTCGTACGTGGCTGCGAAGGCAACCCGCTGTCCGTCAGGCGAAATCACTGGGAAGGTCTCTTCGCCCGGGTGAGTCGTCAGCCGAACGGCAGGTCCTCCAGCCGCCGGCACCCGCCAGAGATCGCCTTCGGCAGTGAACACGACGGTGTTCTCGTGAATCGCGGGGAACCGGTAGTACCCGTTGACTTGCGCCCCGGTGCGAGCGGAGAACAGGGCACTAAGCGCCAGAAGCGGAACGATGTGCCTCGGGAGCAAGAGGAGAA
Source organism: uncultured Rhodothermales bacterium (assembly GCA_964387555.1). GTDB lineage: Bacteria > Bacteroidota > Rhodothermia > Rhodothermales > CAYLXM01 > CAYLXM01. The sequence goes on along the minus strand of CAYLXM010000095.1, from coordinate 841 downwards.
GCCGGGATGACGACATCGATGGGTGGGAATGGGGCCGGCTGATGGCCAATCCAGTGAATGGGGCGATTCAAAAAATATATCGAGTCATTGCGTCGTGATGCCGAATTCACCCAGGGTGGCATGTTGTACGATTCGAATCCATCGGCACATCGAACGGCTTCGATCAGATCAGGCTTCGTATCGATAGGCCGACACGGCCGCGACAGAAGTGGAAGGATAGAATGGTCAAGGAACCTGTGGCGCTGCGATCCCGGTGTTTGGTCTGCTCGCGGGCGTCCGCCGGCGAAAAACGGGCCGCCCGCCCGGTCGGTCGCATGGACCTTACCGGACAGGCGGCGTGTGATGAACCGATACAAATATGGACCTATCCGGCCAATTCTGCGACGAGGCGGATTTCCGGGCCGGCAAGCGCCTTGGAAACCGGACAGCCCTTCTTGGCGGCTTGTGCCTGCTCTTGAAACACCTCGTCCGACACTTCGGGCACGTCGGCCACCGTATGCAGCTCAATCAAGGTGATCGTCGGGCCGGCCTCGAGGTGGACTTTCGCAGTCGTCTTGATGCTCGTCGGCGCGAAACCTTCTTTCGTGAGCAGGGCGGAGAGAAACATGGAAAAACAGCCGGCATGGGCCGCGCCGATCAGTTCCTCCGGGTTCGTTCCCTGGCCGGTGTCGAAGCGAGACGCCCAGGTGTAGGGGCCGTCGTACGCGCCGCTTCCGACGCGCATCGTTCCGGCGCCCTCTTTCAGGGTGCCATTCCATTCCGCTGTGGATGTACGGACTGACATAAGGATCTACTGAAGGTGTGAGTGATTTGAGGACATTTCCTCTAAAATACGAAACAC
>CAYLXM010000094.1:0-11645 GCA_964387555.1 uncultured Rhodothermales bacterium | reverse complement strand
TCCCGTCCGACGCCGGTCCCGACTTTCAACTCCTAAACTCCTAAACTCCTAAACTCCTAAACTCCTAAACTCCTAAACTATAATATCCTGTATCCCGGCTTCCGCCGGGATGACGATCAAGAGGCGAACCCCAAACCCTCAAACCCTCAAACCCCCTAACTCCTCCACCCTTGTCCCCGTTGCTCCCCGCTCGCCTCCGGATCGCCCTGCGGCTCGCCGCCCTCGCAGCGGTCCCGGTCACGACGCTTGGCCAGTCCGCACCGATTCCACCGGCATCCGCCGCCGCGGCGGCGGGCATCCTACGCCACCCGGAGGTTACGGCCCAGCAGCCCCTGACGATTCACTACGAAACCCACAAGCGTGAGGCATTCTGGATCCGCGGGGCCACCTACGAATTGCGCTTCCGTCTGGCGCCGCCGGGGATCGGTGTGGACATACTCCGTCCCGCCGGCACTCCGGGAAGCCTGGTATCGGAATCCAGCCTCGACATCGGCCTGACCCGGCACGACGGCGACCGATTCGCCACTTCGCTGGCCGCCTCACCCGCTCGCATCAACATTTTTCGGCACGGACCGCACTATGCGGACGTCCACATCTTCGACCTCCATCCCACTACGGCGAAGGGGGATACGCTTCCCGTGCGCGTCGAGGTCATTCTTCACGCCTATCCGGAACGCCTCTATGTGGAGACCGTGCTCCATCCCACGGTTCCCGCCACCGAACTTCCTCTTCTGCGCGACGTGACCTGGGTTCTGCCGTTGGCGAACGTAACACGCTATCTGGGCGAAGGCGCCTGGAGCGACGGGGCGGTGGGTGAGACGTTCCGACGCGATCGCCCCGAGGCCGGCTACACGCTGGGAGCAGAGACCGCGGGAGGCGCGGCGCTGGGACTCGTTCTGGCCGACCCGGCCGGGACCGCGGCCCTGCAACTGTCCGAAGCCGGCGACCGGTCCATCCTCCAGCTCATTCTGGATCCGGCATTTGAAAACCACAGGGGGAAGTCAGCCTCCTACGTGCGCCTGGTCGCCGGCGATGCCGCCGCCGTCGCGGCTGCGCGGCAGGAGGAACTGAATCTGCTGCCGGCTGAGGCCGTCATCGTCGGCGACGGCGCGACGTGGGAGGGATATGATCCCCGTCGGGGATTCTATACGCTGTCGACCGAGACCGGACTTGACGTCAACCGGCATTTCGAGCATCCCGACCACCGGGGCGTGGCGGCCTTCGGGATCACGAACGACGCCTTCCGCCGCCGGATCCTGATCCGACACCGGGATGCGGCGGGCGGGGATCGCCTCGGGGCGGGCGTCGTCACCGACGTACACGGACACCCCCTGCCGATCCTCGTCCAATCCTCCAAGAATTTCTCCGGAGAACACGAAGAGCCCTTCTACGACCCGGGGGACCCCGCCTACAGCGAGTCCTTCTTCCCGGTGGTGCTGGATCCTGGTGAGCGGGCCCTCCTCCGGAGCGTCCACCTCTATCAGAACTGGGGCCGCTTTCCGATCAAGGGCCTCAGTTCGCTTCAGGCCTGGATGCCCTATTACCAGATGTCCGTCGGCGTCACGGAGACCACCTGCTACGTCCCCTTCCGGTTCGGCGGGCACCCCGGCATCTGGATCGCCGACCTGCGCGGACTGAGCGGCCGCATGTGGACCACCCAGCCGCAGTTCGACAACGTCGGCGGGCACCGCTTCTTTCACTACACCCGCCACGGCGTTGACCACTTCCCGCGGGTTGTGCGCTCCCGGTTTCGCATGACAGGCCCGAACCTCGTCTGGTGGGGGATGGAGTACGAAACGGACGACGGCGCGGCGCGCTTGCTCCTCGAGATGATGGAGATGCCGCAGACGGACGAAACGCGGCACTTCGTGAACGTGCGTGTCGATTTTCAGGATGAACTGACGCTCCGCGGGCCGAAGGATATCCTCCATCTGCTGAGCATCGATACGCGGACGCAGCGGCTCCGATACGGTAAGGCCGGCTATCTCAATGCGTCCGATCAACCGGCCGAGGTCGATCTGCGAGGCGATGAGCCCCTGATGCATCCCGCCGTCCTTTCCCGCACGTTCCCCGTGGCGGGTCTGTACGACAATCTGCCGGAAAGCGGACAGGAGGGCAACAATGCGGTGCTCGTGCGGCGCTTTGTCGGGCAGGCGGACGGACGTCCGCTGGTCGACCTGGCCGTGCGGATCGACACCCTGGGCGGGGGAGATGTACGCCTGAGCCTGACGCTTCCGGATTCCGTTGTGTCTTTCAGGAAAGGCGATTTTCTGGATCTCGAGTTGATGCTTCTCCCTCATGGCGTTCATGGGTCCGATTTCTCCACACCCCTCAGGGAGCGGGAGCGATACGGGATCAATGCGCCGTCCGTGGTGGTCCGCTCGGGCCGTCTGGTGTCTTCTTTCCCTCCAGCGGTGCGCATGGCGGAGGAGGGTCCTACCGAATTCACCGTGGTGGGCGGATTCGGAGTGATTCCGGTTCTGGTGGAGGGAGCATATGCGCACGTCCCGCCCCGACTTCAGCGGCGGGGTCGCCTCGGCTGGCAGCCGGTCGAGATGTCGACCGACGGGTCAAACGGGCATCAGACGTACCTCACCGACGACGGCCGGTTCGGGTTCGTGTTCCTCGTCGAGACGGATGGATCGGCGGTGCCGTTCCGGATCTTGAGGTAGGCGGCGAGCGCCGGCGGCCTCTGGGGCTGCTCCGATTTCCACGGCTTTCATGGCCCGGATAGCCTCTGTGGCCCATTCCCCCGTCAGCGACGGCCCCTCGAATTGACCCCCGAATGCTCGTCGCCTGTTCGGGCAATGTCTCGGCCTGAACCGTTCGGGCTAAAATGAGTTTGCCCCCCCTCTCCAACCGATTCCGGAGATCCGTACGCCGGCCGGGAAGCCCCAGCCCGACGGTGAACCTTGAACTTTGAACTTTGAACTTTGAACTCCCGTTTCTATTTCACCTTACGCCACCTCACATAGGCATTCCCCATGTCGTGGTGGGTGTCCGATTTGAAGGCGAAGGTACTCGTCCACACGGTGGCGCCGCCGATCCTGTCGTCCACGCTCCAGGTGGTAGAAAGGACTGAGAACCGCGTCCTCAATGGGTACCGCGGAACGTGTCCGCCGGTCAAAGATGCATGCGCAGATTCGGTCCTTCATGTCATTGTCATGGATAGGCCTATGGTACAGAGGCCGGTTTGAGTCTGCGGAAGCATGTCGCCCCGTCATGGGGTCCGTGATCTGACCGGAGTCGTCGCTCGATCGGGCGCCGCCCGACGACACTTTCCGGCTACCTTGGCTACACCTCCGCCGTCATATCTTAACCGCCTCTGAACAACCTCCCCGTAGGATTGGATGAGACCGGGAAACACCGGTTGTGTCACCAGACGATACAATGACCCATTCGAGGAGGACCACCATGAACCACGTCATCCACTTTCCGCTTCGCCCCACCCGCTGGGCGGCATTCGTACTCCTGTTCTTGCTCCTGCCAGCAAGCCTGATGGCTCAGCGCGGATGGGTTGGGACGCCCGGTGAGCGCCTCGGCCGCTACCTCGATCTGACCGAAGATCAGGAGAAGGCGATCCAGGAGGCCATCGGTGATGCACCCGCTCCGGGCCGCATGTGGGCCGTGGCGGCTGCGCTCAAGCCGACGCTCACCGAAGCACAGAAAACCAGACTGCTTGCCCTGGGCGACGCCCGCGGCTTCTACGGTCGGGGAAGAGCCGGGGCCGGAGCCGGGATGCGAGGTCCGCGCGGCTGGCGCTGGGATGCCGAGGGCGTACCCGATCGTCCCGGTCTGAAGGCTGTGGATGAGGCACGCTCTGAAGCGCTCGGCCTGTCTCCTGAGCAGGATGAATTGCTCGCGTCCTGGAGATCAGAGCGCGCACGGCAGCGCCCCGTCGGCGGTCTGCCACCGGAGGTGGCCGAAACGCTGACCGACGAGCAGCGCGAACTCGCTGAAATCCATGACGGACTCGCCGCAGCCCTTCGCGGGTCCGCCGGCCGCAGAGGACTCGATCGGCCCGGACGGCACCAGGACTGGCGGGGTCCGCGTCACGGACGCTAACGGTTTGGTTGAGGGGTGAAAGGAAGGGGCGGAGCGTGCCGGGCATGCTTCGCCCCTTCCTCGTACCCAGTGGACGGTTGAACGTTGCGCGCTGACCGTCCGTTCAACGACGTTGTTTCTTCGTCACGCTGCCCGCCGTTATCCCTTTACATCTTCCTGGCCATTTCATCCGCATTCCTGGAAGATGTGGTCCCCATACTCTCCATTCCCCCCACACTCTCCATACCGTCACCCCTGCTCCACCTCATCCAGAATCACCGCCGCCGCCAGGCGCGCGGCCGTGCCCACAACCTCTCCGCACTTCTCCGTCGCGTCGGCCGCCTGAAATGCCGCCAGATCGTCCGGATCGTACAAGTCGTACGGCTCTCCGAACTGGCGATCGACCACGCGCCGGCACATTGTACTGCCGAAGGCCGCCTCGAACTGTTCGCAGAAACGGCGCGTCGGAACGAGCGAACGCCGCCACGCGGCGAAATCATCCAGCCGATCCCGGCCGAAAAGCAATCCCATAGCCATCAAGGATCCGGTTACGGCCCCGCAGGTTTCCCCCCGCTCCGCAATGCCCGGCAGCGGCGTGAGCGCCTTTACGATCGGTCCCCCGTCCAGTCCGAACACTTCCTCCAGCGCCAGAAATGTCGACTGCGCACAATGATGACAGACGGCGAGCTGGGCCCTGGCAGTGGAGTCGGCCAGGTCCAGAACCGTCTCACGCGGAACGCCCTCCAGAAAGCCGGGGGCCGGCTCGTCGCGCTCCCCTCCGGACGCCGATTCTCCGACGTGAGCCCCGGAATCAGCGTTCGCGCCGCAGCCACTAACCAGCGCCACACCGAAGGTCGCCGCTGCTACCTCGACAAACGATCGTCGGGATAGTGCTTTGTTCCGTCGCGTCTTATCACCGTCACCCATTGCATCAAACTCCTCCAGCGTGAGCCACCTTTCGGCCTATCGATTGAGAATACGATGCCAAAGGGACATCAACTTCCAACTCGCGTTGAATTCGAGGGCGCATCGGTCGGCCCCCGTCCTGAACCCGCGCTCGACAGGCACGTTTATACCACTTTGAGCACCCGATTTCCTTTCCATGCACGTTCCCTTTCGACAGTTGCTGCTCCTTTCCGCCCTCGCCCTTTTGGCGTCCGGCTGCGGCCTGTTCTCCGATGACTGTCCCCGAACCGTTCGTTTCGTGCTGACGGACAGTGCCACGAGCGAGGTAACCGTGCATGACGAATGTGCCGTCGGCCCCGATCGGATCGAAGTGGACTGTCTCGAGGATCGCTGGGAGTTGACCGGACCTGACGGTAACGACGGGGGTCCAACCACGTTCATTCGATTCACCGTGGATCCCCTCGAGCGATGCGGCATGGGGTTCTCGGCACGGGATGGGCTTGGGCGATTGTATAGCGGGACGCGACTGCGCGAATGGGACCAGGGGTCCGGGCCGTTCGCCAGCGGTACGTGGAATCGCATCACGGGGGGGCAGGCGATAACCGGCTCTTTCCGCTTCTATGAGCAGCGTGAACTCGCTCCCTGACCCTGCATGGGCCCCCACCCCGCTACGGGGAAGGAAACCCGACGGTCTGTGCCAGGATGATCCGTTGCTCCGGACGGAGACCCAACCGGGTTGCCAGGGTCTCCCGGTCCACCGTCCCCCTCACCACCGTTGCCAGTCCCGCCGAGGCACAGAAGAGGTAGACATTCTGCGCGATGAATCCGACGTCGGTAGCAGAATACAGCGCGCGATCCGCATCTGATCCGCCCTCCATCCGCGCATGATCCGCTACATAGACGAGGTTCAATGGTGCTCCGGCCACAAAATCCTGCCCTCCCGTTTCGCCACGCAAATCATCTGGAAAAAGCGGGATGAGTGCATGACCGGCGGGATCGTACCGAAACACGCCCTCCTCCAGAAACACGTATACATCTACCTCCTGCCAGTTGCGCGCCGTCGGCGCCGTGCGACGCCCGCTCTCCGGCCGGTTGATTCCCGCGGCGGCCCAGAGCAGATCCGAGAGCGTCTGCTGCGGCAGCGGATCGGCCCTGAAGGAGCGCAACGAGTGTCGGTCCCTCAACACCTCCATGAGGGGGCGCCCACCCGTTATTCGTGCCGCGGGCAACGCGATGGGTTGAGGGTCTTGTGCGCAGGCCATGCAGGGAAGGGAGAGGAGGAAAGTAACCGCCGGCCAGATTCCGAGGAAGGGGATGGATCGTCCCATGGGTGTGGTCCTTTCTCGATTGATTCCCGAGAAATCTGCGGCCCGCCCGTTCAGACACGAAACAAGAATTTGTGAATCATGTTCGCCCGAGATTAATGCTTGGTCCAGTCACCAAGGTTGCCCCGCAACGCCCCGTGGCCTTCCGTGTGTTTTTTCCGACAAACATGACCTTCCATCCAATGAAAACCCTCTCCTTGATCGGCCTCCTCTTTGCCGTGGCACTTCCCGCCCGGGCGCAGTCCTTTTCGGGTTCCATAGGCGACGGATCTCCCCTCTGGGACGACGTTCGGCCCTTCGCGTCGCATGTTGTCACGATCCAGGAGCGCCAGATGGTGACCATCCGAATGACCTCCGGCGATTTCGACACCTACCTGATGGCCGAGTCTCCCGGCGGCATTCTCATGTACAATGACGATTATGACGGACAGGAGACTTCCCAGATCGACATGATCGCCCCGGAAGGAGGGCAGTGGACCATCATGGCGGCCGGATACGACCAGAGCGCGGGAGGAGATTACATGCTCGAAGTCACTCTGGGTGCGATCGGTGAGGCTCAGACCCTCTCCGGTCGACTGGACCGCACCGATGAACTGTCCATCAAGGGTGAGTTCTTTGACACCCACAGGGTGGATATCACTACCGCTCAGCCTTTTCACGTCGAACTCGTGGCACTTGGATTCGACGGCTACCTCGTAGCCCGGTCACCCGATGGCCGATACTGGCGCAACGACGACGCGGAGAGCACGAGTACCTCCCGCATCGGACCTCTTACCGGAACGGGTGCGTGGACCTTCTTCGTGACGTCGTCCGGCGAGGGAGAGGTCGGCGCCTATGATCTGACCGTCGTCACCTTCCCCTGAGCCCGGGCGTTTTCGGCATGAGTTCGGCCTGCCCGGCTTCCGGGCGGGCCGTCTCTTTTCATCTGGCGGGTGTGGTCCGTGCTCCTACTCTTGCGCCTCCTCTGCCGGCGGACTCCCGAAGCGCGTGGCAACGGCAGCCGAGAATTCAGGCTCCGGGACCTTCTTCTGGCCGATCTCCAGGCAGAAATCGATGACGGCCTTCGTTTGCGGGGGAAAATCCTGCCTCCGCATCCAACCCAGGTAGTCGCTGGTTCGCAAGACCTCGTGGATCGACGTACCCCGGTACTTTCCGAAGGACACCATGGCCCGCCCGCTTTCCCACGCGAAGTGGTCTGACCCGTTGATTCTGCGGGCGAATTCCGGAAAACAGAGCTTCGCCAGCTCCTCTCCCGTTTTGTCCTCGAGCCCGAATGTGCTCACCATCGCCTGCCACACCGAAAGCGTGGCCTCCGCATCGGCCAGAGCCTGATGGGCATTCTGAATCGGCTCGCCGACAAAGCGCTGATGGGCGGCGGCGAGACCGCGCGGTTCCATGGCAGCCCAGAGTCGGTGCGGGTCGAAAAGCAGGGTGGCCGACATGTCGACGGGGTGACCACTCTCGTTCAGTTGCCGAAGCAGGATATCGAGGTCGAAACGCACGTTGTAGCCTGCGATCGCGTCTGCCCAACGCAGCGTCTGGGCAAATCGATGCGCCTCCTCCCGGAACAGCGGGGCGTCTTTCAGATCCTCCATCGAGATTCCGTGGATCCGGTATGCCCCCGGCGAGATGTCCACTTCAGGACGGATGCGCTGGACGAAGGTCCGCTGGTCCTCGCCGTCCAGGGTGACGAAGCCCACTTCGATGACCTGATCGGTCGTCCGATTCGTGCCGGTGGTTTCACAATCCAGGGTGAGGAGTTTCATGGCTAAAGGGAGAACAAGTTGGAGGACGAGGCCGATCCGAGGCCGTGCCTGCAACATAGGGCAGCGCACGCGAGGGGTCCAGTCTCCCGATACGCCTCCGCGAGCTTTCCACGGGTCAATACGCGTGGCAGCCCGAGTGCGAATTGTCAGATTCGACACCGTTGGAGGCCCCTTCACTTGCCCCGGAGCCTCTCTGAGCCGCATCTTCGGGCGTTCACGCCTTAAGAACCTCCGGACCCCCGGACCTTCCACCCATTGCACCCACGAGGTTGTCTCGACGTCCCATACTTCCCTCGCTCCCCACACGCTAGATCGCGGGTCTCGGCTTCGCTCCCCGGGATCGGGTCTGCGGCAGGTTCTCGGGACCCTCACTCCGTTCGCGCTTTTACACCCCCGGAACATCGGACCCTCGGACCCTCGGACCCCCAGACCCCCGGACCCCCAGACCCTCGGACCATCGGACCCGCTGCCCCCATGCCCTCCCTCCTCGTTCTCGGTGCCGGCCGGGTCGGCCGCGCTATCGCCATCGATCTCTCCGCCTCGCACGCCGTGACCGCGGTCGATCGGGATCCGGCGTCCCTCGCCGGCCTGTCCTCTTCGCCCACCATCACGACGCAAGTGGCCGACCTGTCCGATCGGGCGCTCCTCGGGCGGCTCGTCGCTCCATTCGATCTCGTGGTGTGCGCGGTCCCGGGATTTTTGGGGTTCGCCACGCTCGAGGCCGTCATCGAGGCGGGCAAGCCGGTGGTCGACATTTCCTTTGCTCCGGAAAACGCGCTGGCGTTGAACGACCTGGCGGTGCAGCGGCATGTGCCTGCGCTGGTCGATTTCGGGGTGGCGCCGGGGATGGACAATTTTCTATTGGGCTACCACGACGCCCGGATGAAGGTGACCTCCTTCGAGTGCCTGGTCGGGGGATTGCCGCGAACACGCACCTGGCCCTTCGAATACAAGGCACCCTTTTCGCCGGTGGATGTGATCGAGGAGTACACGCGTCCCGCCCGTCTCGTCGAAAACGGAACGATCGTCACGAAGCCCGCCCTCTCCGACATCGAGCGGGTGGACATAGACCCGGTCGGGACCCTGGAGGCCTTCAACACGGACGGCCTCCGCTCGCTCCTCTTCACGATGCCCCATATCCCCGACATGAAAGAGAAGACGCTGCGTTATCCGGGCCATGCCGGGCTCATGCAAATCCTGCAGGCGGCGGGATTCTTCTCCCCTGACCCGGTCGAGGTGGACGGTGTGGCCGTTTCGCCGCTTGCACTGACGTCCCGTCTGCTGGTCGATGCCTGGAAACTGGCCCCGGGAGAGGAGGAACTCACCGTAATGCGTGTCCGCATTCAGGGCGAACAGGACGGCAGACGGGTAACACATACTTACGATCTGTATGACGAGTACGATCCCGCAACCGGGTTATCCTCCATGGCCCGGACGACCGGATTCGCATGCACCGCGGCGGTCGAACTGGTGCTCTCTGGCCGTTTCACGACGCCCGGAGTCCATCCTCCCGAAAGCGTGGGTCGATCCAGGGAATGCTTCGAGGCGGTGATGGACTACCTGAAGCAGCGATCGATTCGCTACGCGTACACAGCGGAGCCGGATTCCTGACACGACGCGCCCTGCCGGTGGATCATCCTCATATCCCTTTTATAAATATGTGGATGAACTGTAGGATCGGATCGGATCTTCCTCCGCGGGCCGGAGCCGTTTCCGGCGGTAGGATTCATCGGAGCACCTCGTCGCGCGCGCTCCAGGGTCCACGCTCGTGTTCGATCTGGGTGCGGAAGCGGGCGATCTCTCCGGACAACGCCTGGGTGACGGCGGGCAGAAGGGTCACGGCGCATTCGACGTGGGCGACGTAGACGTAGTCTGCGCCGGCCTCATACAGGGCTTCGGCCTCCTCGAATCGCACCACATTGGCGATGAGGACGGCCGCCGGGTTGAGCCGCCTGATGGCGGCCACGAGGCGACGGTTCGTCACCCCCTTGAGCAGGTCGTCGGGCACGGTGGAGAGGATCACATCCGCCTTGCCGATGCCCGTGTGGTGGAGTGTATCGAGATGGGAGAGATCTCCATAGCGAACGGTCGGGCCCTTTCGGGCGATGTCCGGATGAAGCGCCACGTTGAAATCAACGACGAGCATCCGCGAAAGCAGGGCGGGTTGTTGGGTTTCGATTTCATGCAGAAGGGAGGATGCGACCCGGTGAAAGCCCAGGAGCGCAAGGGCGAAATGCTCCTCCTCGCCGGCCTGCTCCGTGTCGGGCGCCCTGAAGCCGAGGCGCTCGAGGATCGGTCCGAATCGCTCGTGCAGTGCATCCGCCTGCCGGAAAAGAAGTGGGGTTAGAAGGGCGGTGAAAACGAACGCGAAAATGACGGCCGCATTGAAGGCGGGTGAAATATGGCCGAGCCCCACGCCCGCGTACGCGATCACGAGCGTGAACTCGGACACCTGGGCGAGGCGGGTTGACGTAACGGCGGCATTACGGCGATCGAGCCCGGTGTGGTAGAAGAGCGGGAAGAAGACGAGGACGCGGGTAAGGACGGCGGCGAGGCCGAAGAGGAGCGCCAACGTGAGCACGGCGGCGCCGTCCGGTACGGGAATCCCCATCCCGAGCCCCACGAAGAAGAGGGTCACGAAGAAATCCTTGACCGGGCCCACCTTGCTGATGATGTCCAGGTGGTGGGGCAGGTTTGCCATGGTTGCGCCTGCGATGAGCGCGCCCATCCCGAAAGCCACGGAGAGGTGCAGGGAGCGGCCGAAAAGCGCCTCGGCGACCCCGTCGAAGCTCGATCCCAGGAACGCGATGCCGAAACACCAGGCGATGCCGGCGACGAGCATCAGTTCCGGCATCTTGGAGATCCAACCGACCACGCGGGTGAGTACCGTGCGGGCGAGGAGAACAGCCAGACCCGTAAGCAGCGCGATCCCCAGAAAGCCGAGGGCGATGGGGCCGAACTCGGGGGCGCTGAAGTTGGGCTGCAGGGCGATGACGACGATGGCCCAGATGTCCTGGAAGATGAGCAAGCCGAGGGCCATCCGACCCGATACCGTGTCGAGCTGGAAGGTCTCCTGAAAGAGTTTGATAACGAGGAGCGTAGAGGATGCGGCGAGGACGAACCCGACGTACAGGGGCGCCATCGGGCCGTCGAGGAGGCCGGCCCCGAACCCCATCCACACCAGGGATTTGGTCAGGACGATCCCCAGAAGAACGGACAGCGGGTATTGGAGGATGCCGGTGACGACGAGTGCCTTCCCGCTCTTGAGGAGTTTGCGGATATCGAGTTCCATCCCGATCCCGAAGAGGAGCAGCACCAGGCCGAGTTCGGCGATCGTTTCGATGTGGGCCTGGTCGGTCACCCAACCGGCGCCGACGGGTCCGATCAGAAAGCCCGCCACGAGGAAGGCGGCGATGACGGGGATTTTCAGACGGATCGCCAGAACGGCGAGGATCCCGGAGACGAGCAGGGCGAGGCCGATGTCCTGGACGATGGGCGGCAGCGAGGCGCCGGCGGCCATCGCCGTGGGCGGGGAGAGCCAGCCTGCGGTTAGGCAAAGCGCGACCGCGCCCAGGATGCGACGGATCGGCGTCATGCGTCGGCC
>CAYLXM010000093.1:0-11712 GCA_964387555.1 uncultured Rhodothermales bacterium | reverse complement strand
CTCAAACTCCCAGAATCCTACACCTCCTCCAGCAAAGCGGCCTCTGCCAACGCGACGGCAGCGGAGCGGATCTGGTCGAACGGCATCTCGGCCCGCTCGGCGATGTCGAGTAAGGAGTGGGCGCCATCCGACAGATTGAGGACCCAGAGGAGCGCCATCTGGTCGAAGTCTCCCGGCCCCATTTCGCCTCCGATGGGCCGGTAGAGGCCTCGCTTCCCCAGGCGCGGCTCTCCTTTGGGACTGAGATTGCGATAGGTGCGGTTTCCGTCCAGGATATCGATCGCCCCAAGCAGTTTCTTCAACGAGTCGAGCAGCGCCTCTACAGTGACGAGATCCAGGTTGTCCGCCGAAGTATGGTACTCGGGATAACGACCGTTCGGCGTGCGCATGAGACTACCGACGGGTAGGTCGAATCCCGGCGAGTTGTACTGTCGCTCGTCGTACCCGTAGGGAATGAATCGTTCGATGGCGTACGGCGAGCCGGAGTAACGGAGCACATGCTCGACCGCCCGGTCGACGTCGGCACGACCCCTTCGGGTTCGTTTGTAGGTGGAGCGTCCTGGATCCCCGAGACAGGTCAGTACGAGGCCGTGGCGGATCCGGCTCGTGCGGTTTTCATTCCGCGCAAGCCACGTAATGGAGCCGATGGTACCGGGGATGAAGAGCAGCCGAATCGTATGCCGGCGCTCCGTCTGCAGAAGCACGCGTGCTGCCTCTACCGCTACTGCGATGCCGGAGAGATTGTCATTGGCGAGTGAGGGGTGGCATATATGGCAAGAGAGCAGGATTTCATCGTCGGTAGCGCCCGGCAGGACGCATTCGCCGTAGGTCAGCGATCCTGGTTTCAGCGTCGAATCGACGCAGATGTCATATTCGGCATCCTCGCCACGGGCCTCCAGGGCCACATAGAGGTCATGGGCGAGGCAAAAGCCCCAGTTCTCCGAATAATAGGAGGTGCGGTACGGGATCCACTCGGGGTGTCCCGGAATCGTGTAGAGCCGTTTCCGAAGCTCCGACCAGGGCAAACGGCCTCGGAACGGGACGCTGTAGTTCAGGATGTGGAGCGTGTGATCGGCAAAATCGACCACCCTCCTGCCGGCCGCATCGGCGATCCAGGCTTCGCGGATGTTCCACTCGGGGGGAATCTCCCAATCAAACACCCTTGTTCCGGTCGCCACCTCATGACGCTCCACGGGGATGTTTTCCGCGATGCGCTGAAGTGTCTGCCTGACGCCGTCTCCCGTGATGGAACGGCAGATCGGGAAAAGCTCCGTCATGAGCCGAAGCATGTCGGCTCCGGCAGCAATATCCAGAGCAGTTCGAAGCCCAAGGAGCGACGGCATGGGCGAATGGGTTCAGCCTTCGAAATCGGGGTAGGTCCGATCGCGTTCCGCGATGACCATCACGGGTTCCGGCCATACGATCCCGAATGCCGGATCATCGTAGCGGGCCCCTCTCGTGAATCCGGGGGCATAAAAAGTCGACATCTGGTAGGCGACCTCCGTACCCTCCTCCAGGGTGAGATACCCATGGGCGAAACGTTCCGGAATGTACAGGAGCCGGCCGTTTGTCGGAGTGAGTTCAAGTCCGAACCAGCGCTTGAACGTGTGCGACTCCGGGCGCAGGTCGACGATCACGTCAAATAGTGCCCCGGCCGCACACCGGACGAGCTTCACCTCGCGGTGTGGCGCCTCCTGCCAGTGAAGCCCCCTCAGGGTCCCGCGATGCCGATTCCACGAGGTATTACACTGGGCCACGGTCGGGCTCAGTCCGTGCGCCTCGTACTCCCGGCTGCAGAAGGTGCGCGCGAAGTAGCCCCGCTCGTCGTCGAACCGGTCGGGGTGTATGATGTATGCGCCTCGGAGCGGGGTTTCCTCAAAGATCACGGCAGAACCTGAACCTCGGGGATGGGCACAACAAAGCGCCCCCCCCATTCGCGGATATATGCCATCTGCTCCATAATCTCATCCTGAAGATTCCAGGGAAGGATGAGCACGAAATCGGGTTTGGTTTGGGCAATCTTCTCGGGACCGTATACGGGAATCTGCGTCCCGGGCAGGGCATGGTTCTGTTTGTGGGGACTTTGGTCGACGGTGTACGGGATGAAGTCCTTCCCCACGCCGCAATAATTCAGAAGGGTATTGCCCTTCGCCGGCGCCCCATAGCCGACGACCTGTTTCCCCTGCTCCTGGGCTTCGATCAGGAAGGTCAACAGTTTGCGTTTCGTGGCGGCCACCCGGCTTCGAAAATCGCGATAGACCTGCAGGTCCCGATAGCCGGCGGTTTCCTCCCTGGCACGCAGGTCATGAACGCGTTCGCTGACCGGACGCGAATCGTCGTTGGCGTGGCGACCGTAAATCCTCAGGGATCCACCGTGGGTGGGAAGTTCCTCCACGTCGAAGAGGGTCAAGCCATGGGCGGCAAAAGCCTGCTCGGCGGTAATGAACGAGAAATAGGAGAAGTGCTCGTGGTATATCGTATCGAACTGGTTGTGTTCGACCAGTTGCTGCAGGTGGGGAAACTCCATCGTGATGATCCCACGCGGGGCGAGGAATCTGCTGAGACCCTCCACGAAATCATGCAGATCAGGCACGTGGGCGAGCACGTTGTTACCGATGAGCAAGTCGGCCAGACGTCGGCCTTCGGCCACCAGTTGTCGGGCTAGCCGGGTCCCGAAGAAGTCGATGATCGTGGGAATGTGCTTCTCGAGCGCCACATCGGCCACATTTGCGGCCGGTTCTATACCCAGAACAGGAATCCCCTTTTCCTGAAAATACTGAAGGAGGTAGCCGTCGTTACTGGCGATTTCCACAATCTGGCTCTGGTCGTCGAATCGGAATCGCTCGACCATCAGGTCGGTATACGCTTTGGCGTGACGAAGCCAGGATTTGGAGTACGAGGAGAAGTAGGCGTAATCGTGAAAGATGTGGTCGGGCGTATCGTAAACCTCCAGCTGAACAAGAAAACAGCGCTTACATACGAAGGCATGGAGCGGGTAGAACGGCTCCATGGAGTTCATTTGATCAGGAGAGAGATAGCAGTTGGCGAGCGGCTGCAAGCCGAGGTCAGCGAATGTTTCTCGATCCGTTGCACCGCAGAAACGACACGCGGAGACGTCCAAGGCCATTGAAAGTCAGGTTAAGCACCCGCAATGGCAAATGCCCGACCCCCTGGCCGGTCATCGGCCCTGCGGAAGTTCAAAGATCCTCAAGAAGAACCCAGACAACGGCGCGGTCGACGGCGAAGCATGCCGACAGCATGGCAAGAGTCCAATTGGAACGCGACCGGCCTCTCACACCTGGGCCGCATTCTCTTTCTGCCTCCGCGACACGGCCGATCCGTTGGTGGAAAAACTGCTATTTCGGCTGTACGCATAGCGGGACACCTTCAACAGGCCAACGCGGTGAAGTCCGTACTCGAGCACGTTCTGAAGGATCTTCAGCGGCGTGCGAAACGGACTTACGTGCGACCTTTCCTCACCGTAAAACGTCGGGATGATCGTCTCGCCGATCTGCCACCCTTTGTGGTGCACCTGGAAATGAATATGATTGTCGAAGTCGAAATAATCGCTATTCTCGCGGTAGGGGAGTTGCCGAACCCGATCCATACGATAAAACTTGTACCCCGAGTGAAATTCAGAGTACTTGCTCTTGAGCACCCAGTTCTGGATCCAGGTTAGCACGTGGTTGGCGAAGAACTTGTGCAAAGGCATTCCCCCCTCGAGCGGCTTCCCGGTCAGCCGACTCCCGTAGTACATCGTATAGGCAGGGTTCGCCGCAAACTCGCCTACGAGGCGGGGCAGTTCTTCCGGGAGGTACTGGCCATCGGAGTGCAAGACCCCGACAAGGCCGAAGTCGTGCGCCACACAGTAATCGAAGGCCACCTTGACGCTTCCACCGTAGCCCAGATTCACCGGATTGCGGATCGCATCCGATTCGATCCCCATGGCATCCAGGGATTCCCTGCATCGCTGGATCCGCTCCCAGGTATCATCCTTGCTCTGGTTGTCGACGAACACCACACGATAATGCAGATCCCGCGGCATCTCATGCCACGGAATGCGGGCAATCGTCTTCTCGATATACGGAGCCGTGTTGTACGACGGGACGAAGATGCAGAAATTCCGCTCGTTAAGCATCAACATTGCGGTTAGATCGGGAGCCACAGAATCAGGCTTGGATGCCCCGGTCACCATGCCGGCCCAGGGACGTTGCAGCACCGACCCAACTGTGGTGTGTCGGACTCCAAGGGAAGCCGTTACAGCTACAAGAACGAAAGATACTAAGCTGCCCGAAATTCATCCGCATCAGACAACCAAGAAGTCAAGAAAAGCGCGATTAGGGCGTGGAGAAACCGTGTGAACTCCTAGCTCCAGAAGAACCTGCTGTCGACCTGGGCCGTGCGGATGAGGTATTCGAGTTGCTTGAGCCGGGTGAAAGGACGGAAGAGAAAGCGCTCCGCCGGCATGTCGATGCGTTGAAACAATTCCCTGAATTGCTGAGCGCCCAGATGGGCGTCGAATGCACAATGGAAGCCGGGCAACCGGGAATGGATCTTGTCGAAGGATACCCGGTAGCTGCGGTTGTCGTTGTCGCGGGCGCCGAAGACCAGTTCGCACCCGTGGAATGCCTCGGCGACGATTTCTGCAATTTCCCGGACCCGATAGTTGTGCTCGGTGTGCCCCACGTTGAAGATCTCATTGTGAACGATCTCCCTCGGGGCCTCCAGCGCACAGGCGATCGCACGACAGATATCGAGCACGTGCACCAGGGGCCGCCAGGGAGTTCCGTCGCTCGTCATCTTGATCTCGCCGGTCGTCCAGGCGATGCCGGACAAGTTGTTCAATACGATATCGAATCGCATGCTTGGCGACGGCCCGTAAGCGGTCGAATTCCGGAGAAAGGTGGGGCTGAATGATTCCGCAGCCAGTTGTGCCACATCCCGTTCGACCATCACCTTGGAACGGGCGTAGGCGGTCTGCGGGTTCGTTTCCGACTCCTCGGTTCGATAGCCATCTTCACCCAGGCCATATACGCTGCACGAGGACGTATACACGAAACGCTCCACGCCGGCGGCTCGCGCCATGCGGGCCAGCTCAACCGACCCGCGATGGTTGATCTCATAGGTAATCTCGGGATTCAGCTGCCCGAGCGGGTCATTCGATAGTTCGGCGAGATGGGCGACGGCATCGAACCCGCGAAGGTCCTCTTCAGCAATGGCCCGGATATCCTTGTAGATCATCTCCGGAGCATGCCGGAGCCCGTTGGGATACAGGCGACCTTCACGATAGAACCCGGTGTCGAGCCCGACCACCTGGTGTCCACGATCCATAAGAAACGGGCCGAGCAGCGTTCCGATGTACCCCTCGGCGCCTGTTACGAGAACCTTCATTACATCACCAGATCTTCCAGGGAGCCCGATTCGTGTTCCAGAGCTCCTCGAGGTAATTCTTCTCCTTCAGTGTATCCATGCATGACCAAAAACCGGAGTGCTGATATCCCATCAACTGTCCGTCTCGGGCCAACCGCTCGACAGGGACGCGTTCCCAAATCGTGTCATCTCCTTCGATGTAGTCGAGGGCCTCAGGTTGGAGGACGAAGAATCCCCCGTTGATCCAACCCTCGCCCTCAGATGGCTTCTCGTAGAAGTCCACAACCTGTGAGTCTCGCAGATCGATCCGGCCGAAGCGCTCGGGGGTTCTTACCGTGCTTATTGTCGCGAGCCGGCCGTGCGACCGGTGAAAAGCGACCAACGCGCGTACGTCGATATCCGCCACGCCGTCCCCGTACGTGAAAAGGAAGGACTCATCCTTCGCTACCCAGTTTCGCAGTCGCTTCAGCCGTCCACCGGTCTGCGTATACAGCCCCGTATCAACGAGGTGCACCCTCCAGTCCGGCTGGTTTCCCGAATGAATCACGGTGTGACCATTGGCCAGATCCACCGTGATGTCGTTGTTAAAGGCATAGAAGTTCAAAAAATACTCTTTGATGACTTCGGCCTTATACCCCAGCGCAATGATGAACTCGGTTACGCCACCCGCCGCGTAGATGTTGAGGATGTGCCACAGAATGGGCTTGTTGCCGATTTCGACCATCGGCTTGGGCTTGAGGACCGTTTCTTCGCTCAGACGCGAACCCAAACCACCAGCTAGGATGACTGCCTTCATCACAAAAACCGCCTGTACCGGCGAAGGGTGAACGTAGTATCGATAATCGACCCGTGCGCTCCGACTGCCCCGCGAAACGCCACCGGGACGATGTCGGCAAATAATGGGAGTTCCTCTGATCGCCGCCACAGCCGCCGAGCGGAAACTCCGACCGTCCACTGCGCTCCGGAACCCGTCACCATATTCGGCCCTTGGGGCGCCCAAGTATACGGCACCAAGCCCTGTTTGGCAACGCCGGGTACCGTCATCCAGGTGGTCCGGTGGAGAAATCCACAGGCGGAAACATGCCACTCCGGCGGGGGGTAGGTCTCCGCGCCAAGCGCGTTGATGTCAGTCAAGGCCATAGGCCGCCGCCACCTCCTCTGCCGTCATTTCCATGCGCTCGGACTCGGGCAATTGAGCCTTCGATACGATATAGGGCCCGAGCACCAATGCATCCATGTGCGTCCGACTGAAACACGTGTACGCGTCCTGCGGCGTGCAAACGATGGGCTCACCACGCACGTTGAAACTGGTATTGACGACCACGCCACAGCCTGTCCTCGCTTCCCACGCCTTGAGCAAACGGTGATAGAGGGGATTCGTCTCTTCGTGAACGGTCTGGATACGTGCGGAGGCATCGACATGGGTAACCGCAGGAATCGCCGAATCGATGTGCCGCAGCCGGTCCAGACCCTGACCGTCGATCTTCGCGTCATGAACCGGGGCGACCAGCAACATGTACGGACTGGGCACGTCGAGCCCGAAATAGTCCGATGCACGCTCCCCGAGCACGCTGGGGGCAAACGGCCTGAAACTCTCCCTGAATTTGATCTTCAGATTCACCGTTCGCTGTACCTCGCGTCCCCGCGGATCTGCCAGGATGGACCTGGCGCCGAGGGCGCGCGGACCGAACTCCATCCGGCCCTGGAACCACCCGACAACCTTTTGTTCCTCCAAAATCTGCGCCACACGATCGGGAAGGTCCTCATATCCGCACGTTTCGTACGGCACTCCCTTGGATTCAAGGAATGTCCGGATTTCCTCATCGGAAAATGACGGCCCCAGGTACCCCCCTCGCATGGAATCTGCCGGATTGGCCGTACGCGGTTGATCGTGGTATTCGTGCCAGGCCAGCAATGCTGCGCCCAGCGCTCCACCTGCATCCCCCGCTGCGGGCTGGATCCACAGGTTCTCAAAGGGCGTCTCCCGCAAAATGCGGCCGTTGGCGACGCAATTCAGGGCCACCCCACCGGCAAGGCAGAGGTTGCGCCGACCGGTTTCGTGGTGGACGTGCCTCGCCATGCGAAGCATGGCCTCCTCGGTGACCACCTGACAGGAGCGGGCGATGTCCATCTCCCGCTGCGTCAGGGGAGCCTCCGGCTTGCGCTCCGGGCCGCCGAACAGGTCAGCGAACCGGGTCCCCGTCATCCGGAGACCCGCCGGATAGGTGAAATACGCCATATTCAGCTTGAACGATCCGTCCTCCTTCAGGTCGATCAGCTTGTCACGGATCACGTCCTCGTAGACCGGCTCGCCGTACGGCGCGAGACCCATCAACTTGTATTCTCCTGAATTCACCCTGAATCCGGTGAAGTACGTGAATGCGCTGTAGAGCAATCCGAGCGAGTGCGGGAAGTGGATCTCGGCATCGATTCGAACGCGATTCCCCTCACCCACCCCCCAGGAGGTCGTGGCCCACTCGCCCACGCCGTCCGTTGTCAGGAAGGCGGCATCATCGAAGGGAGACGGAAAGAACGCACTGGCAGCATGGCTTTCGTGGTGCTCCGGAAAGACGATCGGCCCCTGGAAATCGAGTTCTTCCTCAATGAGGTGCGGGATCCAGAGCTTCTTCTTGAGCCAGAGCTGCATGGCCTTGATGAAGCTGGGAAGACCCGCCGGAGCGTGGGTGACGTACGTCTCCAGAAGCCGCTCGAACTTCAGGAAGGGCTTGTCATAGAACGCCACGAGATCCACGTCCTTCCCCGACAATCCACCCTCGCGCAGGCAATACGCAATGGCATTGTGCGGAAAATCGGGATCGTGTTTTCGACGGGTGAAGCGTTCCTCCTGGGCGGCAGCCACAATCTTCCCGTCCCGCAGCAGGCAGGCGGCTGCGTCATGGTAGTAACACGAAAGTCCAAGAATATTCATGGGTCACGCTCGGGACGGGGTGGGGGACCAACCTGCAACCGACCCCACCGCTGCCGGGGCGCTGCAGGATGGTCGCGTGAATCGGATGCCGCTGGATCGATCATTGCATACGCGCTAAGCCGGCCTCGGGCCGCCGGAAACTACATCGTTCACCGGTGGCGTGCCGCACGCTCCACCGCACGATCCTCGGATATCCACACATCCCGAGCATACGTTCCCAGTGCGGCGCCTACGACCGCGTGGCCGGCCGCGGTATAATGAACCTCGTCAAAGAAGAGATCCCGCAGATCGATCCCGGCTGATTCGAACACGCGCGCAAGGTCGAGCACGTGCACGCCTCGTTCGGCGAGTTGTTCGATGACCCGGCCGGCATCTCCCGGGAGCGGGGCAAGCACACCCTCCTCGAACCGGGGGGCAACACCCACGATCAGGGGGATGCCGCGTTCACCGGCTACCCTCACGGCTGCGAAGAAAACATCGAGGTTGCGCCGCGTCCGCTCCGCGAAGATCCTCGCGTACTCCGCTTCGTGTCCGAGGGGAATTTCCGGGGTCTCATACGCCTGGGCAGCGCGGGCGCGCAGACGAAATGCGTCCAGCCAGAAGCGGTGAATCGACAGATCCACGGCCTCGACCAGGGCGAATCGCGGCTTCAGGCGGGCCGGCCACAGGGCGCCTACCGTGGCGTAGGCCCGGGTTGCATCGCCCCAGGGAAAGATCCATACCAGAAGGTCGACCTGCCCGTCGTACCCCTGGAAGATCTCCGCCTGGTTCATCAGGCTTGTCCCGTTCACGCCGGCATTCATTGCGTAAACGGGCTGTCCGGATGCCCGCAACACGTCGGCCGCGATCTCGGAAAAGAGTTCCGAATCGTCCACGCGGGACCCACCCCAGGTTACCGAATCACCCAGGTACAGCACACGGAGCGCGCCGGCCGTGTCGGGCCGTGCACTGCGAAACCCTCGCTCGTCAACCGTCACCCGCGCTCCACCCGCGCGGCGAACCTGCTGTCCGGGTAACGGCCGGATCCCGCCCCACGCGGCATTGTAGTACAGGATCGGATCCCCTAGCCCCAATTTCCGTGCTGCCGCCTCGAGCACCACCAGCGCGACAGCTCCCACGAGCAACAGGTACCCCGCAACCAATAGGATCTTCCTCACGGCGCGTTCCCTCCCGTCAAAGGAGATCGTTCAGGTTCGAGCGGAGAATGTCCAGCTCAGAGACCACGTCCCGTTCCTTCTGACGCTCGCGCTCCACCACGTCGGCCGGCGCACGGGAGATGAACTGCTCATTGCTGATCTTCTTGTGAATGGAGGCCAGAAAACCCAATTTCTGTTCGATCTCCTTTCGGAGCCGCGCACGCTCGACGTCGAGATCGATCAGGTCGGCCAGCGGGACATAGACTTCGTTGCGACCGATGACCGTGGTTGAACTGGCCGCCGGCTTCTCCGTCTCGACACCCACAACCACCTCCACCACGTTGGCAAGCCGCCTGAAATACTCCGGATGAGACATGATTTGGCCGGCGAGTTCAGGATAGTCCGCATCCACCTTGATGCGGGCATGCAACTCACGTGAGGGCGGCACATTCATCTTCGCCTTCGTATTACGTACCCCGGAGATCATCTGCTGGATGATATCGAACGCACGGGCTGCATCCGAATCGGTTTCCCGGTTGTCGGCCTGCGGCCACGCGGCAACGATGCAGGCCTCCCGTGGGGCGCGAGGACGCAGTTTCCACCATTGTTCCTCCGTGATATAGGGCATGAAGGGGTGGAGGAGCAACGTCAGTTTCTCGTACAGTTCCACGGCAAGCGCGATCGTCTCCGCGTCCATCCCCTCTCCGGGCGCCGGTTTGATCAATTCCAGATACCAGTCGCAGTAGTCGTGCCAGAACAGGTCGTAGATGCGAGAAAGGGCCTCGTTGAGACGGTATCGGTCGATGTCGGTGTTGATCTGATCGATTGCGCTGTTGAGCTGGTGCAGCATCCAGCGTTCGACGAGGTCGAGCTGGTCGAACGTACGCTTCCGGCGGTAGTCCTTCCCCTCCTCCATGAAGCGACCGAACACATTGAACGCGTTCCAGATCTTGTTCGCAAAGTTCCGGCCCATCTCGAACTTGAGGGGGTCGAGCTTGATGTCCTGCCCCTGCGCGCAAAGCACGGTGAGCGAATACCGAACCGCGTCGGCGCCGTACAAATCGATCATGTCGAGCGGATCGATCCCGTTGCCCAGGCTCTTCGACATCCACCGGCCTTGCTTGTCCTTGATCATGCCGGTGATGAAGATGTCGCGGTATGGCACCTCCCCGACGAACTTCAGGCTCGCCATGATCATCCGGGCGATCCAGAAGAAGAGGATATCGTAGCCGGACACGAGGACGGTCGTGGGATGAAAGTAGCGCACCTCGGGCGTGTCTTCCGGCCAACCGAGTGTGGCGAATGGCCAGAGCCACGAGGAGAACCAGGTGTCGAGCACGTCCTCGTCCTGAACCATTCCGGGTTCGGGCTGGTCGACGGAGACCACAAAATCGCGCGTCTCGTCGATTTCGCCCGCTTCGTTGGTGTAGTACCAGACCGGAATGCGGTGTCCCCACCAGAGTTGGCGCGAGATGGTCCAGTCGCGGATATTCTCCAGCCAGCGGTAGTACTCGTTTTCCCAGCGCTTCGGGTAGAAGCGGATCCGGCCGTCGCGCACAGCCTCGACGGCGGGTTCTGCCAGCGGTTTCATCCGCACGAACCACTGGCGGGAGATGAGTGGTTCGATGACGGCCTTGGATCGGTGCGAAACGGGGACGGAGATCCGGTAGTTCTCGATCCGCTCGAGCAGACCGAGCGCGTCGAGGTCCTCAACGATCTTCTTTCGCGCCTCGAACCGGTCCATACCCGCATACGGTCCTGCGCTTTCGTTCAGCGTGCCGTCGAGGTTCATGATGTTCACGACATCGAGGCCGTGGCGCGCACCGATGTCGAAGTCGTTCTGGTCGTGAGCCGGCGTGACCTTAAGAGCGCCGGCACCGAACTCCGGTTTCACGTAGTCATCGGCGATGATGGGAATCTCGCGGTTGAGCAGGGGCAGGATCGCCCTGTGTCCGACAACCTCCCGATAGCGCTCGTCGTCCGGGTGAACAGCAATAGCCGTGTCTCCCAGCATGGTCTCAGGCCGTGTAGTAGCGACCACGATATGGGATCGTCCGTCCGCAAGGACCGCACCGCGCAGCGGGTAACGGATGTACCAGAGGTGACCATCGCGCTCCACATTGTCTACCTCTTCATCCGAGATAGCGGTACGGTCGACGGGACACCAGTTCACGAGGTAGTGTCCTCGGTAGATCAGCCCCTCCTCGTAGAGTCTCACAAAAACCGTCTGGACGGCCCGCGTGAATCCCTCGTCCATCGTAAAACGCAGCTTCGACC
>CAYLXM010000092.1:4607-12088 GCA_964387555.1 uncultured Rhodothermales bacterium | reverse complement strand
GCTCTCGGGTTCGAGTCACACCATTCGGAGTGCCGATTGGTCGTGGAACCGAGATCCCGGGTCTCCGCTGCGCTCCGCCCGGGATGACAAGAAATGGTGATGATGTCACCCGGGGCGACAAGTGACGGAATCGGACCTTCTGAACCCCGGACCCACCCTCGGACCCCCGGACCCCCGGACCCCCGGACCCTCGTCCTACCGTTGCCTTGACCGCCGGCGCCATCCCCAGTCGGCCATCCCGCCCGACTCCGGCGCTCGATCCTCCCCGAGGCGGCGGAAGGCGGCCAGGTGGACCACCTCTTCGTCTACCATCAATGCCGAGGCAAACGAAGATACCCCTTCGAGCCGGTGATCGCGCCCCATACCGGGGGATGGATGCTCCGACCATGCCGCGCTGAGCAGGTCCTGCACGAGGGCGTCGATGGCGACATCGGCCGCATCGCCATCCGCTGATCCCTCCTCTTGCCACACATCGGCCAGATAACTCGACAGCAGCTTGTCGTGCAGCGAGATCCACGCATCCGCGCGGGACACGAAGTCCATCCCCAATGGCCGTCCTCCCGCCACCACCGCAAAGCCCACCTGTCCCTCGATGCGAAGAAAATCGCCGAGGCGGGCGCGCACCCGTGTCTCCGCCACTTCCTGGGCCTCGCGCAGCGCACCCGTCGCCGATCGGAACCCGGCCCGCTCCGAATACTCGCTGATGGAGGCCCACACGCGGCCCTGATCGGAGGCGTGCCCGTGACCCGTCATCAGGCGGGCGTGGACGGACTCGTTCTTGGTATACCGCACCGAGTGGGCCGCCACAACGCCCGAGTCCTCGAACTGCCGCGACCGGTACTCCCAGCGCCCTGCTTCGGTGCAGCTGACGGGCACCCTCAGCCTGGAATCGGCCTCGACGAGGATCGTCGTGTTGAGGATCCGGTTCTGTTTTGCCCCCGCCAGTTCTTCTCCATCGAGGATCAGCACCGCTTTGTCAGCCACATTCTGCACCAATACCTCCGGAACAGAACCGGCTTCATGCACCTCCGAGACGATGAGGAGGCCGGCTTTCAATGCTTCCGACAGCGTGAAATAGTCCACCCCCGCCCCCTCTCCATCAAGTATGGGGAAGACGGAAAACGGTCCCGAAACCTGTTTTTCAGCAAAGCGGATCGTACTCAGTCGGCTGCGGAGCACTTCGTGCATGGACGTCGGGGTTCGTTGACCTTCGGCTGCTTCACCGGTACGAATACCCTCGCAGCAATCATGCCGGAGCAGACGAACCGCCAAATTGCTCCAATTGGTCAACTTGCTGGACGATGGACCCGAAGAAATGTGCAATAAATTGCCTGATTGGGGAAAAATGTTGCCGATCCAGGGTGTTCGCAGACGATCTACGCGGTGAATGCTGCGAAGGGCCGGGGAAGTCCTCTGAAGCGGCCTGAGACAAGCGAATGGGCGGTTCTTGGAATCACTGACGCCACATCAGCCACGGCATGGTATGCCTCCATGACAGTCCTCGTGCGCGACGATGCGTTCTATTCACCACGTGAATGATCATCATTCACCAGGCCTATTGCGGCCCCTTGTGCATTTTCGATGAAGTTCGCCGTATACTACCTGCGAAGCAGGCTCCTGAGCTTTCGTTTCGGACTCTGCTCGTGAACGAGAGACTTCCGTCCGGCACGCCGGGAGTCATGCCGTGCGGCCCTTCAGCGTGCCCCGCAATTCCATATCCCCGACCCGGGATTCCGCGCCCGGGCCATCCACCTAACCATGGATCAACGACCATGAGTGGTATCAATGTTCAGAAGTGGGTCATCAGCAGCGTTGTTGCGGCCGTCATCATGTGGGTTTTTGAGGGGGCGAGCAGCTTCCTGTACATGGATGAAATGACGGCGGCGCTCGAGGCCCACAACATCACGGTCAGCATGGGGGGCTCCATGATCGCCCTATCCGTGTTGATCAGCCTGGTTGCCGGTTTCGCGTTGATGTTCATTTACGTGGGTATCCGGCCGCGCTTCGGGGCGGGACCCAGAACCGCCGTCATCGCCGGTGTGACGCTCTGGTTCGGCGGGTACCTCCTTTCGATCCTTGGCTACAGCATGCTGGGCATGTACGGGGCCGGGATGCTCACCCTATGGGCCATCATCGGTCTTGTAGAGTTGGTCGTCGCGGCCCTCGTGGGCGCCAAGCTCTACAAAGAATAGGGAAGTCGTGTCGGATCCTGGGCCTTCAAAGGGCCCCGGGTTCGCGCCGGCATGGAGAATGGTCCTCAGCCGCGGCATAATCTGGGAGGTCCGCAGAGCCGCAGCCGGGCGGGAGGGCAAGCCGACCGCTGAAGGTCAGACAGGGTTTTCGAAGGCGGATCCGGCCGTCCCGGCGGCAGCGGCCCGCAGATACCGGAGATCCTCTTCGTCCTTCGGACGTCCCGTAGCCGCCTTGTTGCGGATAAGATCCGCCAGTCCAATGAATGGAACGCGAATGGGCTCGCCCGCGCCTTCGATTTGAGCCTCAACGCGCTGCTGCCAGGCCGCGTCAAAGGATATCCCCTCAACGGTACTCAGCAGGTCGATCCGGTTGGGGGGCAATCCGAACTGAACAACCAGGTTGTCTCGGGTCAATTCGGCGGAGTCAGTGATTCCCGGGACATCTCCCCCCCAGAAGTCCTGCAGCGCCCGGAACAGCCGTTCAGCATTCTCCGGAGCGGTCGAATAGAAGAAGTCCACATCCCCCGTCAAACGGGCGTGACCGTAATAAATGACCGCCTCGCCGCCCACGATGAGATAGTGGACTTCGTGACGCGCGAGACACCGGAAGAAATCCTGCGTATCGGGCGAGAAATGGGAAGCAGCTATGCTTTGCGGTGACACGCCCGTACGTCTTTTGCGTCCGGTGGGAAGACGCGGTCCTTGAGCGTACGCGCCACGCCCTGGCGCTCCTGAGGAGTCATGGAGACGTGCTGCTTCACATCCCAT
The DNA here is from genome assembly GCA_964387555.1 of uncultured Rhodothermales bacterium. GTDB lineage: Bacteria > Bacteroidota > Rhodothermia > Rhodothermales > CAYLXM01 > CAYLXM01. Next base: position 9,128 of record CAYLXM010000092.1, on the reverse strand, counting down.
TCCTCAGCCTCACGAAAACCGCGGGCAATGTGGACGATTCGTTTCACTGGCCGAATGGGGTCAGGTCCTGGATGTTTAGTCAATTTATACGCGCTATATACACAAAGGTTTATCCTCGAGGATGATGATCCCCTCCCGTAATGCATCTGCCTCCCGAGACGCGTTATCGGGCCGGATCCTGGGCTTCCTCACCGCCTACCCCAGCGCCGCCCGGATCCGCTCGGGCGTCATCGGCAACTCGAAGAGCCGCGCGCCCGTCGCATCGAAGACGGCATTCGCGATGACAGCTCCCATGAGGATGATGGCCGGCTCGCCGCCGCCGTGCGGGGCGGGATCCTCCGAATCGATGAGGATCGTCTCGATTTCGGGCGTCCACGAAAACCGCGGCAGTTCGTACCGGTCGAAGTTCAAGTCGAGGATCTCCCCGCCGCGAAAGCGCAGGCCCTCCGTGAGCGCATAGCCCATCCCCATCATAATGCACCCCTCCATCTGGAGGATGGCGCCCTGCGGGTTCACGACCAGTCCCATGTCCTGGGCGCACACGACCCGCCTTACGGTGACCCGCCCGCTCGTACGGTCGACTTCTACGGCGGCCATCGCAGCGACTACGGTATCGGCATACATTCCGCAGGCCACGCCGTAGCCGCGTCCACTCGGTCCGGCCGCGGAGGTCCACCCGAACCGCTCGGCTGCTGACTCGAGGACGCGCCGAAACTTTTTGTCCGTCAAGTTCCGCATGCGGAACTCCAAGGGATCTATCCCGGCCTTGGCCGCCATAATGTCGATCTGCGACTCCACGGCAAACACGTTCGTATTGGCCGCCGGTGCACGCCAGGCGCCCGTGGCGAACGGGTGGGATCCCGGAGGACCCCCCCACCCTCGACTGTGCGCGGCTATTCGAAGATGGGGGATGGTGTACGGCTGCTCGCTGCCGCGCCCCCCGGCAAAGTAAACCCTGTAATCCCAGAAGGACGGGGCTCCCTCTGCCGTAAGACCGGAGCGGACTTTCACGATGGCAGCCGGACGGTAGGTATCCCAGAAGAACTCGTCCTCGCGCGTCCAGAAGACCTGCACCGGCACACCTGCGAGCTTCGCCAGCCGTGCGGCCTGCAGGGCCTGCCCGTTGCTGGATTTTCCGCCGAATCCCCCGCCCACGGGTGGGGTGATCACGCGGACCTGATCCTCCGAAAAGCCAAGCGACGAAACGACCGATCGTTTGACGCCGAACGGACTCTGGGTCGACGCCCAGATCGTCATCTTACCGTCCTCCAGACTCGCCACTGCGACGTGGGGCTCTATCGGTGCATGGGCTACGTAGGCATTGTAGTACGTGTGGTCGAACACCTCCGCCGCCAGCTGCTCCCCTTCCTCCACGTCGCCGCTGCTCTGGACAGGCTCGCCTGCCGGCGCGACGCCCATGAGGTGGTCGTAGATGGTCGCGTCGTCGAACGTGGGCGCCGGCACCTCCCATTCGGGCTCGAGCACCTGCAGCGCGCGATCCGCCACATCCCGTTTCGCGTGGAGGACGGCTACGAGGTCGCCGTCGCGGACGACGCGTACGCCGTCGATCGCCTCCGCGCGGGAGGTGTCGACCCCATTGAGCGTCGCGCCATGCGCCGGGGGCCGCACAATGCGGGCGACGAGCATGCCGGGAAGCCGGATATCGGCCGCGTACCTGGCTTTGCCCGTCACCTTCTCGACCGCATCGCGTTGGGCGTAGTTTTTGCCCATGTACCGGTATTGGTCGGCCGTTTTGACCGGGGCTCGCTCCTCCAACTCCCGGGCGATGGCTTTGCCCTCGGTGAGTGCGGCGTAGGAGATACGTTTTGTCGTATTCGATCGATCGAATACAACGCCGTCCTCCACTCCGAGACGGTCCACCGGCGTCGACAGCGACTCGGAGGCCAGTTCGAGGAGGATGCGGCGCGCCTGGGCGCCGGCGGCGCGCAGTTCGGGCCCGAACACGCGCGTGGTGAGCGAGCCCCAGGTGCCCGCGTCGAACGGGCAGAGGTCCGTGTCGCCCAGCACGATATCGATCCGATCCTGGAGCACGTCCAATTCGTCGGCCAGCATGGGCGGCAGGGAGGTGATGATGCCCTGGCCCATCTCGATCTTGCCGGTGAAGAGCGTCACCCGGCCGTCTTCGCCAATGCGGAGGAACGCGTTAAAATCGCGGGGCGCCTGTTGGAGGAGCGCCTCCAGTTCCGCCGTCGGCTCCACGCCCTTTGCCAGTTGCGTGGGGAGTGTGATGAGGACGACGACGCCCCCGCCGATCCGCTTGAGGAATTCCCTGCGGTCGATGCCCCGACGGGCGGTGGGCTTCATCGTTTGGGCTTCCAGGTTTCTTTCGTGTTCCATGGTCAATTCCGATTACCGGTTGCCGGATGATGAAGCGGACACGATGGCGTCAAGGATTCGCGGGTGGGCGCCGCATCGGCAGAGGTTCTCGTCCATCGCCGCAATGATCTCTTCCCGCGTCGGGGTGGGATTCGCGTTGAGCAGGCTGACGGCGGTGAGGATCATCCCGGGGGTGCAGTATCCGCACTGCAGGGCCTCGTGCTCGACAAAGGCCTGCTGGACGGGGTGGAGCGTTTCCCCTTGGGCCAATCCTTCGATGGTGGTGACTGTTTTGCCCGCCACGTCGCCGATGGACAGAACGCAGGAGCGCTCGGCCCGGCCATCCACGAGCACCGCGCAGGACCCGCAGAGGCCTTCGCCGCACCCGTATTTGGTGCCGGTGAGGTCCAGGTCGGAACGGAGGACCCAGAGGAGGGGCCGGTCGGGTTCGGTGGTCAAGTTGACCACCTCCCCGTTGAGTGTGAAGCGGATGTCTGCCGGCATGGGATCGTCGTCGAATGGTGAGGGCATTGGAAGTGTGGAAGGTATGGAAAGTGCGGAGAGTTTGGAAAGTGCGAGCGCGTTGGAAGTGGGGGCGAGTGGGCGTGGGGGAGAAGGGGAGAAGGGGAGAAGGGGAGAAGGGGAGAAGGGGAGAATGGGGCGAACCTCCTCCCAATGTCATCCCGGGCGAGGCGGAGCGGAGACCCGGGATCTCGGTCCCGGATGCCCGGATTCGGCCCGGGCGGACGTTCGCCGCTCGGCGGTGCGTTACCTGAGCAGCACCACCCGCGTGACGGTCGTTGACCCCCCGGCCCGTAGCCGCAGCAGGTACACGCCGGACGCGAGTGGAGTGCCCTCTTCGTCATGGCCGTCCCAGACGACCTCGTGACGGCCGGCCGGCAGGATAGACTCCGCCAACACGCGTACGGTCCGCCCGGTGGCGTCGAAGACCCGTACGGAGACCGGGCCGGCCACCGGCAGACCCAGCACCAGCGTGGTTTCCCGGCTGAAGGGGTTGGGATAGGCCGGCGATACCACCAACCGGGTGGGCAGCACCCCATCCGGGTCGTCCGCCTCGGCGCCGACGATCACCCCGCGGTTCTCCCTGGCCATCTCCCCGATTGGCCCCGCCGGGTCGAGGAGGACGGCCGCGTTAAAATCCTCCAACGCCTCGTCGAGCCGGCCCTCGTCAAAGAGGATTGCTCCGCGAAGCACAAACGCCTTGGCCTCGACGAGCGCATTCGTCGATCCGTGTGCCAGCACGTGGTCGATCTCGGTCCGCGCCGTTTCCAGGTCCTCAGCCCTGTAGGCCTCCCAGGCCAGGTTGTAGCGGACCTGCGGCTCCAGCGCCGAGGCCGCCGATTGGCTGACCTCTCCCAGAACGGTATCATACAAGGAGTAGGCCTCCTCGGCAAGATTGCGGTCCGAAGCTACAACCCCCAGATTCAGAAGAATGCCGGCGTAGGAGTCGCCGGAATCCAGACTCAGGTCCATGGCCGCTTCCAGTTGCGCCTCAGCCCGACTCGGGATGCCGAGGAGCCGATAGAGCACGCCCCGGTTGTTCCTCGAGGCGACCGAATGCGGGCCCGCAGCCAGGGCCTCTTCGTACGCGGCGAGCGCGCGGACCGCCCAGCTTGCCCGCTCACTACCGTCATTCATGAAGAATCCCATCTGCAAGAGGCACGGAAAGGAGCTTTCCTGCCCCTCAACCTCTGCTGTGATGTTGACATGGCTCAGACAGAACCGCGTCGTGTCGGCATCGACTCGAACCGTCAGCAGGGTGTCCGAACCCGGCTCGAGTGTCACGGGCAGTTCACTGGCCAGGGAGAAGAGGGGATCGGTCGACTCGAATCGAACGAGGTGAAGGGGCTGGGGCGTCGTGTTCTTCGCAACAACCTGAAGCGCTGCGTGCTGCCCCGGATCAACCAGGCTGAACGCGACGGACTCCGGGAATCCCACCTCCGGTGTCAAGGCGTATCCGGTGTTGCGGTTGTCGTGGTGGTAGCGGGGCCATGCTGTGGCGGCCAGGCCGTGCCCCCCTCCGCTGACGGCGTGCAGCGTCCCGTCTCCGGAGGCGAAATGGACGGTCCCGTCCGGCCCGACGGCCGGAGAACTCTCCACCTGTTCTTCGGCGTCGTAGCGCCATCGGCGGCTTCCGTCCGGGTTGACGGCATGCAGATAGCC
>CAYLXM010000092.1:0-4507 GCA_964387555.1 uncultured Rhodothermales bacterium | reverse complement strand
TAGACGACCCCATCCGGTCCGACCGAGGGTGCGCTCCGAATGGTTGAACCCGTCTTGTAGGTCCATCGGCCGGAACCGTCTGCATTGATGGCGTGCACCGCAGCGCCGGCACCGGCAGCGGAACCCACATATACCGTACCGTCGGCGCCGCTGACCGGGGACGAGCCCATCCACATGCCCGATGCGCCTCCGCCGACCTTGTAGGCCCACTTTCGGGAGCCATCCGGCTGGATGGCATACAGCGAGTCATCCTCCACCCAGATCAGAATCATCCCGTCCTTGCCGACGGACGGATCTCGCATACGATATCCCCCCGACCGGAATGACCACAGCAGCGTGCCGTCGGGAGCCACCGCGTAGAGGGTCGAACTGCTGCCGATGTACAGCGTGCCGTCGGGACCCATACAGGGCGAGGTATCCATCGCGATGCCGGAAGGCTGAAACTTCCACTGAAGGTCCCCATCCCGGGAATAGGACCAGAGGCTGCTTCCGAGGAGGGCATAGACCGTACCGTCCGCTCCGACGATGGGGGACTCCGGGCCCCCGAAGGGGGCGCCCGACCGGGTCCAGACGGCCGTTCCTTCCGGTTGCCCCGCTGCGGACGAGGAGGACAGGAACGAAATCGCAAGAAGGGCGAGTAGCAGTGTTCGGGTCATCATACGTCCCTCCACGCCTAGTTGGGATACCAGTAGACCAGCGAGCAGTGGCCTCCGCACACGTTCTGACAGGCGCACTGGGGGTCGCAGGTGCACAGCGGGTTGTCGAAGGCATCGCACGCGCACGTGTTCGTTGCGCACACCGCATCGCACGAGCACACGAGGTCGCACGGGCAACTGCTCACCGGTACGCAGGCGCACACGGAATGGCAGGAGCAGGTCCCCTCGGGCGGCGGACCGTCATCGGGCCGCATCAGAAACATCTCCTTGTCCGGCACGCGGATTCTCGCGGAGCGGAGGATCCGGGGCGATTCCGTTTTCTTGCCTCGTTTTCTTGGACGGTCGTCGGGTCCTTCAGGCATGGTGTATCCTCCCGTTGTGTCTTTTTGGTCTGGTCTCGGCCACAGGCCCCGCCGGTTGGTCGCCGCCATCCCCATGGCCAGAGCCATCCAACAGCTTCTCCAGCCGGTGGGCGAGCAGGCTTCGGTTGAGCAGACACCGTTCGTGGCCTCGCGGGCCCGCATAGTCGCTATGGCCGATCCGTGTCACGCAATCCCCCGCACAGTGCCATTTGGCGAAGCAGTCCTTGCAGTACGGAAGATGGTCGACCGTCAGATCCCACAGCGCGCGGCGCTTCGCGGCGTCCACCGCGATACGACCGGCCTTTTCGATCCGTCCGATCACGAACGTCTCGGCCCTCGGGTCGTCCCGCGACGTCACCTCGAAACAGGCCGTGATGTCTCCGTCGGGCGTGACCGCGAAATTGTCGTTCGACACGCCGCAGAAACACGGGGTCAGGTTCTCGAGCCGGGATCCGGAGTAGGTCAGCTTCACGCCGAGCGTCGCCGCCCGGTCGAGGCATCGCTTGTAGTGTTCGGCGAACGAGGCCATGGGCGGGCTCATCACGCCGGTGGTCTTACAGCGGCCGCAATAGAAAAGCGGCTCAAAGTGTACGGTGCGCGTTTTGTAGTGCTTCGCGATGAATTCCAGGCAGTCCTCCATCCGATCGACGTTGAGCAGACTGATGGTGCTGCGGATGCCGTACGGGAAGTCGTGCCGGTCGAGGAAGCGGAGCGTTTGGTCCACCAGCGGAAATGAGCCCTTCCCGCCGGGCAGCGGGCGCTGTTCGTCCTGCACATCCGGCAGCCCGTCGAAGGAAATGTTGAGACTCTTGAAGTGCCGGATGATCCATTCGCACTGGCTCCGGCTCAGGACGCCGTTCGTGGCGGAATTGACTCCCAGGTCGAGGCCTTCCTTCGCACATCGGGTCTCGGCGTACGCGACGATGTCCTGGACGAGCCGCCATTCCAGCAGCGGCTCCCCTCCCCCATGAAACCCCAGCGAGAGCCGGCGTTTCTTTTTCTGGAGGATGTTCTCGATGACGCCGTCGATGGCCCCGGTCGCGTGCTCCATGCTCAGGCGCTTCGCAGGGAAATCGCCGGCGGCGGCATAGCAGTAGGTACAGCGCAGGTTGCACCGGTTGGTCGGGAAAAGGGTCACCTGCGTGGGCGCATATGCGCCGGCCTCCTGCCGGACCACGGGCGGATCCGGATCTCCGTTGAGGATCCCCTGCTCCACCAGATCCTCCAGCACGGCCCGCTGTTCATCGTTGAGAGTGTCGGGATGAACGGACTCCAGATCGCCCAGCAGGCCGACGAGGTCGGCATTGGCCCGGAGGACGTATCCCCGCCGGGGCGCGTACAGGAGACGGTCCGGACCCCCGGTCGGAACCTCGAACAGATCGCAGGTGACGCGGTAGGTGTCAGCCATGGGTGCGTTGGATCTTCACCGTGATCGGATCGCCGGCGTAGACCAGCCCGGCTGCCGCAAATTCCTCGAGCGCCAGGGATACCCGTCGGGCCACCTCCTCGTTGCGTTGCCCGTACCGGTCCGCCAGCGTCATGGTGATGTAGCGGCTGTCTCTTCCAGCCTGCGCCAGGGTCAACACTTCGGCCTCGAGGCCATCGAATCGGTGGCTCAAGACGGCTCCGCCGGGCAGGCGGGTCGTCAACTCGATGACCCCCGCATCCACTACGCGGAGGTGAAAGGCCGGGTTGAGTCGGACGACATCGTCCGGCCGCCATCCCGCGAACGGTCTGGGGCGAGCCCCGGACGGTGTGCCCTCGGCCAGCAGGACCACAGCGCCGAACATTCCTGCCGATCGCTGCAGGAATTTCCTGCGGGGGATCCTGCCATCGCTTTCGTTCTTTGTGGTCATGCCTGATCCTCCATGGTCGTGGCCCGAAACGCGAGCGCGTCGGGTGTATGATGGGGAGGATGCGTGGCGGGTCCATCCTCCAGAACATTCAGAATCTTGTTTTTGAGGAGACGCCGTGTCGCTTCGCAGCGGACCGGATCGCGGGGCCCCAGGTAGTCCCGGTGACCCAGCTTGACGGGGCATCCGCCTCCGCAATGCCATTTGGCGAAGCAGTGGGCGCACGCGGGGATCCTGTCGACGGTGAGCGCGCGCAGTCTCTCGAGCCGGCGCGGATCGACCTCGACATCGCCGTCGGGGAGGAGCCGGCCGAAAATGAACGGATCGGCAAGCGGATGATCTCCGCGCGTCACCTCCCAGCAGTTGGTGAGCAAGCCGTCGGGTGTGACGGCGAAGTCGTCGGTGCCGACGGAGCAGAACGTGGGACGGATCCGCTCGAGGCTCGCGCAGGAGGTCTCGAGTCGCAGGCCGCGCTCGGCACAAAACGGCACGAGATCGGCAAATGAATCGGCGAAGCGGAGCAGGTCCGGCTGCAGGCGGGTCAGCGGGGAGGGTCCGCATCCGGAATCGCTGACCGGCTCGAGGTAGAGAAGGCGGGCGCGGTAGTGCTCCAGCACGAAATCGACCGCCTCGCGGAGCCGATCTTCGTTGAGGCGGCTGACCGTGCACCGCAGTGCGTAGGGGAAGTTGAGCCGATCCAGGTGACGCAGCGTCGCATCCACCGCCGCAAAGGAATTGGCGCCGCTGCGGGTGGGCCGGTGCGCGTGCTGGATGTCCGGGAGCACGTCAAACGAGATGTTCAGGCAGGAGAAGTGCCTGCTGATCCAGGCTCGCTTTCGATCGCTGAGGACCCCGTTCGTGCCGGCGGATACGCGGAGTTCGAAACCCTCTTCCCGGCATCGTCTTTCGGCCAGGAAAATGGTGGATGTGACGAGATCCCAGGCGTGCAGCGGCTCGCCTCCCCCGAAGAATTCGAGTCCGAAGAGACTTCGGCCTTCCCGCTTCAGCACATCCACATAGAACGCGATCGCGGCTGCGGCGACGTCGGGGGGCATTTCGTGGACCGCGGACCCGTTGGCGTGGGCATAACAGTAGGTGCAGCGGAGGGTGCAGGCATCCGTCGGGAACAGGGTGAGTTTCGACGGGGAGAGGTGCTCCTTGCGGGGAATCCGCGGCGGTGACAGATGGGGTCCGTTGATGACGCCCTGGTCGATCAATCGATCAATGGCCCCGCGCCGGGACTCATCGAGACCGTCAGGGGAAAGGGTTTCCAGGTTCTCCAACAGGGCGGCAACGGCGGGCGTCACTTCGCCGACGAATCCGCTCAGCGGCGCATAGAGCACCACGCTGCCGTTCCTGCCGGGCAGGGTGAAGAGTTCGGTATTAAGCCGGTACGGAGGCACGTTCTTGCCTCGCTACTGTGGGTTCAATCCTGAAATCGGTGAAGAAGGCTTCGCAGTCTTCCAGATCGTTCGTGGTGACCGGGTATCCGGCCGCCTCAAGGAGATTGGCGATCCCGATCCATTTTTCGATGGTGCAATCGAACGTCCTGGCGGAATCGGGGCGGAGCGGGCACGATGTCGGACATCCGCGTGCGCAGTGGAGGACATTGAAGCACGAGGCGCATTCGGGACGC
>CAYLXM010000091.1:0-12106 GCA_964387555.1 uncultured Rhodothermales bacterium | reverse complement strand
GTTTTCCAGCTCGACCCCGAAACCGGAGCCCTGGCGTTGAAACTCGACACCGGATTGAATTCTTCGGTTGTCACCCTGTTGGAGGATCGCTCTGGCAAACTCTGGGTCGGCGTGCCACGGACAGGCCTGTACCAATTGGACCCCGAGACCGGCTCCTCCGTTCGATACACCGCCGTGGACGGCTTGCCAAGCAGCAGTATTCGGTCCATCCTCGAAGACGAAACCGGAAGGCTCTGGGTCGGCACTAGCAACGGACTCTCCCATTTCGATCCGCAGACCGGGCTGTTTCGCAATTTCGGAGTGGAAGACGGGCTTCCGAGTGGCGATTTCTCCTGGAGCGCTTTCAGGAGCAAGCGCGGACAGATGGTGTTCGGCACGTCCGCCGGGCTAGTGGCGTTCTTCCCCGACGAAATCCGGGACAACGAAATTCCTCCGCAGGTCCTCCTCACCGATCTTTCCGTTTTCGGGGAATCGGTTGTGTCCGGACCGAACCGGGTTGTGCAAACGGCGCTGTCATTCGCCACAGAGGTCAAACTGGCCCACAACAGGAACGATCTCACGTTCTCCTATGCGGGGCTTCACTTCGCCGACCCGGAACGCAACCGCTATCGCTACCGGCTCGAGCCGTATGAAGATCAGTGGGTCGAGGCCGGCACCGAACGGAGCGCCCGGTACACGAATCTTTCCCCGGGAGAGTACTTTTTCCGTGTGACGGCGGCCAACTCGGATGGGGTATGGAATCCAGACGGCGCCACGCTCCGTGTCCTCATCCTTCCGCCCTGGTGGCGAACGCTATGGGCGTATATCGGCTATGGCCTGCTTCTTGCGGGCGGAATCTTCGGCGTGGATCGGGTGCAGCGCAGGCGCCTCGTTCAGAGGGAGCGTGAGCGCGCCAGGGACCGTGAGTTGGAGCAGGCTCGTGAGATAGAGCGAGCCTACTATGAACTCGAGGAGGCCCATGGCCAACTGAAGACGACCCAGCGCCGGCTCATCCAATCGGAGAAACTGGCCTCCCTGGGTCAGCTCACGGCCGGCATCGCCCATGAAATCCAGAATCCGCTCAACTTCGTCAACAACTTCGCTGAGGTGAACCGGGAGCTGGTCCGAGACCTCGATAGCGACATCGCGTCCGGTAGCCTCCATGGACCCGACGAGATTCGTGCGGAACTCGGTCACCTGGAGAAAAACTCGGAGCAGATCGTCAAGCACGGCAAACGCGCGGAAGCCATCGTCAGGTCCATGATGGAGCACGCCGCCGTCGGAGGGGGCGAGCGGTTTGAGGTGGGGCTGAATGCGTTCCTGGAGGAGTATGCGGAGATCGCCTACAACGGCCTGCGGGCGCGGATGCCCGGTCTCGACGTCCAGATAGAGCGTGACTTTGACTCCTCCGTCGGGAATGTGCGCCTGTCACCGAAGGAACTGGGGCGTGCCCTGACCAACATCCTGAACAATGCCTTTGAGGCCGCGCATGAGCGGAGCCTGAGCGGTGATGCCGGTTTTCGGCCGCGGGTGCGGGTCGGATCGAGACGGGTCGAAGGCGGGGTGGAGATTCGGATCGAGGATAACGGGACGGGGATCCCTCCTTCCGTCCGCGAGAAGATATTCGAACCCTTCTTCACGACGAAACCAGCCGGGACCGGGACCGGGCTCGGCCTCTCTCTGGCCTATGAAATCATCGTCGACGGCCACGCGGGAAGCCTTAGCGTCGAGAATGAGGAGGGTGAAGGGGCGAGGTTTGTAGTCGGGCTGCCGGTCCAGAACTGAGGCTTCGGCGCGATTGATAACGTACCGCTTCACCTTCGACGTACGCCACCGCATCCGTACGCGTTCTGATGCCATTCACCCCATGCACGAGCGGTTCGACGATCATCCCCCAATGGACATGCGGACCTCTCCTCTTCGGTGCTGAGGAGGAGAGCGCCTTTCGCCCTCCTCTGAGCGCGCGGCATGTGCCCCACGGCCGGACATGCCGGGTGGCGCATGTCTCAGGTTCCGGTGCGTCAGCCGAAGGTTAGCAGCAGCCCCCTGTCCGCTACTCCGTTATCTTGGCCAGCCGGAAGCCTCCTCCGTTGCCTTTGTCTATCGGTGCGAAGTAGGTGCGGTAGGCCGATCGCAATCGGGACGGGATGCCGGCGAAGGCATTGCCTCTGAATACGCGAGAGGTACCGTCAGCAGGCCCCTGCGGGTCGACGGAGGGGCTCACGCTGTAGTACGCGTTCGAATACCAGTCCTGTACCCATTCCTGCACGTTGCCATACACGTCGTACAGTCCCCACGGATTGGGCAGTTTCTGGCCGACCTGGAAGGTGCGCCCATTCGAGTTGGACGCATACCACGCATAGTCGTCCAGAAGAGACTCCTCTTCCCCGAAGAAATATTCCGTCGTCGTACCGGCACGGACCGCATACTCCCATTCCGCTTCGGTCGGCAAGCGGTAAGCGGTCGTTCCCTCCTTCTCATTCAGCTTCTCAATAAAGACCTGCACGTCGTTCCAGGACACGGTTTCCACCGGACAGTCATCGCCGCAGGTCTCGTAGCTGCTGGGGTTGGAACCCATGACGGTCACCCACTGGGCCTGGGTCACCTCGTAGACCCCCATATAGAAATCCCTGGAAATCGTTACCTCGTGGACCGGCCGCTCGGGCGAGGTACCGTTGTTCGACCCCATCAAGAATGTGCCCGATTTGACGCGGACGAACTCCATCCCGATCGAATTGGTTATCGTCTCCCTCCCCGGGCTCATCAGCACGGTCACTTCGACTGTTTCCGGAAGGGTCACGTCCGCCCGCGCATTCCGATATCCATCCCGTTCAACACGCACTTCGCACGTCTCGAGGAGAGCGCCTGATTTCGAGGCCCCGGACGTCAGGCCGCCCTCCGACAGGGGCGCAGACCCGGCCGACAGCCTCAAGGCCGGCGTGCCCGAGCCGGAACCTGCTCCAACAAGCCGCACGGAGGCGGTTCGGCGCCCGTCGAGGTCCGCTTTGAGGATATACGAACCGGCAGGAAGACTGCCCAGATCCACCTCGATCCCGTGGAATCCGCGCGCGACGATCTGCGATCGAGAGAGGATTTCTCTGCCGAGCAGGTCGTAGACCGCGAGCCGCACCGTGCCCGGCGCCTCTACGGACAGCCGCACGTTCGTCCGGCTTGCCGAGGGGTTCGGATACGGAGCCGAAAGAAGCCCGCTGGACGAGCGGACTCCATCCGCCTCACCGTCAACCGACGTCACCAGCGTAACGACTCCTGTCGCATCGGTGGCGCCGGACGCCCGCAACGCGTCCGCACAATAGAGAGAGACATCGGCCCCCTCCAGCAGGGCTGACGTCACCGAGTCTTTCACCGTGACCTGAAGTCCCTGTGCGACAAGGTCTCCGGCAGTCGGGAGTGCGACAACAACCGCGACGCAAAAAAGGGATCGACGCAGCATGGTATGGAGCCCGTTTTGATGGTGGTATCGACGTCTACGCCCCGCTGGACGGACCATCGGCACGTTCTTCTGGAAACCCGAAAGATCTTCTACCTGCCCAAGGGCGGCCTGGCAATTTCCGGAAACGGCTCGGGAGATCTGGTTATGATGCCGTTTCGTTTCCGGCTAGTGAATTGCCCCGCTGCGGACTCCCCTCTCGAAAGACGCCTCCACCCCCTCGTGAAGTCCAACAGGCGGATTATGGCATCAAGCGCCATAAACAAGTTAAACTCTATCCTTTCAGGCGGAGTTCCGCACGGAGCACGCGCACCGGAAGTTTTGTCTCTGAAAAGGCGCACCCCGCCCATCCCCCTGGTCGTCGCGGTTTGGATCCGCCTGACGTTCAGTTCGTTCCGGCCAGGTTAATCGAGTTCGGCCACGACCGCGAATTCCTCCGATTCCGGATCGAAAGGGTTTCCCGCGACGTCGCCGTAGAGGTCGGTCACGCGAAAACCGGAATCCGAAAGCGCGACAGCGAGGGTTTCGGGCGTGAAGCACTGAAACCAGTTGAGTATGGTCCGGAGGCGGTCTGCTTCGACAATCGTGTATTTGTCGAGGACCAGTTGTTCCGCCTGGTACTTGAAGGTGTTCAGAAAGCCGAAGTAGGGATGCGGGGACCAGAACCCGTCCATGAGGTTTCGTTCGTAGGTCGCCTCCTCCGTTCGTCGCTCAAAAGCGGCATGGGAATACACGTCGAGGAGTACGCGTCCGCCCGGCTTCAGCAGGGTATTGAATCGACCAAGGAGGCGTCGACGCTGCTCCGGGCTCAGCGCGCAGAAGTCACACGTGATGAGGAGGATGAGGTCGAATCGATCGTCGGTCTCGAATGCCAGATAGTCCTGGTGGATGTACCGGATGGGAAGCCCGGCAGCAGCGGCCGACTCGGAGGCGTAGCGGATGGACCGTTCGGAGAAGTCGATGCCCGTGACGTGGGCGCCAGTACCGGCCAGCCGGTTGGCGTAGAGCCCCGGGCCACACCCGAAATCCGCGATCGTCGTGTTGCGGGAGATGGCGAAGCGGGACACGATCCAATCGACGGATCGCTCGATGAAGGGGCCGTTTCTCGATGCCACGTCCCTTGATTCGTCGAGATGGAAGGCCAGCATCCTGGCAGAGATGTGGTCGTCGTCCCAGAGTGCTCTGGCCGTGTAGGCTTCGAACGGAAGGGGGCGTTCGTTTGCCTCTTCAAGGGCTTTGTACAGCATGTCCGTGGTTGGTCAGCACAGCCCGATTTTGCCGGAAGAAAACGCCGGCATGGGTCGGAAGCCACCCCTATCACGCGCGGATAAACGGGAATCCTCGGCATGGCTGCACCGCCACCTTGGCATCACGATTCGCCGGAGCCGGGGTGGGCGCGATCGCGCATGGCGGCTGGTCCATTCGGCTGCCTCGCGACGGCCCGCCCATACTATACAACGCCGGGTATGGACCCGGAAACTTAACCTCCGCACGATTTCGGGGTATCCACCCGGCATCCGCAGCGCCGCAGTGCGCCTTACGTTGGATCCGCGCAGCATCGGAAGCCGGTCGAGTAGTCGTGGTAGGAACGGCCATGGGCGGTGGTCACGTAGAGGCAGCCCTGGCCGTTGATTGTTGCATCCACGTAGAAGCCGCCGCGAAACGTCCCGGATGCATCCGCCACCCATTCGTGCAGGTTGCCGTGGAGATCAAACACTCCTTCGGCCGAGACGCAGAACGGATTTGCAGCGGTGGGGTCGAGCGCGTCGGGGAGTTGGTTAAGCCGAGGGTCGTTCATCTGCGTCGCCGACCAGTTCGCCTCCGAACCGAAGAGTTCGAGGATCGGGTGGACGGGCCGGCCTTCGTTGCAGGCGTTTTCATGGTAGGCGTTGCCATACGGATACGTCGTGTTGGCTGGTCCTCGGCAAGCCCGCAGCCATTCCTCGCTCGTGCAGAGCCGCTTGCCCGCGGCCTTGCAGGCGGACTCCGCCACGTCCCCGCTGATGTAGCCCTGGGGAACAGTTCCGGCGGACGTCACTGCCATGCCGTCCGAGGGCACATCGTAGGGCGACTTCCCCTCCAGGTGCGCCTCCCAGCGGTCGATGCAGAAGGACTCGATTTCGACCATCCCGTCGGGACACCCTTCGGGTCCCGTCTCGTTGCCGTTGCAGGAGGCGAGGAACAGAAGCGCTGTTGTCAGGGCCGTAAGGGTGTGTCGCATGGCTTGTCGGGAGCTGGTTTCCCACCGAATCTGCGCGGCCGGGGTCCTGTTCAGGACGTGCGCGTCCCCAGTTTTGCACCGATCCAGGCCATGGGGATGTAGGCGCCGAGGAGGTCCACCAGGGTGAACCACAGCGGCGAAGGCAGCATTACCACGCTCAGGATACCTCCCGTCAGGAAGAAGCAGCCCACGATCAGCGCCAGGACCAGCTTGCGGCTGACGCCCAGCAACGCTGCCACGAAGGCGCCCACGAGGGTACCGAGAGCGTGTGCCAGGAAAGGAAACAGGAAGTGCTTCGGTTCGAGCAGGTGCATCGCGCTTCGGAGACCCTCGGTCGTGGTCATATCCACGCCGATCGGCGGAGGGATGACCTTGCCGCTGATCAGGACGAGGCCCATGTTCACCAGGCTGCCGATCGCGATGCCGGCGACCACCGCCAGAGAGTTTCTGAGGATCGGTTTCATGGTCTGTGGGTCGGGTTCGGCCAATGGTACGGTTTTCTCGCGACGAAAACCGGAAACGTCTGCCCGGGATAGTCCGAGTGCGTGAAGGGGACTTCGTGGGACACGAATCCCTCGCCGGAGAGCAGGCCGAGCCACTCGTCCCGGGAGAAGAGCCCTACGATATGGCGGTCGTGCTCGACGCGGATCGAGCCGTCCCGTTCGCGAAGGAGATAGGCGAAGTCTACCGTGTACGTGGTATCTGACGGATCCGGGTCCCACGTCCACTCCATGTAGCGAAGTCCGCGTCCCTCCCGGTCGTTACCGCCGCAGTCCGTCGCCGAATGGAAGGTGTCTTTGAGGTGATCCGGGGCGAACAGCGCGGCTCCGCCCGGCCTGCAGTGCACGAAGGCTGTCTTGATGGCGCTGCGCAGGTCCTCCGGGGTCGTCATGTAGCAGACCGCGTCGTGCACGAGCACCGCATCGAAGAGGCGCCCCAGTCGGACCGTCCGCATGTCCCCTTCCACGTGCTCGCACTCCGGATTCAATTGCCTGCTGACGGCGAGCATACCTGGCGCCACGTCAACGAGGGTCAATAGGAACAGCTCCTTGAGGTGAGACGCCGTATTGCCGCCTCCGCTGCCGAGTTCGAGGAGGGTTTTGAGTTCGCCTTCACACGCCACCTCGAGTTGGCCGCGGTAGAAGGCCGCCTCCTCTGCGTAGTCTTCAGGAGCCGACAGCAGCGGCCACCACGGGGCCAGTTCGGAGTAGAGTTTCGGCATCGGCGTCTCGAATTTCCGGAGGCGGGAATGGCCCAAGGGGTAAGAGTGTCCGTCGGCAGGCCAACCGCTGGAAGCACCAAGATAGGAGTTCTGGGCTCTGTCTACACCTTCTGCCGTGCAGCCTCCCGCCGGCATTCGATTTCACCGATAAGCCTCGAGTCGCCCCCATCCTCGGTGGGCAAAACCAGGATGATCGAGGATCCCTCCGCGCCGAGCAACCTCACCGACGTGAACCTGGAGTCGCCCTCGGCCGGACGAAACTCGAGCCCTTGGATGTCCTCATACGTGAGAAGAGCGATGGCCAATTCGTTCGACTTGGGTTCTTTCCAGTAGCCGGTTATCCCCCCGTCGCTGGCGAGAACGCCCTCGTCCTTGATCGAAGAGCGGCCCTGCGAGAAGAAGAGGACGAGTGCTTCGTCCTCCGCTGAGATCCGGTTTTGTCATGGAAGGCTGGAAAGGTGGAGGGAGTGTGCCATGGAGGCTGAGGCTCCTCCCGGTTGACATCGCTTCAGCCCGGCATGTCAAATCCTGAACACCGCGGACCGCTGCCGGGCATCCGCCATCAGTTCCTGGAAGCGGGGCTCATGCCGGATGTTTTCGAACAACAGATTGCCGGCCAGGAACGTGGGCGGATAGAACAACTTCATCGAGAAAGCCAGGTGGTCAAGCGCCCTTACTTTTTCTCCGGCTACCGCAAAGCATTCTGCCAGGTGAAAAGCGAAGTGCTGGTCGTTTTCCGCTTCTTTCTCCAATTCGGGCGTGGCGAAGGTCATGGCGATGTCCTTTTCGCCCTTCAGACCATGGGCAAGGAATTGCAGTTGTCGGGTGAAGGACCATTCGGGCGCTACCTCCGCGAGTCGGTCGGCCAGAAGGAACCCATCTTCATTCCGGCCATTCCAGAAATAGGCGGAGGCCAGTATCCATTGGGTCAGCGGGCTTTGCGGGTCCATGGCATACGCCTTTTCGAAAAAGGCGAGACCGGCAGACAAGTCGATGTCCATGTAGTAGGACCCCTTCATGATCCACGTCATCGGCGTGAGGGGATCGATCCCGGTGAGCCGGTCGATGATGTACACTGTTTCCGCAGCCTTGCCTGCGTACAGGTAGGTTTCCGCCAGGCCGAACAAGGCATCGATCTGGTTCGGTTCGATCTCCAGCGCGCGCTTCATGGATTCGCAGGACGCCTGGAGGTTTCCTGCGGTCCAGAGGACCCAGCCTTCCGTCACGTGGCCGAGCGCACAGTCGGGATTCATCGAGATGGCATGGGCCGCATATTCACGGGCCTTCTCGAAATGCGATAGGCCGGACTTGTCGACGAACCGGAAGTAAAGGATATGGGCATAGCCCAGCAAGGCATACAGCAGGTCATTGTCACCCACGAGTTCTATTGCATTCTGAATCAATCGGAATGCATTGGTCATGGACGCCTGGCTTCCGTGCATCACTTGCTGCCGGGCATTCAGGTAGGATTCGTAAGCGAGGGGGTTGGGGATCGGACGTTCCGCAATCTGTCGAACCTCTTCGGGCGAGAGTTTCAGTTTAAGCGCTTCCGCGATGGAGCGTGACACTCTTTCCTGGATATCGAAGACGTCATCGAGCACGCCCGAGTACTTTTCCGCCCACAAGTGCGTATCCCGTACGGCATCGATGAGCTGGGCCGTGATCCGCAGTTGGTTCCCCGCTTTGCGGACGCTGCCCTCCAAAACATACCGCACGTTGAGCTCGCTCGCGATCTCGTGCATGCGCTTGGCGGTGCCCTTGAGCGTCATGACGGAACTGCGGGAGATCACGAGGAGGCCATTAATCCGCGAGAGGTCCGAGATGATCTCTTCCGTCAGGCCGTCGCTGAAGTATTCCTGTTCCGGATCGCTGCTGAGGTTGGCAAACGGCAGCACGGCGATGCCTTCATGCCGTACGTCAGGTGGACGGGCAGCGGAAACGGACGTTGCGGCGCCGGCCTGCACTACTTCGTAGAGGCTGACCGGTTCGCGTACGTTCTTCAGCGTAACTTGCTTAACGAACCGGGTTTCCAGGTCCGGTTGGTTGGCGATGCTTTGGCGAACGTTCCCGGATACGTAGATGCACCCGGGTTCCGCGGCTGCCTGGATCCGGGCTGCGACGTTGACACCGTCACCGAAAACGTCGTCGTTTTCGAACACGACGTCTCCGAGGTGAATGCCTATGCGCAATGTGAGATCGTCGTCCGCATGGCAGGCTCCTTGTATGGAAAGCGCTGCACGGACGGCATCGGTTGCGGACCCGAAGCTGGCCATGACGCCGTCGCCGAGTTCCTTGATCCAGCGACCGCGATGTGACTCGATGATCGGTTTCTGCAGGGTCCTATTCTTGCGCAACACTTCGAAGGCCAGGCGCTCATCCCGGCCCATGAGCGCGGTATACCCGACGACGTCGGTGAACATTATGGCGGCCAACAGGCGGGTGAGCGTCATGATACCTATGTATGCTGCGGCCCGTAAGCATGGGATGAACCGGAAGTTTCATCCAGCGGGGTTGGGCGCCGAAGATACAAACACAGGTGGTCTGGAGCATCCTGGGTGAAAGCGAGAACGCATTGGGTAGAAGTTCAGCGGCCTCCAGGTGGTTGTCCGGCTTGTTGCCGGGGTGGATGCCGAAGAGGAGTTCGCTCTCTTTCGACGCGCAGTAGCCGTACGGCACGGAGTAAATGCCGAACAGAATCGGGATCGGAAAGGCCTCGATGTGGTGCCGGGCACTCAGGGCCGGAGGCATCCGCTGCTTCGCCGGGTACACAAAAAGGGGGCGGCCGCTGCGGCTGACCCCCCTATTGCGCTGAGGCGCAGGAGCCGGGCTGCCCCCTCTTTTCAAAGGCGGTTACTCCGGCAGCGGGTATCCGATCGGCAGGATGTAGATGGGGTCCTCGTTCGGCGGCAGGCCGCGTGGGGGGGTTGGTGGCACCTCCTGCGGGCGGACGCAGCCCGTTGCCGGGAGGACAAGGAGAAGGGCGAGGAGGATGCGTTGGGTGCCGCGCATGTCCGGTGTCGGCTCGTTCGATCGGGGGTTCTGGAAAAATGTACCTCTCCGGCGGCATACGCGCCCTCGGTTCTTCCGTCCTACCCTTCCCGGCGGGATATTGAGGGAGTATGGGTCCATTATACCGGCGAGGAGCCGACAACGCTGGAATCCGATGTCACGCATCCTCATTCTCGGCGGGACCGGCGAAACCGGTCGCCGTCTCGCGCGGCTCCTGCTCGCGCACACGGACGCTTGGTTGACGATCGCGGCGCGGACCCTCGGCCGGTCCGAAGCCTTGGCAGAAGAGTTGAACCATGCTTTCCCCGGATCGCGCGTGACGGCTGTGTTCGCCGACGCGGCCGATGGAGCTTCGCTCAGGGCGGCGTTTGCCGGACACGATTTCGTGGTGATCGCGGCACCGACCACCGCGCATGCCGAAACCGTCGCCCGTGCCGCGCTGGACGCGGGGGTGGACTATCTGGACGTACAACTCGACACGGGAAAGTTGGCCCTGCTTCGCTCCCTGTCCGGAGACATCGAACGTGCGGGAAGGATGTTCATCACCGAGGCGGGCTTCCACCCGGGTCTTCCCTCCGCGCTGGTCCGTTTTGCGGCCGCCCATCTGGACACGGTCGAGCGCGCCGTGTCCGCCTGCTACCTCAATATGGGCAAGGCCCTGCCCTACACGGAGGCCGTCGACGAAGTGGCCGCGCTGTTCAGGTCCTACCGCGGGAAGGTCTACCGAAACGGCCGCTGGACGAAGGATACGGCTGTCGAGATGCGGCGCGTCGATTTTGGGGGCGATATCGGCTCAAGGCGTTGCTATTCGATGTATTTTGATGAGTTGGGTCCACTTCCTGAAACCTACCCCTCGCTCGAGGAGGTCGGCTTCTACATGTCGGAGTCGCACTGGGTGACCGACTGGTTCGTCACGCCGATCGTATGGACCGGGGCGAAGTTGTTTCCCCGTGCGGTGCGTCCGCTCGGCAGGCTCTTCTGGTGGTCGATGGGGACCTTCCACAGGCCGCCTTACCGGGTCGAGTTGGTTGTGCACGCAAGCGGCATCAAAGACGGCCGGGCGGCGGAGGTGCAGGCTACCGTCTCCCATGCCGACGGCTACGACCTCACGGCCATCCCGGTCGTTGCGACGCTGCTGCAGGTCCTGGACGGCTCTGCGCGGCGTTCCGGGCTCTGCATGATGGGCTACGTGGCGGAGCCCATTCGTCTCATGGCGGACATGGAGCGGATGGGTGTGAACGTCCGGGTGGAGGTGCATTAGGGGCTTCTTTGTGGCGGCAGGGGTGTAATAACCGCTGCGCAAGAGCGCGTCCCGGGCATGACTCTCCGGTAGGACCCACCTGAAGGTGTTTCACCCAAAAAAGCGATCGTTCAGACGGCGTACGGCGCGCCTGACTATTGGAGGTCAGAGACCTCGCGCAGCCTGCCGCTTGTGACGGCGGCGATCCAGTGCGGATGCGGGCGGCCCGTCCGCATGCGCGGGATGTATTCTTGATGCGGGGGAGTCCTCATTTCGCGTGTTGGCTCCGTCTGAGTTGACCGTCAGACTCACCTGGGGGCTGGAACCCCGGCGGGCACATGCTGTTGCACGCCCCATCTTACCCTGCGAGTACGGGGCTCTTTCCTCCCTCTTAACAACTTAGCCCACCGTTTCTATGGCCAAAGTCGACCTCTCCACGCTTTCTGTTGAGCAGCTTGAAACAGCGCTCAAGGGAAGAAGAAACCTGCAGTTCGTCGTCCTGGGCATTTTCGGGGTCATCGTGGCGGCGTGGCTGGTTCTCGGGTATTGGCGAGCGAACCTGCCCGTTTTCATCTCAACGGTAGCTGTGGCCCTGGGGACCAGCGCATCGCTACATGCCGCAACGCAAGGCATCCGGACCGAGCTTCAGCGGCGCGCCATGGTGGGCGAACGAGCCGTATCGCGCCAGGAATAGGTCCGTCCGAATTCCTGTCGCCAATCCATGCGGGATCGTCCTCCACGTTTCGATCCCGGTGCCCGGTCTGAAGGGGCGGATATCCGGATGGATCCTTCAGCGTGCGAAGGACTTGCCCGATTCGCGCTTGGTTTCGCCGGTGGCTTATGGGCGGGCATGGCACGTCCGGGCAAGGTCGTGTACGTCTTCCGCACCTGAGGATCTCGCACTCCGCGTAGCCTGAGCGCCTGCGGCGTCCATCCCTTCGGGGGTAACACAAAAACCGGGCCGGCCGCCTGGGCCGGACCCGGTTT
>CAYLXM010000090.1:0-12650 GCA_964387555.1 uncultured Rhodothermales bacterium | reverse complement strand
CAACTCCCCCGATCGTTCCTTCACGGTGAGCGGAGATATGCGGCTCGACGGAACGATCTATCGGAATGCGACCGACAGGTTCATCCACACCTCGGGCTCCAATAGTGTGTTTGTCGGCCTCGGCGCAGGCGGCAGCATGTCTGGAGGCAGCTTTAACACCGGATTAGGCAATCAGGCAATTGCCCTGAATACGATCGGTATCTACAACACGGCAATCGGTGGGGGGGCCCTTCTTTCGAACGGTACGGGTAGCTACAACACCGCCGTCGGGTTTCAAGCGTTGGCTCTGAACATCGCGAGCAGCAACACGGCCGTTGGGTACAACGCGTTGGTGAATACGCAAACGGCAGCTGACAACACCGCCCTTGGTGCGAAGGCGGGAGACTCCTACGACAACGGCTGGAACAACGTCTTCGTGGGCGCCAACACGGATGTCAACCAGGCGGGCCTCTACAACGTGATCGCCCTCGGGCAGGGAACGATCGTGGGCGCCGTCAGCACCGCGCGCTTCGGCAACTCGGCAACGACGTCGTACGGCGGCTGGGCGGGCTGGTCGAACGTGAGCGACGGGCGCTTCAAGAAGAACGTCCGGGAGGATGTGCCCGGCCTGGCCTTTGTCACCCGACTCCGGCCGGTGCGCTACAACTTTGACGCGACGGGGATGGACGCCTTCCTTCGCCGCAATGAAAATGCAGGAGACGCGGGTATCGAGGGCCGGCCGGAGCCCGATCCCGCCGCTGAAGCCATGAAGCGCCGGGCGCTCGAGGAAAAGGAGCAGACCACGTATACCGGCTTTGTGGCCCAGGAAGTGGAGTCCACCGCCCGGGGCCTCGGCTTCGATTTCAGCGGGGTGGACGGCCCGAAGAACGCGGACGACTACTACAGCCTCCGCTATGCCGAATTCGTCGTGCCCCTCGTGAAGGCGGTCCAGGAACAGCAGGAGATGATCGAGGCGCTCCAGAGGGAGGTGCAGGAATTGAAGAACCGACTGGCGCAGAGGTAGTCCACGGCGTGCGGGCACGGCGCGACCCGGGTCCCGACATTCTCGGGATGACGGAGTGAACACTCCCGTCGTCCCGAGAACCTGCACCGGCGCTGATCCGGCAAGCGTCTCGCAACGAGGGACCCCTCCCTCGCCGGCGAAGCCGAGAGATGCCCCCTGTGGGACGCCTTCGACTCGTGCAATACTCCTCTGCCTGGTTACGAGGGGCGTCCGCACTGCGTAATCCGGCCATCCCCCTATTCGGGTTGGATGGGCGCAAGGTTCACCATATCTTCATCTTTTATGAACGGTTCTTATGACGCAGGTCATGGGCCCCTGCATGGTAAGGCTCATCTTACTTGGATATCCGCATGCCATTCGCCCCTCGAACGCCGGCTCTACTCATTTTCGCGTGTTGGCTGATCGGAGGTCCATCAGCAAATGCACAGGAAAACTGGCTCGACATTTCACTGCGGGTGCAAGGACCGCAGGAGGGCCTGACCGTCGAATCGGCGGTGACCATCGCCCAGGATGCATTGGGCCGCCTCTGGTTCGGTTCGAGTGACGGCCTGAACCTCTATGACGGCTATGACACGCGCACGTTCAAACCTGACCTGTTCGATTCGACCTCCGTGTCCGGCACCTGGACCGAAGAGGTATTCGTCGATCGCGAAGGGCGCATCTGGATCGGCCTGTTCGACGGCGGCCTGGAGCGGTTCGATCCCGTCACGGAGACGTTCCTTCACTACACGCGCGACCCGGCCGATCCGAATAGCCTGAGCCAGGATACGGTTACCACGATCATCCAGGATCCCGACGGCACGCTATGGGTCGGCACCCACGGCGGACTGAATCGTTTCGACCCATCGACCGGGATCTTCGAGCGCTTTCGCCACGATCCTGGCGATCCGACCAGCCTCAGTAACGATCAGGTCCGTTCCCTCCTCATCGACTCGAAGGGCACCCTCTGGGTGGGAACGGGAAGTCCCGCCGTGTCCGAAACCCCGGAGGGCCAGGGCGGACTCAATCGATTCGACCGGGCCTCGCGCCGTTTCACACGGTTCCTCCATGATCCATCCGACCCCTCATCCCTTTCAAACAACAAAGTACAGGCGATCTTCGAAGACCGCCGGGGGATGCTGTGGATCGGCACGGTGGGAGACGGCCTCCATCGGATGGACCCCGAAAACGGTACGTTCGAGCGTCCCCTGGTGCTCGGTCTGGCGCCCGAATGCACTTCGTGGTTCTGCGGAGTTTCATCCATCGCGGAGGACGACGCCGGCACGCTCTGGATTGCCGTTTACTCACACGGCCTCGTTCGGTTTGATCCAGTCAGTGGCCGAAACGAACACCTCGCGGAAGTGCCAACCAGCAATTTCGCCCCGGTTTCTCTGGTGTCGGCATTCACGATCAAGAAGACTTCGGAAGGTATTGTGTGGATCGGCTCGGCTGCGGCGCGCCCCGTGCAGGCCGTGTCCTATCGAAACCCGTTTACCCTGCTCGACGGCCGCGTGGTAGTGGATATTGCGCCGGACGGAAAAGGCGGCCACTGGGTAGCCTCCCCGGACTATGGACTTGGAGTCGTCGACTCGGCGGGTCGGTTGACTCCCCATCCTGAGTTCGGCCAGATCGGGGGATTGGGACTGTATGCCGAGTCGCCCTCCAGGATCTGGGCCTCATGGGGATCACTCTTCAGGCTCGATCCGGAGCGCGGAATCAGTCGTCAATTCGATCCTCCCGAGGGGACCGTCAATATGTTTCGTATTGGCCCCGACGGGTCCGGGGGCTTCCTCATCGCATCCACCATTTCGGTCTTCCGATTTGACCCCTCTGAAGGTTCGTTTGAACCGCTCTCATGTGGTGCGCCGGGTGCCCCAATCAGTAGACCTTGCAACGGTCGAGACGTATTGGTCGATAGGGAAGGACGCGTGTGGGTCGCGACTATACAAGGGCTGTATCAGTATCTCCCCGCAGAAGGCGTCCTGGAACACGCCATAGCCGGTATTGTCCAGTCGGTCTATGAGGACCGCTCCGGAAACCTCTGGCTCGGGGTGGAGGGAGGACTGCTGCAGCTCGATCGTGACCTTCAACGACTTGCCACCTACGGCATTGCCGATGGCATGCCCGGCTCGTCCGTTTTCGGCGTGGCGGAGGACGCCAAGGGAAATATCTGGGCGCAGACGTCCGGCGGACTCGTCCGAATCGATCCGGCGACGCGCTTCATCGTCTCGTACACGGGCGAAAACGGAATGGACCTCCAGTTTGAATTCCATTCCCGCCTGTTGGGTCTGCCCGACGGGAGGCTCCTCGTGGCCGGCGCGAACGGACTTGCGCTGTATGATCCCGCCGGCGAAACGGCGGTGAAACCACCGGAACTGCATCTCACAGGCCTGCGCATCTACAATGCGCCGGTCCTCCCCGGCCCCGCGTCACCCATCGATCGGCCTATCTGGCAAGCCGACAGGATCGTGCTCAACCACGATCAGAACGACTTCACCATCGATTTCCTTGGGATCCACTATCTGGGTCCCTCCTCGCAGCGCTACGCCTACATGCTGGAGAACCACGATACGGAGTGGGTGGACGCGGGACGGCAGCGCAGCGCACGGTACTCGGGACTCAGTCCGGGCACCTATACGTTTCGGGTTCGGGCCAGGGGGATCGACGGCAGTTGGGGTACGTCCCCGGCCTCCATTTTGATCGTCATCCGGCCTCCCTGGTGGAGAACGCTCTGGGCCTACTTGTTCTACGGCATGGTCGGCATCGCCGGCGTCTTCGGCGTGGATCGATTTCAGCGCAGGCGTCTTCTGGGTCAAGAACGAGAGCGGGCGCGCGAGCGAGAACTCGCGCAAGCCCGCGAAATCGAACGGGCTTACGGCCAACTCAAGGCCACGCAGGAGCAGTTGATACAGCAAGAGAAACTTGCATCACTCGGCGAATTGACCGCCGGCATCGCCCACGAAATCAAAAATCCGCTCAATTTCGTTAACAACTTTGCGGAGTTGAATGTGGAGTTGCTGGATGAACTGGAGGAGGCGGCCCGGAACGGCGAACCCATCGATCTCTTCGTCCAGGATCTTCGCAACAACGCAAGCCAGATCTCCCGACACGGCAAACGGGCCGACGGCATCGTTCACGCCATGATGCAGCATGCATCGGGCGGAAGAGGCGTCCGCGTGGCATCCGACCTCAACGCCATCGTCGAAGAATACCTCGGCCTTGCCTACCATGGAAAACGGGCCCAGTCGCCTGGCTTCAATGCCGACCTGCAGAAGCAACTCGACACGGCAGTGGGTTCAGTCGATATCGTGCCCGAGGATGTCGGCCGGGTCGTACTCAACCTGGTGTCGAATGCCTTTGACGCGGTTTTGGAGCGAGCGAACAGCCTGGCGTCACCCGACCAGACTGCGCCCCCATCGTCTCAGGCAAGACCGGACATGACGGACCCTTCCCACACTTCCCATACTCCCGCCTACTCCCCGCGCGTCACCGTCTCCACGAGCCGCCTCGGCGACCGCGTGGAGATCCGTGTGGCCGACAACGGGACAGGCATCCCCGAGAGCGTCCGTGCCCGCGTCTTCGACCCGTTCTTCACGACCAAGCCCACAGGCTCCGGTACCGGCCTGGGCCTCTCGCTCAGCCACGATATTATCGTCAAGGGACACGGCGGAACCCTCTCCGTGGACAGCACTCCCGGCGAGGGAACGACCTTTATTGTCTCGCTGCCGGGATGACGGTCGAGAGTCGCCAGCTCCTCAACTCCTCAACTCCTAAACTCCTAAACCTTCAGACTCCTACCTTCGCCCCGCTCCGGCTCAAAAAGTCCCGCAACACGTAGTTGAGGATTCCGCCGTGCCGGTAGTAGTCCACTTCGATCGGTGTGAAGAGCGCGCAGCGCACCATGAAGCGCACTTCGAGGCCGTCCGCCTTCACGGCCGTGAGCTCGATGGGCTGACCCGGCTGCACCGCATTGTCGACCGGGATGCGGAACACCTCGGTGCCGTCTAGTCCGTACGTCTCCAGTTTCTCTCCCTCCTGGAAGAGGAGCGGTAGGATGCCCATCCCGACGAGGTTCGACCGGTGAATCCGCTCGTAGCTCTCCGCGATCACGGCGCGCACGCCAAGCAGCGCGGTCCCTTTGGCCGCCCAATCCCGGCTCGAGCCCATCCCGTAGTCCTTGCCTGCAATCACAACAAGAGGCGTCCCCTCCTCCTGATACCGCATGGAGGCGTCGTAGATGGAGGTCACCTCGCCGGTCGGCAGATACGTCGTGTATCCACCCTCTGTCCCGGCAGCGATCTGGTTCCGCAGGCGGATATTCGCGAACGTACCCCGCATCATCACCTCGTGGTTACCGCGGCGTGACCCGAACGAGTTGAAATCACGCGGCTTCACGCCCCGCTCCTGCAGGTAGCGCCCTGCCGGTCCATCCCCCGGGAACGAACCCGCCGGCGAGATATGGTCGGTCGTGACCGAGTCACCCACCTTGACAAGTACCCGGGCGCCATCAATGGTCCGGATGTCGGGCACATCCTGCGCCAGCGCTTCGAAGAAACTCGGCTCGCGGATGTAGGTGGAGTCCGGGTCCCATGCAAATAACCCGCCCTCGGGGATCTCGATTTCGTTCCACTCCTCGTTCGAATCCTCGATACCGTCGTACTGCGCCCGGAACAGCTCGGGCGTGATGTGCTCCCGGATGACCTGCAGGATTTCCGCGGTGGACGGCCAGATGTCTTTCAGATACATCGCCTGGCCCTGCGCGTTCGTTCCGATCGGATCCGTGTCCAGGTTGATGTCCACCGTACCGGCCAGGGCATAAGCCACGACAAGCGGGGGGGATGCAAGGAAGTTGGCTTTCACGAGCGAGTGGATCCGGCCCTCGAAGTTCCGGTTGCCCGAAAGCACGCCCGCCACAACCAGGTCACCCGCTTTGATCGCCCGCGCAACCGGATCGGGCAACGGCCCCGAGTTGCCGATACACGTGGTGCACCCGTAACCGACCAGGTTGAATCCAAGCTGGTCCAGGTACGGCGCCAATCCTGCTTCTCGGAGATACTCGGTGACGACCCGCGAACCCGGCGCGAGGCTCGTCTTCACGTACGGAGGCACGGAGAGCCCGTGTTCCACGGCCTTTTTGGCCACCAGGCCCGCCGCCATCATCACGGACGGGTTGCTCGTGTTGGTACAACTCGTAATGGCAGCGATGACCACGTCCCCGTGCTTCAATTCGAGCGACCGTCCCGCCTCATCCTCGTACCGGCCCGTTCGCCCGAGCGCATCCGGCGTGAGCCCGAAGCCCTGGGGTCCGGTCGGACCCACGAGTGCCGACTGGAATACCCGCTTGACGTCCGGCAAATCGATCCGATCCTGTGGGCGTTTCGGTCCGGCCAGGCTGGGGACAACGTCCCCGAGATCCAGTTCGAGCACGTCGGCAAACTGCGGATCCGGCGTGTCGTCCGTGCGGAAGAGGCCCTGTTCCTTCGAATAGCGCTCCACCATCTCCACGAGATCGGCCGGACGTCCCGTGCGGCGCAGATAGTCGATGCTCTCCGCATCCACCGGGAAGAATCCCATGGTAGCGCCGTATTCCGGCGCCATGTTCGCGATCGTCGCGCGGTCCGCCAGCGACATACTCGACAAGCCGGGGCCGAAGAATTCCACAAATTTGCCGACCACGCCCCGCTTGCGCAGCATCTGGGTCGCCTTGAGCGTCAGGTCGGTCGCCGTAACCCCCTCGCGCAGGCGGCCCGTCACCCGGAATCCGATCACCTCGGGCATCACCATGTAGATGGGCTGACCGAGCATCACGGCTTCGGCTTCGATGCCGCCGACGCCCCAACCCACGATGCCGAGCCCGTTGATCATCGTCGTGTGGCTATCCGTCCCGACCAGTGAGTCGGGGTAACAAATCATCAATCCATCATCCCCCCTTCGGCTCCACACGCCCCGCGCGATATACTCCAGGTTGACCTGATGGACGATCCCCCGCGCGGGCGGAACGACCCCGAAGTTCTCGAACGCGCGCTGTCCCCACCGCAGAAACTCGTACCGCTCGCGATTCCGCTCGAACTCGAATTCCGAGTTGATCTGAAAGGCTCCCGCGGAGCCAAAGGCATCCACCTGCACCGAATGGTCGATCACCAGGTGCACCGGAACGCGCGGATTGATCACGTCCGGATCTCCCCCGAGCCGCGCCATGGCCGATCGCATCGCCGCCAGGTCCACGACCGTCGGCACCCCCGTAAAATCCTGCAGGATCACCCGCGCCGGCATGAACGGGATCTCGTCATCCAGCACGTTTCGGGGATCGTACTTCGCCAGACGCTCCACATCCTCCACGCGGATCGAGTGGCCGTCACACTCGCGCAACAGCGACTCGAGCAGGACTTTGATGGAAAACGGCAGCCGGTCCATCGACCCGTACCCCAACTGCTCGAGCCGATCGAGCCGGTAGAGGACGGCAGTACCGGATCCGGTGTGAAACGTGGCGCGCGCGCCCAGCAGGTCGCGTGAGGACGACGAAAAGTCCGACATCGGTCAGAGGGTTCGGTGACTGGCTTACGGGATAGACGGCACAAGATACGACATGCGGCTATCGCGACACCCCCCGCGACCGCGCCCGGAATCCCACATTTGCAGGCATCAGAGCGCCGTCGTATATTTCAGATTCTCCCTCATGGCCGTATCGGCGCATGACGGCGTGGGGAGTCGGGGCTATAGCTCAGTTGGTAGAGCGCTGCAATCGCACTGCAGAGGTCAGGAGTTCGAATCTCCTTAGCTCCACGGTTAGGATGAGGACAGCGATCAGAGGGCAGCGGTCCGACGAGTTGCAGGGTCCGAGACAGCATCTGGGCCGGTCCCGCTGACATCCGACCTCCGACTTCCGACCGCCGACATCCGACTGCCGACTTCCGGCCTCTCTGCTTCTCACCGGACGAACCCGGGCGGCAACTCCAGCTCCTCCTCCGTCTCGTCCGCCTTAAACCCGGGCGGCAGCTCGTCCGATTCGACCGGTACCGGTTCATCCTCAAGCACATCCTCCTCCCCATCGAAGAACCGCTCCGACTCCTCCCGCGCCTCGCTGAACTCGTAGCCCAAACGGCGCGACTCCTCGATGTAGGACCCCTCCGCGAGCCGCATCGCGGCAATGGGGGTCACGACAATGGCCGCGCGACCCTGAACGGGGCACTTGTTCTCGCAGACGCCGCATCCGTTGCAGCGATCCTCGATCACGAACGGCCGGCGTACGCCTTCCTCGACCCGGAACTCGATGGCGTCGTAGGGGCACTGCTCGTCGCAGATCAGGCAGAGCTTGTCCTGCTGCCACACCAGGCACCGGTCATGCAGGATCGCCGCGGTCCCCATTTTCGCGTGCTTCCGCTCCTCGAGATCGAGCGGACGGATGGCCTCGGTCGGACAAACCTGTCCGCACACGTTGCACCGCTGCTCGCAAGGGGCGTACCGGAACACGGCGAAGGGCGTCCACAAGCCCTCCAGACCCGACTCGAGAAAGGTCGGCTGCAGGGTGTTCGTCGTGCAGGCCTTCATGCAGAGCCCGCAGCGTATACATCGGTCCAGAAACAGTTCTTCGGGAACCGCGCCGGGCGGACGGATCAGCGACTCGTGGGTCAACGTACCGGAGGGATGAACCCCCAGCACAAACGCCCCCGCCACGCCCGCTCCGGCCGAAGCGACAAAACCGCGGCGTGACAGATCCACGGTCACAGGAACCTCCCCCACCTCCGCGCCCTCTTCACGCCCCTTCTTCCAGCTCCACCGGAACCGGACGGCCTGCTTCGGACAGGTCTCCTGGCAGACATGACAGTGGAGGCACTCTTCGACGGGCGCCGCCCAATCCCCATCGCGCACGGCGCCGGCGGGACATTCGCGCAGACATTTGCCGCAGTCCAGGCAGGCGTCAGTTACGACCCGCTTTACGAACCCGAACCGGCCCATGAGCCCCTGCAGCGCGCCGAGTGGACACACATTCCTGCACCAGAACCTCGGCTGCAGCACCCCCAGCGCCAGGATTCCACCGAAGAAGAGCAGGGTCACAAAACCCATGTAATAGGTGGGCTGCAAATAGGAAGCACGCGACAGCCCGTACAGGTCAAGGCGCTCGGCGAGAGGGCGAATGAGATCGAGCGAGACGTTCACCCCGACGAGTGTCGCCGGGTAGAAAACGAGCGTGAGAACCCGGCTGAGGATAGAGAACGGGTCGAACCAGTGGACCATCATGACCCCGAAAAGGGCCGCGACGAGCACAAAGACGAGCACGTAGTATTTGAAGCGCCGGAGCGGCTCCGCCTTGACCCATGCCGGAACGGGGCGTTTCTTCCGACGCTTGCCGTCCCGCATCCGCTTCGTCCACACAAAATGGTCGACGAAGTCGATGGTGCTGCCGAGCGGACAGACATACCCGCAGAATATCCTCCCGAAAAACAGCGCCACGACGAGCAGGAGGATGGACCAGAGCATGCCCGCGATCACGGTACCCGAGGCGAGCATGGCCGTGGCGGCAAGCAGCGGGTCGATCCGGAAGAAGAGGTCGACCGGGATGAGCGTTTGCAGCGGATACGCCGCCAGAGCGAACAGGATCAGGAAGCCGATGAGGCTCAGAAACTGGATCCAACGTCTCATGGCGTGGTGGGGGGATGGATGGAGGACCTAGACCGTGAGTTCGCGGATGCGCAGGCGACTAATGTCCATTTCTCCAAGGCCAAGTTCCGAGGCGGCCTGAATGTGCTTCACGTTCCGGCCGGCGAACGTCTGCCCGTACCAGGACGTCAGGCCGACCGTGTACGCATCGACGGCGACCGGGTCAAGGCCGGCTACGATCGTGTCGAGTTGCACCACCTTGCCCGGGCCGTTCGGTCCCGCCGTCGTCATCGGCCGCGTGGCATCGACGATGATGAGGTCGGGGCGAATGCGCGTGCTCAGGTCGGCAACGGCCTGGTTGAGGTCCACAAATTGATGGAAGTATTCCCGGTCCCAGATGAGGCCCATCAGGTTCTTCATCCCGACGCTGACGCCCGTCGCATTGTGCGACTTGGCGACCGGGATATTGATCAGTACATCCGCCTGCAGCGCGTCGCGGGCGATCTCCACCTCCCGGAGTTGCTTGCCGTCGGGTACGCTGACTTTCTGGTAGAATTTCTCCTCACTCAGTGCGACGACGGTCACGTGGGAGAGATCCGCGCAGGCGGCGGCGATCCCCGATCGGCGGAGACAGACCTCCGGCCGTCGAAGCGGCTGGTCGATCACGGCCACGCGGCTCGCGCCGGCGTCGAGACAGAGTTTGGCCACCGCCCGTACGATGTCGGGGTGCGTCGTGGAGCCCCACTCGGGCGGGTTAGGGAAGCTCATGTTCGGCTTCAGCACGACCTTCTGGCCGCGTTTCACGAAGCGCCCGATCCCTCCCATCGTGTCGACCGCCGCCTTGACCGCTCGGGCCATATCGCCCTTGACGACAGCGAGGTCATACCCGGTCTGCGTACCCGCAAGCGCGTGCAGCGGCAGCGCTGCCCCCAGCGTCATCCCGGCTCCGGCGACCAGGGATTGGCCGACGAATTGTCGTCTCGAAATCCGCTTACTCATGATGTCGTTCGGTAATGGCTTGAGAGACCCATTCGGCGAAGCCCAGAATGGCTTCCCGCGTTGCCGGCGACTTGTCATCCGCCGTCACGCGCACGAAGTAAACGGCCTGGTGCATCTCAAAGAGCAACACGCCGGGTAGATCGGAGACCAATCGGGCCGCATCTCCAAGGAGAACCGCCTCCGGGTTTTCAGCGAATATGTCGGCGTAGAGAGCACCCGCGTGTTCGGGATCCTCCATATTGTAGATCTCCAGCGACAGGAAAACATCTTCCTGGACATAGTCCTGAAAGCCCACTTCAACCGCCCCGAACTCGAAGTAGTAAGGCGCCGCCCCGTTTATCCATTCAGCCAGCGTGGACTCATCTGAGGCCAGGAACAACTCACCGTCGCGTGTCCACCCTTCGATCTCGTCCGTTTGCGGAAAGAGGGAGGCGACGCCGTCGGCCGGCAGGGGCGACCGGTCGGCAAACAGGATGAGGAACGCGAGAAGGCCGACCATCCCCCTGCTCCCCCGGGTACCAACGCGTTGGGATGCTGATCTGATCATGCCTCAACGAGTTCGATGTTTTCCTGACGGGAGACGCCCAGGCCCGCTTGCGACGCCGACTTGAGAAATCCTGCCCTTCTCGTGATCAGTTCGAGATTCCGCTTGCGGCGCTCTTCGTTGATCATTTCCATCCCGATGGTGTCGATCGCCACGGGGTCCAGACTGGCCATCAGTTGTCGGCTCATCACCTGGGCCGGTCCGCCGGGTCCTCCCGAGTAGCAGGAGAAGATCGCATCGGCGAACAGCAGGCGGGTCTTGTTGCGCACCGTGGGATGCCTGCTCAGGTTGACGATGTAGGGATCTCCACCGTTGGGATGGCAGGAACTCGGGCTGTCGATCACGCCGTACAGGTTCTTCATGGCGAGGGTGACGCCCGTCGTCCCGTGGTCCTTCAGTACGGGGATATTGATGAGGTGCTGACAGGTGTCAGAGAGAATCTTGCTGAAATGCACCCGGGCGCCGGGACCCACATCGACCGTGATTCCCTCATCGTACCCCGGTGCCGCGGCGCCCTCCGGAGTGCCGGCCCAGCCTCTGCGGCCGGGAAGCGTTCCGTAGCATCGGATGCCCTTGCTCGAGGTATTCAATTCGTAATGGCGGGTCAGTTCCGAGTCGGTCCGGTCCCAGATGAGGATGTTGTTCGGGTTGATGTCCATCGCCTCGATGAGGCTGTTGGCCAGGCCGAGCACGACGGCCGGTTGGGAAACCAGACCTTGGCCGCTGAGCATGTTGATCTTGAAGCCGATCACGTCCTTCGGCTGCAGCGTGGGAATCAAGGTCGCCCAGGCCTCGCGGATGGTGCCCTTGTTGGTCAACGCGATGAGGGTCTCCTCGATCATAGGCCGCACGATTCGCTCGTTAATCGTCTCATCCGTGTCGATCACATTGGATCGCGTTGTGCGAACGACCCGGCTTTTTGCCCGCGGATCGAGCCCCGCACCCTGGGCCCAGGCCGGTGCGAAGAGGGCCGCGGCGGCTCCGGTGGCGGCGGTCTTGAGGAACGACCGGCGGTGCAAACAATTTGTTTTCATCGCATTGAGTCGGTTGTGGCGTGGGGTTCACACCGGCTTCTCGCAAACAGAATAACTAGCCATGTTATTTTGATGGTAGGATGTTGCGCTGCCGGGGGCAAGGGAATATCCCAAGAAAACGGCGTTGTAGAGGGGCGTTTTCAGACGCGCCGCGTTCCATACGGCTAAACGCCGCTTCCATGAAAAACAACCGATTTCTGCTTTACGGAGCCTATGGCTACACCGGACGCCTGATCGTCCGCGAGGCCCTCCGCGTGGGTCTCCGACCCGTTTTGGCCGGACGCGACCCGGCACGACTCCAGCGCCTGTCCAATCAGACAGGCCTCGAGTACCGGGCCTTCGGGTTGGAACACCCCGCCGAACTGGACGCCGGGCTGGCAGACATGGCGCTGGTGCTGCACGCGGCCGGACCTTTCCGCGATACCGCACGGCCGATGGTCTCTGCATGCCTGCGCGGCAGGCGCCACTACCTCGATGTGACCGGTGAGATCAA
>CAYLXM010000089.1:0-12653 GCA_964387555.1 uncultured Rhodothermales bacterium | reverse complement strand
CCCCCGGGATCCCGGATCAAGTCCGGGATGACACACTATGTGATCCCATCCACCATCAACCACCTACCATCAACCACCTACCATCCACCATCTCACTCCCACCTCCAGTCTCCCTCCTCCCATGACCGGACTCCTGACCCTTGAAGCCCTGCGTGACCTCGTCACCCGCGGTGAAATCGATACCGTACTCGCCTGCATGGTCGATATGCAGGGGCGCCTCATCGGGAAACGGGTGACGGGACACTACTTCGTCGAGCATGTCTCCGAAGAGATGCATGCCTGCGACTACCTGTTGACGGTGGATATGGAGATGGAGCCCGTGCCCGGCTATGAAGCGGCTTCCTGGGACCTGGGCTATGGCGATCTCGCCCTCCGTCCCGACCTCCGAACGCTACGGCGGATCCCATGGCTCCCCGCCACGGCACTCGTGATGTGCGATTGTTGTGACCACCACGGAGCCGATCTCGCCCACGCCCCCCGGTCCATCCTCAAGAAACAGACCGAAAAGGCCAGCGCCATGGGTTTCCTGGCCAAGACCGCCTCCGAACTCGAATTTTATGTGTTCGACGAGACGTTCGACTCGGCCCGGGAGAAACGGTACGAGCAGCTGAAGACGACCGGCTGGTACATCGAGGACTATCACATCTTCCAGACCACCAAGGAAGAACCCCTCATGCGGGCCATCCGCAATGGGCTGGACGCGGCAGGCATTCCGGTGGAGTTCTCAAAAGGCGAATGGGGACCCGGTCAGGCGGAGATCAACATCCGCTATGCCGAAGCGGTCGAAATGGGCGACCGGCACGCCATCTACAAGAATGCGGTCAAGGAGATCGCCTTCCTGCAGGGCAAGGCGGTGACCTTCATGGCGAAGTTCCGCAATGACCTGGCCGGAAGCAGCAGCCACATCCACTCGTCGCTCTGGGACGCCTCGACCGGGAGGACCCTGTTCTACGACCCCGACGGCCCGAACGGCATGTCCAGGCTCTTCCGGCACTACCTCGCCGGCCAACTGGCGCTGGCGCGGGAGTACACCCTCTTCCTGGCCCCCTTCATCAACAGTTACAAACGGTTCCAGTCCGGATCTTTCGCACCGACCAAGGTCGTCTGGAGCAACGACAACCGGACGGCCGGATTCCGTCTGCTCGGTTCGGGACCCGCCTTGCGCGTTGAATGCCGCATCCCGGGAGCCGACTGTAACGCGTACCTGGGTTTTGCCGCGTTGATCGCCGCAGGCCTGTACGGGATCGAAAAGGAACTCGAACTGGAGCCGATCTATGGGGGCAATGCCTACGAAGATCCGAACGTCCGCGAGGTCCCCAAGACCCTGCGTGAAGCC
This sequence comes from uncultured Rhodothermales bacterium, assembly GCA_964387555.1. Taxonomy (GTDB): domain Bacteria; phylum Bacteroidota; class Rhodothermia; order Rhodothermales; family CAYLXM01; genus CAYLXM01. Next base: position 11,317 of record CAYLXM010000089.1, on the reverse strand, counting down.
ATTGAAGCGTTGGATAATTCGAGCGTGATGCGGGACCTCCTGGGAGATGGGGTCGTCGAACACTATCTACACGCCGCCCGTTGGGAGCAGGCCGAATACGACCGGCGCGTCACCGACTGGGAGCGAATCCGATTCTTTGAACGAGCTTGAGGGGGGTCATGATCGGCAAGAAGAAGGTCCAGAAAACCATCTCTCCCATCGACGGCAGCGTGCTGGTGGAACGCCCGTATGCCGACGAAGAGGAAACCCAGCACAAACTCGGCGCTGCCCGGCGCGCCCAGCGCATCTGGAGGCGCGTACCTGTCGCGGAACGCGCGGCCATCTGTACGCGGTTCGTGGAGGCGTTCGAGCAGAACCGGGATGCCATCGCCGAAGAGTTGACGCGTCAGATGGGCCGGCCGATCGCCCATTCGCCAGGGGAGGTGCGTGGACTCGCCGAGCGGTCCCGCTACATGATCTCCATCGCCGAAGAGAGCCTGCGCGACATCGACCCCGGTGAAAAGCCCGGATTTGAGCGGTTCATCCGCCGCGAACCGGTCGGTGTCGTGCTCGTCCTTGCGCCGTGGAACTACCCGTACCTCACGGCGGTGAACTCCATCGTGCCGGCCATCCTCGCCGGCAATGCGGTCGTCTTGAAGCACTCGAGCCAGACCCCGCTCTGCGCAGAGCGCTTCCTGGAGGCCTTTCGGGCGGCCGGACTGCCGGAAGGGGTCTTCGACGTCCTCGTGCTCACGCACGACGACACCGCCCGCGTGATTGACAGCCCGGAGGTCGATTTCGTGGCGTTTACGGGCTCTGTGGATGGCGGACATGCCGTCGTCGAGGCCGCTCGCAAGCGGTTCATCGGACTCGGTCTCGAACTGGGCGGCAAGGATCCTGCATACGTTCGGCCCGATGCGCCGTTCAACGAGACCGTCGAGAACCTGGTCGATGGGGCGTTTTTCAATGCGGGCCAGTCCTGCTGCGCCATCGAGCGGATTTACGTGCACAACAGCATCTATGACGCGTTCGTCCAGGCGTTCGTGGCCAAGACCCGCGAATACGTGCTGGGCAGTCCGCTCGAACCCACGACCACGCTCGGGCCCATGGTGCGCACCAATGCCGCCGAATTCGTCCGGCGCCAGATCGTCGAGGCGGTCTCGCAGGGCGCCCGCCCGCTCATCGACCCGGCGGATTTCCCCCTCTCCAAACCCGGCAGCCCGTACCTCGCGCCCCAGGTGCTCGTCGACGTGACCCACGAGATGGACATCATGACGGAGGAGACGTTCGGTCCGGCCATCGGCATCATGTCGGTAGCTTCCGATGAGGAAGCGATCCGCCTGATGAACGACAGCCGCTTTGGGCTCACGGCATCCATCTGGACGAGCGATCTCGAGGCCGCGATCCGGCTGGGCGAACGCGTGGAGACGGGAACCCTCTTCATGAACCGCTGCGACTATCTCGATCCGGCGCTTGCCTGGGTGGGCATAAAGGATTCCGGACGAGGCTGCACCCTGTCAAGCGTCGGCTTCGAGCAGGTGACCCGCCCGAAGTCGTTCCATCTGCGGCCGTCCTTCTGACCGATTGACTTGACCTGTACCCCCATGAGTACCATTCCGCTGCGCGGAGACTGGAGCTATCCGACACAGATCCGGTTCGGCGCCGGCCGAATCGCCGAGTTACCTGACGTGTGCGGGCTCGTCGGCATGACCCGTCCGCTGTTTGTGACCGACCCCGGACTCGCCAGGATGCCCATCGCCATCGATGCGATCGAAAGATTGAGGCATTCAGGCCTTGATGCGTCACTCTTCGCCGACCTTCAGCCCGATCCGGTGGGTCAGAATGTGCGCGATGGCGTGGGGGCTTTCCGGAAGAACGCTTGCGACGGCGTCATCGCGTTCGGCGGCGGCAGCGCGCTCGATACGGGAAAAAGTATCGCCCTGCTGGCGCGTCAACCAGGAGATCTTTGGGACCATGACGGCAGATGGCGGTCCATTCCCGCCTCGGAGGTCCCGCCGATCGTCAGCGTGCCCACGACTGCGGGAACGGGCTCCGAAGTCGGCCGGGCAACGGTGATCACGCATGAAGAGGAGCAGGTGAAGAAGATCCTCCTCAATCCCGCCATGATGCCCCGGATGGTGATTGCCGACCCGGAACTCACGCTTTCGTTGCCGCCCCATCTTACGGCGGCGACCGGTATGGATGCCCTGGCCCATGCGCTGGAAGCCCTCAGCGCCCCGTTTCATCACCCCATGGCCGACGGCATCGCCGTGGAAGGCATCCGGCTCATCAAGGAATGGCTCCCCATGGCTGTGCGCGACGGCGCCAACCTGGAAGCGCGTAGCGCCATGCTCGCCGCGGCGATGATGGGCGCCGCGGCATTTCAGAAGGGTCTCGGCGCCATTCACGCCCTGAGTCATCCCATCGGCGTGACCTACCATGTGCACCATGGGCTGACCAACGCCATCGTGATGCCGTATGTCGTTGTGTTCAACCGGCCGGCCATCGAGGAACGGATCGTCCGGCTGTCGCGATATCTCGATCTGCCCAGGCCCTCGTTTGAGGGGTTTGTGGATTGGCTCCTGGAGCTGCGCGCAGCGATCGACATTCCCCACACGCTGCGCGATGTTGGCGTGAAAGCGGCGGATATCCCTGCCCTGGCGCGTGCCGCGTTCGCAGATCCGAATGCCGAGGAGAACCCGGTCCCCGTCGGTCCGCCCGAGCTCGAGACGCTTTTCGCGCGTGCGCTGGATGGCGATCTGGGACAATAGGAGGATTTGGTCGGTCACATTTCCGTAACGGTAGGGCAAAGACAACGTTACCTTGTCGTCACGCTGCGGCAACCCTCGCCCGAGCGGCTCGCGGTAGTTTTTGGGTTATGTCTTTCTAGCCCCTGACTGCCGCATGGAGCAACCTCTTCGCTACCGTTCAATCTGGATCTCCGACCTGCACCTGGGTACCCGCGGCGCGCAGGCCGAGCATCTTCTCGACTTCCTCCGCAGCACGGATTCCGATTACCTCTATCTGGTTGGAGACCTGCTGGATGGATGGCGCCTGCGCAAGTCGTGGTACTGGCCGCAGGCCCACAACGATGTCGTGCAGAAACTCCTCCGCAAGGCGCGCAAGGGCACGAGGGTCTTTTACATTCCGGGCAACCATGACGAATTTGCCCGCGCCTACGTCGGGCACCGATTCGGTGGAATTGCCGTTTTCCGGCGGCTGGTCCATCAGACGGCTGACGGCCGGAGGCTGCTCGTCTTTCACGGGGACGAATTCGACGTGAGCATGCGCCACGCCCGATGGCTGGCCCATCTCGGCGCCTGGGCGTACGATATGCTCCTCCACCTGAACACGGCCCTGGACGCGGTTCGGCGGCGGCTCGGATATTCGTACTGGTCGCTCGCAGGGTACCTCAAGCAGAAAGTCAAAACAGCCGTGCAGTTCATCGACGACTTCGAGGAGTCTATGGTCCGTTCCGCTCGGGAAATGGGGCTCGACGGCGTCGTCTGCGGTCATATCCACCGGCCTGAGATCAGGGAAGTTGACGGCTTGCTCTACTGCAACGACGGGGACTGGGTGGAGAACTGCACCGCGCTCGTCGAGCACGCCGACGGGCGACTGGAGGTGATCGACTGGGTGCGCGGGCGCAGCATACCGGAACCCGAACGCCTGCAGACCGGTTTGGAGCCTGTTGCTGTCTGACAATCGGCTGCACATGGGCACCTCCAGACGGGTATTTTTCGTCGTCCAGGGAGAGGGGCGCGGGCACATGACCCAGGCGCTCGCGCTCCAGCGGATGCTAACGGCGGGCGGCCACGAGGTAGTGGGGGCTTCCGTTGGCTCGCCGACAGGTCGAGACGAGGATGTGCCGGCGTTCTTTCGAGAGGGCTTTGACGCACCCCTCTACAGCCACCCCAGCCAACCCTTCGCGCGCGACCGAAACAATGAAGGGATCCGTATGGGCCGAACCGTACTGGAGGCCTTCCTGAACTACCCCGCGATGAATCGCGGCGCGGAGGTGCTGGGACGGCGAATCCGGGAGAGTGGGGCAAACGTGATTGTCAATTTCTATGACGCCATCGCATCCGTGCTGGCCCGGCGGATGAGGCCCCGGATACCCGTCGTCGTCGTCGGGCATCAATTCCTCCTGCAGCATCCCAACTTCCACTACCCGCCCGGCAAGTGGCTGGATCAACTCACGATGCGCGTCTTCAACCGCTTTGTGGGGATGGGGGCCGCACAGCGTTGGGCCCTGTCATATTATCCGGATCATGAGGTGCCACAGCGAAACCTCATCGTGATTCCGCCCATCCTGCGCGCGGAGTTGTTTCGGCAGGAATTGGATCGCGACGGCGGCTTTCTGCTGGTCTACATGCTCAATTTCGGGTACCTCGAGCAGCTTCGCGCCTGGCATGCGCGGCACCCGGAATGGCCCGTCCATTGTTTCTGCAAGCGGCCCGGGGCACCGGAGAGCGAACTGGTCCAGCCGAACCTGACGGTGCACGAACTCAGCGACGAATTCCTGTCCTACATGGCCCGCTGCCGCGCCGTGGTGAGCACCGCCGGATTCGAATCTCTTGCGGAAGCACTCTACCTGGGCAAGCCGGCGTATATGATTCCCACCCGAAACCATTATGAGCAGTTCACCAACGCGTTTGATGCGCAGCGGATGGGCCTTGCACTAAGCGGAGAGTCCTTCGATCTGGATCCATTTCTGCCCTACATCGCCGATTTTCGTCCGGACACGGCCGCGTACCGAACCTGGGTGCATCAGGCCGGCGAACGGGTACAGGAGGCTATAGACAAATTGCCATATCATAATAGAGTTTAGGAGTTTGAAGTTTAAAGTGTGAAGTCGCGACCAACAGCCTGCCTCGGACCCCGATACGGGGGAGCGTCCCGAGAGCCTGCCCCGGACCCGATCCGGGAGCGGAGAGACGAGGGATCCCTTTGGAGTTTGAAGTCTGGAGCCCCTCCGCAGCCGTCATCCCGGCGGAAGCCGGGATCCAGGGATTTATAGTTTGGGAGTTTAGGAGTTGCGCGCCGCGACCAGCGACCCGCGATTCGCATCCGCTCCCGACTCGCGACCCGTGACCCGTGATGCGCGCCCGTCTCCCATCTCCCATCCACCCCCCCACTGCCCACTCTCCCGACACCCCTCATACTTCCCATACTTCCCATACTTCCCACACTCCCCAATGCCCTCTCTCTCCCGCCGCCAACTGCTGTCCCGTCTGGGTGCCGCCGCAGGACTCGCGCTGGTCGGCAAATCCTCTGCGCACGCGGCCGCCGAATTTACCCGGGCTGAGCACCTCGATGTCCCCAGTTTGGGCGCTCCCGGCTCGGCTGTACGTGAAAACCCGTTCCGATTTGCCTTGAACACGGCGACCATTCGTGGACAGAACCTGGGGATTGTCCGAGAGATCGAAGTCACCGGCGCGGCCGGCTACGATGGTATAGAAATCTGGGTCGATTCGCTCCAGCGGTACGTCTCCGAGGGCGGAAATCCAGCCGATCTGCGGCGGCGATTGGGGGACCTGGGGCTGCGTGTGGAAGGCGCCATCGGCTTTGCTCAGTGGATCGTCGACGACAACGACACGCGCACCCGTGCACTGGAGCAACTTCGCGTCGAGATGGATCTTCTGGCGCAGGTGGGCTGCGAGCGCATCGCCGCGCCGCCCGCCGGCGCGACGCGTCCACCGAAACTGGACCTCCGGCGTGTTGCAGAACGCTTCCGTACGGTCGTCGAGCTGGGCGCCACCACGGGCGTGATGCCACAACTCGAACTATGGGGCTTCTCCGAGAATCTGTCCCGCCTGGGCGAGCTTCTCTTCGTGGCCGCCGAGTGCGGTCACCCCAGCACGCGTATCCTTCCGGATCCCTACCACCTCCATAAGGGCGGCTCCGACCTGGACGGCCTCCGCCTGGTCAGCGGTCAGGCGATCGAAGTCTTTCACCTCAACGACTATCCCGCTTCGCCCGGACGGGAAGAGATCCAGGACGCCGACCGTGTCTACCCCGGGGACGGTGTGGCACCCCTGGCGGACATCATCCGGACCCTGCATGCCTCCGGCGGCAGCCAGGTCCTCTCCCTCGAACTCTTCCACCGGGGCTACTGGGAACAAGACCCCCTTCAGGTCGCGAGAACCGGTCTCGAGAAGATGCGGCAGGTAGTAGAGGAGGCACTGGCAGCGTAGTCCGATCCCGTAGTGGATACTTCCTAAGGCTGGGGGTCGATACTGTGCTGCGGGGAGTGAGTCAGGCGAGAGCCTTGGCTCCAAAACACGAGATCCAGTGTAAGGATCCGCGCAATCCGTCTTGCTTCCGGATCGCCATACCCCGATAATAGACTCGATTTCTATCCACGGTTACATGACGTGATGACCCTGAGCTCGAAGACCCTCCTCCGCCTGGCCGCCCTCGCCGTCCTGGCGTGTACCGCGACTGCGCAAACCCCTCCTCCCGCCCCTTTGCTTCCGATCCCGACGGCGCGTCAACTCGCCTGGCAGGAGACGGAGACCAACCTGTTCGTCCACTTCACGGTGAACACGTTCACCGACCGGGAATGGGGGGATGGTCAAGAGGATCCCTACATCTTCAACCCGCCCGACCTCGACGTGCGCCAGTGGGTGCGGGTGGCCCGTGATACCGGCTTCGAAATCCTCATCCTGACAGCCAAACACCATGACGGCTTCACCCTCTGGCCGAGCCGGTTCACGCGCCACGGCGTGTCTTCCAGTCCGTGGAAATATGGACGGGGCGACGTGGTCGGCGATTTGTCGCGGGCCGCAGCCGAAGTCGGACTGAAGATCGGCCTCTACCTCTCCCCGTGGGATCGGCACGAACCCACCTACGGGCAGAATGCGGCCTACAACGCGTTCTACATGGGCCAGCTTCAAGAACTGCTCACGCAGTACGGTCCGCTCCACGAGGTCTGGTTCGACGGGGCAAAGGGGGAGGATGCGCCCGACATGGTGTACAACTTCCCTGCCTATCGGGCGCTCGTGCGCCAACTGCAGCCCGAAGCGGTGATGTTTTCGGATGAAGGACCGGACGTGCGGTGGATCGGCAACGAACGCGGACACGCCGGCGAAACGAACTGGTCCACCATCGACAGAACGAAGGTGACCGTCGGCGGGCACGGGCAGGAGAAGTACCTGAATGAAGGAGAAATGGGGGCTTCGGACTGGGTCCCGGGCGAATGCGACGTCTCTATCCGCCGCGGCTGGTTCTGGCATCCGGACCAGTCGCCCAAATCGGTGGAGGAATTGCTGGATATCTACTTCAAATCGGTCGGCCGCAACTGCGTCCTCCTCCTCAACGTTCCTCCGGACACGCGCGGCCTCTTCCCCCGCGAGGATGTCGACACGCTGTACGCCTTCCGCGCCGCACTCAATCGCATTTTCGACGTCGACCTGGCGCTCCACGCGACCGCTTCGGCCTCTTCGACGCGCGGGAACGACCCGACATTCGGAGCCGACCAGGTACTGGACCACGAAACGAGAACGTTCTGGGCCACCGACGACGGAGTCACAGAGGGATGGATAGAGCTGGATCTGGGCCGTCCGGTCACATTTAACGTGGTTCGCGTCCAGGAGGCCATTGCCCTCGGCCAGCGCATCGCCCGTCACCGGGTCGAGGTCCGTAATGACCCCGTGCTTCCATGGACGCCGATCGCTGCCGGGACGACCATCGGATACAAGTGGCTGCATCGAATTCCGGACACGACCGCCCGGTTCGTCCGGCTTGTCGTCGATGAAGCCCTTGCGAGTCCGACGGTCGCGGAGTTCGGGCTGCACAGGGAGTAGAGTTTAGGAGTTTAAAAGTGTAGGAGTTTGGGGGTTTGGAGGTGCCGTGGGCCTCCCGCGCACGCGGGGCTTCCGCTCTCGGGGGGTGTCTTCACGTTCTCTCTGCCCCGTAGCGTCCCGTACGCGCGGGGCTTCCACAGGGCTTGGTATTGCCGGGTTCAGCCGGCTGGGATTTGGCGGTTACAGGGTACTCCGAACGTGGAATGCCAAGGATACATGAGGATACGCAACGCGGCATCCAGAGGCTCTGCTCTAAGACGTCGGCGTCCGCTGACTCCTGTCTCGCGACCCCTGCCTGCCCTCGCCCGAATCCCGTCGCCTATCACTTGCCAGAAGACCTCCGTCTCCTCTCCCGTAACTGACACTATCTCACGACAACGAGTGTCCGCACCGACGCGCCGATTCCGGTGCGCAGACGGCACCCGTAGACGCCTGCCGGGACCAGTCGGCCGGAATCATCTCTGCCATCCCACACCACAGTATGGGTACCGCCCGGGCGGACGCCCTGCGCCAGTAATCGAACCCTGTTTCCCAACAGACTGAAGATGGCGAGGTCGGTCCAGCCATCGGATTCCGTTCCAAACCGGATCGTCGTCTGGTTCTCAAATGGATTCGGGTAGTTATCGAGCACAGGCAAGTGCAAGGGCATCTCCCGTCCATTTCCCTCCGACGACACCTCTATGGGGTTCTTTCCCGCGTCGTACACGATCTCTCCTTCGACGACCGTCAATTCCGCGGCCAGGTCCGTCAGGTCTGCTGCCGCCAGTGCGTACAAATCCTTGGGCCAGATGACGAGATCGGCGTATTTGCCCGGTTCGAGTGACCCCGTCTCGTTCTCCGAGAAGGAGGCAAAGGCGGATCCCATGGTGTGCACGCGCAGAGCCTCGCTCATCGTCAGGTTTTCAAGTGGATTCAGGACAAGCATAGACGGCGTACGTCTGGCGGTGGCTCCCCAGAACGCATAGCGCGGCTCCTGGGCGATAGAGGCGGGCACATCGCACCCGAAGGCAAGGGGGATGCCCATCTCCAACATGGATTTCAGAGGAAGCGCAGCCTCGGCGAGGGGCTGACTCATCGACCGTGCCCACGCGTCGCCGTGCCAGGCCAGCCACTGCGGTTGGGTCGAGAGGATGACGCCCGAATCCCGCATGCGCCCGAGGGCAGAGACGTTCGGGAACAGGCCGTGTTCGATCCGATGGCGCGGGTCGGGACGCGGGGACTCTCTCATCGCCTCCTCAAACGCGGTGAGCGTCATGTCGATGCCCTGGTCGCCGGACACGTGAACTGCGATCTGGAACCCCGTATCGTGCAGCTTGCGAACGATGCGATTCAACGCATCTTGCGTGAAGTAGGGATACGCCATGGACGATGCGAACAGGTCCCGGTCGTACATGAGCACGGTCTTCGCGGCAGGACCGCCGTCCATGGCCAGTTTCCAGCCCCCGAATCTAAAGCGACCGACATCTAAGGGCCTATACGCAGCAGCAGCGGCATTGGCTTGCTCCTCCGTACTGAGGTAGACCAGCGTGTACAGACGCACCTTGAGCCGGCCGCTTTCCGCAGACTGTTGGAACAACTCGATGTCTTTCGCACTGCCGACGATGACATCCTGAACCGATGTGTATCCCGCCTCGAAACAGCGCGCTTGTCCGGCTTCGATGTCTTCGAGCTTCTGCAAATCCGTCCTGTCGCCGTAGCCCGTTGCCCATTTCGCGACCAGGTTTTCCGCCGGATAATGGGACAAGACACCCGTCGGCTCACCCGATTCGTCGCGCAATATCAAGCTATTATGAGGATTAGGCGTGTTCCGGGTGATTCCCGCGATCTCCAGCGCCTTTGAATTCACAACCGCGTATTGACCGCTGCCGTGCCGCAGATACACGGGGTTGTCGGGTGCTACCGCATCCAGATCGGACCGGTGCAGCGTATCCTCGAAAGGGATGTAGAATCCCTGGTTCCCGGATATCCATTCACCGGGAGTCAGTTGGGCTGCCCGCTCCCCGACCAGCCTGAGCAGATCCGCCTTGGTCTTCACCTCCGGGTGTCGGATGTTCAGGTATCCGGGCCAGAACTGCTGGCCGTAGTACATCAGGTGATAGTGCGAATCGATGAGGCCCGGCGTCACACTCTTGCCCTTGAGATCGATCAGGCGACATCCCGGACCTGCCATCGCAAGGATTTCCGCATCGTCTCCCAAATCGAGAACCTTCCCGTCGCGAACGGCAATCGCCTGGAAAACGTGATCCCCCGGGTCAACACTGATCACTTTCCCGTTATAGAGGATCAGATCCGCCGGGGTCTGGGCCAAGAGGTGGACCCCGCCCAGGACCAGCAGAATGGGTAGAAGCGCGCGGACGGTGAGCAGTAAGGGCCTTTCCATGGCTCCCTCCTTTGGATGGGAAAAGTCCCTGCCCTTCATCTGCCCCACAGGCACCGTCCCGGCTATCAGGCCCGGGATCTGAGGGGCCGGTTCGCCGCAAATCCTTTGACCGTCCCGCTACCCCTCCTCTGTGCCGCCCTGCCACTGTCGAACAGGGGCTTCCTGACCGATGTGTGAGTCCTCCAAACACCAAATAGTAGGGTATAGTATACCATTATCCTAAGACAATGGACATGTGCGTCGCCATATCCCATCACCCCGAATCCCAATACCCAACGCCGCACCCCCGGCACAGTCCACCTCCTCTTGAAACCTATGCGAATTCTTGCGATACTATTCGTCTTATCTACGTTTCCCGGAGCCTTCGAATTTGACTATGCCATCCATTTTCGGGCAGCACCACGACTTGAAACCGGTTCTATCCGCGCTTGTCATCCTCGTCGCGTTCTCGGCATGCAGTGATCCACCCGAGTTCGCCGACCTGCCCGACGAGGTCGACTTCAACCTGCACATCAAACCGATCCTCTCCGACCGGTGCTTCAAATGCCACGGGCCGGACACCAACTCCCGCGAAGCGAACCTGAGGCTGGACACGGAAGAAGGCGCCCTGCGCGCCGTACTCGAGTCGGGTGGACATGCCATCGTCCCGGGCAGCCTGCGCCGCAGCGCCCTCTTCCAGCGCATCACGACCTCCGACCCGGAAGAACTCATGCCGCCCCCGGAGAGCAATCTCGCCCTCTCCCCCCGCGAGGTCGCCCTCATTCGCCGCTGGATCAAACAGGGCGCCCCGTGGAAACCGCACTGGGCCTTCATCCCGCCGGAAAAACCCCCGCTGCCCGACGTGTCCCGCGCCGATTGGCCGGCGAACGAGATCGACCGGTTCATCCTCCACGAACTGGAAGCCCGGAGCCTCTCTCCTCAAGGAGCGGCCGACAAGGAGACCCTGCTGCGCCGCCTTTCGCTGGACCTCACCGGCCTGCCCCCAACACTCGATGAACTCGACCTTTTCCTCGCGGACGCCTCGCCAAAGGCCTTCGAACGCGCCGTCGACCGGCTCCTCGCCTCGCCCCACTACGGCGAACGGATGGCCGTCGAATGGCTCGACGTGGCGCGGTATGCGGACAGCCACGGCTACCAGGACGACGGGATG
>CAYLXM010000088.1:5156-12703 GCA_964387555.1 uncultured Rhodothermales bacterium | reverse complement strand
AAGACAGCCCGACGTTCACGTGTGTGGATATGACCCGCTACACGGAGTCGGGCGTGTGGAGAACACTCAATCCGTAGCCGAACGCAAAGACGGAATTCCGCCGTCACAAAAGGACCGACTTCGAAGAAGGGACGACTCGAGCGAGTCGTCCCTTCTTCCATTTCAGGGAGTATCGTCCAGTGGGGCGGGCGCCTGTCACCGCCGCAGCAAAGCGTGCCCCACGAAATCAACCCCTCCACGTAGAGGGGGAGGGACCCTATCACCTCCGCAGCACTTCGCGCTCCACGAAATCAACCCAACGACGCAGAGGGGGTGCGTGCCTATCGCCTCCACCGAAACGCCCGCTTCGCGAGATCCCCGTACGCGCGTGCCAGGACGTAGGGCAGGCCCAGCACGACATCGGCCACCTTGCGGACCCGCGACCGCCGGGTGATGAAAAAGAAGGGCCCAATCGTCCAGATGGCGCTGCTGTACACGAAGGGGAAATAAGCCACGTACCCGATCGCGCTCAAGGGGTGAAGAAGGAGGCCCGCGAGCGCCAACGTCAAAAGCACCGATCCGGTCTGCATGGAGGAGGCATTGTTCCGATACGTCTCCTCCCACGACCCCTCCAACAGGGCGCTGCGCTTTTCCGTCACGTTGAACCGGGCATATCCCTTCAGACCCTTTCCGAACTGACTCACATAGAACGGCATGTACGACGTGTGGAACACACTCATGGGGAAGAAGAGAGCCAGGTAGCGGAGGAGGCCCCGCCTTCGCCCGTACCGCTCGAACAGGTCTACCACCGAGAGGAGACCCTCGGAAAGCAGCAGGAAGTAGCCCGCAGAGATGAGCAGGATCGGCAAATAGAGGAAACTGAACGTGATGTTCAGTGCAAGCCCGGTCAAGATGACGGCATTGGCGAAGAGGATGAGGACCTGCAGGGGATAGTAGGAGACCATGTACAGCGCCTCCACTTTCCGGTGCCAGAACGGCCGGGCCGACAGCATCATCTCCTTGAAGAGCTTGGATAGACTCGACTCGAGCCCTCCGATGGGATACCGCCCGTACTTCCGCTTGATGCCCTCGAACGTCGTCTCCTCACCCTGGCCGATGTGGACATAATCGATGAAGCGAATCCCCGCGTCTGCGGTCTGTAACCGCGCCATCGTCAGCATATCCTCCCCCACGGAATCGGGCTGAATGAGCTCCTTATCGAGAATACTCGACACACGGTAGACGAGCTTGCCGTATGCCCCTCCGCCTCCGACCAGGGATTTCACGCGCAGGTCCTGCATCCACCAGCTGTCGCCCGCCAGCCCCGCGCAGCGGGTGACCCAACTGTACTTTTCGTTGAAGGTGTACAGCGAAAACTGCAGCGCGTCGAGCCCGGCGTCCAATTCGAACTCCCGCAACATATGGGGGACCGACGACGCCTCTTCGATGCGAATCGAATGATCGGAATCGAGCGTCATGAGGAATTCGCCGCGGATCCGGTGCGCCACGTTGGCCCACGCGCCCGATTTGGAGGGATGGATCAGGTCCTTCGGCCAGTGCAACTCCGCCTCCGGATGCCTGGCGAAATAGACGTCCATGTCCTGTTTCTGGGAGGAGTCGGGAGGATAGGTCGGATAGAGATCGTGCAGCAGCAGAATCTGCAGCTTGCCGGTGACCCGTTCGTCGATCTCTTTCGATGAGGCTTCCGGAAAAAAGCGTTCCGCGAGCAGGCGATAGACGGTCCTCAGTTTCCTGACCCCTTCGAGCGTACAGTAGATGGTCTGTAGACGAAGATTGGCCCAGTGCTCCACGGCGCCCTGCACCTCTTTCCGAGGTACGGACGATCCGAGCGGTTGCACACCGTGCAACAGAACGCGCTCCGCGGGCTCGAGCGTGGGCTCCAGTTCACTCAGCAAATTCTGCCACTCGTCCCGGTAGGTGCGCCGCAACTTGTCCAGGATGGACTCCACGAGAGGTCCCTCGTCGGACCGGGTACCGACCAACTCCTCCCACCGGTACTGGAACTGCTCGTTCAGGCTGAACACGAGGACGGTCAGGGAGCGGACATCGTCCCAGGACACAATGGGAGGAATGGGACGACAAAGCGGGAAGCGGTCCGAATTCAGTTGTACGTAGCGCTTCACACACCAACTTCTCAAGCGCTCGCGGGCCTGGTCGTTGGCGGGTGCGGTGGAGCAGTCGAAGGCCGCCAGCCGCCCGAATTCGGACGGGGTCAGCAAATGCTCCCGGGCCATCTCACGAACCATTCGGTCATAGACCTCCAGGCCGGGACCGTCGAGGGAGGCCCGGATCGCCGGCATAGCCCGTCGAAGGGTCTTCCACGACGCAAGCGCCGCCGCGCCGCTCTTGCGACCCGTCCGGTAGGCGACCACCGTTCGGGCGTACTGGAGGATGGCCCGCGTCGAGATCGGTACGAAGGCGATCTCGATGAGAGTTACGAAGGGGATCGCTGCCCATCGCGCGGCGCCGGACAGGGACAGAATCCCGGAGACAAGGACAGCCAGGATGGCCAGGTTGAAAATGAGACTGGACCAGAGCACCGCTTTCCAGAAACGGGCTGCACGCCGTTCTTCGAGCGACGCCGCCGGTCTCGTCGAAAAGACGCGGATCCAGAAAGGCGGTTGAAGGGCATCCAGGCCGCTTCGGCGCCGCAAAAGACCGGGACCGATACGCAGGACGGAGCGGTAGAGCGTGGCAAAGAACCGCGGGAACGACAGGGGGAAGTCGAAAGTCGGCAGCGGGGATCGATGCGTCCGGAGGAAGGCCTTAATCCGGTCCACAAGCGCTTCGATCTCCGAGACATCGGGCGGCAACGCCGTGTCGAGTCCGAACGTCGCGGCAGGATCGGCGCAATACCGGAACAGGTCATCGAACTCGTAATGGATCAGGGCATAGGATCGATCCAACCCTCCGTCCTCCCGGCGCATCCGGTCGTAGCGGCGCATTTCGTGCCGGAGCACGGCGGACCAGTAGGCGTGTTCGGATCGGATGGCGCCGATTTGCTCGAGGTGACCGAGACCCAGGTCCGAGAGCCTCCGAACCTTCGCTTCCAGGTAGTCCACGAAGGGTTTCCGTCCGTCAAGTCCGCCGATGAGGGCTCGAATCTCACGGCGGGAGAGGACGGCGGCGGCTGTTTCGGTGGCGGGCATGATCAGGATGGGTCCTCCTTCGGCACGGAATCCGTCAAACCGGGAGAGGCACGAGGCGAATCACGTGAGCGGGAGTCCGGAAATCAGGCAGCGAGATCCTCCTGCTCGGGCAGAAACGGATGGCGTCCCGCCAGTCGGAGTCCTGCCACGAGCGTGCCGGCGGCGTCCGTCAGCGAGCCCGACGCCAGTTCGGCCGATAGCTCCAGCAGGATCGCGTCTCGCCTCCTGCCGAATTCCTGCCGTATCGAGTCGCCCAACACGGCGTCCTCGAGGCCCGAGGAGAGCTTCCGTGCGGCTCCCAGAATCGCCTTGAGGAATTCCAGGTCGAGTCGCTTCAATAGGAAGAAGTACCGCGCGCGCCGGTTCACCTGGTCGTCCGACTCCGCGTTCAGGACGCCGTTGGCCACGGAACTCTTCAGGGCGTAAACGAATGGACCGGTCTCATCCTCCCACCTGCTCAACTCATCCACGATCCGCGCGATCAGCGGACTCTGGTAGTGGAACCGGTATTCCACCAGATTCGGCTTCTTTTCTCCCAGCAAGCCCTTTGCGTTCATGATGTCGACCAGCGGGCTCCCCTCGAGGATGCGAAGCCGGTTGATCGGGTTGGTGGCGAAGTTATCCGCCAGGGTTTCCGGGATCAGGCCGTTGGTTTCTAGAAACGCGATGTTCTCGTCGAGTTCATCGAGATGCTCCATCAGGGGATCGATCATGATCCATCCGCCTGCGATCTGGATGTCGAGCGCCGACAGGATTTCGATGGCTCTTCGATTGTCCTCCGGGGTCACGGCCTTGTACATCCGCTTGAGCTGTGCCGTGGCGCCGGATTCCAGGCCGAGATAGACCTGGGTGAGACCGGCCTCCTTGAAGGTGGCCAGCGCCTCCCGCCGCACGTCGTTGCTGCTCTGCAGAGATCCACTGCCGTCGTCCCACTGCGGGCGGGCGTCCCGTCCTCCTCTGCGGAAGACGTCATCGACGCGGGTCGCGAAATCGAAGGTGGGCATTTCCAGCCCGGCAAACGCAATCTCATGACGGAGCGCTACGAACCGACGGGCGAGGTCGAGGGCCCAGAGGGGGCGGGAAGCCATGAACTCCTCGTCCGCGAACCGAATGTGCTTGACGCCGAGGCGGCTCAGCACCCGAATCTCCTGAAGCACGGCCTCGACGGAACGAGGGATCCAGTCGCGCGACTCATTGTTCGGCAAAATGGCACAGAAACTGCACCCGAGGTTGTTGCGCTTCTGCGGACAACCGCGGCTGGCCTCCATCCAGATTTCCTGGTAGCGGTGGAGTCCGTAGCGCTCAAACAGGACGTCCCAGTCCGGCAGCCCCAGATCTTCGAGATCGAAGTGTACACCGCCGGTTTGGAGGATCGTGGTGCCGGCAAGGAACGCGATGTTGGGCACTCGGGTCAGGTCGTGCCGCCCCGCCGACTGGGCCACGTGGCGGATCAGGCTACGAAGGGCGGGTTCCCCCCGGCCGACCACACAAATCGCCTCCGGCAGGCGATGCAGAAGCTCGTCTGCCGCGTAGGTGGGCACTACGTTGCCGAGGACGACCAGCGGGTCGCAGACCGCGCGACGGTCTCGAAGCACCTCCATCGTCTCCATCAATACGTCATGGGCTCCGGTCTTGACCGAGAAGCCCACCACGTCGGGCAGTTCCCGCTCGATCCGCTGACCGAAGTCTCCCAGACTCTCCAGTTGCAGGTCGATGTAGGACACGTCGATCCCCGCGCCGAACGTCCTTCTCGCGTACCCCCCAAGGGTGATAATCCCCAGCGGAGAGGTGATGAGCGGGTACTCGGGGGACGGGAGATTGACGAGCAGGAGCTTCACGCGTCGGGGAAGCGCGTCGTTCTCTTCCGGAAGTGAACGGCCCCAGGCAGGATCGGATACGCTCTTCAGCCCTGTCGAGCGGCCCTCGCGGAAATGAAAAGTGACCGTTCGTCCGCCGGGCGAGCCCAATACCACCTTGCCCGTTCCCCGAGGATCCAACTGCATCGCGGGTGTCACGCGCGCGAGCCGAGCGCCTTCACGCGCAAGTTCCGCCGCTACCGGTCCGGACGCGAGGAACCGCTCCTCCAATGCGGAGACCTCACTGGACCGCAACTCGGAGAGCTCCTCCAGGAAATGGTCCAACGCAAACGAAACCGGGATGTCCTCTTCCGAAGACAATCCCTGGTCGAAGAGGTGGAGTAGCCTGGAGAGAATTCCGACGATCATGCTGGACTCAATGGATGTGCGTTTTCACGGATGAAGGGTGCGGTGGTGCCGAATGTCCGAGCAAATCACACAAAATACTTCATGCGAATCTTGGGCGGAACCCCTCCGCGGCATGCCTGCCCAAACGGATAGTGCAAATCCCGTGCCGCGAACCAGGCCTCCCGGCAGGTCGCCCTGTGTGACGTGGCTCCAATGCGGGCCATCGCGCGTGGCGCCTGCCTCAGCGCGCGGCCCCACTCCCTTCTCGTTCTCCGGCGTCGTCAGACCGCCCCGTGTCTGCGTGTTCGGGGCGGCCTGAGACGTTGCAAAAAGGGGCGTCGATCGCCCGGACCAGGTTACAGCTCCCAGCCCGGCCGATAGGTTCGAGAAAGGAGCTTGTTGGCCTCCGGATTGCCTCCGAACGCCATGGTTTCGCTGTTCCAGGACAGTTTGCCGGGCGCGCGAAGCGCTACGTTGCCTGTCAGCACGGTCTCGAGTTGCGCCTGAATGTGCTCGAAGTTTGCGTTGGTCGGACCGGCGCCCTTGCACGCGTGGACGAATTGATCGAGTTCTGACTCGACCCGGGGAAGCGTGGGTTCGGGAGGCGTGAAGGATTCGCCTCTGGAACGCGGATAGATCGCCGGACGCCGGCCGGTCAACAGGATGCCGTCATCGCCGACGAACATCAGCCCCCCGTCATTGTCCAGCTCGACACCCTCCTTCTCCAACAGTTCGGGCGTGTAGGGCCGCATACCGCCGTCATACCAGGTTAGCCGGGCGGGGGGCATGTCCCCGCGGGCCGGGAAATCCCACCGAACCGTGGATGCGCGCGGATAGGAAACCGCGTTGACTTCGCGGTGCCAGGTGTCATTCTTGATGGAATAATGGCGGCTCGGAAATGCCTGCACGGCTTGCGGGAACCCGAATTCCATCACGCTGAAGATCTGATGGAAGCTGTAGCTGGCGACGTCTCCAAGTGTCCCCGAGCCGTAGTCGATCCAACCGCGGAACCGCGCGTGGGTGTACGCGGGGTTGTAGGGGCGCTCGGGGACGGCTCCCTGCCAGAGATCCCACTGAAACCCATCCGGCACCGCAGGCTGGTCTTCAGGCAGTTCGAACATGCCATGCGGCCAATACGGCCGGTCTGTCCAGTTATGGACCTCTCGAACCGGGCCGATGGCGCCCGAGCGAAGCCATTCGATGAGCATCGGCGTCTGGGGACTATCGGATGCGCAGTACATGTGGGTCGCTAGCCCGGTCTGCCGGGCCGTGTCGCGGAGTACTCTGGCCTCCTGCAGGGTGACGGCGGCAGACTTGTGGGTGATGACGTGTTTGCCGGCCCGCATGGCCGCGATCGCGATCGGGGCATGCATGTGGTCGGGTGTCATGATGTATACCGCGTCCAGGTCCTTCTCCTGGGCCAGCATCTCGCGGAAGTCGGCATACGCACCGCATCCACTGGACGCACCGGATCCCCGCAGCCGGGCATAGTGCCGGTTGACGAGCAGTTCTCCGATCTCACGCCCGCAGGTCCCATCCCTTTTTCCTTCGCCCCACGTGGGGTCTCCCAAAGCAGCTCGGATCTTTCCCTTGATCTCGCCGGGACCCCAGGTGGGATAGTCATCGCTGCCCCGATTCGGGTCGCACACGGCGGCGATGTGGATTTCCGGGTGACCGAGCGCTTCGATCAGCAGGCGGATCCCCTGGGATCCGCACCCGATGTATCCAATGTTGACCAGGTCGCTCGGGGGTACATGGCCTGGACCGCCCAATACGTGTCGAGGCACCAGCGAAATGGTGGCGCCGGCTGCAGTGGCGGACAGAAACTGTCGTCGGTTCATGGTGGACATGGGATCCTGAAGACCTCGGCGGAATGGGGCCCGTTCTCTAACGCGGCGTGTGGTGTCTCGGCGCGTGCGGAAGGGGCATGGTTGTGAAGGTGGTGGTCCGGACAGCGCGTCACGCGCGGTCAACCGGCTTCGTACATTTTGTGAGACCGAGGACGTCGTGTAGACTCGGTGCGCACGTCGTACGATCGGCGAGGCAGCCGGCGGACGGCAGTCAACGCATCAATGTACAACGCACGCGTCGCGCCCACTCACCCACTCACCCACTCACCCACTCACCCACTCACCCATTCGCCCCCACGCCTGCCATGCCTCGCCTTCTAGCCGCCCCCTTCGCCCTGTTGCTG
>CAYLXM010000088.1:3835-5056 GCA_964387555.1 uncultured Rhodothermales bacterium | reverse complement strand
CGCCCCCACGCCTGCCATGCCTCGCCTTCTAGCCGCCCCCTTCGCCCTGTTGCTGCTCCTCCTCGGACCCGCCGCCGATGCCCAGCGGATCCCGATGCAGGCCGACTTCCTCCGCTCTCTTTCCTATGCGCATTTCGGGAAGACGGTATACGCCTCCAGGACCCTGCACGACATGGAAGATCTAGGAGGATGGACGGCCGGAGGGGTCGCTGCGATCGAGCAGACGCGCGATCACGCGGTCGAAGGTCAAGCCGCGCTGCGCTTCACGGCGCAGATGCGCGATGAAGCCCTCATCCTCACCCAGCCCGGAACCCGGATGATGGGACAGGCGGCGGCCATCCTCACGTTCGACGATCCGCAGGACTGGACGGCCTTCAACCGGATCACCCTGTGGGTGTACATCCACCCATCCCCCGTACCCGTCCACACCTTCTATCTCCGAATCACGACCGAAGGCGTGGCACAGGACATCCTCGAGCCACACTACGACCATGTCGTGCAGGAACTCACGGCCGGACAGTGGAACCGCGTCCTCTGGGAAATCCCCCATCTGCGTCGCGATCGCGTGACCGAATTCCGGATCCTCAAGCTGGCCACCGGCCAGGGCGGGATGCAGGTGGAAGAGGTCACGTATGATTTCGACCACCTCGAACTCCAGCGCGTCTACGCCGAAAAGTACGAAGGCTGGGACGTCGCCCCGGGCAAGATCGCGTACAGCCATGTCGGCTACCGCCCGGATTTCCCGAAACAGGCCGTCGCCTCGGGCCTGGAGGCCGCGTCGTTCCAGGTGCACGATGCCGCCACGGGGGACGTGGTGATGACCGGTCCCGTCGCGCGCGTCGAAGGCCCGAAGGGCACGTTCCAGGTTTTGGATTTTTCGGTCCTGCAGACACCGGGGGACTACGTGCTCTCCGCGGGAAGTCTCACGAGCCGGCCGTTTCCGATCACCGACACGCTCTGGCTGCCGCCGGTTCGCAAGGCCCTCAATTTCTTCCGCGTCCAGCGCTGCGGAGACGAGGTCCCCGGCGTGCACGCCGCCTGTCACCTGGATATGCAGGGATCCAGAGGGGATGCCCTCAAGCCCATCCACGGCGGATGGCACGATGCGGGCGACCTCAGTCAGGGCTCCTTCCGAACCGCGCACGCAGCCTACGCCATGCTGGAGCTCGTAGAGGCTCTCCGGCAAAGGGATAGGGAGGTGGCGCTGCAGGAGGAGATCCT
>CAYLXM010000088.1:0-3735 GCA_964387555.1 uncultured Rhodothermales bacterium | reverse complement strand
CAGGAAACGCGGTTCCCCGAGCGGATTCCCTTCACGGGCTACTGGTACACGAACCCGAACCGGACGACCATCCTCAATCACCGCCACGCCGCCTTCGAGGAGACGCCGCTTCTGGCCCTGCAGGCGCTGATTCGCGCGCTGCCCGATCATGAGGACTGGATTTCATGGTATGGGGCTGCGGTCCTCTACGGGGAGCACTACCTCAAGCCGGCATCCGCCCTGTCGGCGCCGTACCACGTCCTTCCGAACGCGGTCTTCCGCCGCTCCGACATCGAGGCCGTGGCGGATTCGACCGTCCGCGCGGCCATGTTCCGGCAATTCGAGGAGGGGACCCGTCTGAGCGAGAACTACCGCCTGCGGTTCTTCCCGATCTGGACGACGTACACGCACCACGGCAACACGGCCGTCCTCCTCTCCCAGAACGTGGCATTGGCGGCGGCGGCGCAGGTTCGGGGCGATGCCGGGGCGATTCATCTTGCAGAGAAGCAGATGCAGTGGGTGTTCGGCGCCAACCCGTTCTCGCAGACCCAGATGTATGGCGAGGGATACGACTTCCCCATGATCTACGCCTACAATGAAGGCGATGTCGTGGGTTCGCTTCCCGTGGGGATGGACTGTCTGCGAAACGACGAGCCGTTCTGGTCACAGTCGAACCACTCCACCTTCAAGGAGGTGTGGGTCGTTCCCGTGGCGCGGTTCCTGTGGAACGTGGCCCATTTCGGGCTGCCGGACGCGCTCGCCCCGCATGCGGGTTCCGGCGAAGAGGGGTTTCATGTGGATGTGACCGCTGCGGGTTCGGGGTCCGGGCGCGCGCGCGTCACCGCGACCGTGGAGGGTGCGGGACAGCACACGCTCGAGTTGCGTCTCCATAACGGCCGCGCGCGGAACGGAACGAAGCGTCTGAATCTGAAGGACGGACGAGCGCAGGTCGTCACGTGGGATGTCACCGTGACCGATCCTGCCTCGCCCTGGGTCGGGGTCGTGGTGCCGGACGGGGATCCAGAGAAGCGGGTCGAGGTTGGGGGGTGACGGGACATCCCATCTTCCGCTTCTCCATGCGGTCAACGGAGAGACGGGAAGGGCTGTATGGCGGCGCCTCCGCATCGTTCCTGCTACTTCAGCAGCAGAACCGCGCGCGTCGAGCCCTGACCGTTCACGTGGAGCCGGCACAGGTACATCCCGCCGGGAAGGGCCGATCCGTCGAACCGCATCACGTGGTTCCCCGAGTCGAGGTCCCCTTCGATCGGCACGGCCACGAGGCGCCCCAATGCATCGAAGACCTCGAGGCGGACGACAGACCGTGAAGACAACTCGAACGTGAGCGTGGTCGCAGGGTTGAACGGGTTCGGATAGGCCTGCAACTCCGCGGAAGTCGCCGAGGACGTCGTGGCGCAGGCGCCGAGGTTGGCCCAGTAGGCCGCACTGGTTCCGGGTTCGATGTTCGTGCTGTTCTTCTTCGCCCGCCAGTCCTTGCCCTGATGGGAGACGACGTCCCCCTTTCTATACGCCGTTGTGGAATTCCAGGCGGGTGCGGCACAGGCGCCTCCTCCGCCTGATGAGGTTACGGTAACCGATACGGGGCTCGAGGTGGTCGAGGCGTCGGCGTTGTCGGTCGCTACCGCGGTCAACGTATAAGTCCCCGTAGCCGAGGGCGTCCAGGATGCCTCGTACGGCGAGGAAGCGTCCGTCCCGATAGCGGTCCCATCCGCGAAGAAGGCGACCTGGGCGATCGATCCATCCGTGTCGGACGCGTCGGCCGTGATGCCGATCGCCGTGCCGAGGGTAAACGAGGATTCGTTCGCCGGTGACGTGATGGACACCGTCGGGGCCACATTCCCCCCGCCGCAGTCGGAGCAGGTAATGAGCGTCCAAAACCGGGAGCCGGGTCCCGGCAAGCGGACGCTGGAGCCGACGTGGTTCCGCTTGCTCTCATAAATGCAGCCTTCGTAGAAGACCCTCACACCGACGGGGTAGGAGACTCCCGTGGCCCACAGCGAGAGGTTCGGTCCTTCCTGATAAACGGTGAGCCGCGTGGGTGCCGATGTACGGTAACCGGACTCATCCTCTGCCACCGCCACGATCTCGTGCGTACCGGGCGGAAGATTGAACCAGCCCCAACTATACGGCGCCCGGTTGTCAATGCCCAGCGATGTGCCGTTCCCGAAGAACTCCACGTGACTGATTCCGGTCCCGGTGACATCGGCCTGAGTGACCGTGTTGAAGCCCTCGAGCGAGATCGCGCAATCAGCCGGTTTGGTGATGGTGACGCCGGGTTGGGGGCCCTGCGGAGGTCCTGCCGACCCCTCGCCACCGTTCGCGTTTCCGGATGCGAGGCTCTTCATGAGGGAGCCGGCCGCGTCATCCCCGCTGATCTCCCAGATCATCGCTCCCTTGAGGCCGTACGCATCCACATAACGCCGCTTGAGGGCGAGCGACTGGTGCTCGTCGAAGCTCCAGAAGACCTTCGCCGTGGGACTGTAGAGCCAGGAAGCCAGCGCCTTGTCGTCCCAGTAGAGTTCGTAGCTCAGGTTGATCAAGGGCCACAGGTCGTAAAAATAGTTGACGCCCGGTTCGTAGCGTCCTTCCGCCGGCTGTCCCGATTGATAGAGACCATTGTTGGTGGCGGAGACGCCTTTCCACCCCCGCCCGTAGAAGGTGCCGCCGATGACCAGTTGGTCAAATTGGACCCCGTAGGTCGTCGTATATAGGCGGACCGAGGCGTCGACCGAGAGTTTGAAGGCGTCGGAGGAGGGATCGTCCGGCGAGGTAAGCAGGTTGGTGAGGTGTCCGGTCGCATTGTCCCAGCCTCCGTGGAAGTCGTAGGTCATGATGTTGAACCAGTCCACGTATTGCTGGTCCTGGTTGATGCGGAAGTTCTGCGCGCGATAGTTGGAGGCCGGGGTGGCGATGGTGAGCAACAGGTCGGGTCCGACCACCGGAAAGGCGTCCATCTGTCGCCGGAACTCCTCGAGCAACAGACTGAGATTGACATCGTCATTGCTGTTGTGGTGTACCCCGGTGTCCCCGCCGGAAATCGGATATTCCCAGTCGATGTCGAACCCGTCGAAGACACCCGCGGCTGCGCCGGCTCCTCCGGCTCCTCCGGCTCCCCCCGCAACAGGGAGATTCCCCGCGATGAACATGTCGATGCAGGAGGATACGAAGGCTTTCCGGGAAGCGTCCGTAAGGGCCGCATCGGAGAACCACGTGGAGCCGGTCCACCCGCCGAGGGCGACGAGGACCTTGACGTTGGGAAAATCGGCTTTGAGCTTTTTCAGTTGGTTGAAGTGCCCTTTCAGGACCTGACCCGACTCGTCCGGTTCCCCGTCTACGCTCTCGCCGGACGCATAGGGAATCTGGTACGCCGCCCAGGGGTCGAACAGCGTGCAGACGACTTGGCCCGTGGCGTCCGGCTTGGGATACGCGAACGCGTAGATGAGCGTCGTGAGATGTTCGGCCGAGCCGGCCTCGACGATGTTCCTGACATGGAAGGGCTCCTCGAGGTAGATCCCCCATTCCGGAAAGTAGGCGATGAGTTCCGGGCCGGCGCTCTGGGCGGCGAGGGGCGAGCCGGCAACGAATGCGGCGAACGAGAGCAAGGCGAGAATCCGTTTCATGGCTGGTACCTCCCCCATCTCAGGAAACGTGGTGTGGAGCCGCCGGAGTGTCGGTCGCGCCGGGCCTGGCGCCTGCCGACGGGCGCGTTGGGGACAATGTAGCGCAAGAGGGATTGTG
>CAYLXM010000087.1:1505-13123 GCA_964387555.1 uncultured Rhodothermales bacterium | reverse complement strand
AATCCATGCGGATCCGGACGTCATGCGGTATTAGCCCCGGTTTCCCGGGGTTATTCCCCACTCAAAGGCAGGTTGCCTACGCGTTACTCACCCGTGCGCCACTCACCGGAAATACCGAAGTACCCCCGGCGCGTTCGACTTGCATGTGTTAAGCCCGCCGCCAGCGTTCGTCCTGAGCCAGGATCAAACTCTCCGTTGTATTGCATTTTGTCTGCATTCTACCTTACGGAAGAACACAAAACGTTGGTTCAATCCTGGGTGTTCGCATGGTCTCTGCCGCGCATCGCGCGGCCCGAAACCCTACAAATTGACTCGGCTCGCTATGTCTCCAATCTTATCAAAGAACCCGCCTTTCTTTCAGGCGCGGACAACTAAAGTACGAAGGCCACCCAACACGTGTCAACTACTTTCGTCCAAACCAAGAACAAAAAAGTGTCGCCACCCGCTTCACGATCCCACGCACCAGTGTCTCAAAGAACGCCCAAAATTTCTGAGGCAGACGCATTGTACTGCTCCTCGATTTCCAGTGTTCCGGAAGACGGCAACATTATTTCGAGCTCAAGGTCACATACCCTCGACTTCATTGGATCCTCACACGTTTACCGGCCAGAAGACGCGAACCTCACGGGCGCTGCCGCATCTATACGGACGGATTGCCTGTTTAACGTGCGTTCGGTACCTGACGCACAAGCCCTCCGGCGCGTCTTGACACGCCCACGCCCCTATGCCGCCCCTGAAACCACTCGATCGATTTCAGTCCTTCTGGAGCCTCCGCGTTCTACCCGTTCTCAAAACGGGTACCCTCTGGAAAGGAATCGGACTGCTCGCAGCCGTATGGATCGCGACCTATTATATCGTCGACCGATGGGTCATGCCCACCTATACGAGGCACGGGGTGCACGTCTCCGTTCCCGACCTGCGCGCCCTCTCCCTTGACGAAGCCACGGAAAATCTCGAAGAACACGCTCTCAGACTCGCTCCGCTCCTCCGACGGTACGATCCGGAGCAGCCCCGCGATATCATCCTCAACCAGGATCCGGCGCCGGAGACCCTCGTCAAACCCGGAAGACGCATCTACCTCACCATCAACAGCGGCGAGGTCTCCCGCATCGTCGTACCCGATCTCCAGTTCGTCTCCATGCGCGAGGCAAAAAGCCGGCTCGCATCCCAGCGACTCCTCCTCGGGGAGGTGCTGGAAGACACCCTGCCCGCCCCCTTCCGGAATACGGTCATCCGCCAAGACCCCGCACCGGGCGACAGCGTCGCTCCCGGATCTCTGGTGACCGTGTGGATCTCGTCCGGACTTGGCGATACCTTCGTCCCCGTCCCCGACATCACCGGGCTCAGCGTGCGCGACGCGGAGCATCTCCTCGCACGAAGTTCGCTCCGCCTGGTCGTTCTGCAAGACCCCCGCATCCCGGTCGCCCGCATGGACACCATCGTGCGCCAACAACCGCCTGCCGACTTCGAGGTGCGCAGCGGGTCCGAAATTCGCGGATTCGCCCATATGTCGGAAGCCCCGGTCGAGCTGATCGAGGCAGATTCCCTGCAGTGGTGAGCGTACCGCGAACCCCCGCATGCGTCGTAACTGCCTGCGACCGACGCATGCCCGATAAGCGGGAAGGCGGCTAGAAATCCTCGTCCAGATACACGGCGATTTCCGCTCCCAGTTCCACCACAACCCGCTCATCCGCCTTCGTCGGCAGTACCAGTCCGGCATAGTCCGCATGAATCGGATACTCGCGGTGTCCGCGATCGACCAACACGAGCAACTGGATGCTGTGCGGACGTCCATGGCGGACCAAGGCATCGAGGGCCGCACGTGCCGTCCGCCCTGTATATAAGACGTCATCTACCAGGATCACATCCCGGCCCGTGACCGGCACGTTCACATCCGATTCGTCTTCGCTGGGGGCCTCGAAATCCCGGTCGTCACGGAACGGCTCGACATCGAGACGACTGTGCGCAAATACCCGCGCCTCCACCCGTGCGATTCGCTCGGCCAGACGTGCAGCCAGTCCGGCCCCCCGCTCCCGAATCCCGATCAGCTCGATGTTCGAAGCGCCCCGGTTGCGTTCGATGATCTCGTAGGCCAATCGGTCCAGGGCACGATCCGCCTGGCGCGGAGAGAGGATCTGGGTACGCATGCCGTCGCTCCCGAACTCAACTGGAAAGGAAAACCCGCTCCGACCACCGGCGATCTGAAGTCCTCACTGGAACATCGCCTTGATGCTGCCCCACGTGCGCCGCACCGCGGTCGGCGTGTAGTCAACAGATATTGGATCTACGACCACGAAAGACTGGTCCTCGTAGACGATCCGCAAGCGGTACTCCACCAACTCCCCGAGCGCCTTGTAGATACGCGTGTCGCGAAACTCATGCATCTGGTTGGCCCCCCTGGCCTGCAGCCGCGTCAATTCGACAAACTGGCTGTCATACCGCGTCTTGCGCTCGAGCACGTAGGTCCGCACGCCCGTCTCCACGCTCGCCTGCCACGTCACGATAACGTCGCTTCCCTCCGTGCGCGCCTCGAACCGGCTCAGCACGACGGTCGAGGCAGCCATCCAGAATGGCGCCGCCAACAACAATCCGACAACAATTCGACGTGTCATGAAATCGTACAGGTCCTCGTCAGCCTAAAGATACGCTGCCTTGCGCAAGTCGGGAACCCACAACATGCATTCCGCGCGAAGAAACTTCACTTCCGGCGACGCTTCCCCGGACAATCGGGATCCAAACAACTGCCGTACAACTGCAGGGAGTGTCGTTTCACCTCGAAACCGAAAATATCCGCCACCGTGTCCTGAATGCTCTGCAGCCGCGGGTCACAGAACTCCATGATCTTGCCGCATTCCATGCAGATCATGTGGTCGTGTTGCCAGTAACTGTAGGCCCTCTCGTACTTCGCCTGGTTGTGCCCGAACTGGTGTCGACCGACCAGATCACAGGCCACGAGGAGGTCCAGCGTATTGTAGACCGTCGCCCGGCTCACGCGGACTCCCTTCGCCTTGAGCCGGATGTACAACTCATCGGCATCAAAGTGGTCATCGGAAGCATAGACCTCCTCCAGGACCGCGAACCGCTCGGGCGTCTGCCGGAGGTTACGGTCATGCAGAAATCCGCGAAAGACACCGCGGACGGTGTCGAGCTGGGCCTCGGTAAGGGTCTGCGCGGCTGATGGAGTTTCCATGAGAAATTGCGCCGGAATGGTGTCGGCTCAGGGTGTCAACCTTCAGCCGGAAAGTCCGGTTCCTTCGACCGCCTGCGGGCGAGCAGCAAGACCAGATCCGCCCAGATACGGGCATGAATCTGCTCCGCCGTCTCGGAGGCATCGAGCAAGAGGATGCGACCCGGTTCCGCTTTCGCCAACCGTCGGTAGCCCTCGACCACCCGCTCGAAAAACGCAAATCCCGAACGTTCCATCCGATCCGCTCCGTCGCCCGCGGCTCCGCGCCCCCCCAGACGTACGGATCCCGCCTCAGGGGACAGGTCCAGCAAGTAGGTCCGGTCCGGCGCCAGTCCCCCCGTTACCCTCCGGTGAAAGCCGGCCAGCCATTCCGGATCGGCCACGCCGCGACCGGCGCCCTGATAGGCCGTCGTGGAATCGAAGAACCGGTCGCAGAGCACGATGCGGCCCGCTCCAAGCGCGGGACGGATCGTTTCCTCCACCACCTGCGTGCGGGCGGCCGAAAACAACAGCAACTCGGCAAAGGGAGCGATCTCCAATGACGGGTCCAACAGCAGCGATCGAACACCCTCCGACAAACGCGTTCCCCCGGGATCGCGCAGACGAACCAGCTCGTAGCCCTCGCCCACGAGGCGATCCGCCGCCAGATCGAGTTGCGTGCTCTTGCCGCTTCCGTCTATTCCCTCAAACGTGATGAACATGGGGTTCGTATGCTTGTCCGTAATCAATCTTCGAAGCGCACCGGCACGCGCAAACCGGGGGAACCTTCGGCTTTCTGCCGGGTGAGTGTTGCCGTCAACGAACATCCCCGCCGATTTGACCCACCTTTACCCCCGTAATACAACCGGGACGTTGCAAAATCCCTCGGATTAACGCAACTTTAATCGAAGCTCGCCGGAGAACCGGCCACCAGACTCCTATGGGTGCATTCGAGTTCGAATCCGAAGACTTCGACAATCCGGAGCACGAGCAGTGGCTCGAGGAAATCGTGGCTGCCTTCGAGCAAAGCCAGGATGATCCGTCGCCCGGCTATTTCGGCAGCGATACACTGGAAGATATCGCGGGATACTACTACCAACAGGAACGGTACGAAGACGCTCTGCGGGTCGTCGAGCGCATCCTCGAGCATCACTCGTATTCGTCGGACGCCTGGCTGCGTAAGGGGATCCTCCTCAACCATCTCGAACGGCACGAGGAGGCCCTGCTGGCCTATGAGGAGGCCAGAGAACGCAGTCCGGTTGATAGTGAAGTGGTGTTGAACCACGCGGTGACCCTCGACCAGCTCGACCGTTTCGACGAAGCCCTCGAACTCTACGATTTCGTCTTCCGGATCGATCCGCTCAACGAAGACGCCTTTTTCAATCGCGGCATCACACTCTCCCGGCTGGAACGCCTCGAGGAGGCTGCAGAGGCCTTCGAGCGCTGTGCCGAATTGAACCCCGAGCATCCCGATGTCTGGTATGAGTTCGGGTACTGCTGCGATCTGCTGGGACGCCTGGACGACAGCCTCACCTGTTACGACCGGCAAATCGACCTGGACCCGTTCTCTGCAAACGCGTGGTACAACCGCGGCATCGTCCTCAATCGCCTCAGCCGGTTCAACGACGCGATCGAGTCCTATGAGATGGCGCTGGCGATCGAACCCGAATTCGCCTCCGCCCTCTATAATCGGGGAAATGCCGAAGCCGGGAAGGGGGATTTCGAATCCGCGATTCGCAGCTATCAAGAACTGCTCGAAATCGAGCCGAACGATCCGCCGACCCTTCTCAACATCGGCTCGGCCTATGAGGAACTCGAACAGTATCCGGAGGCCATCCGGTACTACCGGCTCGCCGTCGAAGCGGACCACGAGTTTGCCGATGCCTGGTTCGGCATGGGATGTGCCTACGAGGCGCTGGAACAACCCCAGAGCGCCCTCCAGTGCTTCCGGGAAGCCCTGAACCTCCAGCCCGAGTCCGGAGAGTTCTGGTACGCGCGGGCCGACAGCGAGTACAGCCTCGGCCTGCTCGACGCCTCGGTCTATTCCTACCAGCAAGCCACGCGCCTCGACCCGAACAATACCGAAGGGTGGATCGACTTCGCCGAGACCCTCTTTGAGGCCAACCGGCTCGAGGAGGCCCTTGATGCATTCTCCAGGGCGCTCACGGTCGAACCGGACAGCGACGAGGCCCTCTTCCGCCGCGGTCGGCTCCTGCTTTTTATGGGTCGCTATGCCGACGGCGCCGAGTCGTTTCGATCCGCGTTCGGCCTCAATCCCGAGCGCAAGCAGGAATTCGCCCACGTCTACCCCGAGCTCTACGGCAACGCGGCCCTCCGGCGGATGCTCGGACTCTAGATCGCCCAGAACTTCTGCGACAGGAGCGCATGCCGCCCGGATGGTCCCGATCGACGCCCATACCCGGGTCGTAGCCGTCATCGGCTACCCCCTCGGACACACGCTTTCCCCGGCTATCCACAACGCCGCCTTCGAGGCCCAGAACCTCAACCTCCGTTACGTCGCCTGCTCGGTCCCACCGGACCTCCTCCCGGATGCGGTACGCGGAGTCCGAGCCCTCGGGTTCGCCGGAGCCAACGTCACCATCCCCCATAAGGAAACGGTCGTAGCACTGCTCGACGACCTGACGCACGAAGCCAGAGCCGTGGGAGCAGTCAATACGATCGTCGCTCGGAATGCAGACGGTGCGACGCGGCTCGTCGGCGACAATACCGATGTGGATGGATTTCTTCGCCCGCTGCGAGCGCACCTGGCGAACCTCGAGGACGCCGGCGCCGTCGTGTTCGGCTCCGGCGGAGCCGCAAGAGCCGCCGTATTCGCACTCCTGCAATCCGCCCGCCTGCGGACGGTGACCCTCGTCGCGCGGACGGCCGAACGAGCAGAAGCAATCTGCCGTCGATTCGAATCCCTCTCCCCCTCCACACACCTCGTCGTGCGCACGCCCGAGCGCGCCGGACCGAGCGTTCGGGCCGCCGGCCTGATCGTCAACGCCACCCCCCTGGGAATGGCCCCCCATCCCGATTCCACCGTGTGGGATGAAGCAGACGATCTTCACGACCGGCAGATCGTCTACGACCTTGTCTACAACCCCTTGCGGACGCGCCTGCTGCGCATCGCCGCCGCAAAAGGAGCGACTACCATCGACGGGATCGAGATGTTCGTGGGACAGGCAGCGGCCGCATACCGGCAGTGGACCCAGAGGGAGATGCCGCTGGACCTCGCGCGGCGCGTGGTCATCAGGCACCTGGAGGCCCCATGAATCCCTTTGCCGCCGACGAGGATAATCCGCAGTCCGTCCTTCCCATTCGCCCCCCCGTTTTCCAGAGGGCCCGCGGGATCATCGCCGCTTTCAGCACCCGCGCCGGAGGGGTCAGCCAGGGGCCGTGGGATTCTCTCAATCTGGGCGATTCTGTGGGAGATGCGCCCGACCACGTGGCTCGAAACCGGATGCGGTTCTTTCTGGCCCTTGG
This sequence comes from uncultured Rhodothermales bacterium, assembly GCA_964387555.1. GTDB lineage: Bacteria > Bacteroidota > Rhodothermia > Rhodothermales > CAYLXM01 > CAYLXM01. The sequence goes on along the minus strand of CAYLXM010000087.1, from coordinate 6,471 downwards.
GCTGGATCCGTCCCGGGTGGCCTTCGCGGGGCAGGTCCACGGGACAACGGTCCGCGTCGTAAACGAACCGGGTCTCTTCCCCGAATGTGACGGACTCGTTACCTCGACGAACACCCTCACGCTCGCGCTCCAGGGCGCCGATTGCGCGATTGTCTTGCTTGCCGACCCGCACGCCGGAGTCATCGGCGCCGCGCATGCGGGTTGGCGCGGCTTCCTCTCGGGAATCGTGCCGTCGACCGTCGAACGGATGTTCACGATGGGGGCGCGCCCGGATCGAACGGTGGCCTATACCAGCCCTTGCATCTCGGTAGACCACTTCGAAGTAGGGGAAGAAGTGGCTGAGCGCTTCCCTCCCGCGCTCGTTCGGCGCGACCCCGGACGGCGAAAGCCCCACCTCGACCTCAAGCGAGGACTTCGAGGTCAACTGCTCGAACTGGGTCTGCGCGACCCGCACATCGAGATCGATCCGGCATGCACGGCATCCCGTCCGGAACAATTCTTTTCTCACCGCGCTTCTATTGGGTTGGCCGGACGGCACCTCGGCGTCATCAGCCTGAGTGGATTCGGAGAGAGGGGGAAGGACAGGCGCGAACCGCTGTCGTAAAATGCGACGGTCCTGCGCTTGTTAGGAGGGAAGCATCGTTCCAGGGGAGGGTGCTTGCAGCCGCGTCCCAGGTGAGGACCGAGTTCGACCGGTACGATTCCAGTCCCTTGATCACGATGCCGTAAACAGTCGCGGTGGCATGAAGTACCGTTGGGTCCAGAGCAAGACGGGTGAGCAGGACGTGGTGGATCGCCTGAGCCGAGAACTCAACGCACTCCCCGAGCCGTTGACCCGGGCCCTGGTGGGGCGCGGCATTGCGACATTCGAGCAGGCCCGGGCCTATTTCCGTCCCTCGCTCGACTTGCAGCATGACCCGTTTCTCATGCGCGACATGCGGGAAGCGGCGGACCGGCTGGCGCAGGCCGTCACGGCCGGGGAACGCGTGCTCGTGTTTGGGGACTATGACGTGGACGGGACGACGGCCGTCTCGTTGATGGTCTCCTTTCTTCGCGAGATGTCCGTGGACGTGTCCAGCTATATCCCGGACCGGTTCCGCGACGGGTATGGACTCAATGAGGCGGGCATCGATCTTGCGCACGAGGCCAGATGTTCTCTGATCGTGGCGCTCGATTGCGGCATCACGGGTGTGGAAGCCGCTCGCTATGCGCGATCACTGGGGATCGACCTCATCATCTGCGACCACCACACGCCCGGGGATACGCTGCCCGGCGCGGTGGCGGTGCTCGATCCGAAAAGAGCCGATTGCGATTACCCGTTCAAGGAACTCACGGGATGCGGCGTCGGCTACAAACTGGTCCAGGCAAGCCTGCACACACTCGGCCTTCCCACGGAAGCGGCCGATGAATACCTCGATCTCGTGGCGCTGTCCATCGCGAGCGATATCGTACCGATTGTCGATGAGAACCGCGTTCTGATGACCGCCGGGCTGCGGCGCATCAAGGAGTCGCCCCGCCTCGGTCTCGCCATGCTGGCCTCGGCAGCGCGCGTCGATCTGCAGACCTGCGACACCGGCCAGATCGTATTCAATATCGGCCCCCGCATCAACGCGGCCGGCCGCCTGAGTGACGCCCAACTTGCCGTGGATCTGCTGACGGCCGACGATCCGGGCGGCGCCCGATCATGGGCGCGCGAACTGAATCGCTTGAACGGAGAGCGCCGGGAAATCGACCAGCGGACGCTCACGGAAGCTCTTGACCTCGTGGCCGCGTCGGCGTCCACCTGCATGGAACACGCTCTCGTTCTGCATCGACCCGACTGGAACGTGGGCGTCGTGGGGATCGTAGCCAGTCGCCTCGTCGAGCGCTTCCACCGCCCCACGGTCATGCTGGCCTCCCAGAACGGAGAGGCCAAGGGCAGCGCCCGCTCGATCGCCAATCTGAACATTTACGAAGCCCTCCAAGCCTGCGCCTCCCTGCTCACGCGTTTCGGTGGACACATGTACGCCGCGGGGATCACCCTGCCGGAAGAGAACGTGCCCGCGTTTCGCGATCGGTTTAATGCGGAGGTTGGGGCGATGATGACGCCGGCCCTCTTGTGCCCGGAGATCACCTACGACGCGTCCCTCGAACTGGTTGACGTGACCCCCCGTTTCTGGCGGGTGCTCCAGCAATTTGGTCCTTTCGGACCCGAGAACCGAAGTCCCGTGTTTCACAGCCGCGACATCGAGGTGATCAGTTCCCCCTCCATCATCGGCGACGGGCATCTGAAGTTTCGTGTGCGCCAGCGAAACGGCACCACGAGCCGGGCCTTCGAAGTGATCGGGTTCCGGATGCACGAGCATCTGCCGGTCGTCCGCGCCTGCCGGAATCGCGAGGAACCGCTGGAAATGCTGTTCTCGATCGATGAGAACCGGTTTCGCGGACAGACCACGCTGCAGCTCAAACTCAAGGACCTTCGTCCGCACTCCGACGACGACGGGACAACGCCGGATGAGCCGTCGACGACCTGACCGGCCGTCGATCGCACAGGGTGCCCACGTCCCCGGACCCGATCGCTTCCGAACGCCGGGACCCTAACGGCAATGGACCCCTTCCGGTACGGGAAAGCATCCTTCGGATTCGAAGCCGTATCTTTAAGGGATCCCGCAGATCAGCAATGGGGACAACCGCCGGCCCGTGCGGCCCAGGTCGCACGCCATTCCGGAATGCGTGGGTTCCGGCGCGCGTCGTGGAGCGGGGATGACCTCTCGACCAAGACCCGTATGCCGAGACTCTTCGTCGCCATGGATCCACCCGAGGAGGTGCGGGGAGTGCTCGCCGGTATACGGTTTGACCTGCCCGGAATCCGCTGGCTCCCGCCCGAGCAATTCCATCTGACGCTGCGCTTTCTCGGCGAGGTTCCGCAAGATCGCGTCGGATCCGTAGCCGAGGTGCTTGCGGGCGTTTCAGGATACGAGGCGGTGGTGGGTTTGGAAGGGATCGACGCATTCCCCTCGGTACGGCGGCCTCGCGTGCTGGTCATCCGGCTTTCGGAGGCCCCCGACCTCCGGGCTCTGCAGGTCGACGTGGAGAACGCGGTGGTCGATCTGGGTTTCCCTCCGGAGGATCGACCCTTTACCTCGCACATCACGCTGGCGCGGTTTCGGGACGTGGAGTCGCGGCACCTTGAGCGGCAACTCGGGCTGCTGGCGGTGCCGGAAATCCGTTTCCGGATGGATGACTTCTTCCTCTACGAGAGCCGGCTCTTCCCATCGGGGGCCCAATACACGCGATTGCGTCGATTCGAGTTGGCCGCTCATTCGCGCCCGCGCCCCTCGGCCTGATTCTCCATGCCGGACACCGTGGCGCTGATCACGGAATACCGGAATGTGGCGCCGTATGCAGCCGCGGATCCTGACCGACCGGGCCGGCCAAAGGCCGTCACCCGCGGCGCACAGGCTCCGAAGTGAAAATGTGGTGCGTTTCCGCTTCCGGGACAACCTCGCTGCGGTTTCGTGGGTTGAAGGGGCCCTTGCAGATGCCATCTCCTCCCCTTTGATCTCCGGTGCCTGAGAAAGTGGATCATCGGGGCGAATAACCTTGAGTGTGCAATGGCCTACGACATGACGGATTTTCGAACGGATGTGCTCGATGCGAGCTTCAAAATGCCCGTTCTGGTCGATTTCTGGGCCCCCTGGTGCGGCCCTTGCCGGGCCCTGAGCCCCGTGCTCGAGCGTTTGGCTGACGAGCAGAAGAACCGATGGAAGCTGGTCAAGATCAACTCGGATGAGCATCCCGACCTGGCCCAGAAGTTTGGTGTGCGCGGTATCCCGAACGTGAAGCTCATCATGGACGGAAAGGTCGCCAATGAGTTCACCGGCGCGCTGCCCGAGCCGGCGATTCGGCAGTGGCTCGACAAAGCCATCCCGACGCCGGGGGGTCGCGATTTGGAGGAAGCGCGCCGGCTGTCTGACGCGGGTCAGACCGAGGAAGCGTCGGCGCTCCTTCAGAAGGTACTCACGACCGATCCCGGGAATGCCGAGGCTCGTTTCCTCCTGGCGCGCATTTTTGCCTTCGACGACCCGGCCGCAGCCCTCGAGTGGATCAAGGGCCTCGATGCCCCGACAGTCCAGGCGGCCCAGATCGCCGACGCCATTACCACGTTTGCCGGACTGCTCGATTCCAGCGACCATGCGATGCCTGACGGGGAAGGCAAGGCGCTCCTCGCCGAGGCCCTCACCCACATCCGATCCGGAGATTATTCGGAGGCCATCTCACGCCTCATCGATACCCTGCAGAAGGATCGCTTCTACGCCGACGACGCCGCCCGCAGGCTGGGTATCGCGCTCTTCACCCTGCTGGGACCCCAACATCCCGTCACAAAGGCGAAGCGGAGGCTGTTCGATATGTATCTGTTTTGAGAAGACTCCTCCTACACCCCCACCTTTTCTTCCCTGTACTGCAGCTCATATAGCCGCCGGTACAGCCCATCGGCGGCGAGCAGTTCCTGGTGGGTGCCCCGCTCCCGGATGGCGCCTCTGTGGACCACGAGGATCTGATCCGCATTCTGGATGGTCGACAGCCGATGGGCCACGGCGATCGTCGTGCGCCCTTCCATGAGCCGCTCCATGGCGCGCTGGATGAGCCGCTCCGTCTCCGTATCCACGCTTGATGTCGCCTCGTCCAATACGAGAATCTCGGGGTCGTACACGAGTGCGCGAATGAAGGAGAGCAACTGGCGTTGACCGTGGGACAGGGAAGCCCCACGCTCGCGCACGTCCTGCTGATACCCGTCCGGCAACCGCTCAATAAAGCCACTCGCCCCCACCTGCTCCGCGGCACGCCGAATCTGGTCGTGAGTGATCCGCTCATCCCCCAGCGTGAGGTTCCGTTCGATCGATCCGGAGAACAGGTACACGTCCTGGAGTACCAGTCCGATGTGGCGACGGAGATCCTTCAGGGCCACCTCGCGGATATCGATGCC
>CAYLXM010000087.1:0-1495 GCA_964387555.1 uncultured Rhodothermales bacterium | reverse complement strand
CGTGGCGTCCGCCCGAGCATAGAGCAGGTTGGCGCGGATGGTGTCATTGAACAGATAGCTCTCCTGGGTCACCATCCCGATCTGCGCGGAAAGGGTGTCCAAGGAAAGGGCTCGGATGTCGATCCCGTCGATCAAGATCTGCCCCCGCTGGACGTCGTAGAAGCGCATCAACAGGCTGATGATCGTCGTCTTTCCGGAGCCCGTTGCACCGACAAGCGCGACGGCTTCTCCCGGCTCCGCGACGAACGAAACGTCGCGCAGGACCCATGAAGGCTCCTTGCCCTCCGGCGTGTCCCGGTCATAGGAAAACCACACGTTGCGGAACTCAATTCGTCCCTGGACACCCGGCAGCGGAACGGGGGATTTGCTCTCCGGGAGCGCAATGTCCATATCGAGCAGATCGAATATCCGCTCACTGGCAGCCATGGCGCTCTGCAAGGTGTTGTACTGTTCCGAAAGGGCTCGAATCGGCTCGAAGAACTGCCGGACGTACTGGATGAAGGCGATGACGACGCCGACGGTAAGAGCGCCGGAAAGCGCCTGGACCCCGCTGTAGGCAAGGACTACCGCCAGCGCCAGCCAGGCGATCACGTCCACCGAGGGCCAGAACACCGCGAAATAGAAAACGGTCTTGATCTGGACCTTCCTGTGGTCGTCGTTTACGGCCTCGAACCGCCTCAATTCCTCTGCCTCCCGATTGAACACCTGGACGATGCCCATGCCGGCAACGTGCTCCTGGATGAATGCGTTGAGCCGGGCAATCTGGGTCCGGGTCTCCCGATAGGCATCCCGGACCCGCCTTCGAAACTCAAAAGTCGACCAGACCATGATCGGCATCACGGCCAGTGTAAGGAGCGCGAGCTGCCAGTTCAGAGCGAACATGAACCAGGTAATGAAGACGATCTGGCCCAGGCTCCCCAGAATGCGCACGATACCGGCCGACAGCACATCGTTGAGCGCCTCCACGTCATTCGTCGTGCGCGTGATGAGTTTCCCGATGGGCGTCCGGTCGAAATAGCGCAGCGGCAATCGCTGTATGTGCCGGTACACCTTGATTCGCACATCGTAGATGGCCTGCTGGCCGATCCACTGCGTGAGGTACCCGGAACCTACGCCAATGAGCGCCTCTGCCACCAACAGTGTGAAGAGGATCGCCACCATCCGGTAGAGTCCCGGCAGGTCGCCGTTGACGATGTGGTCGTCGATCGCGATCTGGATGAGCTTCGGACGAAGCGGGCCGAGATACGCGCCGACGATGACCAGTACGAGCGCGAGCACCACCCACCCCTTGTACGGCGAGAGGAACGACAGAATCCGCCTGAAGAGGCGTCCATCGTAGCGCTTACTGTCTGGTTCCTGACCGGCCGGTGTAGACATGTTTCGGGAGAGGGGGACGATGCAACGTGCCTTCAATTCATCAGCGGCGGGAAAGGTTCGAGCCCGCCTTCACAATGGCTGCATCAAGTCCTGACACCGATCAGGAAAACGCCCACAC
>CAYLXM010000086.1:0-14007 GCA_964387555.1 uncultured Rhodothermales bacterium | reverse complement strand
GCATTGGGTTAAGGGGTCCTGGGGGTCCGAGGGTCCGTAGGTCCGGGGGGCTTGGGGTCCGAGGGTCCGGGGGTCCGATGGTCCGGGGGTCAGAGGGAATGGGAGAATGGGAGAATGGGAGAATGGGAGTAGCAAGGGGAGTGTGGGGAGTATGGAAAGTAAGGCGGGTATGGAAAGGGAGGGTGCGGAGAGCAGGAGGCGAAGGGTACGTTTGGGAAGGTCGGGGGAAAACGGGGGGCGGCTACCGGAGGACGGATTCGAGGCGGGCCGTGAGGCGGGACCGGTCGCGCTCGGTGACGGCAGGGTTGTTCAGGGCCCTGCGATACACGGCGGCGGCATCCTTCGGGCGCCCGGCCCGTTCATACGTCGCCCCCAGGAGCAGATAGGCCTCGACATATCCGGGGTGGCGCGTGGTGATCTGCTCCAGCAGTCGGCGCGCCTGCTCCGTATTGCCGTTGCGATCCAGGTAGAACGCGTACGAATAACCGTACCGGGGCAAATCAGGCCGGAGTTCACTCGCCTTGCGGCACCAGGGCAGGGCTTCGTCCAGGCGCGTCTCGGCTAGGAGCACACACAAGTTGTAGGCTGCGGTTTCCAACTCGGGGTCCGCTGCGGCGGCACGGCGCAGGGCGGCTTCCGCCTCGGCAAACCGGCGCTGCTCGCCGAGGAGCAGGCCAAGGTTCAGGTTGACGACCGCGTTGTCGGGTTCGAGGGCAAGCGCGGAGCGAAGCCGCTGCTCGGCAAGATCGTTTCGGCCCGATGCACTGTAGACGATGGCGGCGTTTGCCAGGGGGGCGACGGCCGCCGGCTCGAGCCTGGAGGCTGCGTCGAACGACGCCAGCGCGCGATCAGTGAGACCGCGGTTGACATAGTAGTTGCCCAGGTTGTAGTGGGTGGTCCACTGGTCCAGGCGGATGCCCAGCGAAGCCTCGTATTCGTCCAGGACGGCTCGGAGGTGCTGCTCTTCTTCAGGGGAAAGCCGGCGCAGAGGCGATTCTGCGAGCGCCGACGTAGCACGAACCCGGACGAGCCGAACGGAATCCTGCGTGGCGCGAAATAACGCGCGGGTCGCTTCGGAATCGGGACTGTCACGCAGCGCGAAGGCGGCCGCAGACCGCACGAGCGGCGACGGATCGTCCATGGCCTGGAGCAAGGCGGGCCACTTCCTCGCGTCGGTACACCAGGCGAGCAACCGGATGAGGGAGGTGGCCACGACCTCATCCCGACTCGGCCCGGTGATCGCAGTGAGCATCGCGGGCAGGGAGGTCCAGTCCCTCTTTCTCGCCGCATCAATGAGCCGGGCCTGCTGAATGATCGGCGCCTGGTAGTCGCGTGTGCGCCATTTGCGCACCCACCGGTCGGCCCATTCTGCAGACTCGTCCGTGTGGCAGAGTGTACACGCATTGGGCGAGCCGAAGGCGATCGAGGCGGCCGGCGCGGGCGGTCGCATCGAATGGTCGCTGCGGATCATGCGCGCGAACTCCGTCCGCGGCATATGGCATGAGATGCAGAGGCTGCCTTCGCTGTCGGCCGGGTGCCTGGAATGCTCAGCGGGATGTTCTACCTGACTCGGATGGCACGGCATGCACGCATTGTTTGCCTCTGCTCCGGAGAACCGATAACGCCCGCTGGACGTGTGGCAATGCATACAATCCAACTGCCCGGAGGCCACACACGGGCTCATCCTCCAGAGCGTATAGGTATAGTTTTCTCCGAGATCCCGACCGTCCGGGTAGAAGTCCTGGTCCTCCAGGGTGGCGAGGTCGAAGTGATCGAAATAGGCGTCGCCCGGCTGAAACGTGGTTGTGAGCGGTTGCATCTTGGCATGGCACGGGGCGCACAGGGCATTGTTTTGCTCGGCGGTAAAGGGTGCCGTGCTGATGAGCTTCAGGTCCGGGGCGGTTTGACCTTCTCGCAGTTTGGAAAATACCCGCACATGCTCGCCACCGGGTCCATGGCACGTTTCGCAGTTGATGCCGGGCTCACCCCAGGACGTCTGGTAGGTGTCCGTAGCGAGGTCATAATGGGATGAGAGCTGACTGACGTGGCAGTTGTAGCACGAGGTGTTGAAGGTGAGTGGCTGCTCTCTCCAGTCGAGTGCCTCGTCGGTTCGGTCCACGAAGTGCCGCACCATGCTGCCCGTCGTATTGAACCATTCCCGCCTCCTCACGTCATAAGCCACCGGCAATACCTGCAGGCGGCCTCTTTCCATGGGCGTGAGAAAGTAGTAGATGTTCTTTCCGCCGAGGGCGTGTTCGATGGGGTACGTCGTCTTGCCATTCAACCCGGACTCGGTTACCCAACCGCCCGTGTCATCGAAAGAAGCGGTGTACGTATAGTCGCCAACGGACAGGTCTTCCACCAGGGGGAGCAGATGGTCCCGGGCAAACTCCGGAGTGAACGGCTGCATGGCCAGGCCGTGGTGCGAGGTGGACCACAGGCTGTAGAATTGCTCGTGACAGGGCCGGCAGCTTTCGGAGCCGGAGAACGCGATCGAACCTTCGCCCCCTCCTGCCCAGGGCAACCGTCTCGACGTGCCGTCTCCGCAGGCCCATCCCGCCATACCGAGCAGGAGGATGCACAGGGTTCCCTGGACGTGGGCCGCAGCGGGTCGAAAGCGGGTCATGGACCTTTCGTGCTCGGTTGAGAAAGGGCTGCGATGAGGGTAGCGGGGTGTGCGGTAAATCTACGCTACTGCCATGTGCACAGCGATTCGACGTACGCGGCGGATCCGTCTCTGAGCCAGCCGTCCATCTGGGCCGGCTCCTTTAATTGCTGTCCCCTCTCGCGCGGGACCACCACGAAGGAACACCGAAGTTCGGGCAGAATGGTCATATCCCCCCACAGTTTTTCGTATTGCAGGGTCGGGAAAATATCCTCCTGCCCTTTTCCCCACCGCTTCTTGACGTTTTTCAACGTGATATAGGTCGGCATGCGGGCGGCTACTGCGCGCACGGCGTCAGTCACCGTGCTTTTGTTATCCAGTTCATCGCGCGTCAGACCGAACACCTGCAGGATCTGGTCGATATCGATCCAGTAGGTTGCCGAATTGTAATAGGAGAGCGCAAATTCATACTCTTCCCGGGGGAGGGCCAGTCCTTCGATGAGGCGAACCTTGCCGTTGGTTCGCGCCAGGCCTCCACCCCGGTCGTCCAGCCGCCGCGTGATCACCTCGACGGTCATCCCCGCGCCGTTTTGGATGTGCTGTCCAAGAATGGACGGATCGAGGTTGGCCCCCATCGTATCCACATTGTGGATGAGCAGGTGCTTGAGCCGCGGGTACGTCCGGAGTGCGCGGGCCAGGACGCCGTTTCGGAAGAGGTTCGGGATTTCGTACCAGTGTCCGACCGGATGCAGGCACTGCAGGGGCAGATTGTCGGTGTAGTCGCCGGCTTCGCCCGTGCGCTCTGCCCAGTCCATCAATGCGACGTGGAGGCTGTCGAGCACTTTCTGAGCCTGCTCGTCGAGTTGCTGCTGGGGCATTTCAACCCAGGCGAAACGGAGATCCCGCACCGTCGGGATGAGGCGCAGGCCGACGACGCTACCCGGGGACAGGAAGACCTCGCCCTCATAGGCATAGTTCCGGGCGTGCTCCAGCGCGTCTTGGATGGCGTCGTGCGTGAGGTATCCCGTCGAAACCAGATGGGGGATTGGGGTGCCGCACTCCCTCATGGAGCGGCGACTTTTTGCCAGATGCGTTTCGATGAACGTGCGATGGCGCCCGCCGAGCCGGCAGAACGGATTCAACGCTTTGACGGTGCCGGCGCCTTTGGTCCACCGGCTCCCGGCCCCTGCCGCGAGCGTGAATACGGCCACTTCTCCGGCTGCGAGCGCACGCATTCCCAGATCGGTGTTCGGCGAGAAACCGGGGCTGGACAGGTCGACCACATCGTCCGACGTTACATCGGTGATGGTGGTCGACACCGGCAGCCGGTTCTGGGCCAGTCCGATTCTGCCGTTGCGCAGGTCGGTCTTGATTTGGTCGTGCTGGACGCGGTCGAAGCCGTAGCGACCGAGCAGTTCCCCGAGGGAGTCTTGCTGCACCGTCTCTGCGCCCTGGTCCGGCAGGATGCGGTCGAAAATGCGGGAAAGCATCCCTTCAAACGCCGGATGGGTTCGGCACGCGGACGAGAAATGTTCGAGTTCCGCCCGTTCGTCGGCCGAGAGGGACAGCGGGTCGCGTCTCAGGAGGGAGGGGATCGTCAACCCGTAATAGGCGGGAGGATGGACCGGCATCCCATCTGTGACGATTTCTGCACAGGAGCCACGTTCGTTGATGGAGAAGTCGTACACCACAGGGTCCATCGCGAAGGGGATGGCCTGTTCGAGACGCTTCTTGGTGGCCCGCATGATCTCCTGAAGCCGGTCCCTGCCTTCGGCCATCCGCAAGGGGTTGAAGAGAAAGCCCATCCCCCCGCCGGACATGCCGCCGAGCATCCAGAAGCCCCAGAAGTCTTCCCCGAACTCCTCTTGAACCCGATCGATGATCGACTCCGTGTAGAGGTTGGAGGCCCATGGGATGATGGTCTGGATGGGGCCCTGGAAATTTCGGTGCGTGGCGTTGCCGATCTCCCGGATGTTGCCCGACTGAAGCGTTTCGACGATATGCCTGAACAGGTCGAGCGCTTCCTGCCTGCCTTTCCACTCCGCTTCCGAGCGCAGCAAGTACCGTTCGGTCACCATCTCGAGAATGGGTCCCACGTCTTGCGCCATGCCGCCGTGGACGAGAACGAGGCTATTCTGCAGCAATTCTCTCGTTTCGGCCGATATGGAATCGGTCGAAAAGAGCGTGTGCCGCGGCAGGAGGCAGCCCCGGCTAATCCCATATTCGATATCGTCCTCCCCGCTGGGTACGCCTTCGATCAATTTGATGCCTGGCCAGACGCCTCCCGAGTCCTGCCAGCCGCCCCCGGAACCGCCGAGCCACTCGCCCAGGATCGCGCGAGCGGCAACCGTGCGGCGTTCGTCTTCCTCCAGCGTGCCGCTCAGCGAGGTCGTCTGGCCGGTGGCGCGCATGCAGGCGGCGATGATGGACGCGAGCAACGTGGTGGAAACGGCAAGCCGCGATCCTTTCGGGATCCCGTTAACCTGGGTGACGATCTCGAGGCCGAGTCCGGGTCCCACCAGTTTGGACAAGAGTTCTGAAATCGGCAGGTTGGAGCCCTCCATGCTGGGCGGGGCAATGCCGGCCGCGATTACGGCAGCCTTCAGCAGGCCCAGATAGTCGGCGGCATAATCGAAGAGGCTTCCAAACGTTTCGACGGTAGCCGTGGCGCCGAGGTCGGTGCTGACCAGGCGCAGGACCGGGACATCGATGACGCGCAGGAAGACCTCTACGGGCGCCCGGGGGCGCTGGTCGGATTGCGGGTCTCGAACGGCCAGATCGATGGAGACGTTCAGCACACGAGCGCCTTCCGGGAAGTCCATTCCGAGAAAGAAGATGTCACTCCAGCCGCTATGCGACAGGTCCATCCTGACCGGTGTGGTTTCGTGCAGGATCGGGTATCGGCCGCTCGACTTCTGCAGAAGCGCAGGCACCAGGCGAAGCGGATGGTCTGCAGGGTGGCCCGCACGAAACATCCACTGATTTCCCCGCACGGAACGGACGCTTGATCGCACCTGGTTGGCCAGCGTCTGAAATCCCAGACCTCGATAGGCAGCAGCCAGCGCGCTGGAGATGCCGTCATTGGGCCCTTGCGCGTCTTGAATGGACAGAAACCGCTGGATCGCCTCCTCGAAGCGGCGGTGGAGCAGGTCGTCGTACCCTTCAAAAGGGATGAGACCCTTCGACGGAAGCCCCTGCTTGGTCGGAATGTGAAAGCGGTGGATCGCGTAGAGAAAAAACAAGGCTCGTACCTGTTCATACAGGTTCGAGCTGGACTGCCGAAACGCCTCGAGCGATCGGCACTCTCCCAACAGTTCCGAGAGCGTGGCCGAGCGGCACCATGCATCCAGCGACTGATCGCGGGTTCGCGGATCCTCGGAAAGGATGAGTTCCGTCAACGTGCTCATTCGGAAAGCCCTCCACTCGGATGTTGTTCGCGGACCAGGAGCATTTCCATGAGCATCGAGATCACCTCTTCGCGATCGTGTCCACTGAGCGCGAGCGCCAGTTGGGCATTGAGAAGGCCATATTTGACACCCAGATTATAGCGGTAGTCGTTCATTTCGAGGGCGAGATACTTCTCTTTGCGGGCCAGTATGTTAAGGGCATCGGAGATCGCGATGAGCGCGTCGTTATCGTTCGCATTGAGTTGATCCTCCAGGAGGTCCATCACCGACGGCATGAGCGCATGGATGCCGAAGAAGCAGAGATAATGTCCGGAGCGAAGGCCCGGCACGATCAGCTTCTGTTCGGCCACGGTGGGGGTCGGCTTCTCCAGAACCGACTCCACGGCGTAGAGATGACTTCGCCCCGGCAGACGTTTCCCGCCCACCGCGCCAAATTGTGAAAGCAATCCTTCGCGCGTGGCTTTTACGGCCGACACGGAACAGGACTCCGCTTCGGCGGCCTCGACCACGCGTTGTGCACATCCGGCGTTGTTCGCGCTGACGTAGATGTGGTCGCCGACGAGGTGGAGAAACGGCTCGTTCTGTACGAAGTCCCTGGCCAGCAAAAGGGCGTGACCGTACCCGCGTGGCTCGTTCTGATGTACGAAGGAGAGATGCCGTGCATGGTCGTCGGCGACCGACCGGAACGCCTCTTCGTCGTGCGGGTGCACGATGATACATAGGTCGTTGATTCCGGCCCGGACGACCTCTTCGATGATGACGACCAGGACGGATTTCTGCCGGCCGTCCCGATCGATAAGCGTTTGGAGGGGCAGATTGCGCTGGTTCTTGCCTGCCGCGGTGATGACCGCTTTGGTGATCTTCATGGGTTCTGTATCGGCGTAGGGGCGGGTGGAACTACGCTGAAAGGAATCGGGAATGGAAAAGTATGGGCAGGAAAGATAAGCGTATGGAGCGTGCGGAGAGTGTGGAGAGTATGGAGAGTGCGGGGAGTATGGAGAGTATGGAGCGTATGCAGTGTGGGTAGCGTGGCACCCGTCCTGGAGGAGATGGCCTATGGGTTGGGTGTGCTCGGTGGGCAGCAAGCCCCTCGGGGCCAAGGTGTAGGGATTTGACCTACCAAAAAAACGTGGTATCCCGAGTTCCATTTCGAATCCAATTCGGCTAGCCTTGGAGAGATACCGCCTGGGTACGGTTGAAATCCTCCAACTTCAGAATTCCTCAGCGATGCAGAAAAGACGACTTGGGTACTCACATCTTCATTTGACGACCGTTGGCCTCGGCGCCTGGGCAATCGGCGGGCCCTGGCAATTCGGCTGGGGAAAGCAGGACGACCAGGATTCGATCGATACGATCCTGCGGGCGCTCGATCTGGGAATCAACTGGATTGACACGGCGGCGGTCTACGGGCTCGGCCACTCGGAGAAGATCGTCGGACAGGCGCTGAAGGGGAGGCGGGATGACGTCATCGTGGCGACGAAGTGCGGCCGCGTCTGGGACGACCCCAACCAGGGCGTATTCAGCCGCATCAAGTCGCCGAGCATCCGCAAGGAAGCTGAGGACAGTCTCCGGCGCCTGCAAATCGACGTGATTGATCTCTACCAGATCCACTGGGGCGCGCCCGATGAGGATATCGAGGAGGGATGGACGGAGATGGCGCGTCTGGTGGAAGAGGGAAAGGTTCGCTATATCGGCGTGTCCAATTTCACGGTAGGGCAGATGGAGCGAGCGCGTACCATTCATCCGATCGCGTCCCTGCAGCCACCCTACAGCCTTCTTCGTCGAGACGTTGAAGCCGAGCTCCTGCCCTACTGCGCCGAACACGGGATTGGGGTGATCGTTTACAGCCCGATGCAGGCGGGCCTGTTGACGGGCAAACTCACGAAGGAGTCGATTCAGGCTCTTCCGGCCGACGACTGGCGGCATGGGAGCCGCCAGTTTCAGGAGCCGGAACTGGATGTGAACCTGAGATTCACCGACGGTCTGAAAGCGCTCGCTTCGCGTCTGGGATGTACGGCCGCCCAGCTGTCGATCGCCTGGGTTCTTCGTCGCCGCGAACTGACCTCCGCCATTGTAGGAGCGCGCCGGCCCGGCCAGATCGAAGAGACCGCTCCGGCCGGAGACCTGGTTTTGACAGACGAGGACCTTGGCGAGATCGAGGGGCTGCTTTCCGAGAGGGAGGCTGCGCTGCGGCTGCTGTGATACGTCCGGTGCGGGAGCGAGTGGCCGGACGCGACGAAGAAGAGGAGGAGTGATGGAAACCAGAGAAAAAATTCGGCGGCCTGCCGTCGCGGATCGGTTCTATCCCGGCGATCCCAGGATGCTGGCTCGCGACGTCGACCGGTACCTGCAGCAGGCGGCCCCGATCGGTTTGCGGTCGACGAGGGCAGTGGTGGCTCCGCATGCCGCGTATGCCTGCAGCGGGTCCGTTGCGGGGTTCAGTTTCCGGGCACTGCAGGAGGCGCGCAGGGAGCCCACGGTGGTCTACCTTCTCGGGCCGGCCCACTGGGGGGGCGTCGCGGGTGCGGGCTTGCCTCGGAGTGAGGTTTTCGAGACCCCATTGGGCCCGGTGGAGGTGGCGAAGGAACGGAGGCGAACGCTTTCCGAACTGGGGGTTCCGTTCGAATGGGCCGAGGCGTCCCACGCGCCGGAACACTGCCTGGAGGTGGAGTTGCCGTTTTTGCAGCGCGTGTTCTCGTCGTTCCGCATTGTGCCGCTGCTGCTGGGTTCAAATGCGCCGATCGAAGCGATCACGGATGCGCTGGCGCCGCTGCTCGAGCAGGAGCCGAGTGATGTGGTGGTCGTCAGTTCGGACCTCAGCCATCATTTGCCGGATTGGGATGCGCGCCGCCGGGATCGGCTCTTTCTTCAGGATGTGCTTGGTGGGAGGACCGAGCGCCTCGAAGCAGGGCAGGCCTGCGGTCTCTGCGGCATCCTTGTGCTCATGCGCATTGCCGACCGCCTGGGCTGGACGCCCCATCTGCTGGCTTACGCCAATTCGGGGGAGACTTGTGGACCAAAATCCAGCGTCGTAGGGTATGCTTCTCTTGCGTTCACCGCATAGGGCACTCCCCTGTGGCGCTTGAGCTGTCGAACCATCAACCGTAGACGAAACCCATGGATCTCAAGGCCCGGCTCGAAGCCGATCTAAAGGAGGCCATGAAGGCCAGAAACCAGGCCGTCCTCAGGACGGTGCGCTCTTTGCGGGCTGCTCTTCTGGAAAAGGAGATTGCAGAACGGCACGGAGGCGAAGCCACGCTTGACGAGCAACAGGTACTTGCCGTGCTGCAGAAACAGGCCAAGCAGCGGCGTGACTCGATCGCGCAGTATGAAGAGGCAGGTCGACATGATCTCGTGAATACGGAGAAGGAAGAGTTGGAGATCATCGAGTCTTACCTCCCCAAGCAGATGGGAGATTCGGAGATCCGCGCCGTTCTGCAGGAAGTCATCGCTTCAGTGGGAGCCACTTCGGCAGCGGAACTGGGCAAGGTAATGGGTCCTGCAATGGCCCGTTTGCGGGGTCTGGCCGACGGCAAGCGAATCAACGAACTGGCTCGGGAGCTGCTCACGTGAGGGTCTCCAGCGTCCTGTCCTGCGCGGGACGCACGCGCATCGTACTCCTGGAGCAAATGATCGCAGACCGGGAAACATGAACCCCACGGAAGTCGTCTCCCGCCGATTCGGGACCACCAAGCTGTATGCGAGCGAGATAGGATTCGGCGCCTGGGCCATCGGCGGCGCCGTCATGGCCGGGAACACCCCGATCGGTTGGGGCGAGACGGATGATGGATGCTCGGTACGTGCCCTGGAGACTGCCTTCGATGTGGGGATCACGTTCTATGACACGGCTGATTTCTACGGACTGGGTCATTCCGAGGCGCTGATCGGGCGCGTTTTCGCCAATCGCCCCGACGTAGTCATCGCCTCGAAAGTGGGTCATCGGCTCCGTGACGACGGAAGCATATGGGCAGACTACAGTGCCGGGCACATCGAGGCGGCGTGCGAAGGAAGCCTGCGTCGGTTGCGGCGTGATGCCATCGACTATTATCAACTCCACACGGCGAAGGTTGCTCATCTTGCGGAAGGGGATGCCGTCGACATGCTGGAGCGTCTCCGCGAGGCGGGCAAAATTCGATACTGGGGCGTCTCCCTGAACACGTATGACCCCCATCCGGAGGCTGAATACCTCATCGAGCGCGGTTTGGGTCACGGGCTGCAACTCGTGCTGAATGTCATCAACCAGCGCGCACTGGATCTGCTCCCGCGTGCGGCAGCGGCGGGATACGGAGTCATCGCGCGCATGCCGCTCCAGTTCGGGCTGCTTTCGGGACAAATGCGCCGCGAGGCGCGATTCGATGCCACGGACCATCGCAGCTTCCGGCTCAAGCCGGACATCCTGGCCCGTGCGCTGGATGATCTCTCTCCGTTTTTCCGTCGAGCAACCGCGCTGGGTGTCGAGCCCGCACGACTCGCCCTGTCCTACATTCTCAGCTACCCCGAGGTGTCGACCGTCATCCCCGGGATCCGGACGCCGGAACAGGCCCTGAGCAATGCCGCATCCCCCGTACTTCTGTCTGCGAAGGATCGGGCCGAGTTCGAGCGCTGGTACGAGGATGGACTGAGTGATTTGCTCGATGCCATGCGGCGCGCGGAGTCGGGGTAGGCTTTGTGGTCCGCGGGTCCGGGGGTCCGGGGGTCCGAAGGCGCGAACGAAGTGTCGATTTATCGACGTATTTCGGGAGCGGGGCGCCGGCTCCGGCGTTTGAATGGTAGAGGTCGGTTTGTTCGATTCGTGGCGGAGAAGTCCATGAACGTAGACGCGTTGATTCGTCATCTGGAATCCAACGGCACGGCCATCGAGGCGATGGTGCGCGGGATGGAGGCTTCCGAGGCGCAGTGGAAACCGGCGGAGGACTCCTGGTCTGTCGTCGAGGTAGTCAATCACCTCTGCGACGAGGAGTTGCTGGACTTCCGAATGCGTCTGGACCTGCTCCTCGAAAGCGCGGATACGCCGTGGCCTGTCATTCACCCCGCTCGCTGGGTATCGCAGCGTGCGTACGCCGAACGCGACCTGGATCCATCTCTGGATCGCTTCCTGGCCCTGAGACGGACGTCGATCCGGTGGTTGCGCGGACTGCAGGCGCCGGATTGGGAGCGCACGTACATCCACCCGAAACTCGGGGAGATTCGGGCGGGGGATTTGCTGACATCGTGGGTGGCGCACGACCTGCTGCACCTTCGGCAGCTTGACCGCATCAAGTACCTGCTGGCGACGCAGGTGCATTCCGCCTTCGACGCCCGCTATGCGGGGAACTGGTGAGTCGACCGACCGACGAATCAGGCGTCGCTCTTCGCATCGCGTCCGAACTGCGCGTCCTGGGTATTGAGCCGGGGAGCCTGTTATTGGTTCACGCGTCGCTTCGCTCCCTCGGGCCGCTTCCGGGCGGTGCGGAGACGATTGTTCGGGGGCTTGAGGCAGCGATCGCTCCGGACGGCACGCTGCTCATGCCGGCGCTCACATGGGAGCAGGTCCCCTCCGACCGGCACAGCACCCTGGAAACACCTTCTCATGTGGGGGCGCTGGCAGAGTATTTCCGGACCCGGCCAGGTACCCTGCGAAGCATCCACCCCACGCACTCGGTGTGTGCCGCCGGCCCGGCGGCCGCGGCACTGCTGACAAACCACCGGCACGACGATACGCCGTGTGGACCGCACTCGCCGTTCCGGCTGCTGCTCGAGCTGGACGCCCGGATCCTGATGCTCGGGTGTGGATTGCGGCCCAACACGACGATGCATGCCATCGAGGAACTGGTCGATCCGCCTCCCCCCTACCTCTTCGGTCCTACGAAACGATACACGTTGATCGATGATCGGGGGATCGTCACCGAAAAGGCATACCGTACGCATGGATTCCAGGGATGGGATCAGCGCTATGACCGCGTCGCCCGGCTTCCCTCCCGGGCGTTCCTTCGATGGGGGCGGGTCCTGCAAGCCGAAGCGGCCGCGTTAGATACGAGAGGGTTGCGGACCGCCGCCCTCCATGCCCTGTCGCAGGATCCGCTCTACTTCGTTGCCCCGACCCGTGAATCCGCCTGATCGGATCGCCCCCTCCGTAGCCGGAGGATGGAGCCTGCGGGATCGCAGGTGAGAACTCCGTCGACCGTCAGTTGTGGACCGCGATTCAGAGTGGACCGTTCATCAACGAAGGCCGTACCTTTCCTCGTTCGCCGATAGGTGTCGGCCCTGCGCGGCTGCGGCACGGAGCGACACAAAAAACGGAGCGGAACAGGATGCCGATCGAGGTGCTCTACGAGGATGACGCCCTGGTGGCCGTCAATAAACCGGAAGGGATCGCGACGATTCCTGAGCGGGATCCGTCTGTCGAGTCCCTGCTCATTCGCCTCCGCGAGGAGCGGGAGGAGGAGATGTTGCCGGTGCACCGCCTCGATAAGGAAGTGAGCGGCGTCGTGCTGTTCGCCCGCACGAGGGAGGCGCATCGTGCGTTGAATCGGCAGTTCGAGGAACGGGAGGTCAGGAAGGTCTACGTGGCGGTGGTTCATGGTGTGCTGAGCGCTAACCGCGGTCGAATTGACGCCCCGATTCGGGCATTCGGGTCGGGCCGTATGGGGGTGGACCAGAGGATGGGAAAGCCAAGCGAAACCGCGTATAGGGTGATCGAGCGGTTACCCTACCATACCTTGCTGGAGGCATATCCCCTTACCGGACGGCGTCATCAGATCCGCGTGCATCTCTACCATCTCGGTTTCCCGATTGTCGGCGATCTGCGGTACGGAGATCGGTCCGTCGGACAGACGGCCCGCCGGCTTTTTCTGCACGCGGCGGACTTGACCCTCCGCACCATCGACGGGAGAAAGATCACCGTGTCGGCCCCTGTTCCGGCCGTCTTCGAGTCGACGCTTCAGGTCTTGCGGTTTGCGTAGTGACACCGCGGTCAGAGGGTCAACAATACATCGATACGGCTCAGGACAGTTGCGCCGATCATCCGCTTTCGGTACCCTATGCTGACTGTGCTGAGCCACGTAAAATCCTGACATGCCTCGCGTCATCCATTTCGAGATTCATGCCTCCGACCCGGACCGTGCGATCGCCTTCTATACGAGCGTATTCGGATGGCATTTCTCCCGCTGGGAAGATGGTCCGGAATACTGGGTCATTCAGACCGGTGCCCCCGGTGAGCCGGGAATCGACGGCGGACTGGTACGGCGTCGCGGCGAGATTGACGGAGCGTCCATCATCGCTTTCGTCTGCACGGTGGATGTGCCGTCCGTCGACGACTACCTCGAGCGCATCCTACGACACGGAGGAGAATCGGCATTGCCAAAATTGGCCGTCTCCGGTGTAGGCTGGGTGGCCTATGCGAAAGATCCCGAAGGAAACCTGTTCGGGATCATGGAGAGGAATCCGGGCGCGAGGTAAGAGAGCCGGGGGCAACTCCTGTACTCCAACCGCCCTACCCCCGGACCCTCGGACCGGCTCGTTGAGATCCCGGGTGGCCGCTTCGCTGCGCCCGGGACGCTCCCGTTGGTCGCGACTCCTAAACTCCTAAACTCCTAAACTATAAATTTATGCAGCTCAGATACCGCCGCTACGATGCCCGCTTCGATGCGGCACGTAGGACCACGTAGCCGACGATTCCAGACAGGGTCGAGGCGCCCAGGATACCTACTTTGGATGCGTCGAGGTCTGCGGGCGATGAAAATGCGAGACCCGCGATGAAGAGGGACATCGTGAAGCCGATGGCGCAGAGCCAGCTGACGCCGTAGATGTGGGTCCACGTGACGCCCGCGGGGAGTTCGGCCCAGCGCAGGCGCACAGCCAGCCAGGCGAGTCCGGTAACGCCGATCTGCTTGCCGAAGATGAGGCCTGACGCGATGCCCAGCGTGATGGGGTCGACCAACATGGCGCCGAGATTTCCTCCGAGCGCGACACCTGCGTTGGCGAGCGCGAAGATCGGCATGATGCCGAAAGCCACCC
>CAYLXM010000085.1:0-14618 GCA_964387555.1 uncultured Rhodothermales bacterium | reverse complement strand
TGTGCATCGCCCCCGCTATCCCGTTCAAGCAGGCCTCACTTCGGCGTCGGAGCCAGCTGCTCCAACAAAGCATAGCCATTCAGTACGACCTGGAGGACATCCGGCGCCCCTGTCTCGACTCTTTTGACTACCAGAAAGCGCTTGCCGTCCGGGTGCGGATCGTACATCCGGGAGTTGCCGTGGTGGACGACGCCGTCAAGCAGCATCCTCTCCGGGCCGGTCTTTCTGAACGGTCCGGCAAGGTCGACGGGGATGGACAGCAGGGCATTCTCCCGACCGAACAGGAGGAGCTTCCCGTCGTACGACCAACTGACGTCCATCCCGCCCGAATCGGTCACCTGGAATTTCTGCCCCGTGGCGGGATAAGGCTGCACCCAGATTTCGTCCCTGCCGGATTCATCCGACGTGTACGCCAGCCAACGCCCATCGGGCGAGAAGGCACCGGCCCTCTCGTTGTGCGGTGTGCAGTAGAAAGGGGAGACGCTGCTGTCGGCAAGCGTGACCACCCAGAGATCCCGGTTGCCCGTTGGATTCAGCGAATAGACGGAGAGTACGTCCCCGGTTGACCATGACGTCGGGTAGAGCGGGAAATCTTGCTGGAGGATACGACGTTCAGCGCCCTGGCCCGCAGCCTCCTTGAGGATCAGACCGCCATCCTGTGTTGTGAACGCCACGGCGGTTCCATCCCACGACCACGTGTAGGTCGTCGGCCCGCCCGAATCGAAGAGCGGACCCTCTGACTGGATAGTGACTTCCGTGTCGGCTGACTCGACGTTGTAGACCCAGTTTTGCGACCCCTGCCCACGAAAGAAGGCGGAGATCCGATTCCCACTGGGGGAGATCCGGGGCCAAACACGCACAGATCGCGAGCCGACCGGACGCTCCGGTCCCCCCGGTTCCAGGAGGGTCAACCGGGACAGTGTGCCCGAATCCCCGTACCTGGTGACGAACATTCCGTTTCTTGCGTCGCTCGCGCGGAATAGATTGGCTATTCCGAGTACCTGGACGGGGGCGCCGAGCAGATCCAGGGTTCTCCGATCGATCGGAACCGCCATCTGCTCGGGGCCTGTGTTGGCCATACGGGTAAAGACCAGGTGTCCAGACGGCAAGATCCGCGGCTCAAATCCGTTCTGCACGATCTCGTGCACGGCCCCGGTTTCCAGATGCAGGGCCAGGATTCGATTCTGGTCCCATCGATCCGCCTGAAAGAGCACCCAGGGGGAATCGGGCACTTTGAATGGATTCGAACGGCCATCTTCTCCGGCCACGCGGTCCGCAGCGCTGAGTGTGTCGCGGATCGAGCCGTCTGCAGAGATCCGAACGATGCTGGAGGCCACGTCCCTCATATAGATGAAGCCATCGTCGCCCCAGTGACCCTGGAAAGCGACGTCGCTTGCGACCGGGACCGGGTCGCCCCCCTCCAGTGCGACCTTGTACAAGGTGGCGCGCGTGTAGGCGGTGAAGCCCGAAGGAACGAGGTAACCGACCCAGGCGCCATCCGGTGAAAGGAACGGATACAGCGCACGCTCGGTACCCGGGATGGGGCGCTCCACAGCGCCGGATGTGAGGTCGCGCACGTAGAGGCGGCTCCCGGAGCCGTCGCTCCCTCCGAACACGATTCGGCGGCCGTCCGGCGTGATGGTGGGAGCATAGACGTCGTCGACCGTGGCCATGCGAAGGTCGAGGTACAGCGGCTCCGAAGGGGCGCCCGGATTCTTCCGGCCGAGCAGCAGGACGGCGATCGCACCCAGTCCGAACGCCAGGAGGAGGCCCACGCCATAGCCGATTCGCTTCTGCACCCAGGGCCGGTGCGATCGCGGGGCGGCGGAGATCAGCGAGTCGGACGTGGAGCGCTTCGGTGCCCGAAGGAGCGTATCGATGCTCCTGAGGTCTGCCACGACCTCGTCGGCATGCTGGTAGCGCAGGTCGGCGTCCTTCCGCAGCAGCTTGGCGACGACCGCCTCCAGTTCGACCGGCACGCCGGTCCGGATCGCCGTCAGCGGCTCGGGCTCCTCGTTCAGGATCCGGTAGACGACCGCCTGCTCGTAGTCGCCCGGGAACGGGTGTTTTCCGGCGATCATTTCGTAGAGCACCACGCCCAGCGACCAGAGATCGGTTCTCCGATCCACCTCCTGTCCCAGGGCTTGCTCGGGGCTCATATAGGCCGCCGTCCCGAGGGTCGAATCCAGCCGGGTGAGTCGGGTGGATGCGGCCGTTTTGGCCAGGCCGAAATCAAGGATCTTGGCCTCGCCCCTGGCCGTCAACCTCACGTTGGAGGGTTTGATGTCGCGGTGCACGATGTCCTTTTCGTGCGCGGCTTCCAGACCCGAAGCGATTTCGATGGCGATCCGCACGGCCTCGTCGAGCTTGAGCGGACCCTTCTGAATGCGCTCGTCGAGCGATTCCCCCTCGATCAACTCCATCGCGATGAACGGGCGAAGCTCCTCACCGGACGCACCGTCCGGAACGGCCTCGTCGATTTCGTGAACGACCGCAATGTACGGATGGCTCAGCGAAGCGGCGGAGCGCGCTTCCCGGTAGAATCGGGCCCGGTCATCGGCGCTGGCCAGGGCGGAGGCAGGGAGAATCTTCAGCGCTACGGTGCGCCCCAGGCGTTCGTCTTCGGCCCGGTAGACGATCGCCATCCCTCCCCGGCCCAGTTCGGAGACGATGTGGTAGTGGGAAAGCCTGGTGCCAATCATCACGACCTCACCCGGAATAGCAGTGACCCCACAACCGTAATGTACGTTCTGCCCGAATTCATGGAGCAGCTTACAGGGCCGTCTCGGAGCCCAACTCGCGCCGTTTCAGCGCACAGCGGGGCGCGAGATGTGGCCGAGGTCTATGAGCTCCGTAGAAGGGTTCTACGAACCGCCGACCCGGGTCACGGCCGTCGGACAGCGGGATGCGTGGGCACCCCTGCCGCCGATTCGTGGTCATCATTTGATGTCGGTTCAACGGGTTGAGGACACTGCCAATGCCTTGTCTTGTCCGTTCATACACAACATTTTTGGCATGTTACGCACACTTTTTCGTGCCAATCGGCCCAACCCCGTTGCAGTCCTGCCTGTATTCCCGTATCATACCGCCCGATTCACGTCATATTCACAATTCTGCCATGGGTTGAGGCCGGGGCGAACGCGTGCGACCGGAACAACCGGTCAGGCTATTCTCTTCGCGCCGGCCAACGTTCGAGGACATGATCACTGAGGGGTTTCCGGGCCGGCATTCGGCACGCACGGGCTGCAATATCGGAGGGCCATGGCCGCCCTCCGTCGGGCAGGCGCGCAGCGGGTCCTCTTTCCGCTTCCAGTCGCTTCTCTTCAGGCAATACACTACTGACGGGTCGCGCATCATCTCATCTTTCATTCCTCGTGTTTTCGGTCTGACCCTTTGTGCCCTAACGGCTTTTCCGGCATGGCATGCTGTAGCTCAGGAGTCTGTGCCATCCATTCTCGATGGTCCGTATTTCGTGCCGCGCCTTGCCGAGCGGATCGAGCTTGACGGCCAGGTCGAAGAGGCCGCCTGGCAGTCCGTACCGGTCCTTCCCATGGCAATGCACTGGCCGTCTTTCGGTCTCGCACCGACGGCCCGAACGGAGATTCGCATCGCGTATGACGATACCTATCTCTATGTCTCAGGGCGGTGTTTCGATGACCCGGCGCTCGTGCAGATTCCAAGCCTCAAGCGCGACGGTATCGGCATGACGATGGACCAGGTGACCATTGGCCTGGACACCTTCAGCGACAACGAGAACCTGTTGGCCTTTGCCGTCTCAGCCGCCGGATCCCGATCGGACCTCCTCATTTCGAACGATGCACAGGGGCCGGCGGCGGTCAATTCATCCTGGGATGCGTTCTGGGACGCCGCCTCCGCGCGAACTGATTGGGGCTGGTCCACGGAAATCCGCATCCCCTTTTCGAGCCTACGATATCAGGTGAAGGACGAGGAGGTGCAGATGGGGTTCATAGTCTATCGATACATCGCCCGCAGCGTGGAGATGGCCATCTTCCCGCCGATCCCGCCCGATTGGGGCTTCTGGAGCTTCATGAAGCCTTCGCAATCACACCCGATCGTTTTCACCGACGTGCCCGTGCACAATCCCGTGTATGCCACGCCCTATGTCGTGACGGGACTTGGCCAGGAGTATGCCCTCAACGAACAGCAGAATGCGTATCAGCGCGACGATAGTCCCGCGTTTGATATCGGATTCGATCTGAAGTACGGGCTCACGAACAACCTCACGCTCGACGTGACGGCGAACACGGATTTTGCCCAGGTGGAGGCGGACAATGAGGAAGTAAATCTGACCCGGTTCTCCCTTTTCTTTCCCGAGAAGCGCCGCTTCTTCCAGGAACGGTCAAGCAACTTCGAGTTCGGTTTCGGGGGATCGAACGGTCTCTTCTATAGCCGGCGGATCGGGCTTCGCGAGGGGGAGCAGGTGCGTCTTCTCGGCGGAGCCCGCATGGTGGGGCGTGAGCGCGGGTGGGATATCGGATTGCTCAACATGCAGTCGGCCCGGCACCGGGGTCAGTCGGCCGAGAACTACGGTGTGGTGCGCCTGCGCCGGCAGGTGTTCAATCCGTACTCGTACCTAGGCGGTATCACGACGACACGCGTGGCGGAGGACGGAACCTACAACGTCGGGGTTGGCCTGGACGGCATTTTCCGCCTCTTCGGCGAGGACTACCTCGCCTTGAACGTGGCGCAGACGCTCGACAGCGAACTCGATACGCGGGTTGGCAGTCTCGATCCCGTGCGCGTTCGGGCGATGTGGGAACGCCGGACGGTCACCGGACTCGGCTACGGGTTCAGTTTCCATCGCTCCGGCAGCACGTATGTCCCCGGATTGGGATTTGAGTTGCGTGAGGACTTCACCGGCTTCGGCGACCGGATTTCTTACGGTTGGGTTCCTAGTACCACCTCCCGCTTCCAGCGGTATCGTGTCCTGATCGAAGGAAACGCAACCCTGCGCAACAGCGACGGAACGTTGGAAACCGCCGCCGTGGGACCGGGAATGGAGCTGTACTGGAAGGGAGGCAGTACGTTCGAAGCCAGCGCGCTCGCGACGGTCGACGACCTGCGAGAGCCGTTTTCGTTGTCCGACGAAGCGGAGGTTGCCGCGGGCCGTTACACCTTCTACCAGCTCAAGGCCCGACAGCAAACACCGCGAGGACGATTGCTGCGCGCCGTCAACACGCTCCAGGCGGGATCGTTCTACGACGGAGGGCTTGTTTCGGTCGGTACAAACCCAATCTGGGAATTGTCGAGGCACCTGAGTCTGGACGCGTTCTATCAGTTCAATCAGGTGTCCTTTTCCGACCGCGATCAGAGCTGGACCGCCCACGTGGCACGGCTGCGCATCGAGGCTGCGCTGAATACGCGGGTTTCGAGCTCGGTTTTCATCCAATACAGCAGTGGTTCGGACGCGGGGCTTGTGAACGTCCGCTTCCGGTACAACCCGCGCGAAGGGACCGATTTCTATCTGGTATACAACGAAGGGGTGAACACGGATCGCTTCGGCGTCATGCCGGCGCTTCCTCTGACCAGCAGCCGAACCATTCTGGCGAAGTACAGCCATACGCTTCTATTCTAGGCATGCTTTCTGCGCTCCGCTTTGCCATGTTTCCTCCTCGTAGTCCCGTGTCCCAGGATCTCGTTTCATCCCCTGCACCTCGCTCACTTTGCCCGGCTGCGTCGGATCTGATGGTGGGATTCCCCCTATACTCCGTCTCGACTGCCCGCACCTCCAGGAGAAACCCGTGCTATTCAACTCTCTGACTTTTGTCGTTTTCTTCGCGCTGGTCTTGGTCTTTTACAACCTGCCGTTTTCCTGGCGGACGAAGAAGGGATTTCTGCTCCTTGCGAGCTACGCGTTTTACGCGGCCTGGAACCCGGCTTTCGTGGCCCTTTTGTGGCTTTCGACGCTCGTCGACTGGTACGTCGCCAACGCGCTCTTCCGATCCGAAGGGCTCGCCCGGCGGCGGGCGCTGTTGTCGCTGAGTGTCATGGTAAACCTGGGTATCCTGGGCTTCTTCAAGTACGGCGAATTCCTGCTCGACAATTTCGTCGCCCTGGTTGGGCTGCTGGGTGTGACCTACCAGCCTGCGGCGCCCGACATCATCCTGCCCGTCGGGATCAGCTTCTACACGTTTCAGACCATGGCGTACTCCATGGACATGTACTTGAAGCGTGCGGAACCGGCCCGGTCGTTTCTGGACTTCGCTTTGTTCGTCACGTTCTTCCCGCAACTCGTTGCGGGTCCGATTGTCCGGCCAACGCACCTGATTCCCCAGTTCGCCGAGCCGCGGCGGGCGTCGTCGAAGCAGCTCGTCTGGGGCCTGGGGCTGATGACGCTTGGTTTGTTCGAAAAAGTCGTCGTCGCGGATGGTCTGTTTTCCACCACGTCGGATAAGGTGTTCGGATCCGGTGATCCGATGCCCTTCATCGACGCCTGGCTCGGTACGCTCGCATTTTCCGGACAGATCTTCTGTGACTTCGCCGGCTACTCGACCGCGGCGATCGGCGCTGCGCTATGTCTCGGATTTTCGCTTCCCAACAACTTCCTCTTCCCGTATGCGGCCATCGGATTTTCCGACTTCTGGCGCCGCTGGCACATCTCCCTGTCCACGTGGCTTCGTGACTACCTCTATATCCCGCTGGGCGGAAACCGGAAAGGAGCCGGGCGAACGTACATCAACCTGATGTTGACGATGCTGCTGGGCGGACTCTGGCACGGCGCGGCATGGACGTTCATCGCGTGGGGTGGCCTGCACGGACTCTATCTGACGGCCGAGCGGTTCCTTCAGCGTCGGTTTGGCGATCCGGAGCGGACGACTGGTCTGGCTCATCAGATTTTCGTCGGCTTCGTGACGTATTTCCTGGTGAACATCGCCTGGGTGTTCTTCAGAGCGCAGGATTTTGAAACGGCGTGGCTGGTTCTCACGTCCATGTTTGGACTGGCTGGCGAGGTGCAGCCGGTGCTGGCCACCATCTACATGATTGAAACGGCGGTCGCCACCCTTGTGCTCGTGGGGGTCCACTGGTACATGCGCTACAAGACGCTCGAAGAGGTCGTCGGGCGATTGCACTGGTTCGTGGTCGCATTCGTGTGGGCCTTCATGCTTTTCGCGATCATCGCAACGCAGGGCACCGGCAGCGCATTCATCTATTTCCAATTCTAACAATGAAATACAACGACGGAATCGAGCGAGACATCCCGGACCTCTCCTGGGGACGTGTCGCTGTCACGATGCTGATCCTGGCGGTCCTCGCGACCGCCGGCTGGGAGTTGAACTGGCGTTCACACGGGTACGAACCCCTTCCGAAGGACACGGCCGCTTTCTGGTCCATCCAGCGGCGTGAAGCCTCACGGGCCGAGAATCCGACCGTACTGGTAGGATCCTCGCGCGTACTGTTCGACATCAATCTGGACGTCTGGGAGCGTGTCACGGGGGAGCGGCCCATCCAGCTGGCGCTCGAGGGTACGAGTGGACTCGTCGGGCTGAAACACCTGGCCGACGATCCGACCTTCTCCGGAACGGTGATCGTGGGAGTGACGCCGGGCCTGTTCTTCTCCGGACAGGCTATGCGCCGGAATGTCTTCTCGCACTACGAGTCCGAGACGCCATCGCAGTGGCTGGGCCAGCAGATCGCCATGCGCCTCGAGCGGTATTTGGCATTCCTCGAGGCGGGCAACCTTCCGCTCTTCGAACTTCTGCAGGACATCCCGATGCCCAACCGGGAGGGGGTCAATCCGCCACATATGGGCGTCATGAAGCTGTCGGTCGCCGACTGGGACCGGAATGTGCACATGTGGCATCGCGTGGAGGAGGATCCGGAGTACAGGCAGATGGCTCGGGATATCTGGACGGCGGTGGTCCGAAGGAATTCGGCTCCGAATCCCGACAGGCCGCCGCCCGACCCCCAACCCGTCATTGACGAGGCCAAGGGCCATGTCGAACGCATCCGGGAGCGTGGAGGGGACGTCGTCTTCCTGCGATGCCCGAGCACCGACATCTGGCGAGAAGCTGAGGCCGCAGGATTTCCGAGAAATGCATTCTGGGATCGGCTCGTGACCGATATCGACGTCGGTAGCGTACATTTTGAAGACAATCCGTCCCTGCAGGGGTTGGAGTTGCCGGAGTGGTCTCACCTGAGTGCACGCGACGCGGAACGGTTCACCGCCGCCGTCGCTCCCCTCATTCAGCAGGCGCTCAGCACGCGTTCCGCCGTGGTCACAATAGAGGAAAAAGAATGAGCATCGTCGTACCGGTCGATTTCTCGGACGTCACAGAACGCGCGTGTGATCTTGCCGTCGAGGCGGCGCTTGCGCGGAAGGCTCCGATCTGGCTGATTCACGTTGCGGAGCCTGAACCCCATTTCGTCGGGTACAATGCGGGGCCGGACGTGGTGCGGGATCAGATTGCCCATGAATATCGCGAGGAGCACCAGCGGCTTCAGGCTCTCGCCGATCGCATGCGTGAGAAGGGGGTTGAGGTGACGCCTTTGCTCATTCAGGGGGGGATTGTTGACTCCATTCTGGAGCAGGTGCGCAAACACGAGGCAGATCTCATCGTCATGGCCACCCACGGTCGCGGGGTCATGTATCAGGTACTCGTCGGGAGTATCAGCGAGGGGGTGATACGACGGGCGCGCTGCCCGATTCTCCTTGTCCCGGTGAAGGCCTGACGCGGGAGGGTGCCCGGCGCCGGGCTATTCCGCTCGCTCGCGCTGGAAGAGGACATCCCGGTCAGGCGGGACGGCGGCATCTCATTGGTATCGGAACCGTTTCGGGTCGCGCCGCGGACGGGAAATGGCCCTGTATCGCGCCCCTTCCACGTGCCCGATCCTGCATCTGGTGATCGGGAAGCGGCAAATCGGAACATTCAGGGTGACGGGTTCCTATGCCGTAGTGCAAATTGACGCAAATCGAGGGGGAGGAGCCCCACACCCAACCGAGCCGAACGGCCGGCAACGGCGCTGATGAGAACGTAGCCAGAGGCTAACCTGTGACGAAGAGCCGGGAGCAGAGGAGCGAGCGCGTACGGGGAGATGTGATCCCGGACGCCGTCCGGGGCACGATCATCTCCTGCATACCCGTTGGTCTCGGTTTTCGTCCGACGGGCGACGGCAGCCGTTCGGAGCTCTCGCCGACGTTTTCGCACCATCGACGTGGTCCACAATCAGGCATGACTAGCAACCAGAAGGCCATTTTCTTTCTCCTGGGTATCTCGCTTCTGGCGGGCGGATGCGGGTACGGATCCGATGCGGCCGGTCCGGGCGGAGAGGGTCCCGGTCAATTCGCTGCCATTATTCCATCGGTAGAAGTCATCCAGGCCCGACTCGGCTCGCTTCCCCTCGAGGAGCGGCTGAGCGGTGTGGTGCACGCCAAGAACCAGGTCAGTCTCGTCGCGGAAATGGCAGGGCCCGTCGTCCGGGTTGCGGCGCAGAACGGCGACTATGTGCGCCAGGGAGATCCGCTTGTTTACCTTCGGGACAAGCAGTTTCAGGATCAGGTACGCCAGTCCGAGGCCGCGCTACAGATCAGCCAGGCCGACGCCAAACGCACCGAAGCCACTCGAAACGAACTCGCACAGCGGCTGGCCCGCGTGGAGCAACTGGCGGATCGGCAGATGGAGAGCCAGCAACAGCTGGAGATGCTGCGGGCCCAGTACGCCGGCGCCGAAGCCGCCCACGAACAGGCCCTGGCCCGGATCGCCCAGGCCGAGGCGAATCTCGAGGAACAACGCGAATTGCTGCGGCGCACCGTTATTCGCGCCCCCATTTCCGGTTATGTGGGCCAGCGCAATGTCGAGGTGGGTATGCGTGTGGACCAGGGGACGCCGCTGTATGTCATCGGCAACTTCGACGATGTGCGCGTGGAGGTGGCTATCACCGATCGCATGGTGAATCGTATCACGGTGGGGCAGACGGCGCTCATCCGGCTGGAGGATCCCAATGCCGAGATCATCACGGCAACGGTCTCGCGGATATCCCCGTTCCTGGCTACCGGCAGCTTCAGCGCCGTGGCGGAGATCGATGTGCCCAACACCGAGCGGGTCCTCCGCCCGGGCATGTTTGTCACGGTCGACATTCTCTACGCCGAAACCGAGCAGGCGGTGCTCATCCCCGAGAGCGCGCTCTACGAGCATCCGAATACCGGCATTCTCGGCGTCTACGTAGCACCTTCGCTTCGCACCGAAACCCCGATTACGGAACCGGATGTGTACGATGAGGAAAACCCGCCTCCACTTACACAGCCGACCCCGTTGGTCTTTGAACCGATCGACGTGGTTGCCCGGGGACGCGGCGTTGCAGGCGTCTCAGGGATACAGTTCGGGGACTGGGTCATCACAGTGGGACAGAACCTCGTTCGGCCGGTGGACGGCCAGACGCAGGCGCGAGCCCGCCCGACGTCGTGGGACCGGATTGCTGCCCTGCAGGACCTCCAGGACCGCGATTTGCTGCGGCAGTTCATGGCTACTCAGCAACGCATGGCCAAAGAGGCCTTCCCGGTTGACGCGCCTGTAAATGGGACCACCAAATCGGAACAAGGCAGGCCTACCCCGACGAGGCAATAGACGTTCCGCGGTCGCATTCCTGAATCATCTCGAACGACACAGCCTTGGCTTCCCTACCTGATCTCTCGATTCGCCGTCCCGTTGCCACGGCCATGTTTTACCTGGTCGTCATCACGATCGGGATCGTCGGCCTGCGCTACCTGCCGGTCGACCTGCTCCCGCCCATCGAGATGGCACGGCTGACGGTCTTCACCAACTACCCGAACGTCGGTCCGGAGGAAATCGAACAGATCATCACCGACCCGATCGAAAATGCCCTCTCCGGGATTCCCAATCTGGAGCGCATTTCGTCACGCTCGTCGGAGGGGAATAGCCGTGTAACCCTCGAATTCGCTCAGGGTACAGGACTCGACGAGGCCGCAAACGACGTCCGAGGCGCCCTCGACCGGATCCGGCGTAACCTGCCTCCCGAGGTCGATGCACCCGGTATCTGGAAATTCGACCCGAACAACATTTCGATCGTGACGATCGCCGTCACCACAAGCCGCAACCTGGAGGAAGCAACCCGCATCCTCGAGCGGGACATCGCCCAGCGGTTTGAACAAATTCCCGGGGTCGGAACCATAGAGTTGCGCGGCGGCATCCGCCGTGAGATCCGCGTGAACCTCGAGCGCGACCGGCTTCAGGCGGCGGGCTTGACGCCGGCAGACATTCAGCAGGCATTGGCGCAGGAGAATTCCAAGATTCCTGGAGGTAACGTCAAGGAGGGCGTGCATGACCTCTATGTCCGCTCACTCGGAGAATACGAGTCGGTTGATCAGATCGCGATGACGGTGATCGACTACGTGGACGGCTCGCCGGTGCGTGTCCGCGACGTGGCGACCGTGGAAGATGGCTACGAAGACATCATGTTTCTCTCCGAACTGGACCGGATGCCGATCATCCGGCTCAGTGTGCAGAAGCAGAGCGGTGCGAACACGGTATCGGTGGCCGATGCGATCCGCGCGGAAGTCGAGCGCGTCAATCTGGAGCGGGGCGACCTCCGCCTGGAGATCATCAGCGATCAGAGCACCTTCATCCGTCAGAGCATGAATGCGGTTCAGACTTCGGCGCTCTGGGGCGGTTTGCTCGCCATTTTCGTGCTCTACCTCTTTCTGCGAAACGGCTCATCAACAGTCATCATCGCGCTGGCGATTCCTATTTCGGTCATCGCTACGTTTGGCGTCCTCTATTTCGGCGGCATGACGCTCAATCAGATGACATTCGGGGGCCTGGCACTGGGCATCGGGATGATGGTCGACAACAGCATTGTCGTCCTGGAAAACATCGTCCGACAACGCGAGGAGAAGGGGCTTTCGCCGGTCGAGTCGGCGCGCCTGGGCACCCACGAAGTGGTGGGAGCCATCGTCGCATCCACGCTGACTACCTCCGTCATCTTTTTGCCGCTGGTATTCATGCGGACAACCACCGGCCAGTTGTTCCAGGCGCTCGCCCTCGTCGTGGTGTTCGCCCTTGCATGTTCCCTGCTGGCGGCGCTGACCCTGGTCCCCGTCCTTTCCAGCCGTTTCCTGAGCATCAAATCCCACGTGGAAGGCGAACCCGAACCGAAACGCTCTGCCTTCCAGAGGCTGTTTTCCCGGGTCGAGCGGAAGTATTCATCTTCCCTGCGTGGCGCTGTCAAGCACCGCTATGTGGTCTTCGGAACGGCCGCAGCGCTGGTGGCGATCGCCGCGTTACTCCTCCCGACGATTCCCATGGAACTCGCCCCTCCGACCGACGCGGACAATATCAGCGTCGAAATGGAAATGGCGGAGGGCACCAATATCGCCGTGGTGAAAGAGTATCTCAACGAGTTGGAGCGCACGGTACGTCCGCTGTTGCCCATGAACGAGATCAACCAACTGTCCAGCGAGGTCCGCTGGGGCAATGCCGTGGTCGAGATCCAGCTCAAGCCCTCAGGCGAGCGAAAGATCAACAGCCAGGCGTTGGCCGATGAACTTCGAGAACAGCTCCTGGGCGTGGTGCCGGGCGTTGAGGTGCGCGTTGAAGCCGAATCGGGCCTGTGGATACTGCGCCGTCTCTTCCGAACGGGAGAAGGTACGGAGGCGGTGCAGATCGAGCTGCGCGGCTACGATCTGACGGAGGCCGATCGGATTTCGAGAGATATCATGACGCGGGTACAGCTGATTGAAGGCGTCGCAGGCGTCCGTCTGAATCGCCAGGAAGGCCGCCCCCAGCAGAACCTGATCTTCGATCGAGAGAAGATCGCCAGCCTCGGCCTGTCGGTGCAGGCAGTGGGTCGCGCGGTTCAGACCAGCGTCGGCGGGAGCCGAGCCGGTCAGTTCCGCGTGGCGGGTGATGAATTTCCCATCATTGTCCGCCTGCGTCCGGAGGACAGACTCCACATTCAGGACCTCGACAACATCTCCGTACGCACCCCTTCCGGACAGATCGTCCCCGTTTCCTCCCTCGTAAGGGCGGAACGGGATCGTACGCCCACGACCATCGCCCGGGTGGACGGCCAGCGCATCAACTACATCTCGGCCAACCTGGAGAAAGGCGTGGCTCTCGGCGATGCGGTCGCGCGCATACGGGCCGACCTGGCCAAGTACAATCTTCCCGAGGAATTCTCCATCAGCTTCGGCGGCGAGTATGAAGAGCAGCAGAAGGCCTCGCGTGATTTTATCGTTGCCATCCTGCTCGCCCTGGCCCTGATCTACATGGTGATGGCCGGGCAATTTGAGCGGTTTCTCGATCCCCTGATCGTGATGTTCGCCGTACCGGTCGCCATCATCGGCATCGTGCCCACGCTGCTTCTGACCGGCACCACGCTGAATATGCAGAGCATCATGGGGATGGTGATGCTGGTCGGCATCGTCGTCAACAATGCCATCGTCCTGGTCGATTACATCAACCTGCTTCGGCGCGAGCACGGGATGGAGACGCTCGAAGCCGTGGTCGAAGCCGGTCGGTTGCGGCTTCGCCCCATCTTGATGACGACCCTGACGACGACCCTCGGGCTTCTCCCGCTGGCGCTGGGCATCGGCGCAGGGGCGGAGATCCAGGCTTCACTGGCCCGCGTGGTCATCGGTGGCCTTCTCGCTTCGACAGTCGTCACGCTGGTGCTCATTCCGGTTATCTATGTGTGGGCACATGGTCGTCTCGATCTCATCCGGGTGTGGATTCGAGCGTTCAGAGGCAGCGTCGCGGAGTCGAATCTCGAGCCGGCTCCGGCGCCGGTCGTGCAAGCGACAGGACGGAAACAGTAACGGGAACTACCCGGCGACATCGGCAATGCGCCACCTCAGTACGCCGACAAAGGGGTCGGTCCGTATTCCGCGTTCGAATCTTACGCCCTGCGCGGCGCGCCCGTACGTCAGATCGGACACGGTTATCGTCTCCGGTCCGGATCGTGAACGCGCTTCTCGTGCGTTATCGGGAGAGGTCGTTGCAGGTCCGGATGAGATCAGTAGATTGGTCTGGAGACCCCCCCGGGGTACCCGAGTTGGCGTGATCCATGACACCACCAAGACCTGAGCATGAGGGCGAAATGAAAAGGACAAACAACAAAAAACACGGCAAAACGCCTTCCCGACCCGGCACCCTTTCACGACGGGCCTTCATCGGCAGATCGGCAACGGCGCTCGCAGGGGTGAGCATCGTCCCGCGATACGTGCTGGGCGGTCCCGGGTATATCGCACCCAGCGACATGATCAACATGGCGATGATTGGTGTCGGTGGACAGGGCACCTTCGACATGCGCCAATTCATGCAGATCGAGGGGATTCGCATCATCGCCGTCGCCGATCCCGTCGCCGTGATGGACTACAGTCAGACCTACTTTCGTGTCCCTGCAGGTCGACTGCCGGCCAAGCAGATTGTCCACGAATTCTACGCCGATGCCATCAACGCCGGACAATTCAAGGGCTGCAACGACTACATCGACTACCGGGAGATGCTCGAGATGGAAACGGACATCGACGCGGTGGGCGTGAGTACGACCGACAGTGTCCACGCCGTGGCCACGATGGCGGCGATGAAGCGGGGCAAACACGTGTACACGCAGAAACCGATGGCCCATGACATCTTCGAGGC
>CAYLXM010000084.1:0-15147 GCA_964387555.1 uncultured Rhodothermales bacterium | reverse complement strand
CCGCGCCGGTAGGGGCACCGTCACACTCCTCGCCCCGAGCGCGGCGTAGTCGGACGGGTTACAGGTGAGGACGATCACCTGCAGGCCGCGTGCGGCTCCGAGGTCGAGCATACGCTGGAGGGTCACCACGCGGTGGGGGTCGGAGTAGGCGAACGCGTCGTCGAAAACGACCGGCAGGGCGCCGTCGTAATCGGCCGCGAGGAGTTCCGCCACGGCGAGTCGCACGGCGGCGGCCACCTGTTCGCGCGTGCCGCCGCTCAGGCTGTCGAACGCGACGGCGCCCTGGTCCGTGGCACGCACGAGACGGATCCCCTGGATGCGCTGCTCGTCGAAGGAGACGACCGCCCGGGCGTCGGGCCCGAAGAGGGTCTGCAGATAGCCGCTGATCTTCGTCGCGAGCGGCTGGGAAAACAACTCGGCCAGCGCTTGCTGCTCCTCCTGAAAAATCCGGTCCACGAGCGCGATCGCCTCCGCCTTACGTCGAACGCCCTCAAGGTGCTCGGCGGCCGCTTCGAGACGCGCTTCCGTCACAGCAACATCCGCCGCCGGATCGGCCGATCCGTCCGACCGGAGCAGGGACAGCGAAGCCGCCTGCGCGAGTTCGGCCTCCCTCCGCTGCTGCTCCGTGGAGGCCACGGCTCTGTCGAGCCGCTCTTTGTCGGCCTGGATCAACTCCGGCTGCAGGGCGGCGATGGCCGCCTGCGTCTCCGCGAGTTCGGCTGCGGTCCTGTCCCCGGCCTCGCGTTCGTGTCCGAGTGCCGCGGTCCGAGCCGCATCTTCGCCGTGGTTCAAGAGGAGGAGCTTGAGCTGGGCTTCCAGCCCGTCGAGTGTCCGCTCGTCCTCCCGGATGTCCTCCCGGAGTGTCGTGAGACCCTCGTCCAGTTCGGTCAACTCGGCCTGAAGGGCCTCCCTGGTTACCCGGGCCGCCTCGTCGGCCCCAACAGCCGATTCCAGCAGCAATTCTTCCCGGCGCATCCACGCCTCGGCGTCGGATCGTGTGGCGGGTTCATCCCCTTGCCCCCCTTGCTCCTTGCGCCGCGCAACGGTCGCTTCGGCGGCGATGAGTTCCTCCTTCGCGCGCGCGAGGGTTTCGTCGATGTCGTCCGCCCCTTGCTCGTCGAGGAGGGAGCGTGCCGTTTCCATCCTGGTGAGGAGGTTCTTCCGCGTGGCCAGTACCACCGCGGCTTCGGCCGTCGAGGGGATGGCGAACGCGTCCAATGCGCGCTGCAGCGCGCCGCGCAGGTCGTTCACCCTTTCTCGTGCGCTCGCGAGGCTTGTGCCGCCTCCGGGGTTGATGCGCAGGCGAATCGTGTCGCCGATCGCGACCTCGGCCGGCTCGGTGACGGTCCGCGAGGCGCCGACCGGCAACGCCGCGCCGTCCACCTGCACCGGCTCCGCCGAAGCGAGGACCTCGATTCCGGCGGCCATCGCATCAAGGGCGGCCGCGGCCTTGCCCAGGTCGGTTTCCGTGGACTGCAGCCCGTCCAGAGCCTCCTGATCGATCGCAGGGAGTCCGGCGAGAGCCTGCTGGTGCTTCTCGATCTCCGCCTCGAGTTCGCGCACGCGATCCGCGCGACGCTGCAACTGTTCCACCTGGCCGGCCTTCTCGAACCGGCTCACCCTGGCCTGTGCCAGATCAAACCGGAGGCGCGACTCGCGGACCGTCTTTGCCGCCGCATCTGAGGTTTTGTCGGCCTCACCGGCGCGACCCCGCAGGTCCGCCAGCGCAGCCGCCTGCCGGGCCTCGTTAGCCCGGCGCGGATCGAGTCGTTCACGTGTTTCTTGGATCGCGCGGCGGACTTCCTCGATCTGCTCCTCGGCCGCTTCCAGGGCCGCCAACCGCTCCGCTGCCGCCTCCCGGGCGGAGGCTTGATCCTTTTCGACCGCGCGGAGGCGTTCCACCTCGTCCATCCTCTCCCCCACCCTCTTCCGATCGCCCTCGAGACGCTCGAGGTCTGCCGTGGACCGCGTGATCGTGTCCGTCGCGGCCTCGTAGTCGCGGGTGGCCGTCTCGAGACCATCCCGGCGTTGTTTGGCCTGGGTGTGCGCCGTTTCAGCCCGATTCACCTCTTCTTCCGCCTTCTTGAGGTCCGAGCCGCTTCTTGCCTCCCCTCGTTTCTGGAAGATCTGTTCTTTCAACGTGGAGAAGAATGAAGACACGCGACCGTCCAGGTCGGACTGCACCGCTACGGCGCCGCCCACCTGCTGGAGTTGCCGCAGAAGGCCGGACTGTTGCGTGTTGGCGTCACCGGACGGGTCCGCTCCGCTCGATCCCTGCCACACCCAGAGATGCGCCCACTGTTTGCGGATGCGATCCAGCATGCCGCGTCCTCCGCCGGCCTCTTCAACGCCGAGGAGATCGGCGAGCCGGCGTTCGGCTTCTTCCCCGTTCCACGTGGCGCCGCCGATCTGCGTGAGTTGCGTCGTCCCGCTCATCCCGCTGAAGCGTTTGGAGATGCGGTACCGGTAGGCGGCTGCCTCGAACTCCACCTCGACCTCCGGGTGGCCCTGGTGGACGGTGGACACCATGCTTTCCTGCACCTCGCCCGTGACGCGCGCTTTCAGGAACAGCCCGCGGTGGATCGCTTCGATGAGCGTGCTTTTGCCGGACTCGTTGGGTCCGCCGATGAGGGTCCGCGCCGGATCGAAGTCGACGGTCACGTCGCCGTGGAGGCGGTAGTTGCGGACGCGTGCGGAGAGGATCCTCATGGTCTCGCCTCCCGGCCGCACGCCGCGTGGAGTTCGCGCAGGGCGAGGCGCGCGAAAACGGCTTCTTCGCTTGGTCCGTCGCCGAGATCGACGAGTTTCCGGGCGACGCGTGCAATGAGCGGATCGCCGGCGCGTTGGGTGAGCGCTTGGATTTCCTCGTCCGTCGGCGCGATGCGGGTCCGGTCGTCCAGTTTGATCCGCAGGAGGCGGGCGCCGAGGGTTTCGAGGAGTTGCTCCAGTTTTCGGCGGCTTTCGATGCCGATCGATCCGCTCAGTGCGAGCTTGAGGAGGTCTTCGTTTGTGCGCGGCCCGAGCAGGGTGTGGAGGCGGCTTTCGAGTTCGTCTACCGCCGTATCCCCCGCAACGTCAAAGCCGAATTCATGCCAGCGAATCCTGCCGGACAGCCGCTTGGTGACGGTGGGTCGTTCGCCGCGGCGGGTTTCGACGAGGAGGATGTTGCCCGGGTCGTGTCCGCCGCCTTTCGGGAAGCGATCGATTTCGGGCGTTCCCGCATACCAGGTTTTGGGTCCGACCTGCCGGGTGCCGTGCCAGTCGCCGAGCGCAATGTAGTCGAAAACCGCTTCGGGGAGTCTGTCGAGGTCGATCCGGTTGGCGGCGGAGGCGGACTCCTCATCGTCCTCCCACGAGGAGGTGAAGGTCTGCGTGGCGCCGTGGGCGAGGACGATCCGGGGTTTCGTGTCGGGGAGTGCCCGGAGGAGGTCGTCGTTGCGGAGCCATGCCGTGGGGTCGATGACGGTGGTTCGGTGCAGGAGCGGGCAGGGCAGGAGGATCGCCACGTCGAGTTCGAGTGGTTCATCCTCCAGAAGGAGCGTCAAGTTGGGGGCGAGGGCGGCCTGTTCGCGCCGGAAGAATTCCTGCTGCCAGAGGCTCCCGGGTCCGCCGTGGTCGTGGTTTCCCGGGATGGCGAAGACGGGGACGGGGATGTGTCCGATCGCGCTGCAGGCGGCGGAGACTGTGGTTTTGTCCGCGCTGGGCGAATCGAAGAGGTCTCCCGCGACCAGCACGAACGCGGCCCCGGTTTTGCGCGCGATCTCCCCGATGCGCCGGATGGCGTCGAAACGTGCCTGCTGGAGGAGGGCGCGTTTGTGGGGATCGGCGATGCGTGCGTACGGCTTGCCGATCTGCCAGTCGGCCGTGTGGATGAAGTTCACGGTGCGTCTGCCGGTGGGCGGGTGCTTTTGTTCTGGTGGATGGACGGGCGATCGGTTTCAGGATCGCCGGCCGGCTCCGGGCGGGCGATCTTTTCCAATCCGGGTTCTCCCGCGTATTGATTAGCCACGGAGGCCGTTCATCCACCTGGAAACCCATTCCGCCTGGATGTTAATCTAAGGCGGGGATGAGGTTGTGTGTGGAGGAATCGGGACGTGTCGCGTTCAGGTGGAACGGGCGTAGCGTACGGGGTTCCGGCGTGGTACGGTTTGGCTAGCCTCGTGGCCGGCCGGGAACTGCGCCGACTGTTAAGGCGCTTGACAGGAGCACGAAGATGGGGATTGTTTGCGTTCGCATGGGCAACCCCTGATTGAGGGGTAATGGGAGGTCATCACCAGAAGGCGGCAACCGGCGGCGGGGTGTGCCACGTTTGGTGTTACCTTGTCGCGAACCATGCCGCAAATCGTTTGAGAAACGGTGCGGCCGACCTATCCCGAATCCGCAAGAACCGGACATGGCAACCCGCAAGAGCGTCACCCCCTACACATGGCAGTTCAGATCCCGCTTCAGGCGGAATGCATTCGGTTGGCGATCGGACATAGCCGTAAAGCGCGTCCACGAGGCGGTTTCGGAGATCAAGAAGGTCGCTCGCAAGGATGAGGTCCTCGCGGCGGAGGGCGCGATTCTGTTCCTCGAAAAGGTCTCCCCGGCGCTCGAGCAGGTGGACAGTTCATCGGGGGCGATCGGTTCGGCCGTCTACCATGCGATCGCTGCCCTCGCGGAGATCATCGCCTCCGCCGAGGTCGATCGGAAGACCCGGGAGGGCTGGCTGGAACGGCTCTTCCGGGCCTACGAGGAGGACAAAATGCCCTACATCGAGCGGTTGGCTGACTTCTGGGGGGACCTCTGTGTGACCCCGGACCTGGCGTCGATCTGGGCGGATCAATTGTTGTCCGCCACGCGGATGGCCCTCAGCCCAGACCCGAAAACGCGCGGGTTCTACCAGGGAACGAGTGTCTGCCTGAGTGCGCTCTACACGGCCAGCCGGTACGACGAGATCATCGATCTGATTACCGGGCGGGAAATCTGGGAGGTCCAGGAGTGGAAGTTCAAGGCGCTGGCGGCCTCGAAGGGTCCGGATGACGCCCTCCGTTACGCCGAATCATGCCGCGAACGCGGGATCGACCATCGGATCGATGCCGTGTGTGAGGACCTTCTGCTCGCAAGCGGGAGGATGGAGGAGGCGTATGACGCCTACGGTCTGACCGCCAATCGGGCGGGCACCTATTCGACGTGGTTTCGAAACGTGGCGAAGAAGTACCCGCACAAGGCGCCGGGTGAGATTCTCCACGACCTCGTGGATCTGACGCCCGGCGAGGAGGGCAAGTGGTTCGCTACGGCGAAAAGTCTCGGCCTCTTCGACGAGGCGATCGCCCTGGCCCATGGTTCGCGCTGTTCGCCGCAGACCCTCACACGCGCGGCCCGGGATTTTGTCGACAGCCGACCCGAATTCGCCTGCGAGGCGGGGCTTGCCGCCATTCGGTGGCTCTGCGAAGGGTACGGGTACGATTTGACCCCCACCGACATCGGCAACGCCGTCGGCTATACGATGGTGTCCGCCCGAAACGCCGGCCGTGTCGAGGCGGCCCGCGAGCGCATCGAAGCGTACCTCGGAAAACCAAAAACGGTCGAAACCTGGGTCAAGCAGGCCATCCGGCAGTATGTGGAGGTGTTCTAGCGCGCATTCCGTTGGCTTCTCTTTGCGGACCGCCTGAGCCCGCCGGCGACGAAAGAATACTTGGCCCGCTTCCTGCGTCTTCTTTGAGAATTCGCATGCCTGCCCTATCCTTGTGAAGATTGTATGATTTGCAGCTCTTCGTATCGCTAGGACCCCCGGCCAGAAGTCAGAGGGGATTGTGTTTGCTGAGCTATATGCATAGAAGTATGAAATATAAACGGTTCGTCTCACGCACCTATCGGGGATCGTTGGCAGCGCTTTTTGTGGCGTTCGCGGTCGGCTCGGTAGCGTTCGCCCAGATCACCGTCACCAACGCCACCTTTCCCGCCGCAGGCGATGTGTTGAAGATGGCGATTGACCACGCTCCGACCGTCGTAGGCGTCGCCACCCCGCCGGGTGGCGGCCAAATCTGGGATTTCACCGGGCTGCAGGTCGATGCGACCCAAGATATTACCTATCGCGCCGCCGGGGAAGGCAGCGTGGGCGCCCAGGTGCCCGGAGCCGAACTGGTCACCGCGCCCTCACCCAGCGGGGAGGAATATTACTACAACGTTACCAGCAGCGGTTTTGAATTGCAGGCCTACTTTGGCATCAAGCCGTATGACCTCGCTTCCAATTCGCTGTTCCACTACCGCCCGCCGGTGCCCGAGCGGAACGCGCCATTGAATTTCTTTGACATTCGTGCCGCGTCTTCGGGGATACTTCGAGGATTTCGACCCTCTGAATTTCGGCCCGAATTGATAGCCAAATTGCCCTTCACGGCGGACTCCCTTCGCTATCGGGTTGCGATTAGCCGTATCGCTGCGGTGAACGCCTGGGGCAGCCTCAGCATACCCGGCGGCACCTACGACGTGCTGCGGGAAAACCGGACTCTGTACGTGGAAACCCGGTTGGATGCCAAGGTCCCCCCTCTCGGTTGGCTTGACGTGACCGATTCGGCGATACAGGCCGGCTTCAATTATTGGGATTTTGGAGGGCTGGGCGTGGATACCCTGGAAACCAGCGCGTTTTGGAGCGCCACAGAAAAGGAACCCATTGCCGTGGTACAGTTCGGCAGGCAGGGTGGTCTTCAGATTGTGGAGCAGATCGCCTTCAAGTACAACAAACCGGCTCAACCTGTCGCCCTGGACGTCAGGGTGTTTCTCCAGGGCCCCTATGCCTCAGGCGCCATGAGTACGGCCTTGAAGACAGGCGGGATTCTTCCTGCCTCGCAGCCGTACAACGTGGCGCCGTGGAACTACGCCGGGGCGGAGACTTCGACGCTGCCGAGTGACATGGTGGACTGGGTGCTTGTCGAGCTGCGCTCAACGACCACGACGATAGCCGGGAGGGCGGCCGGCATCGTCCGATCCGATGGCACGATCACGGACGGGGCGGGGAATACACTCGTTGTGGCCGGCGTCCCGCCGGGGAACTACTACGTCGTCGTGAGGCACCGAAATCACCTTGCGGTGATGAGCGCTTCCGCGGTGGACTGCTCCGCCGAGGTATGCACTTGGAATTTCACGGATTCGGAGACTAAGGCGTACGGATCTCCCAACGGGATGAAGGGCCTGGGCGGAGAAAAGTACGGGATGTTTTCCGGCGACGCGGATGCGAACGGGCAGGTGCAGAATGAAGACAAGAACGTTCACTGGGCACCAAACAACGGCGCGGCAGGGTACAAGGCCCTCAATCTGAGCAGCCCGGATTTCGACCTGAATGGTCAGGTCCAGAACACGGACAAGAATATTTTCTGGGCCCCGAACATCGGCAAAGGTACACAAGTCCCTCTGCCGTCGGCGGTCAACCTCTCAAAGCGCTAGCGGCTCGACCGTTTCTTCCTCTTGGTCTGAACGGCCTGATCCACCACGGGCTACCGTTTTCGAGGCCCGGGCTGGTGGCCTTGCCGCGGGAGGAGGTAGTTTGACTTCACCACGGGCGTGTTCGCGGGCATGAACGTCTCAACAGAGGTCAGGGCGGACCTGGTCTGACCAGCAGCCCAGCTGAATGCCGAGCATGTGGCAGGGCACGGTCAACCACGCCCCGTACTGCCTTCTCGTTTCGACCCGGGCGGGGCCGTCTCAGCCGCCGTCGGGAATTCCGAGTTGGATGCGCACGGCGCGCTCGACGGCCCGCATCTCCGCTGTGGAAATCTCTCCGATTTTCGAGTGCAGCCGCTGCTTGCTCGCGGTCGTGATCTGGTCCGCCAGGGCTTTGCCCTGCTTCTTACCGACGGTGACGTAGGCCTCACTCGGATAGAGGCAACTCGTGTTCGATGTGAGGGGTACGACTTGAACCCGGTTGAGATGCTTGTTGGAAGCGTCGTTGCTCAGGATGACGGCGGGCCGACGAGCACGGCGACGGCTCAGACCTGACCACCCAGCCCCATTACTCACCCTGAGAGATGGGCAGATGCTATGATCGATCCGCAGATGGGATTTCCCCACTATTCGCGCAGTGAACCGTCACCGCGACCCGTCCTCCGCCCCGGTCCGCATCCGTCCGTACCTTGGGGAGGCGGAATCGGCCGAAAATTCTGCCCTACACTCCATGAGGAGAAACCCTGGAGAGTTCCCCATGCGCGTTCGATCCACGTCCTGGAAGCCGCCCGACGAAGCCATCACAATGGATCAGGGAGGTCGTCCAGCGTCGCCACGGCGCGTCGGGACTTGCGGAGTTGGCCCGATCTTCCGGTCAAGCGTCCGAGTATCGGGCCTGGTGCGACATGCTCGTGGAGGCTGGCGATTGGGAGGCCGTTTTGTCCGCCTGCGAGGAGGCCGCGCGGGCTGTGATGGATCAGGAGTTTGATCGGGCCTTCTTCCTGGACGGTGCTGCGCTCGCGGCTCAGGAATTAGGGCGAGCCGGACTGGCGGAGCGGCTCGAGGCGGCCTGGCGCGCCGCGCCAACGATGGTGCGGCTCAGGCGATGGCTGGGTGCGGCGTCATCGAGGTCGGAATTGCTGGATTTTGCCGTCGTCGCCCTCGCGGTATGTCCACCAAGATTCTCTCGACAGTCGGCGTTCCTGAACCTCCTGTCGGGTCGTTTCATCCCCGCTGCCACGCTGCTTTCCGAAGCTCCGGGTTTGGGTTGGTCACTGAGCGATCACCCGAGACACCTGCTATTCACGGCGTTGTGCCGGCTTCTGGGCGGAGGATCGTCGGGGTTCTTCCGCACCGTGCCCACTTTGTCTAAACGGCATGCGCAAGAGGATGAACCGTGGATCGGCGAAGGAGCGGTGGATCGTCCTCGTATCCCCTCCCCCTCGGTGGAGGCATTGATCGAGCGTGCCGGGGTGGACAGGATCCCGTCTCCTCTCGAACGCGGAATGGTAATCGAGGCCTTGCGGACGGCGGCCGAAAAGCGCCTGGCGGGGATCGTCGAATCTAACCGGCGAAGCCACTATTCGCACGGCGCCTGGCTGGCGGTCGCCTGCGTGGCCGTGGATGAGTCTCAGGACTCGTTGGCGTGGCTGGCGCACGTTCGTGAATCCTACCGGCGTCGCAGCGCGCTTCAGAAGGAGTTCCAGGTCTTCCTGGCGACGCTGACGACGAGACCGGGGTGAGGCGCGGCAGAAGCTCGCTCGCCGTGATTACAGAGAGGTAGAACGACTCCTCCGCCCGACCTGACACGTAGGGCTTCAGATTCAGCCGGCCTCGCTCCGCCTCAAAAAGGATCGAGGAATCGATCAGGACGCCCATGGATCGCGCGGTTCGCCTACGTCCATCTCACGCCTGGCCTCATCCAGATCGGCCGACAAGGAAGCCGCTTCTTCTTCGTCGAAATGCGGAAGACCCTCGATGAGGTCCGGAAGGCGCGCCAACCCCATTCCAACGGGTATCCGAAGCACGTCGGCTACGGGCCTTCCACCGCG
This sequence comes from uncultured Rhodothermales bacterium, assembly GCA_964387555.1. GTDB lineage: Bacteria > Bacteroidota > Rhodothermia > Rhodothermales > CAYLXM01 > CAYLXM01. Next base: position 5,677 of record CAYLXM010000084.1, on the reverse strand, counting down.
AACCAGACGAAAACGTTCTCGACGGTAGAGCACGCGATTGAGAATGTCGACCAGATTCCGGGCCAACTCGGTGACGGAAAGGGTCTGAATTATCTGATAATCTGATTGTCACATAATCGGACTATTCAATGAGCAAGAGGTTCTACTCTCATCGGGCACCTCAGAGCCGGCCAGGGAAGGGTACTTCATTGGCGGCCAGTCGGTCAAGGAGCTCGGCCGGGCAGCCGTCAACCCGGCGCCGGAAACCCGATTAGGTGCCGTCTAAGGTCCGATCATCTGCGGGCGAAGCCCGTCAGGCTATTCAAGAATAGACACCTCCTTCATCGCGACACGGCGTGGAGCCGGATTCCGCCCCAGACTGGCGGATCCGTACAACAAGCCAACGAGCCGTCGTTGATGCCCGGCAAACGGGGTCGTACTTTGGTCTTGTACGGATACCTTCCTGGGTTCTGCCGGCGAAATGGGCGGACCGAAATTCCGGATCGAGCAGCGGAGCTTGGTTCCGCAGAAGTGCTGGTAGCCATCCGAATTTTCACGCCAGGGGACAACAATGAACAAGGTACTACTAACAACAACGACCGCGATTCTGTTAACAGCACCAACCGTGTTTGCTCAGATGGGCGGCGATCAAGATGGTCACATGACGGGTACCGATCACGGATGGGGAATGGGTTACGGATGGGGCTTTTGGATCCTTCTCTTAATAATCGTCGTCCTGGGCGCTGCTTATCTCATGAGGAGGAAGGAGAAGTAGGTTCACCAGGGGGATCGGCTCTCACGGCGTGTCGATCGGACTGCTAACAGCTGCCATGCCCCGGAACCGTGCGTGGGAGCAGACCATCGACGTCTTCGCATCCTGATCCGGAAAGAGGCACCGCGCCGAGCCTGCGGCGTCCGTCGCTTCGTCTGATGCACAAAACCCGGATCGGCCGCGTCCCCGTCGTCCGGTTTGGCGATCGGCGGACTTAACGGCAGCCATCCGGCTCTTTCACGCAGATCACACGCCACACCCGCCTGCTCCGGGGGTACATTTCATCTTCGCCGTTGCTGCCGTTTCGTGGAGCGTCGATCATCCGACGCTCCGAATCCTCCACCCGCCGTGTACCCGAGAACCCTCCTGGTCTGCGCCACGCTGTTCCTCATCCTGCAATCCGAGACGGCGTTCGCGCAGCGCCCGGAAGCAGGTCCGCAGGCCGGCCCCACGCGCATCTACACCACCACCCGGCTGACCACGGAGCGGCCCGTCATCGACGGCATCCTGGATGATCCGGCCTGGGAAACGGGCGAATGGGCCGGAGATTTTACGCAGTGGATCCCCAAGGAAGGCGCCAAACCGACGTTTCCGACCCACCTGAAGATCCTCTACGACAACCACAACCTGTACATCGCCATCCGCGCGTTTGACGACGAGCCGGACAAGGTGTCCCGGAAGACCAGCAGGCGGGATGCGTTTGGGGGCGATATCGTCGGGGTGACGTTCGACAGCTTTTTCGACCGCCGAACCGGCTTCGAATTCAACGTGACCGCCGCGGGACAGAAAATCGACCTCATCCTCACGAACCCCCAGAAGACGGACATGAGCTGGGATGCGGTCTGGGAGGTGAAGACCGCACTGGAGGACTCGGCCTGGACGGCCGAATACCGCATCCCGCTGAGCCAGTTGCGGTACAGCGGCGCAGACGAGCAGGTCTGGGGGCTGCACTGTTGGCGCTGGATTAACCGGCTGCAGGAGGAAAGTGACTGGGATCCCCAGACCTCGACCGGCCCGGGCATGCTGTATCAGTTCGGAGAACTCCACGGCATCCGAGGCCTCCCGAAATCGCGGCGTTTCGAGGTGCTGCCCTACACGCTGGGGCGCCTCAACACGTTCGAACGGGAGCCGGCCAATCCCTTCGCCGATCGGGGCTGGTCCTCACTGGCCAACCTCGGACTCGATGCAAAGGTCGGGCTGACGAGCAATTTCACGGCCGACATCACGGTCAACCCGGATTTCGGACAGGTCGAAGCGGACCCGTCCGTGCTCAACCTCACGGCCTTCGAGGTGTTCTTCGAGGAGAAACGCCCCTTCTTCCTGGAAGGAAAATCCATCTTCGACTTCGAGGCCGATGACGCGAGCCTCTTCTACAGCCGGAGGATCGGTCATGTCCCCTCCTACACCCCAGGCCTGGAGGACGGGGAATTCCTGAAGCAGTCGGAACGGACCACGATTCTCTCGGCCACGAAGGCGAGCGGCAAAACGGCTGACGGCCTTTCCGTCGGCCTCCTCCACAGCCTCACGGCACGTGAAACGGCGCGCATCGCCGCCGGCGACCTGAGACGCGACATCGCCGTCGAGCCGCTGACGAACCACGTGGTGGGCCGCGTGCAGAAGGACTTCAAGGAGGGCAATACGATGCTCGGCGGGATTCTCACCTCGACCAACCGTTCGATCAACGAATCGCACCTGGAATTCCTGAGCGGCAACGCGTTTACGGGTGGATTGGACCTGCTCCACCACTGGAAAGACAAGGAATTCTATGTGGATGTACGCTTGATGGGGAGTCATCTCACGGGCGAACCCGCGGCCCTCCGCGCATTGCAGATTGCTCCGGCCCGGTATTTCCAGCGCCCGGATGCGGATCATCTGGCGTTCGACAGCACGCGGACCCGGTTGAGCGGCACCGGAGGCGGGCTCACGATCGGCAAGGGAAGCAAGGGGCTGTGGCGCTACTCCACAGCGCTGAACTGGCGGTCACCGGGTCTGGAACTCAACGACATCGGCTTCATGCAACGGGCGGATATCGTCAGGCAGGAGAATGCCGTCTCGTATTTCGTGACCCAGCCGGTTGGCATCTTCCGGACGTATTCGATCGGCGTGAGCCAGTTCAATCACTGGGACTTCGACCTCAACCACCTGCTGTCCGGAGCCGGGTTGAATCTGCGTCTCGGATTCCTCAACAAGTGGACGGTCGCCGCCTCGGTGGACTATGGCTCGGAAGCGCTGGCCACGCGGCTGCTTCGTGGAGGGCCCGGCATGGTGGTACCCGCGCACTGGCAGGTGGCGTCCAGTTTGCGGACGGACACCTCTCGGCGGGCGTCTGCAAACCTCAGCGCCAGGACGACGGTCTCATCCGGCAGCGGCGCCCGGTTCTGGAGCCTCGCACCCGGCGTATCCGTCCAGCCGATCGATCCGATCCGGTTCGCGGCAACTCTCGAATACGCGTCCAACGCCGATCCGCTGCAATATGTCACCGCGAAGCCGTGGAACGGCGAGAGCCGCTACATCCTCGGGGGCCTCGATCAGGAAACGCTCGGGCTGACCTTTCGGATCGATTACAGCATCACCACGGAGATGTCGATCCAGTATTACGTCAGCCCTTTTGCCTCGGTGGGGACGTACTCGGCGTTCAAATCCGTCACGAGTCCCCGGGCAGATTCCTACGACGACCGGTTCGAGATCCTGGATGTGACCCCGGCGGGCAACGTCTACACGGCGCCGGAGGGGTATTCGTTCGGCAATCCGGATTTCAGCTTCAACGAGTTGCGGTCGAATCTGGTGTTTCGCTGGGAGTACCGCCCCGGTTCGCATCTGTATTTCGTGTGGTCGCAGGACAGGACGAGTTATGAGGCTTCCGGCCGTGAACCTGTTCTCGAGAGCCTCGGAAATCTGGTGGATGTGCCTGCGGACAACGTGTTTCTGGTGAAGGTGAGCCGGTGGTGGTCGTTGTGAGGGAATCGGCGATTCGCGCTGCCGCTCCATAGGCCGCCTCGCTAGGGATCCGCGCAGCATCGGAATCCGGTCGAGAAGTCGTGATGGGTCCGGTTGTGAGCCGTGGTGACGTACGAGCAACCGTCGCCGTTGATCTTCGCGTCCACGTAGAAGCCCCCGCGCATCGTGCCGTCCACATCGGCCACCCACTCGTTCAGGTTGCCGTGAAGGTCGTACACGCCCTCGGCCGAGACACAGGTGGAGTGGGTCCCCGCCGGGGCGAGCGAGTTGTTAAGTTGATTCAGGCGGGGGTCGTTGAGTTCCTCGCTCGACCAGGTGGCGTCGGGGCCGAACAGTTCGATGACCGGGTGTATCTCGCGCCCCTCATTGCAGGCCGCCGGATCGTAGGTGTTGCCGTACGGGTAGGTCGTGGAGGAAGGTCCCCGGCAGGCCCGCAACCATTCCTGACTGGTACACAACCGCTTGCCCGCGGCCTGGCACACGGCCGAGGCGACATCTCCGCTGATGTACCCCTGGGGGATGGAGCCGTGTCCTGTTGCCGCCACTCCGCTTGTCGGCACCTCGTACGGGGACCATTCCGCTACATAGCCCTCCCATTTGTCGATGCAGAACCCTTCGATCGCGACCATGCCCGCCGGACAGGGTCCACTCGTAGATCCCACCGCCTCGCACTCCACCGATCCATCCGCGTTGATGGCCCGGATGTAAGAGCCGCTGGGACAGGATTCGAATATGGCCCGTTGCGCATCGCCGCATTCCCAGCCGACTCCGTTCCACCGGGGGACCTGGCCGGCCGAGCAGGCGAGATCGCCCAATGTGGGGGAAGCCAGGCCATCGGCGACCGCGGCGCGCCGGGCAAACGGCACGCTTACGATTGGCACCCGAGGCGTCATCTCGGCTTGCGTATTCGCGGCAATCCCCAGGTACAACGGAACGTCGAAGGGAACGTCCGCGAGCGGCGGCGTGCCACCGGGACCCAGGAGGACGCCAAAAATGCCGTCAACGACAGCAACTCCCGTCAGGTGGTCGGTCCACACCAACTCCCCCCCGCCGGCCGCGGTGTAGAGCCCCATGGTCAGGTCCACCGTGCCGGAGATCCGGCCGCCCTGGTCGTCTGTCAGAAGACCCTGATACGCTATCGCGGAAGGTACCTGGGCCGAGGCGGAGAGGCCGATCGCCAGGGCCGCGAGACAGAGGAGATGTTTCATGCCAGTATGCGGACCGGGTTGCGGGAGCGACGGAGACGGTTTCGCAACGATGTCGATAGCAGAAGGTACTTCGCACGCACGCGGTTTTCACCCGTTTCTGTGGACAGGGCTTTCGGTCGGCCTCCTCCAGGCGTTCGGATGGAGGGTAGATGGACTACTTCTCCATTAAAACGGGTGAGGTCCGCTTCCACCCCTAGTGCGCCACGAGCAGCCCCTTCGTTTGCCTTCCCCCTTCGTACTCCATCACGAGCAGGTACATGCCGGCGGACAGTGCTTCGGCATTCCATTCGAGTCTGTGTTGTCCGGAGGACAGGGACCGATCGAGCGGCACCGCGATACGTCGCCCTACCCCGTCATAAACGGAAAGCCTCACGTGCGTCGGCTCGGACACCATCAGGTGAATCCAGCACGATCCGGAGACCGGATTGGGATAGACATCGCTGATGGTCGTCAACCCGGGAAGCACATCGTCGCCAAGACCGGTGCCTGTACCCACCCTGACATAGACCTGGGCCGTGCTCGTCAACCCGAGGGCGTCGGCGATCTGGTAGGTGAAGCGATCGAGGCCGACAAAACCTGGATTGGGCCGGTATTCGACCGCGTTCACGAAGGCCATGGCGAACCCATTCAAGGGCTGCTCTGTGATGGCGCTGACCCGGAGCGCGTGCCCGTCCTCGTCAAAGTCATTCGCGAGCACTTCGATCCTGACCGGCTGTCCGGACACCGTCGAAACACTATCGGTGACGGCCACCGGCGCCCT